>JANOEQ010000115.1:0-10287 GCA_031441485.1 Chitinophagaceae bacterium
GGATTCATTGATTTCCTCTTGATCTTAACAATATTCGAAAAAACATCCAATTTCTGATGCGTAGCAGCAGAAAAAATCCGTTATTATCCTTCGTACCCGTCCATTCCGTGTTCAAAAAAATGTGTCCACACGATAGGGCCATCCGGGATAGAAAATAAGTTGTCACAGAAATACGCACATCGAAAAGCATATCTGTGTATTTCTATCTCTTCTACGACCTATGGGTTTTTTTTCAAACTGACCCACTACCGGAAACCGGAACGGGCGGGTATTAGTTTAAATAAACTTTCAGAAAATATTGAAAATACGAAAAACATGAGTAACTTTGTTTCTGAAAGCGGTTCAGCAAACTTTAAAACCTCCGGTATGAACACCTTCGCTTACATCATTTATCTCATTATCACTTATTTCATCACGGTGCATGTGGGATTACGTTTTTACCGGAATGGCCGCTTATATATTCTGCGCCTCCTGCATGGTAATGGGGAACTCACGGATTTTATAAATAAAGTATTACTAACCGGCTACTACCTGCTGAACCTCGGTTATGCCGCTCTGATGATCCGCTCCTGGCAAACCGTATATAATTGGGAGCAGTTGTTTGCCAGTGTGCTGGTAATGACGGGTAAAATACTCCTTACACTGGGTGTGATTCACTTTTTCAATATGGCGGCGATTTATCTGTTTAGTAAAAATCAGCATTCTATTCCTCATCATAAAAATTAATGTATATGAACACCAATTACAATTTCACCGCTTATCTTATTTACCTGCCCATCGTCATCCTGCTTACCTGGTATGTGGCACACATCCTCTTTAAAAACAGCAAGGCATTTATGCTCGATATTTTTAATGGTAAAGCGGATATAGCCCTTTCCACCAACAAACTTTTTGAAACCGGTTTTTATTTATTGAACCTTGGTTTTGCCCTTTGGATAATGGAGATTGCAGCTACCATTACTGACAGCCGTACGTTGCTTGAAATTCTCAGTGCCAAAATCGGGGGTTTCAGTATTTACCTTGGCATCATGTTGTTTTTTAATCTCTACCTATTCTTCAGGGGCCGAAGAATTTCTAAGGAAAAATCAAGACTGGCAGAAGCACTGAAGAAGATACCTGACATGGAGAAGTAATACAGAACAGACGAACAAACGAACAGATGAACAGGCGAACAGATGAATAGATGAACAGGCGAACAGATGAACAGATGAACAAGGAATGATGAAGTGGGATCGGTCTGTGCTCAAAATTTTCGGGATTTTGTCTACTTCAATATTCAAAATTCCTTGTTCATCTGTTCGCCTGTTCATACGATTGCTCTTCTTCTTTTAAACCGCTCATTTCCTTACCTTTGCAAACTATGTCAGAAGAAATAAAAAAGGAAGAAGAAAGCCTGAATTTCCTCGAAGAGATAATTGATGAGGACTTAAAAAATGGCCGGTATAAAACAATTGTCACCCGTTTTCCACCTGAGCCTAACGGATACCTGCATCTTGGTCATGCCAGCAGTATTTGTTTGAATTTTGGGCTTACCCAAAAATTTCCCGGGTATACTAACCTCCGGTTTGATGATACTAACCCGGTAACCGAGGAAACAGAATATGTGGACAATATCAAAGAAGATGTGAAATGGCTGGGATTTGAATGGAAAAACGAACGATATGCCAGTGATTATTTCGATACGCTGCATGCTTATGCTGTTAAACTGATTGAAAAGGGACTGGCTTATGTGGATGACAGTACCAGTGAGGAAATGGCCACTATGAAAGGAACGCCAACGGAGCCGGGGAAAGACAGCCCCTGCCGCAACCGCAGCATTGAAGATAACCTGTCATTATTTGCACGGATGAAAGCCGGCGAATTTTCTGATGGCAGTCACACTTTGCGGGCAAAGATTGATATGGCTCATATAAATATGCTGATGAGGGACCCTGTTCTTTACCGTATCAAGCATGCCCATCATCACCGTACCGGTTCTACATGGTGTATTTATCCAATGTACGATTTTGCACATGGTCAAAGTGATTCTATTGAAGAAGTAACACATTCTATTTGTACAATGGAATTTGTACCCCACCGTGAATTATATGACTGGCTGATTGAAAAGCTGGAAATATATACTTCTCACCAGTATGAATTTGCACGGCGCAATATCAATTATACAGTAACCAGCAAGCGAAAATTGCTGCAATTGGTAACGGAGAAACATGTAACAGGCTGGGATGATCCCCGCATGCCCACGATAAGCGGGCTGCGCCGCCGTGGCTATACGGCAGACAGTATCCGGGAGTTTTGCAGAAGGATAGGAGTGGCCAAAAGAGAAAACATGGTGGATGTGGGTGTGCTGGAATTTTGTGTAAGGGAGCACCTGAATAAAATTGCCCTTCGCAGAATGGTGGTATTTGATCCGCTGAAAGTGGTGATCACCAATTATGAAGGTCAGGAAGAAATGTTGAAAAGTGAAAATAATCCTGAAGACGAAAAGGAAGGAACGAGGGATATCCCTTTCAGCAGTGAGTTATACATAGAAAGGGACGACTTTATGGAACATCCTTCCAAAAAATATTTTCGCCTGGCGCCGGGACAGATGGTACGTTTGAAAAGCGCCTATATCATCAAATGTGAAGAACTGATAAAAGATGGCGAAGGAAATATTATTGAAGTGCATTGTACTTATATTCCCGAAAGCAGGAGCGGAGCAGATACCAGCGGGATCAATGTAAAAGGTACCCTGCACTGGGTAAGTGTAAAGCATGCAGTTAGTGCCGAAATCCGTTTGTACGACCGGCTTTTTAAAATAGAAGACCCAACGGATGTGAATGGTGATTTTAAAGAATACCTGAACCTTGATTCGTTGCATGTATTAACCAATGTATATGCCGAGCCTGCCTTACTGCACGCAGGGGCTGAAGAAAAATACCAGTTTATCCGCAAAGGATATTTTGTTGTAGATAAAGACAGCGGTTCGGATAAGCTGGTATTTAACCGCACGGTGGGCCTGAAAGATGCCTGGGCGAAAGAAGTTAAAAAAGGGTAGGAGCCATTTTTATTAAATATTACTTTTCTATAAGCGTTTTCAATCAGGGAAACGCTTTTTTATTGCCCTTGCTGAAATTTATCATCTTCATTCTTGACGTGGGTCATGCTTAACTTTTTATAAGTATAATAGTTTCGCTAAAAGAATTTATTATGTCTTACACCAGTATAAATAATGTTGGTAACGATCACAGCTTTTGGCGTAAAGGCCTTGAATTTTATGTGGATGAAATTGATTTGATGGAAAGCCGCCTGGAAGAGATAGCGTCAAAGAATACATCTTTTGAAGCCAGGCAGGGCATCGAGCATTTCCAGAATCAATTTATTGTACAAAGAAATAACAGTGATGAATTGAAGCATGAAATAAACCTGTACGTTCAAAAGATCGGGGCTGACATTCAACAGCATTACGGTCGTATTGAAAAAGGATTAGTGGGTGAGCACGATGTGCTGCAGGGAAAATATGAAATATATGAAAAGGTGATGAATGGCATCCGGCATGAGTTTAAGGATTTCCTTTCCAAATGGATGTAGTATTAATCATAGGCAAAATGATAATCTATTAAGAATCAGCTTATTTATACATATATCAATAGCTCAGTAAATCCCGCAGGTATGATTTTGAACTGAAAAAAATGCCGCCCCTTCTTTACTGGTTTCTGGCAATTTTAAGGTATGCCCTGGTTATTATATGTGCCCGTTTATTTATTAAAGACCCGGAACAGGGTGTATTTAAAATTGCCGCAACTTAAATCTTTCAGGGCCCGCAGACAAAATACTAAATAGTCGTATAAAAAGACTTTACCGCCCTTCGGGTTGGGGCCATAAGTGACAATTTGAAATGTACCCCAGGAATAGGTAGTGTCTCAGTTTGAATTTTAACTGCTTTTCTTACAATTTTGAACCACAGTATGTTATAGATCAGATAGAAATACTCATATATGGCTATTCTTTGTGTGTATTTCTATGATTGCTATGATCTATGTGGTTCAAACTGAGATACTACCCCGGAATAGGACAATTATTTTTTTTGAGTATTAATCCGTAGATTTATTTACTGCTTTCAAATCCGTCCTTATAAATCTCACTTACAGGCTTTATTTTTTTTACTCAAAACTAATTGTATGAAATCAAAAATCTACTTTGTTGTCCAACTTACAATTTTTTTTCTTTTTTTTGGCAAAGAAAATCTGTATGCTCAACCACAGCATTATAATCATTTACCCACCGGAAATAATAATTCATTCCCCTTCAATATCAATCCCGGTACGGGAAAAAAAGTGCAATGGCTTGTAGCCGCAGGTGAATTCAGCCAGTTAACACCGGCCCCGTTGGGAAATAATATAACCGGTATCTGGTTTCGTGCAGCAACTGCTGCTAATGCCACATATACTAACCTGACGGTCCGGATGGCAACTGTTTCAGCTTCCACTTTTTTGGGTAATGGCGCTTTTTATTCAGGGCCGATGACGACCGTGAGGTCACAAAACACAGCCTTAGTATCCGGCGGTACACTGCAATGGGTCAGTATTCCCCTTACAACCCCATTTTTTTACGACCCTGCGATGAATCTGATCATTGAAGTTTCTCAGTGTGGCTTTACAGGAACAGGTTTTTCTCTTCCTCAGCTTGCCCTTGGTGCTGCGCCGAACCGCAGGAGGGCATATAGTGATGCTGCATCACCATGCGGCGCTGTAGTATTGCCAACCAGCGGGGATCAAAATGTTCCAGGTATTGGGATTAGTGTTATTCCCGCTGTTCCCTGCCTGATTCCATCAGCGCAGCCAACCGGTTTGAATTTAACTGCAGTATCAACTACCCAGATCAATGGCAGTTTTACTCCTGCTTCCGGGGCACCTACAAATTATTTGGTGGTAAGATACCCAACCGGTGCCTCACCGGTAAACCCGGTGGATGGAGTAAGCTACACTGTTGGAGGTTCACTTGGTTCCGGTACTGTAGTTTCGATAAGTTCTTCCACTTCTTTTACAACTTCCGGGCTTATTCCGGCAACCACGTATGATTTTTATGTTTATTCATATAACACGGGTCTGTGCAGTGCCACTTATCTTACAAGTGCCCCTCTTGTTGGATCACGGGCCACGCTTCCATGCAGCGGGCCACCGGCGATCACCTGTCCGGCAAATATTACGGTCAATAATACTCCTGGTCAATGTTTTGCCAACGTAAGCTATTCGGCTGCTACTGCTACCGGCGACCCAACACCGGTAATTACTTATTCCATTCCTTCAGGCAGTATCTTCCCGGTTGGAACAACTAATGTTATTGCAACAGCAACCAGTCTTTGCGGTACAACTACCTGTACCTTTACAATAACAGTAGTAGATAACCAGGGCCCTGTATTCTCTTCTCCCGGATTATTTCCGGAAAGATTGTATTATAAATTTGACGGAAGCGGAACATCAGTTCCTAACCTGGCCACCGCACCACCTGCGGGCACAGCCACTGCTACTTTGACCGGCCTCACTCAGGGGGCAACTGGTAAATGCGATGGTGCTTTGGTGGGTACAGGAACTGCCAATCAAAGCCTGAATACCAATTGGGCTACCAATATGGCCGCCCCCTGGACAATAAGCCTCTGGCTTGGCCCTAACCAGGTGGATAATAATCCCTCCTACTTATTTGGCGATGTTAACGCTGCAGCTTTCCGCTGTTTTTATGGAGGTGCAGCACTTCCAAATAACATATTACTGAGGGGTGGTTCTGCCGACGTATTAATTACCGGCGTAAATCCGGCAGCTACATTTATTACCATTGTTTATAATGGAATAAATACAGTAGTATATAAAAATGGGGGTTCTCCGCAAACATATAATGTCACCTTCTCCAATACCGGGGCCGGTCCGTTCAGGGTAGGCGGTTATTCCACTTTAGCATCCATTAATGGAAGGATGGATGAATTTGGCATGTATACCCGGGCATTAACCCCTGCGGAAGTATTAAACATTTATAATACCTGCCCGGCAAATATCAATAATTGCCCTGCCAACATAACGGTTAACAATACACCCGGGGCATGTGCCGCAGCCGTTACATATATCACACCTGTTGCCCTTGATAATTGCGCCGGGGTAACCACCGTACAGACTACAGGCCTCCCAAGTGGCAGCACTTTTCCGGTGGGCACCACCACTAACAGTTTCCGTGCAACGGATGCCTCAGGTAATATTACCAACTGCACTTTCACAGTAACGGTGAATGATACCCAGGCGCCGACTATTAGCTGCCCCTCAAATGTTACGGTAAGCACACCGATCGGTTCCTGCACGGCCGTGGTTAATTATATTGTAACGGCAACCGATAATTGTCCAGGTGTAACAGTGGTCACTGTGCCTGCTTCCGGAAGCACTTTGCCGCTGGGCACCACCATGGTTACTTCCACTGCCACTGATGCGGCGGGCAATACCTCCACTTGCTCATTTACTGTTACAGTACTTGATGGACAATTACCAGTGATTGCTGCACCACCGGTGAACAGAACTGTATGTTTGGGAACCAATGCCACGTTCAGTGTAACGGCCAGCAATGTGGTAACCTATCAGTGGCAGCAATGGAATGGCAGTGCCTGGGTCAATATAGCCGGTACCAATTCTTCGAGCTATACGATAAATAATGTAACAACCGCCATGAACACTAATACGTTCAGGGTTATACTCAACGGGCTTTGTACGGTTATTACCTCCACTCCGGCATCGCTGTATGTAAATGCGTTACCATCAATTGGTCTTACTGTTGCTGCGCCTTCAGCATTGCTGCCGGCCCAAACCACCACAATCACTGCGACAGTGAATCCTCCGGGAGGAAGTTTCGTATGGTCGGTGAATGGAAGCCCGATACCAGGCGTAACAGGAAGTGTGCTTGGGCCATTGTCTGTAGATGATATTGGCACCTACCGTGCAGTGTACACAGATCTGAACGGTTGTATATCCACTTCCTCAAATATAGTGGTAAGCGGACAGGCTTCGGAAAACCTGTGGGTGTATCCCAATCCTAACCAGGGCCAGTTTACAGTCAGGTATTATAACCAGTTGAATGAAACGCTTACACTTAATATCTATAGTGCGTCAGGTCAAAAGATATACCAGAAGGCGTTTGTCACCAATACGGCTTATACCGGACTGGAAGTAAACCTTGGAAACAGTTTCAGTGAAGGAGTGTATATAGTGGAAGTGGTGAATGCTGCAGGCAAGAAAGTGGGAGCTAAGAGGGTAGTGGTGCGGCATTGATGAGAATATAAAAAGGATACAGAATAAAAAATACCATCCCGCTTAAAACGGGATGGTATTTTAGTAATAGCTTATTACCGGATGATAGTACCAGACGGGTCTTTTACAAATACATAAGCATCGCTTTCCACAAAATCATTGGATTTTATCTCCACGCTTGCAATTTTACCATCTTTCAGTGTAAACTTAACCGGGTAAATACCGTACCCTATGTTGGAGTAGGTGATACGAAATTCATTATTGTCCATATATTCCATATACCCGATCAGATCCGGATGGTGCTGGAAGCGGCAGATCAGCATATTTCCACTTTTAGTAATGCTTATTTTGCCATACACTGTATTGTAATAACCCCCTGTGTAATCTGACAATTTTGTAGCAGGTTGGTTTTTCTTTTCCACCCTTGCTTTTAAGGCCGCCAGTCCGGTATCGGTTTCTTTTTTGCCCTGCTCAAAGAAGCCCCATTGAAATTCACTTCTGTCCGTATAAGCCACACCAAGGTACGCATCCAGTAACTGGTAACGTAGCGCTTCAAAAAAATTCTGGTTATCATTGCTGGTTAAAATAGTGATGCCTAATTTTTCTTCAGGTACAAAGCAAACATTGGTAACATGGCCGAATGCACCGCCTGTATGCCAGTATACTTGCCTGCCAGAATAATCTGTAGTAAATACGCCCAGCCCGTAGCCTCTGAAATGCGTGGGAAAGGCGGATGATTTTCTGCTGCCTGTTATAATATTTACATCCCTTGTTTTTTGCAATACGGGCCAGGGCAATATTTGTTTGCCTTCATAACGCCCGCTATCTAACTGAAGCAGCAGCCACCTGCTCATGTCTTTTACATTACTTACCATGCTGGTGGCGGGGCCAAGATTGTCTACATTATCGAAAGGAATTTTAGTAATAGGGCTGTAGAGATTGTTATGCGGTTGCGCCACATTATTCCTTTGTGCAATACCAGCCGTGTTCATATAAGTATTGGTCATACCCAGCGGAGTAAGGATATTTTCCTGCACATACGATTCCCATGTTTGGCCGGCTACTTTTTCCAATACCTGTCCCGCTACTAAAAAACCGGAATTGCAATAGCCATAATCCTGTCTGAATACTCCCGGTGGTTTCAGGTACCGCATTTTCCAAACTATAGAATCCTTTGGCAGATTTGAATCCCAGAAGGTGAAATCTCCCTGGAAGGTTTTAGTACCCAGCCGGTGGCAGAGCATATCCTTTATATTCACCAGTTGGGTGGCATTGCTGTCGTACAATCTGAACCAGGGTATGTATTGTGTTACCTTATCATTCAGCGACAATTTCTTTTCAAAATCCAGTTTGGCCATGGAGGTGCCGGTAAATAATTTTGAATTGGAAGCTATAATAAACAAGGTGTTTTCGTCCACTTTATCTTCTTTTCCAAATTCCCTAACACCATACCCTTTACTTACAATTATTTTTCCATCTTTCACAATGGCAATCGCAAGTCCTGGTATCTGCCATTGCTTCATCCCTTTTACGATATAACTATCGAGGCTGTCGGTAACAAATGACGGGGTTTGTGCGGCAACAGGAGGGATTAGCAATGAAAACGATATAAAGAATAATGAAAGACGGGATAATTTTTCTGGCAGGGATGTTATCATAAAAAATATATTTGAGGATGAATGTAAGAAGAAAACAAAAAAGCCAGTCTTAATGACCGGCTTTTTATTTAACTGGTTGTCTTTTCTTATTGAATAATCCGCAAGCTATACCCGAGTGAAGGCGGGTTGATGGCAGCGCCAGCATTATTTTCAAATCGTATCTCTATAGTATTGGCGGCACTAACCCTGGCCCAGGCAATGATAATACCATTGGGTAAGGCAGCGGAAGGTGATACGGCCACCACGCTTCCAACAGAAGCTCCGGTAAAGGCAAAACTCACGGTTTTTTTAAATGAGGCTGCCAAAAGAGATTCCCATGAAGGCGGCTAAGCGTACTAAGGAAATTAACAGTGTGATAAATACTGCTTTGTGTTCCTGGTGATCCCGATAATCACCGGGATGGGCAATTCTTAAAAGGACTATTGAGAAGGCAGTCTCGTCTTTAGCTTGATTAAAATTATACGTAATAATATTTTTTTATTTACGTATGATTTTTTAATTTTGTGAAAAATGTGTGTATGGATGCAAAAGTAACTTTAAGTTTTGATGAGGGTATTGTAAACCGGGCAAAGCGGTATGCTGAAAAAAATAATATCAGTTTATCCAGGCTGGTGGAATTTCTTTTGCAAAAGACCACCGCAGACAATTATTCTTCCTTAGAAGATTTACCTATATCTGATTGGGTAAATGTGGTGGCAGAAGGGCAGGCCGTTTATCAAACCAAAAAGAAAACCCGTAAATCAACCCGTGCTGAATACTATTCTTCTAAAAAATGAGAATTTTCCTAGATGCGAATATACTGGTGTCAGTACTCAATAAAGAATACCCTTTATTCAGTAACTCGGCCCGTATTTTAAGTTTGGCGGATAATAAAAATTTTGAGGTATTTACTTCTCCGTTGTGCCTTGCTATTGCTTTTTATTTTGCAGAAAAGAAAAATAAAAAAACAGCCAGGGAAAAGATTGGCCTGCTAAGTAAAAAAATTTCTATTTCACCGGTAGGGGAGAATGCTGTTCTGAAAACGGTAAATAACCCTGCCATTCACGATTTTGAGGATGGGTTGGAATACTATGCTGCTGTTGACAGTAAGTGCAAGTGCATTATTACTGAAGATACAGGTGATTTTTATTTTTCAAATATTGAAGTACTTGACAGTCGTGGTTTTTTTGAAAAATACCTGGTTAAAAAATAACATAAATCCTCACGCAGTCTTTTAATAGCGGGCTACCCGGTAGCTATCCAGTTTTATTACAGTATTGCGTTTATACCATTTTGAACCACATAGCAGGATAGGTACATAGGAATACACACATAGATTGATTTGTTCTTTGAAACATACTATGTTGTATTTCTTATGTTTTCTATGA
>JANOEQ010000116.1:0-2770 GCA_031441485.1 Chitinophagaceae bacterium
TGAAGTGGGAACAAGAACTGACTTAAAAGAAATATACAAGACAAGGGCTGAGATTGAACAGCAGGATGGTAATTATAAAATAGCTGCTGAATATTTTTCCAAAACACTTACCGTTAGCGATTCATTATTTAAAACGGAAACCAGTGAAAAGGTTGCAGAAGTAGAGGCACAATACCAGAATGAAAAAAAGCAAAAAGAAATTGTACAATTAGAAAAAGACAAACAGATACAGTTTCTTTCCATCAAACAAAAGTCAACACTTAATTATTTCCTAATTGGTTCATTGGGCGCTTTGCTCATCGTTGGCTTTTTGGGTTATCGAAATCTCCGGCATCGGCAACAATTAGCTAAGCAGCGTGACGAACTGCAGCAACAGCGCATCCGTGAGTTGGAAAAAGACAAACAATTGGTAGCCGTTGATTCCATGCTCCAGGGCCAGGAAGAAGAAAGAAGCCGCCTGGCAAAAGATCTCCATGACGGGCTGGGCGGGTTATTATCAGGTGTAAAATTCTCCTTAAGCAATATGAAAGACAATTTAATTATCACTCCGGATAATATGGCCGTGTTTGAACGGTCATTAGATATGATAGACACTTCTATTAAAGAATTACGGCGGGTAGCACATAACATGATGCCGGAACTACTTACAAAGTTTGGGTTGGATGAAGCGCTGAAAGAGTATTGTAATACTATTAATGCTACCAATTTACTTTCGGTAAAATACCAATCAATGGGTATGGATAGCAGGATAGAAAAATCATCGGAAATAATTATCTACCGCATCATCCAGGAATTGCTGAATAATATAATGAAACATGCGGCAGCTACAGAAGCAATCGTCCAGTTAGTTAAAGAAGATGGCCGTTTTAGTATTATTGTAGAAGACAATGGAAAAGGGTTTGATACTGCTATGCTGAAAAATAATAAGGGAGCAGGGCTTAGCAATATCCAGTCAAGAGTTGATTATTTAAAAGGCCGGTTGGATATTCATTCAGAAGCAGGCAAAGGGACATTGGTAAATATTGAATTCAATATATAATTATGATCCGTTTATTTATAGTTGATGATCATCCTGTTGTTATAGAAGGCATTCACTCATTACTGCAAAATGAAAAGGATATTGCATGGATGGGGCAGGCGATGAATGCGCAATCCTGTCTTGGTTTTTTTGTAAACAATACAGCAGATGTGGTATTAATGGACATCAGTATGCCGGGAATGGATGGAACGGAATTATGTGCAGTGATGAAAGAAAAATATCCCGGCATTATGATAGTTGGATTGAGCACTTTCAACCAGGGCCTCTATATTAAGAAGATGATGGAAAATGGTGCATCGGGGTATATCTTAAAAAATTCTTCCAAAGAAGAATTGATCAAAGCGATACATACCGTGTATGAAGGCGGTATTTTTTTTAGTGGAGAGGCAGGGCAGGCATTACAGGAGTATCAAAAATCTTCAAAATACGAATTACCTCCTTTGACCGCCAGGGAAAAAGAAATATTAGAACTGATTGCAGAAGGATATACAAATCCGCAGATTGCTGAAAAAATATTTCTCAGTTCATTTACCGTAGACAGCCACCGGAAAAATTTATTGGCAAAATTGAATGTAAAGAATACGGCCAGTTTGATAAAGTTGGCGGTGGAGCGAAAGCTTATTTAGGAAATCAATTGTATCATGCCTTCACCGGCACAGAATGTATAGCTGCGGCCATTTCTTTAATGAGCGAAGCGTCTTTTTCAATCGCATTACCCACTACTATCACATCAGCGCCGGCCTTGCAATTGAGATATGCTTTTTCCGGTTGTAATATGCCACCACCGATAATCAGCGGTACTTCAATATATTTGGCCACCGCTTCAATCATACTTTCAGTAATAGGCCGCTTGGCACCGCTGCCGGCATCCATATAAATTAATTTCATACCCAGCATTTCTCCAGCCATGGCCGTACACATAGCTATCTCATTTTTATCAGCAGGCACAGGAGCTGCATTACTGATATAGGAAACAGTGGTAGGTGCACCCCCGTCTACCACGATATAACCGGTGGGCATGATCTCCAACCCGCTTTGTTTTACAAATGGGGCAGACACTACATGCTGGCCAATCAGCAATTCAGGGTTTCGGCCCGATATTAAAGAGAGATACAATAAAGCATCCGCATATCTGCTCACCTGGGAAGGGCTTCCGGGAAAAAGGATAACCGGAATATCGCAGCTATTCTTAATATGCTGCACACACTCATCCAGGTGATTGGAAATAACCAGGCTGCCACCAACCAGCAGGTAGTCTACTTTAGCAGCAATGGAAAGCGCTGTCAATTCATCCAGCACAGACCGGTTCACCTTATCAGGGTCGATCAGCACAGCAAAGGATTTTTTCCCCTGCTTCTTTTTATCGGTCAATGTGTTATAAATAGTTGACTTCATCCGGTACCGGTTGATTAGTGCAAAAATGCGAAAAACTTTCGGCATTGCCCACTTGAAACCTAAATATCCTTTTGACTAAAAAGGCTGTAACAGGCTGATAAAGCTGTTTATATGGTATTTGTTTCTCTTCCATTCAGTTTATAATGCGGATACCCCTGTAAGTTTTCTGAAAGTGTAAATGTCTTTATTCCCTAAAGGGCAATGTCATTTAGTTAAGACTGCTATTTCTTACCAGCGGCAGAGTTCACAAAGTTTATCCGTTCTTTGTCGCTGTTGAACCCTTTCAGGGTTCGGCATATTCTACGTTTTCTCTCGCCGGGTTTCACCCGGCGTTAC
>JANOEQ010000117.1:0-11747 GCA_031441485.1 Chitinophagaceae bacterium
TTACAAAAATATTTTTGTAATTATGGAGATGAAACAAAGCGAAAGTGGAACCAAAAAGTTCAGCCCACAAGAGAAAGTCAGTATTATGAAGGAAGTTAAATTGAAGGGATTAAAGCCTACCCTTCAGAAATACGGTTTATATCCAGCTACCTATTATTACTGGCGAAGAAAGTATGAATCATTGGGAGAGTCAGGGCTATTGCACACAACCCATTTAAAAAGAGAGAAGGAATTAGACCAGCTTGAAAAGGAAAATATTCGCCTGAAAATACTATTAGCCGACAAGGAATTGGAGATAGAGTTGAAAGATAAGCTTTTAAAAAAAATGTATCCCGCATCGAAAAGAAAGCTATGATGATAGAATATATGTCAAAGGGTATACGAAGAGATCGATGCTTGGCCATCGTAGGGATGAGTAAAAGCGAATTTTATCATGAATCAGCTGGCAAGAAATCCGGTCGGGCTCCGACTACACATACTAAATGGAGGAACCCCAAAAACCTTGAAGTAATAATGAAGAAAAACGATGAAGTATTATTGGAAGCCATTCATATTAAGCTGGATCCAGATCAAGCTAAATGGTATCATTTGCCATGGTAATGGTAACCGGCATCGCATCTTCCTGCTGGCTTTCCACTTCCACCTTCATCGCCGGATTATGTATCGCTCTGTCAAATATGGCTTTCAGTTTTGTGGTTTCTTCCTCTGTCAGCGTATGCACAGCGGTATCTTCTTTTACAATCAGCTTATCTATTACATCTGCATCCACTCTTTTTAACGACGTTTTTTCCAGTTTCATTTCCAGTTGGTGAATGAAATGAGTATCAATAGGGGAATTCATCAGCAATACATCATAGTCTTTCTTCAGGGCTGCCTGTATATAACTGTCCTGCCCTTCTGCATCTGCAGTATAGAGATAGATCAATTGACCATCTTTATCGGTTTGAAAATCTTTTACTTTGGCATTGTATTCTTCCAGTGTATATTTTTCTTTTCGGGTATTGGCCAGTAATAAAAACGAAGTGGCTTTTTCATAAAACTTTTCATCAGAGACGGCCCCGTATTTTACAAAGATGCCAATGTCGTTCCATTTATCTTCATAACCCTTCCTGTCTTTGGCAAAAAGTTCAGCCAGCTTATCTGCCACTTTGCGGGAGATATAGCTGTTGATCTTTTTTACATTACTGTCGGCCTGCAGGAATGAACGGCTTACATTCAACGGAATATCGGGAGAATCAATCACCCCGTGCAGCAGTAATAAAAATTCGGGTACAATATCTTTTACTTCATCTGTAATAAATACCTGGCGGCTGAAGAGTTTGATCTTATTTTTCTGTACTTCAAAATCATTTTTCAGTTTGGGAAAATATAATACACCCGTCAGGTTGAAAGGATAATCCACGTTGAGATGTATCCAGAACAGGGGCTCTTCTGCAAAGGGATATAATTCACGATAGAAAGAAAGGTAATCCTCGTCTTTCAGGTCGGCTGGTGCCTTGGTCCAGATAGGATTGGTATTGTTGATAATATTATCAACCTCTATGGATTTGTATTTTGGTTTTCCTTCTTCATCTTCTCCGTCGGGTATAGATTCCTTTTTGGTACCAAACTGCACCGGCACCGGTAAGAACTTAGCGTATTTATTCAGTATTTCGCTTAGGCGGTGTTCCTGTAAAAACTCTTCTGATTCTGCATTGATGTATAAAATAACATCAGTACCCCTTTCGGTGCGGGTGCCTTCGGTAATTTCAAAAGAAGTGCTGCCATCGCAGGTCCAGTTGGCCGGTTCGGCGCCATCCTGGTAAGAGAGCGTTTGTATCTCTACTTTATCAGCCACCATAAAGGCAGAATAAAAACCAAGGCCAAAGCGGCCGATGATCTCATTGGCATCCCTGGCTTCTTTGAATTTTTCCAAAAATTCGGTGGCGCCGGAGAAAGCCACCTGGTTGATATATTTTTTGATCTCTTCGGCTGTCATGCCAATACCGCTGTCGGAGATAGTAATGGTTTTGGCTTCAGCATCCACTGCCAGTTTTATGTTACTATCACCCAGGTCCTTGGCATAATGTCCCAGGGTGGCCAAGCGTTTCATTTTTTGGGTGGCATCTACTGCGTTGCTTACCAGTTCCCGGAGGAATATTTCATTGTCCGAATAGAGAAATTTCTTGATAATGGGGAAGATGTTCTCTGTGTTAATGGAAATCGTTCCTTTTTCCTGTACCATATAGCTTTGGTTTTTTAAATTTTAATTGATGCGTGTAAGATAATGCCGCTATCCGCCAGCATCACGCAATTGCCGTTCCAATACGGAAAAATTTGTCAGATTGACAGCATTTGAACCACATAAGTTTATAAAACATATAGGGGGAAACACATAAGGAGTGGTTTTGACTTACTTGTTGAGTTGAAACACAACAGCACTATGATGCCCCAGCCGGAGAGATACAAAAATATGAGTGAAAAATAATATTTAATATTTTCTTGTTTTGTACAACGTATTTCATATTTTCGTCAGATGAAAAAAGAGTTGATAGCCGCCCTGTTCGGTCAGTTTGAAAGTGCCTGTTATATGTATGAAGGAGTTGAGTGCTGGAGTGCCCGTGAATTGCAACCGATATTAGGTTATTCCCGTTGGGAGAATTTTACAAATGCCATTGAAAAGGCAAAAAGGGGGTGCGAAAATGCTGGTGAAAGTATTACAGACCATTTTCGTGGGTTCACGAAAATGGTTGAACTGGGTAGTGGCGCTAAGAGAGAATTAGCAGATGTTGCCCTTACCCGCTATGCCTGCTATCTCATTGCACAAAATGGTGACCCGGTAAAAAATGAGATCGCTTTTGCCCAAACTTATTTTGCTGTACAAACCCGCCGCCAGGAGATCATAGAAAAACGGTTACTGGATGTGGCCCGTGTTTCAGCCAGAGAAAAATTAACTAACAGCGAAAAAAAATTATCCGGCATCATCTATGAAAGAGGGGTGGATGAAAAAGGCTTTGCCCTTATCAGATCCAAAGGAGATGAAGCCTTGTTTGGTGGCTTTGGCACGAATGACATGAAAAAGAAATTAGGTGTGCCTTCCACCAGACCGTTGGCAGATTTTCTTCCTACATTAACTATCAAAGCAAAAGATTTTGCCACTGAACTCACCAGTCACAACGTTACTGAAAAAGACCTGAAAGGCACACAAGATATCGGCAAGGAACATACAGATAATAATGTGGCGGTCCGCAATATGCTCAAAGAAAGGGGTGTGCTGCCTGAACAATTACCCGCTGCCGAAGACATCAAAAAAGTACAACGAAAACTAACAACAGAGGAAAAGAAAATATCCGGGCAATCTAAGAAGATACAGATGTGAAAGAAATAATCCCCGAATAAACAGCCAATTTTTAGCCACGAATGACACGAATAAGAAAGACTGAAGCCCTGGCTTCATTAATACTGTATTCCTCTGCGCCTCTGTGACAAAAAAAAAGCCGCCCCTTTTCAGAGACGGCCGTTGCAGTTTTTTAAGTGAAGAGACCCATTAACCATAAGCCTTTAACCATTAACCATTCTTCCTTCACTTATTCTTAAAACACAGGGTTGAGATTTCTTTGTAGTTTTTCAGTAATTATATACATTGTATCTTTTGATACCGGTTATGCTGTTTTTCTTTTCTGCTGTTCCGTTACATCTTCCTGCCTGTTTACCACCGCCATCAGCTGGCCCCCGATACTGTATATCGGCGTGGTATATTGTAAAATATGGAGCTGCCGTCCATCTGCCCGTTGAATAATAATTTCTGCTCCCTGCACAGGCTGCCTGTCCTTCAATGTTCTTACTATCGGGTAATTTTCGATGAGCAGATCTGTGCCGTCCATATTCATCAGCTTTGCTGACCCGCAGTATAAGTCTTTCCCTACCTCGGGCTCCCTTCCCCACAAGCGGGCAGCCGCCTGGTTGTATATCATTATATATCCTGATGCATCACACACATAGATGGCATCTGTAAGGCCCTGGATGGTCTTATAATATTTAACATCAAATTCCATTACTCAGGACCCCCTTTCTTTCAGTTGCGATATAATTAAAGGCACCGGGTATTTTTTCAAACTCGTGGTATTTATCAAAAAAGAAATCCACTCCCAGCGACCTGAACTTGCTATACAAAAGTTCTTCTTCTCCATTCAGCAAAACAATTACCTGTGTCTTTGCCCCGGCCTGCCTGATTTCTTTTATCAGCTCGAAACTTTCGTTTCCACGCAGCCCGCTGTCTACCAGTACTACGGAAGGGTTTATCTTCCTGAAAAAATCCACTCCGTCCTTAAATGCCACGGCACCATAAACGGTACCAACACTTTTTATTTCAGAAAGCATTTGCTGTAACCTCTCTATTATCTCCAGCGAACTATCAACGATTAATACCTGCATTGTTATTTATTTGTGGTGCAAAGGACTTACAATTCTACAGGGTGTACAATAGAATTTGAAGCTTGTTACGAGTAGTAGTATTACTACAATCAAACTGACATTTAGTTTATTATGGCAGGTACTCGGCAGCCCGGGAGCGGGACTGGCTACGCTAATTCATGGCTAACTATTTTGCCGCAGGCAATTAATTTGTCTTTAATTGTATTTATTCGTGTCATTTGTGTAATTCGTGGCTAACTATTTTGCCGCAGGCAATTAATTTGTCTTTAATTGTATTTATTCGTGTCATTTGTGTAATTCGTGGCTAACTATTTTGCCGCAGGCAATTAATTTATCTCTAATTGTATTTATTCGTGTCATTTGTGTAATTCATGGCTAACTATTTTGCCGCAGGCAATTAATTTGTCTTTAATTGTATTTATTCGTGTCATTTGTGTAATTCGTGGCTAAAAAAAACTGCACCAGCAGCTTCTCTCAGAGATCAATATCTTTTATCACCTGGTGCGCAATCGCATACCGTGTCAGTTCAGAGTTGGAAGAGGCATCTAATTTTTTCAGTATCCGGCCCCTGTGTGTGCTTACTGTTGTTAATGCCAGAGAAAGTGATTCTGCAATTTGAGTAAGTGTTTTTCCCAACGCCAGCAGTTTAAATATTTCAAACTCCCGGTTGGTCAGCATTTCATGCGGCTTCTTATCCGATTCAAAATGTATCAGCAGTTTCTCTCCTATTTCTGAAGTAATGTATTTACGTCCCTGCAGGATGCGCTGCACGGCGGTAATCAGTTCATCCGGTGCTGCATTTTTATTCAGGTATCCGGATGCCCCTGCTTTCAATACCCTTACCGCATATAGTTCTTCGGGATAGATGCTGAGTATCAGCACCGGCAACTCAGGTTTTATCAGCTTTATCTGTTCCAATGCTTCCAGCCCGCTTCGGCCCGGCATATCCAGGTCAGATATCACCAGGTCAAAATCATGTTGCATTACTTCCTTTACCAGCGCCTCTCCATCTCCCACTTCCGTTATGTCCACAGTGGGGTATTCATCCTTCAGTATCTGGATAAGGCCCAGCCGTATAAACTGGTGATCGTCGGCTAATATGATTCGTTTCATTTTGCTGGAACTGTTTCTGAAATACCTGCAATCAATTTTTAAATTAGCCGGGAAGACGGGAAGGCGGAAAGAATAATTTCGCAAAAGCTGTTTACTTTCTGTCTTCCCGGCTTGCCGTCTTCCCGGCAAATACTTTGTTTTTCTTTGTAATAATAACTCCTCACCAGGTTTACTGCCTGTAAGGAACTGTAACAGTTATTTTAGTTCCATATCCCTTTTGCGAATGTATATGAAAGATGCCGCCGTGGGAAAGCACTCGTTCCTTCATTCCCAAAAGACCAAAGGATGTTTTGGATTTCATGGTTACGGTATCAAATCCTCTTCCATCATCTTCTATCGTTACCACCACGGTGCCGTTTACAATAGATAATGAAGTTACAACTTTAGCGGCGGCGGCATAACGCATGATATTGGTCAGCGATTCCTGGTACACCCGGAAAATGCAGTTGGCGATTGGCTGCGACAGGTTAATTGTTTTTTCTTCTGTGGTAAATGTTACGGGTATACCCGTAGTGGCGGCAAATTGTACGTTCTGTGTTTCCAATGCTTCCAGTAATCCATGGTTGTCAATGATGCCGGGGTTGAGTTCAGTAATGATCCTGCGTACCGATTTGTTGCTGCCATCCAGCAGGTTGATAATATTTTTTAATTTACTTTTAATGGCTTTATCATTCTCCGCTGTTTTTTTATCTATCCAGGCCACATCCATTTTTACGGCGGTTAGTTGCTGTCCCAGTTCATCGTGAATTTCGCGGCCTATACGTTTGCGTTCTTCTTCCCGTACCTGGGTAAGGTGGGAAGCCAGCCGGCGGATATCATTGTAGGATTGCAGTAATTTTTTTTCTGCTTCCCTTTTTTCAGTAATGTCAATGCCCACGCCAATCAGGCAGGGCTGATCCTGGTACTGCAGTTTCCACCCATTGAAGTAAAAGGGGATGTGCTTTTTATCTTTGGTAAAGAATTGCGCTTCCACATCTGCCATTCCATGAATAAATACTTCTTCCACTTTTTGGCGCAACAATTCTTTTTCCGGTACATCAAAAAAATCAAGCGGGTGCATGGTGCTTATTTCAGCGGCATTATAGCCCGAAATGGTTTCAAAATTTTTATTCCACCGTAAAAATTTCCCGTTCTCATCATACAAATAAAATATACCGGGCAGGCTGTTGATGATGGAATCTGACAGGTTTTTTTCTTTAATAATTTCGTTTCTTGCTTTTATCCGTTCCGCAATATCCCGGGCAAAAACAAGTATCCTGCCGTCTGAAAGCATTTTTGCCGTACACTCCACGTTTACCACCAGGCCACCTTTTCCTTTAAATATTCTTTCTATCACTACTGTTTTTCCCTGCTTTATTTCATCAAAACGGAAAGGACTCTTTTGAATATCTTCTGCAAAAACAAAATCGTAGATATTCATTTTCAATATCTCTTCTGCTGAATAATGCGTCAGTTTACAGGCGCTGCTGTTTACAGTAAGCAGGCGGCCGCTGGTATCGGCAATATAAATAGCATCGGAAGCCTGTTCCACCAGGGAGCGGTATTTTTCTTCACTTTCTTTTACTGCCTGCTCTGCTTTTATGCGTTGGGTAATATCGAGCATGGAACCGATCATGCGGTAAGGTTTGCCCGCTTCATCGTGCGACACATAGCCCCTGTCGTGGATAAACAGTACAGCCCCACCTTTTTTTACATAGCGGTATTCATCGGTCCAGTATTTATTGCCGGAATTAATTACTTTATAAATACCTGCCACCACCCTTTCTTTATCATCGGGGTGAATGCTGTTCATCCAGGTGCTGATCTGCCGCAGTTCCGGTTCATCATCTTTATAGCCGAACAACTGTATATAATTATCATTCCACCATATTTCATTTGTAAGCAGGTTCCAGTCCCAGATCATATCGCTGGTGGCTTTGGCAGAAAGGGCAAAGCGTTCGCTGGATTTGCGGAGTTCTTCGGCTGCTTTTTTTTGTTCAGTAATATCAATACCGGTACCCAGCATCACCGGGTGGCCATTGTATTCTATCCGCACACCGGTAAAATAGAAAGGGGTGCTGGTGCCGTCTTTGCTGATAAGCCTTGCTTCCGTTTGCGCTGTTCCTTCAGTAAGGGCTTTGGCCATAGAGGCTTTAAAGGCAGGATGGTCGCGGGTATCAAATAGCTCTATCGGTACCATGGTGGCCAGTTCTGCAGCAGTATACCCGGAAATGGTTTCAAAAGTGTTGTTCCACCGCAATAGTTTGGGCGTGGTATCCGCCATATAAAAAATACCGGGCAGACTGTTGATGATTTTATCCGACAGTTCTTTTTCTATCTGCAGTTTTTGTTCGGCTTCTATGCGTTGGGTTACATCCCGCAGGTTGGTCAGTATGCCTTTTATATCCGGGTCATCGGCTTTATTGGTGATCACTCCTTCCAGCCAGTTGTAGTTGCCGCTTTTATGTTTTACACGAAATAATACAGGTATTGCTTTACCGGATTGCAGCAGGGCTTTTTCCAAAGTGTTCTTTATATGTTGTGCATCATCCGGATGGATATTATCCATACCATTGATGGTTGCATATTCTTCGTTGGTCCAGCCCACTACTTTTGCCACGGCGGAATTGCGGAATATTACATTCATTTTTTCATCCACCAGGGAGATGATGCCGTCGTTATGATCAATAAGGGCCCGGTAGCGTTTTTCACTTTGCTGTAATTGTTGCTCGGCTTTTTTCCGGTCCGTTATATCCCGGAAAAAAATGGTGAGGCCCTCCGGCGAGGGATAGACATTTATTTCAAACCAGCATTTCAGTTCAGTATTATATTCCTCCAGTATAGCAGGTTGCTGTTCCTTCAATGCTTTGCAACAGGCTTTGTAAAATGGTTGATCTTTGTATAGGGGTAAAGCTGTCCAGATATGTTGAGCAAGCAATTGGCAGTTGCTTTTATTGAATATCTTTTCTGCCGGTGGGTTTATATAAGTAATGCACCAGTTGTTATCCAGTGCCAGCACCGCATCAGTAATACGGTTGAGGATGGGTTGGTTATTTTCCAGGCCCCGGTTCATGAAAGGTGTTTGAATTGGTGGCATTAAAGATAAGATTTATATAGTGAGGTGTGGATAAACGAAATGATGATACGAGGCGATTGATCTGTTCGGAGCGTATCCTCCTAAGGCCTCACCTCTTCATTTTACGGCCTCACCCCCTCACTTTACATTTATATTGAAGTTGTTGCACCCCCTCTCCGAAGGAAGAGGGGTATCGAAGCTCACTTTAATTGGAAAGTAAATCGGCTTGGATTTAAGCTATTCAATCTCAGGCAATGCTTAGAAGCAATTACTTTGAACTCAAGCGAAATGATGATTAGTAGCAGCCGATGCGTTCGGAGTGTCACCACCCATCTCCATTCGGAGAGGGGATTCGGAGTCTTACAATAACAAAATAGTTGTTGGGGTGAGGCCCACAGCACAAATACAAAAAAGAAACAATTTTGGTCAGGTGCCTTTTGTTTAGTCTCCAATAAATAAATGTGATTCCACTCTTCCTCAAAATCATAATAGCTAACTTGCACTTGTAATGGTATACCCTCACCAATGGAAGATGAAGCCAGGGTTTATCATTAACTTTTCATTTTTCACTATCGTCTCCCCATGGCCACAGCAAACCGTCATCTTCACAATACTACAAAAGGAGCCGGCTCCACCAAAGCAAGGATCTCTAAAGAAAGCCTGCGTCAGGCACTTATTCTTTTCAGGTATCTAAAACCTCACCGTGGCAAATTTATTGGCGGCCTGCTCTTTATTGCACTATCTGCATTTACCACCAGTTTATTCCCGTTGTTCTTAGGAAAAATGATTGATGCCGCAGCACCGGGCAGCGTAGTGCCGGGTATAAGTACAACTTCACAATTCGACTTTGGCTTAAAAAATATTCACTGGAGTTTAAATACTACGCTGCTGCTTATCTTTTGTCAATTGGGGCTGCAGACTATTTTCTCCTTTATGCGGGTGTATTTATTAACGTCTGCCGGCGAACGTTCCCTGGCTGATATGCGCAAAGATGTATACAGCAAACTGCTGAGTATGCCCATGTCTTTTTTTTCGGAGAAAAGAGTGGGTGAACTGAGTAACCGTATCTCTTCCGATCTGTCGCAGATACAGGATGCCATTTCTTTTACTCTCGCTGAATTTTTACGGGGCATCTTCACCCTTATCATCGGGTTGTTTTTTATTTTCTGGATCAGTGCCAAGCTGGCCCTTGTTATGCTGGCCGTGGTGCCCATCATTGCCATACTGGCGGTGGTGTTTGGAATGCGTATCCGCAAGATGGCAAGGAAAGCGCAGGACCAACTGGCAGACAGCGGCACCATTGTACAGGAAACCTTCCAGGGCATTTCCATAGTAAAAGCATTTACCAGCGAATTTTATGAAATAGGCCGCTATGTAAAAAGTATACAGGCCGTGGTGCATACTGCTATCAGCAATGCCCGCTACCGAGGCGCCTTTATATCTTTTATGATCTTTAGTGTGTTTGGCACTATTGCTTTTGTAATGTGGTTTGGCGCCGGTATGATAAAATCCGGTGAGCTTACCATGGGCTCCCTCACCATGTTTGTTATCTTTTCCATGTTTGTAGGCGGCACATTTGCCGGCTTTGCCGATATGTTTTCGCAGTTGCAAAAAACACTGGGCGCCACGCAAAGTGTACGGGAAATTTTGCGTAGCGAAGGGGAGGCGGTGGAGCTGAAAGAAATAGTGGTGGAACCGCAACATATAATTAAAGGCAATGTGCGGTTTGATAAGGTGGCGTTCAGCTATCCCGGCCGCAAAGATGTGCCGGTACTAAAAGACCTGACGCTTACGGCCGGCAATGGAGAACAGGTAGCCATTGTGGGACCAAGTGGCGCCGGCAAATCCACCATCGCTTCTTTATTATTGCATTTTTATGAACCGGACAGCGGCACCCTGTACTTTGATGAGCGGCCGGCCGCAGCCTTTCCCCTCTCACAACTGCGGCGGCAAATGGCTTTTGTGCCGCAGGATGTGCTGTTGTTTGGCGGCAGCATCAAAGAAAATATTGCTTACGGAAAACCCACTGCCAGCGATGAAGAAATAATAGCGGCTGCCAAAACTGCCAATGCCCACCTGTTTATACAGGGCTTTCCGGAGCAGTATGAAACCATTGTGGGAGAAAGGGGCATTAAACTAAGCGGTGGCCAGCGGCAGCGCATTGCCATTGCCCGTGCTATACTAAAAGACCCGGCCATTTTAATATTGGATGAAGCCACTTCCTCTCTGGATAGTGAGAGTGAGCAATTGGTGCAGGAGGCGCTTGACAACCTGATGAAGGGCCGCACTTCATTTGTTATTGCACACCGGCTGTCCACCATCCGCAATGCGGATAAGATTGTGCTGATAGATAAAGGCATTGTAACCGAAAGCGGCACGCATGCCCAACTGATGGCCCATAACGGGCTTTACCGAAAACTGAATGAAATGCAGTTTGAGTTTGGGGTGGTTACGCAGTCGCCAAAGGAAATAGAAGGAATGGAAGAATGATTTTTCTATTTGGTAATTTATTAATACCTGTTGGTGGAGTCAATTTTTTTAAGCCTCGCAGAGGCGATATGTTTGTAGAAAGAAAGTAATATAAAAATAATTTATGAGAGCTCCATTAGCCTGCTCTGTGGGGCAATGTCAGTATGTTAAGAGTGCCAGCGCTGCTTTCATATAAACTTGCTGTGCAGCTTCTTTAAATTCGCTTTCGGGTCAAAGTTATTTTGCATTCCGCTCTTCTCTCCATGGGAAAGGGCCTTGTTAAGATCCTTCATTTTTAATTCTTCCACTTCTAAAAGCCTCAGCGCTGTTCTGATTACTTCACTTGCGGAGTTGTATTTGCCAGATGAAACTTCAGCAGAAATAAATTCCTCAAAGTGTTCGCCCGGCAAAATTGATGTATTGTGTGCCATGGCATTTTTCTTTATAGAAAAGTACCAATAATTGGTATTAGCTCCAAAATGGGGGTGCATTTAAAATTGTCGCAAATGATTTTGTATTTACCTTTTCAAAATTCAGAGTATTGCTTCCCCTCCCGGGCTACCGTTAGGACACAAATAGCATTAATTTTGGGGGTAAAAAAGGGATGAATATTAGTCAAAAAGAGAGCTACGGGGGAAAATTTGGAGACAAGCGATTGGAGCGCCGTGCAAATCAGTTGTCAGCCCTGTTATATTTT
>JANOEQ010000118.1:0-10300 GCA_031441485.1 Chitinophagaceae bacterium
TGAGAAGGAGTTTGTGTAATTGGCAACTGAGACACCTGCACCAGTTCTTTCAGGTCGGGGGAGAGGGTATGAGAAGGAGTTTGTGTAATTGGCAACTGAGACGTGAACCGTCTTTGCTCAGGATTCTTTTTTCGTATGAGAAGGAGTTTGTGTAATTGGCAACTGAGACAATAAGTGTTGGCACTGCAGGCCAGAAAAATGGTATGAGAAGGAGTTTGTGTAATTGGCAACTGAGACAACTAATTCCCATTGAGGCACCATTTTGGTACCGTATGAGAAGGAGTTTGTGTAATTGGCAACTGAGACATTTCTTCAAAACTTCACGTACACGCTTAGGTGGTATGAGAAGGAGTTTGTGTAATTGGCAACTGAGACAATCGAAGTCCCATGATTTACCGTTCATGTTTGGTATGAGAGGGAGTTTGTGTAATTGGCAACTGAGACATTCTTTCCCGTGCACATAATCGTCCGGTACGGTCTATGAGAGGGAGTTTGTGTAATTGGCAACTGAGACTGTTTATTCTCTTCCATAGGTACTCATCGTATGTATGAGAGGGAGTTTGTGTAATTGGCAACTGAGACTATGTGCCTTTATTCCGCTTCATAGCATCATAAAGTATGAGAGGGAGTTTGTGTAATTGGCAACTGAGACTGTATTACCTGCGACTTCTTACCAATGTACTTTTGTATGAGAGGGAGTTTGTGTAATTGGCAACTGAGACTTTTCTCACAGAATTTACTATGAAGGCTAATGTATGAGAGGGAGTTTGTGTAATTGGCAACTGAGACGTCCTACTGCATTATCACCGAATGGAACGATAAGTATGAGAGGGAGTTTGTGTAATTGGCAACTGAGACTTATTTTTCCTTCAGGCAAAAAACAAAATCTGTATGAGAGGGAGTTTGTGTAATTGGCAACTGAGACTTTTTTGCAAGCTGTGCTTAATATGAGCATCAAAGTATGAGAGGGAGTTTGTGTAATTGGCAACTGAGACACAACTTTGCGCTCATCTTGTGTATCTAATACCGTATGAGAGGGAGTTTGTGTAATTGGCAACTGAGACTGTGGGTTTATTGTTTCGTCGATATCTTCAAAGTATGAGAGGGAGTTTGTGTAATTGGCAACTGAGACCTGATTATGTAGATACCTGAACTTACTTTGTAGTATGAGAGGGAGTTTGTGTAATTGGCAACTGATACCTGTATGCCTGTGATGCATTTATGATCTGACCAGTACGAGCACCTCAAACCCGTGATTTCAACAAGTAAAAACGGGGAAATCACCCTTGGATAGAATGGGCAGTTCGCTGACTTTTACAGAAATCATTAAGAATACAGCTATTGGGGAACAGATTTACCGATTCTACTATCATTTTTTATTTTAAAAAGCTGGTACTGCCCAATACCTTGAAATTGCGATACTCGACTTTTGCCAACTAAGACCAACAATAATATGAACCGAATCATTATTTTACTAATTGCCTCATTGCTTTCAGGAAGCACCTTACTGAATGCACAAACAGAAGTCGTCGTTATCGACTCCATCACCGGCTTCCCGTCGAAAGGCTATGATTTTGATAAATCATTTCCAGTTAGGTTCTTTACGAAAAATAAAGCGAAAATTACTAGCGTGGCATTATTCGGACTCGACAGGAAGGGATGTCTGAAACCATATACTTGTGTAAAATGCCGCAAAGACTCTTCCCGAAAAAAAAGTTTCCAATCCTTTACGATTGTTTTTAAACAATCAGTAGACTCCACACAGCTGGATTTTAACATGCCCCCGCTGCAACCAAATTCAAGATATGCGGTTGTTATCAGTAATATTCCCAAAATTCCCGAATTCAAACAAGTACTTGATTTGCTACATGCAGGAAGGGCAGACCGGGAGATAGAGGCCAAAGTAGTTTATGAGGAAATCCTTAATAAATACAGGTATGTTTATCGAAGTGCATGCATGTGTTGCGAAACAGCCTTTGAAATAGAGGATTTTGATTCTGTAAAGCTACACTTTGCCAGGGTCGGGACTTATAACCGGATGGATTCGGCATCAAGATATGAACAACTATTAAGGCAAAAGAAAGATGAGCAAATCAACCTGGAACACACCACTTTAGATTGGAAGCCCTATGAAGCAAATCTATTTAATGAGATCATCATTGCATCTGAAGACTGCATAAAATGCAAGGATACTTTGTGGCGACAGGATATCGTTGAGCGCAATGAAAGAACAGTAGCATCCTTATTGATCAGTCTCGACTCACTAAACCGGTCAAGGCTAGTAAGAGGGAACGCAGTGCTGGGTGAGCCTGACCTGATCAGAAGTACAGAACCACTTAGTTTATCCAAAAGAAAGGAAAATCTTGCTAAAACGGCAACCCGTCTTAAAAACCTCGACAACCTAGTAGGGTATATGCGTTACAAGAAGGTCGTGACAGAAGCAGATGCTGTTGCATTTCAAACTGCTATCAGGCAGGTGATCCCGGTATTGCTGGCAAACTACCAGGCAATTGATATAAGGGAAAAAGAGATAAAGCAACTTGCCGAAGAATTAGCAATGCACCGGAATTTTCTCGACAGCCTGGTCTCCGGGTACGAAGGGTTTACTAATTTTTCTTCCGTATTAAATCCCGATACTTATACCTATAACTTTGAAACGAGGTCGGGCTTTGCGTTGAAAGCGGATTTTGGATTCATGGTGTATGGAAATCCATGGAATAGCCCCGGGCTTTCTGGCTTCAGCCCCTTTGTAGGGTTTCATGTAAACTTCCGGCCAATGAACACAGACCTCCCATTCCACCCGATACCTAACAAAGGCATCCTGGGTCATCTTTCTTTCAATGCAGGTATATTGCTGGTTTCGCTGTCAGAAGAAAATAAAAGAGACGGCCTGCTGGGCAAAACCTCTATTTTTACGGGATTGGGCTGGGCTTTTGGACATGCTGTTCGGCTATCCACAGGAGCGGTATGGTTTAAAAAAGAAAATATCAACCCTTTGATCAGCAGGAGGTCTACTGCTGCAACGCCTTACCTGGCACTGTCTATTGACCTGCGCCTTAAAGAAATCTATGACGGATTTAAAAAACTCTTTGAACCATGATAAAGCTTACCAGTTTAATTGTCCTTTTCACCTTAGGCTTGTATGCCTGCGAAAAAGACAGCGAAAAATACATAACAAAAAATAAAAGCAACCTTTTAAAAGTTACAATTTTTGCAGACAACATTGAGGCAGATGGTACCAGTACATTGACGCTATTCGCTTTTCTGCAACTGAATGCTGATAACCGGTCGGTGACATTTACCACCACAAAAGGAGTATTTACTAATAATGATTCTTCCATTTACCATACAAGTGCAATAATGTCAAATGGAAGCTTATTTGCCGTTGCTGATTTGAAAGCAGGATTAGATACAAACGCCAGCGTGCAGGTAAAAATTTCGGTGACCCAAGTTGATACAATTGTCAAAATAAGATTTGTAACTGCATTGCCCGATAGTATCAGTAATGAATCGGCGGTAGCGAGCATACCAAAAGGATTTGGCAGTGAAGTACCGCTAATTACAACTTTACTGCGAAAGATTGGTGTGCCCAGCAAACATCAGTTCGCCAGTTTCCATGCAATAAAGCTAAGCGGGGAGGCAATTGGTGATTTCAGATCCATTTCACCTTCGGGCAGCAATGAAAACGGCATTATCAATTCAGTTTTTGTGCTGAGGGATACGGTGTATACAGGCCCTGTAAGGATCATCTCCCGGTGCCATGGGAGAAATGGTTTATTGACTGATACAATAACAGTACATGTATTACAATAAATAAAATAATATGATAACCATCAATGACAACCAGGTAACTGATCAAAAAGTATTAGATGCCTTTCAAACAATCCTTCAGGCTTTTAAAGGAGCTGCTTTTGCCGACCTTGAAAGTATAGAGGAAATTAAGTTTAGGTTTGCCAAAAAGAATTCATCACCAGTTGCAAATCAGCCGCTGGCTGCAGTAGCTGTCAATGGTAATGCAGCAGCCAGCAGCGCAGGCAGGAAAAGGTTTAGTGTCTGTAGATTTAGAAATGGCAGGTGGGTATGTACTCCAAGGTAAATACAATGGTGAAAAGATTAAACCTAGGCAGCATACGCAAAAGCAAATTTGTACTCCTTTTGCTTACCAGCCCTATGTTGCCGTTATTATCCGGTGCACAGCAGCTAAACCTCCTGCCAGCAGATTTGAATACCGAGGCCAAATGTTTCGAATTTTCCAGCCTTACCACATGGGTGCATGGTGAAAGAGAATACATTATCCTGGTACCTGCATTAAAAAATAGCTCCCAACCATGCAATGCCGACATATCTAAAAGTATTTACGCTATTTCATCACTTGAGATCACCAAGGCTCTTACCCAAAACAAAGCCATAGATGAAATAATACCAATACCTATCGATCCAACCAGCTATAATAAATTTATCAGCAGTATTTCCAAATACGATGGTATCGAAGGAACAGTTACTATAGAGGATACGATCTTTTTTTGCATCGAGACCAGCAGCCCCTTGTGTTATGTTGTGAGAGGAACTATAAAAGAAGACAGAAACGGTGGATTCAGTATTGAGCTTACGAAACGCATTCCCTTTAACAAACCACCCAGTGCAACTGGGAATGACGGCTTTGAATCAATCTGCTATTGGAGGAACGGATCACTACTGGTAGCTTTTGAAAATGAATACGGAAACCCAAAAAAAACATGGGCATACACCATTGACCCAGCCTTAACCGATACTGTACCGTATAACGAATTCCCGGTTATAGACAGCAATAACTTTAACAGGAGATTGCCGGAGTTTATTTGTGATACCGCAGGAGAACTGATATGTTTAAGTACGAGGGAACGCGGTGTTCCCCGGCTGGTTCATTTCAAAACGAATGGGGAGGAGGAACATCAACCGTTAAAGATCGACAAGCTAAACTGGGAGGGAATGACTCCGTTTAAATGGGATAAGAAGGCCGGTATGCTGCTGATAAATGATAATTGTAATTGTCCCGACGGTTATCCTGGTGAATCAAAACTTATTTTTTATCCTTTCAACTAACTCTTCCTGCACCATTTTTCACCGACTTTCTGCAGAGACGTAACTCATCAACTGGAGTATCAGGAATAGCCATGTAAATGCAGTTCTTTACTGTGTAATTGCAACTGAGACGAATACGGATGTACCCTTTGGAAACGTCATAGAGTGTCCGAGAGGGAGTTTGTGCGATGACTGACAGCACCGATTAGCAATTTAGTCGCTGTTTAAATCGCCCCCTTTTCACACCGGCTCCCTCATCTATTCCCACCACCCTCTTCCCCTAATGCCCCGGGCGCCACCCCATCTCATTATCTTTCGTGCAGTTATTTTTAGCATCAGTCTGGGCCTGACTGACCTGGCATAACGATAGGTAATGGCTATATAAGTGTTCCTGTTTTCCATCGTTAATGTTCTTTTTAGTATAAGTCCATGATAACCCGATGATAACCCGATGATAAGCCCATGATAAGCCCTATTATAATAGATGGGCTTATCATCGGCTTATTTTCCCTTTATCTTCCTTCCAAATTTATTATAACATCAAAGGAGCATGCAATATACCCGCTTGCTGCATCGTTTTTACACTATAAAAAGACAACTATGGCATCATTAGCAAAAGGGCTTGGCTATACCGGCAGCCTGGGTTCTCTCAGTGCCTACCGTATGCAGGGGGTGGACCGTATAGTAGTAAGAACAAAAGGCGGTGCCACCCGGGAGAAAATACGGAACCATCCGGGATTTGAACGCACCCGGGAAAATAACCAGGAATGGAAAGCCTGTACCATTGCTGCCCGCATGGTGAACTATGCCATGTTCCCGGTAAAAAAACTGGCCGATCATAATTATGCCGGTGCCTTAACAGCGGTGTGTAAATCCATTCAACTGGATGAGCGAATAAATGGAAAGGGGGAACGGGGAGTTCTTTTTTCGCAAAGCCTTTACAAGCTGGAAGGATTTGGATTAAATAAGTACAACGTCTTTGATGCTGTACTGCGCCATCCTTTGCAATATGAAATTGACAGGTCTGCGGGCACAGCCACTGTTCAGCTTCCGGCAATAATGCCCGGTATCAACCTGCACAATCCGAGAAAACAGGCGATGTTCCGTTTTGTGTTTACACTGGGCATGTTGTCGGATATAGTATTCCAGGAAAACATAAAAGAGTATAAACCTGTTACAGAAATACAACCACACAGCTATGCAGAAGTAAGTACACCCTGGTATGCTTTTGAAGCAGGTTGCGATGCACAGCAATTATTACTTTCTGTAAAGAACTGGCAGCCGCAGTCACATATTAGTTTAGTATTGGCCGCCGGTGTGGAATTTGGCCAGCCTGTAAGTACTACTGAAGTAAAATTCACCAAGTATGCAGGAGCGGCGAAGTTGCTGAAAGGGGTGTAGGGAATAGGAATACATCTCGCACAGAGAAGAAAGAGAGAAAGAGGAATACAAAATACAGGTAGTTAAAAGATAAAAGTTAAATACAATTCGCACAGACAAGTTTACTGTCAATATATTTGCCCGGGGGAGCATTTTGGTGATGAAGGATGGGGTGGAATATCAGCAGTAAAAAAAAATTCATGAAGCATTCTTTTTATCTGTCAATTCTTTTCTTTCTTATTTACTTTTTTCCTGCCAGCGCACAAAAAACTGATGGCAGGGAATATATTTTAAATGCGACGGAATACATGCCACCACTGCTGGGCAAAGCTTACTATGCCAGTGGCAGACTTCCTTTTAAACAAATTATCGTAAAGGATTACCGGTTCGACACTTCCAAGATCGGGTATGTGTATAACAGAGGCGGACCATCCGGCTACTATAAGATAAAACTGGCGTACGACTGGTCGGCCCTGCTTACTAATTATTTCCGGTCAAACCTGGACCCCTCTTCCGGCTCCAGCCTTTTTGTGGTGATTAAATCTTACTGGATGCAGGAAGGCGTTATTGACGAGATCACCACCAAAAAAGTGATACAAAAAAGTGCTTTTGGCGCCAGCGATGCCGATGGAAACTGTAAAGCAGTGCTTGATGTGTATATACAAACAGATGACATACTGCAGCCTTTTTTTAAGATAGAGGACACATTTTTGAATTTTTATAAGTTCAAAACCGCCAAACTGGGTGAATGGTTTTTTCTTCCGTTTGATTCTATGGCCCGAAAAATAACAGCATCAGATGTGGCGGCTGTACTTGCAGGCCGGAGAAAATTGCGCATCGCAGAAGCAGATTCCTTTTACCTGAAACGGTTTGACTTACCTGTATTGAAAACCGGGCTGCTGCCAAAAGGGATTTATCTTTCTTTTGAAGATTTTAAAAACAATAAAATACTGTCTGCTGATTTCAGGCTGCAGCAGGGAAAGATAACAGATGAACTTTACCTGGTACAAAATGAAAAAGAAAACCTTATTACTGAATTCTGGGGATTCAGCGATGGAAAAGATTTATTTATAAAGTCAGGGTTTAATGTATATGCCAGCGTACGCCAGCACAATTCCTTTGAAGTTTTTGGCGGAAAACATATCAGCAACTACCATAATAATCCATCGCAGGGAGACCTTCTCCGGGTCAATTCAATGAGCGTGGACAGAAAAATCTTACACCTTAGTATGGAAACGGGAAAGTTCTATTGAGCAGGTAACGAAACGATATTTTGCCCATCGCCCTGCCCCTTGAAGGCAAAAGAATGATCATTCCGGTTCATTAAATATGTATTGGTGCGAAGGCCACTGCCATAACCCATTTTTTCTTTTGCCCCATGGGGCAAAGACTGTATACCGTACTCTATTTTACCGACCTCAGGTCCCTCTGGCCAGCCCCTTTGGGGGACAACAGCTTTTACAGTTGAATGGTTCTTTATTTCAACTGCCTCTTTAGCCGACATTCTTAATGCTTCTCCCCATTAAATAAACTTGACCCAATATTATTGCTTAGTCATCTCCACCCCGTAAACTGGCAATGTTGGCGATTCCGTAATTCTGTACGTATAATATCCTCCTTCAAATGACGGTGGCGGTGGCGAACCACAGATCCCATTTCCCGCATAAACAATATGACCGGCCACTTTAAATTGACACCATGGCGTATAAACAGGTACACTGATCAATTTATATTCCGTAATACTGCCCGGTACAACCGTTCCATAATTTACATCCCCTACCAGTATATTGTTCAAATCGCCAGTGGTGGTGTTTTTTATTCTTATCCATACTTCTTTAGTACCGGGGGTTTCTGTTGCAGCTTCCCGGCGGCATGCAATAATGAAAGTAAGCAAGAGCAGAGATAATAGTAATTTTCTCATTGTATCATTTTGCGGTTTGACAAAATTAACATCCCTTTCGTTGCGTCATTTTCTGAGATTATTCTTCTTTTATGTACTGACGCTTATCAGGTTTTTAGTTACCGGAACGGAGTTCCGGTGTCCGGCCGGTGTCCGGTGTCCTGCCTACCCCTTTACTATCTTATTATAACTCGCCACCAATCCTCTGATCAATGAGGAACTAAAACCCTGGTGCTCCATTTCATTGAGGCCGGCGATAGTACAACCCTTGGGCGTGGTTACTTTATCAATCTCATGTTCAGGATGGGTCCCTTTTTCCAGTAATAATTCTGCGGCACCTTTTACCGTTTGTGCAGCAATCAAAGAAGCAGTGGCTGCATCAAACCCAATTTCTATTCCACCCTGTATATTGGCACGGATATAGCGCATGGCATACGCTGTACCGCAGGCACCCAATACGGTGGCTGCATCCATCAGCTTTTCATCTATCATAACTGTTCTGCCCAACTGATCAAACAGTTGCTGTATATATGCCAGTTGCGAAGCGGTAGTACCAGTATATGATAAACAGGTCATGCTTTGCTGAATGGCGATAGCAGTATTTGGCATAGCCCTGATAACGGGTACCGGTTTATCAATAGCTTTTTGCAACTGATCGATCCATACCCCGGTGATAACAGACACCACAATATGTTTTTTGGGATTGAGTACCGGTTTTATTTCTTTAATAATATCTGCATAATTATATGGCTTCACCGCAAGTATGATCACTTCACTGTCTCGCACTGCTTTTTTATTATCGCTGTGCACCATACAGCCCCTTTCTGCAAAACGGCTGAGGGTGGCCAGGTTTCTCCGGGTGATGGATAATTCCACAGGACGGCTGAATTCACTCTGCATTAACCCCTCCGCCACGGATGCACCGAGATTACCTCCGCCAATGATCGCTATTTTCTTTGCCATTATTATTTTTTTGTAAAGATAACCAACAGGAGTTATTCGCCTTTTGTTTAACTAAAATAAGTTTATACTGACCGGTGAATGAACAAAACAGTACTTAAAAATTTATTCCTTCAATCCGGGAACAATTATCCTTTGTGGCTGTTATACTAATCAACTAAACAAAAAAAATATTTTATGCAAAAGAAGACTTTTTCCCTGCTTGTTTTAGCAGCATTCGCCTCTGCCACATTTGTAGCCTGTAATAATAGTGGTGAAAATAAACCAGCCGAAGACACTACTGCTGTTGTTAAAGATGCGCCTATGGAACCTAAAATGGATGCGCCTAAAGATGTGGTGGATGTTGCAATGGCATCTCCTGACCATACTACATTAGTAGCTGCTGTAAAAGCTGCCGGCCTTGTGGAAACATTGAAAGGTGCAGGCCCCTTTACTGTATTTGCTCCCACAAATGCTGCCTTTGCTGCATTGCCCGCCGGAACTGTTGATGGTTTATTAAAGCCTGAAAGCAAAGCTGATTTAACGGGTATATTAACGTACCACGTAGTAGCAGGCACAGTAAAAGCTGCCGATCTGAAAGATGGCCAGAAAGTTAAAACACTGCAGGGTGGAGAATTGACCGTATCTGTAAAAGATGGCAAAGTGATGATCAATGGCGCCAATGTTACTGCCGCAGACCTTGCTTCAAGCAATGGTGTTGTACATGTAATTGATGCCGTACTGATGCCGAAGAAATAAGTTTTCTTTTCATTAGTTGTGTGATATACAAGAAGGAGTGGCGAAAGCTGCTCTTTTTTTTTTGCCTCACCCCTACACTATTCATTTATACCGAAGATGCTGCACCCCCTCTCCTGAAGAGAGCTACCGTTAGGACACATCTTATGTTTTTCTTGCCAGTTCCCAACCTTGGTATATGGCATTAAATTTATCTGCTCCTTTTTTTAACAAAATAGGCCCGGGTGGTCTTTTGCTGTCATAATTTTTCCAACCACCTAATCT
>JANOEQ010000119.1:0-44695 GCA_031441485.1 Chitinophagaceae bacterium
GTCTTATGGCATTTTTGGGGCTGCAACTGCGTTGAATTTTTCGCCTTAGGCGTTTAGACTATGGCTGCAAAATTCGCCTGGTTTCGCTCCCAAAAACATCCATAATCCATTCTAAACAAATAATTCAAACAGCTTCTTAGTGTAATTCTGCTTTTTGACATGGGTGCTAATTGATTACTTTCACAAAAATTAGCGTATGCAACAGGACCGTAAGAAATTTTTGCAGCAATTAACCGGAGGAATACTGGCAGCGGGACTGCCCGTGCAACTGCTAAACGCCAGTCCTGAAACAGTACCCACTGATTTTTCCGGCGAAGGAACAGCCGGTGATGAAAAATTCTGGAAACATATTGCCCGTAAATATTATGAGGTGGCGGATGATTATATCAACCTTGAAAACGGATATTATGGTATTCAACCGAAACCTGTATTGCAGGCTTTTTTTAAAAATATTGCCATTGCCAATAAACAGGCATCCCGTTTTGCCCGGAAAGATTTTCCCGGAATTGCTGCTGCTGCTAAAAAAGAACTGGCCGCCTTTTTAAATGTATCAGAAGAAGAAATCATCTTTACCCGCAATGCCACTGAAGCATTGAATATTGCCATACAGGGTTATCCGTTTCACACCGGCGATGAAGTGTTGCTGGACCAGCTGGATTATTTCAGCATGATAGAAACGTTCCGCATGCTGGAAAAAAGAGGGCTGCTGAAAGTGAATGCATTTGATATGCCATTACTGCCGGCCAGTGAGGAGGAGATAGTGGAAGTATACAGAAAACAGATCACTCCAAAAACAAAAGTGATACTGCTGACCCATGTATCCAATATCAACGGGCTGATAGTGCCGGTGGCAAAAATTGCAGCGATGGCTAAAGAGAAGGGGGTTGATATTATTTGCGATTCTGCTCATGCACTGGGCCAGGTGCCATTCAGCCTGCCGGAACTGGGTTCCGACTTTGTGGGGCTCAACCTTCATAAATGGATAGGTAATCCTGTTGGCGCCGGTGTATTGTATATTAAAAAGGACAGGATAAAAAACATGCATCCATTATTCGGCGATGTAAATACAACAGATACCGGCATCAGCAAACTGGCCCATTTTGGAACTACGCCGTTTGCCGTTATCATGACAGTTCCCGACAGTCTTGCCTTTCACCGGCAGTTGGGAGTGGAACGTATTTCAGCCCGTCTGCATTACCTGAAAAGCAGCTGGCTCAATGAACTGAAACAAATCCCGAACGTGGAAGTGGTAACTCCGGCTGACAATAATCTATCCTGTGCCATTGCCTCTTTCCGTATAAAAAATAAAACAGCGGCTGAAGTGGCTGATTATTTATTTAAGCAGCATAAAATCTTTACCGTGGCCCGCACATTGGGAAAAGAGGGTTGTGTAAGGGTTACGCCTTCGGTGTATAATTCAATAGAGGATGTGCGGAAACTGGTGGCAGGCGTGAAGGCGTATGGTGGGGGGTAATAAACCACAGGGCATCTCTAAAAATCTATCTTTCATTTTGACCTCTCCTTTTCGAACTTCGATCCTAACCTTCTCCCGCCCTTTTGGCGGAATCGGTTATCTCCGAATGAGAGGAAAGGAAGGTTTTTAGAGAGGCCTCATGGTTACTTTCCTGTCATAAAAAAATGCACCTGCTAAGGAGCTTAACTTTCTTTGTCTGACAACGATTTCTTAGCTTTACCCTGATTATTATCAATGAAGCATTTTTTTATTTTTATACTGAACCTCTTCCTGGTTGTCTATGCCCGGTCACAGGAATTAAGCCAGGTCAGTTTTTCCGGTGGCTCCGCCTTTACTTATTTTTCTTTGATCACCGATAGGGTGGTGCTCATCCGCATATCCAACGATGGCAAAATACTGGAATGGGGAACAGAGGAACAATCCATCCGAAGCAGTAATTATTATTCCCCGAAGCTGCAGCCATATCCCGGACGGGTGGAATATTACGGACCTGAATCTGATTCCCTATCAAGAGGCAAAGTAAAAAGCATCGGATCTGCTTTCATTACGTATTATGGCGCTTACGAAAACGAATTCAAGGCTGGGAAGATAAGATCTGTGGGCAGCCAGTTATTTGACTACTATACAAATTTTAGTAATAAATCCCTTAGCGGGAAAATAGAATATATCGGCAGCTTCCGGGTTGATTATTATTCCTCTTATGAAAATGAAGCCTTTGCCGGCAATCTGAAAGCGGCAGGCAGTATTAATATTACCTATTATTCCTCTTTCGATGATAAACTTATCAGGGGAAAGATAAAGAGTATTGGACCGCTCAGTTATACATGGTATACATCTATTGACAGCCCGGGATATGGTGGCGGGCTTAAAACAGGTGCGTTCCGGCAGAATATCGGCAATGTTACCTATATCATTCAATAATTCATATTTCAGCGCCTGGTTACGGGGCAGTGTCTCAGTTTGAACCACACAGGACATAGCGATCATAAGAAATACACATAAGTTAAATTATCCGAAAAATCTATGTGTGTATTTCTATGTATCTATCCTCCTATGTGGTTCAATAATGCAGGAAAGACGCATTCAATTCAAATTGATACACTACCGGTTACGATCTGTTTAATGTTTCCTGCAATTTTTCTGCTGTGTTCCCGGCCCCGGTTTCCTGATCCAGATGGGTTTCCTTTTCAGCGTTGATATTTCTTACTATTGTTTTGATATATTCAGTAAGGTGAGTTTTGTCACCCGCAGTCGGGGCCTTTCCCAGGTATTTAGCCGGATGTGCTGCTGCATCGCTCAATCCTTTCAGCGCTTCATCGAATTTATCTCTCAAGGCCGCTCTTGCATTATTGTACCTGTCGAAGGCATCAATGGCATTTTCAATTTCCTGATTCATTTTCTTTACTTTAGCAGTATTTAAAGCCAGCACTTCCCTGGGTTCTTTTATTTGCCTTTCGTTGACAGGCACATTATGTTTTTTTGCGAGGTCTTCTTCTTTTTTAATGCTTGCGGTTGCTTTTTTAATTGCTTCCAGTAAATTATCTTTCTCTGATTCAAAAAGGCTGGCTTTTTTTTGGCGCATCACTACAGCCTTGTAGCGTTGCACTTCGCTGGCTATTGAGGTGGCTTCAATACGGAGGTCTTTGAAAGGGATTGTTTCCACACCTTTTGTATAGCCTGCGGCTGTTCTAAAATCCTCAAGAGTTTGGCTGAATGATACAGCCGGAAGTAAAATAAAGAGGATAAAGAGTACAAAAGAAAAATCTACCTGCCATTTCCCGGTATAAGCAACAAAAGGGCATGGTATGGATTTAGTGTTATTCTTTTTCATACTTAATAATTTTAATGACTTTATTTTCGACAAGTTCAACAAAAAAAGTAGGATCCACTTCACCCATACGGGTGATTTTTAATTTTAATCAGGGTTGTACATGTTTACCCCTGGATAAAAAGGTATTGCCCGATTATAGCGAGGCTGCAGACGACCGCCGGCATGGAAAATAATTGAGTACCTTCCGTTATCTTCATATCATAAAATCAAGTCAATGAAATTCAGGAAACTTTTTGTAATTAGTTTACTGGCGCATTTTGTGGGCAGCAACCGGGAAGAAGTAAAAAGAGCTTATCTCAGATTCTATTTCATTTTCTCTTCAATTTCAATATCCCCTTCATCTTCTTTTGGTTTGCGATAATCATTTTTAAGTTGCTGTTCAAAAGATTTTTCATCTTTTATATTGCGCCATACCAGGAAGGCAATAAGGGCAATGGCTCCAATACCCACGGGAATTATTACAGACCAGTTCATGCTATTAAGTTTGTAGTAAGGTACTCTTTTTTTCAGGCAGGCTATGTTAAGTTTACGGGACTGAAACGGGAAGATTTCTTGCTTTTTCGCCTGCTACCAGACAGGAAGATTCATCTGTTCCTCTGTTCCTCCGTTCGATAGCCTTCTTGTAAAAGGGCCTTACAGGAAAAAAGAGAAAAATACACTCGCACAGAGGCAAAAGAGAGAAAGAGCAATTCACAATTCTCACGCTGGGCTGCTCACTTCTTCATTCATCTGTTCCTTGTTCATCTGTTCCTCTGTTCCTCCGTTCGATAGCCTTCTTGTAAAAGGGCCTTACAGGAAAAAGAGAAAAAATACACTCGCACAGAGGCAAAAGAGAGAAAGAGCAATACACAATTCTCACGCTGGGCTGCTCACTTCTTCATTCATCTGTTCCTTGTTCATCTGTTCTTCTGTTCAATATCCTTCCAGCCTTGCTTCACATTAAATGAAAATGGGCTGAATAAAGTATGTAACTTTCCCCTTAAAAGAAATGCTGCGCTACCTTACTTTGTCTGTTCTGTTTTTCAACCTGCCGGTATCATCCCTGTATGCTCAAAAAGCAAGGCCCAATATTATTTACATCATGGCCGACGACCTGGGTTACGCTGATCTCAGTGGCTATGGACAAAAAGGATATAAAACACCCAACCTGGATAAACTGGCAAAGCAGGGAGTGAAGTTTATGAATGCTTATGCTGCGGCACCGCTTTGCACTCCCACCCGTACGGCATTTATGACCGGCCGCTACCCGGCCCGCACACCTGTAGGATTGATGGAACCGCTGCGATGGGGACATAAGGACAGTATGGTTGGGCTTACACCTGATTATACTTCAGTGGCCACGTTATTGCAAAAAAGCGGTTATGAAACTAATCTTGTTGGTAAATGGCACCTGGGTTATAACCCTGCATATAGTCCCAATAAAAACGGGTTTGATTATTTCTTTGGTTTCAATGCAGGTGGTATTGATTATGTCTCGCATAAAAGCCGAAAAGGCCAGCCGGATTTATATGAAAACGAAACACCTGTAACCAAAGAAGGGTATCTTACTGATATCTGGAGTGATAAAGCCATTGATATAATCAACCAAAAACACAGCAAACCATTTTTTCTTTGCCTGATGTTCAATGCACCGCACTGGCCCTGGCAGGCACCCGGTGACAAAGCCTATCCGGATACCCTGAACTGGCATAAAGGCGGCACAGCCGAAAAATTTGCTGCTATGGTTAAAAGTATGGACGATGCAGTGGGAAAAATAATGGAGGCTGTTGATGATGCAAAACTGACTGCCAATACCCTCGTGATATTTACCAGTGATAATGGAGGAGAAGAGTTTTCAGATATGGGGCCTTATGCAGGAATGAAAGAAACATTATGGGAGGGAGGTATCCGTGAACCGGCTTTTATGCGATGGCCTGCTGTGATACCGGAGAATTGTATATCGTATCAGCCGGCTATAACCATGGACTGGACAGCCACCATACTGGCTGCCGCTGATGCAAAGGCTGATCCGGCTTTTCCGCTGGATGGGATGAACCTGTTACCATTATGTCTTCAACAAAAGAAAATAGTGAAAAGGACTTTTTACTGGCGGCTTTCCCAGGAAATTAAACATAAGGCCATTCGTGAGGGTAAATGGAAATACCTGCAAACAGAAAAAGGGGAATTTTTGTATAACCTGGCGATTGATACGGGTGAGAAAAAAGACCTGAAAGAAATAAACCCAACTATATTTCAGCAATTGAAAAACAAATACAGTAAATGGGAATCGGCCATGTTGCCACCAGTACCGTTATAAATTTATCCTGCTTTTCTCTTTGTTGCCTTTTTATTGGCAATTGTATTTAATGAATGCCATAAGCCGGTATGATTTTGCAGTTGCATAATATATTCACTTTCCTTCCCGATTTGCTTTAACCGTATTAGCTGTACCAGTTTCTTTTTTTGAGTTTCCGTCCAGTTATTGATGTTATCAATTAACATGGTCAGTAAACTCCAGTTTGCAGTCACCTCTTGTTCGAACAAAGAACGATTGTATAGTAATGCTGCCGGAAACAACCGGTTCATCTTTTTTAGTGAAGCTATCACTGCCTTTTGCCTTACACTGCCGAAGTTTTGGTTAATATGATCACTGATGGCCGCACTTATTTTATCGGCGCCATATACTGGAAATGAGTCAGCCGTTATTATCCATTCCAGGTCGGATGATGTAAATAGCTGTAATTTTTCCACTGTAGTTCTGTAATGCGGTATCGTTTGTATTTTCTTCCATTCATTTTCTGCGTCTGTATGAATGTGTTGCTCCACCGGGCGGAATCCGAGCTTATAATAAAACCAGAATGCCCCGCTTCTCAATCCTTCCGGGTTTCCCTTACCAAATTGATAGGGCCGTATCACAAAGCGCCGTACACCGTACTGCTGGTAGTATAAGCGCATCACCTGGCAAAATAACCAGGCCGATTCTCCTTTGCGGAAAGGCGGATAAATATTCACGCCAATTTTACATCGTCGGCCCCATATCCATCCACCACCGTAGGCTACCGGTATCCCATTTTTAAAAGCCATGTATCCTATATAGCTTTCCAGCGAAAGTCTTTTTTCTTTTTGCATACCCACTACAGCTATCTGTACTCCTCTGCCCATGTCAAATAATTCCAGTTCATCTTCATCTGGATATGTGAAGGGGTCAGTTTCCCGGTAATAAAAAGCAAGGGACGCCTTCATACTGTCGAGTAGATGTGTTCGGGCTGCCGGCGAAAGTAAAACAGGAGTACCCGTTGTTTGAAGAATGGTGGAACCGGGAGATATTTTTTTGATAAAACCCTTTTGATACCAGCGTTTTTTGACGGGCAGATGAATAGCTGTTCTGCTAAAATGTTCATCAGCCAGTTGCCACCGGGTAAAGACTTTTAATTGTCCGAACAGTTCATCTTTTACCGCTGATGGAAGGGGGCTGTCATAAAAAGCCTGCAACAACCAGTGGAGTTGTGCAACAGGTTGTTGAAATCCGGAAACCAGTTTGATGCGGGCTGTCAAATTTAATTCCCGTTGTGAAGTTCTTTCAAACTCGATAGATGGTAATAATAACTGGAAAATATTTTTTACTGCTTCCCTGGCAGCATCGCTGCCTCCAAACGAGGTTGATAAAGGGAATTTTTTTACCAGCCATTGCGTAAGCGGCAGGCTGTACGAGCAAAGTAATGCTGAGTTCGTGATGCCCGACGCCATCAGGGATGTTTGTTTTGCAGTGTTACCGGAACTGTCATTTTTTTTTACTGTCTCTGCAATCCGCTGCAATTCACCGGAAGCAAGCTGGTATATTATTGGATTGAATGGAAAAGCAGTATGGAATAATAATAAATCATGATAGGTTTTAATAACCGGTACAAGTGTAAGGCTATGCATGGAAAAGCTTTGCAGCATTTTCACCAGCGCAAGGGGATGTGTGTTGGTCTGAAAGCGAATAAGGTCATTTTTGCTTAGCGGAACTGGCATATACTAAATCTACTTCCCTGATTAATTTTGGGTGGTGACAGAAGTCAATACGGGTGCTGATAAAATTCATAAGTTGTGGCTGTGTTAATAATAATAAGTTAGCCTGCCTGCACAATCTCCTGTCTCTTTTTTAGTCTTATCCTGAACCAAAATGCGGGGGTGTTATAAAACAATTCTTTAAATGTGGCTCAATAACCTGTTAGTGTATTACAGAAAATAATTATCTTATGAATACATATAAGAAAGGGTATGTGTGCATTGATATGCATCTATCCTTGCTCTTATATGGTTCAATAATCTTCGAAATTTATTGAAAAGCCAAACCCGACAGGTATCTGGAGATACAGGATACTTAACCAGTTAATAACCGGCATCAACTCATTTTTTCTTAACTTGCCGCCGAACTTCAACCAATGTCAGATAATTCGCACCAACTGGCTGCTATTCTATTCGCCGATGTAGTGGGCTATACAGCCATGATGCAAAAGGACGAGCAGGATGCTGTCGAAAAAATTAACCATTTCCGTCAGTCATTGGAAGCTATCGCAGCTGAACTGAATGGTAAAGTCATTCAGTATTACGGCGATGGTGCTTTATTGCTGTTCCGCAGCGCTACTGATGCAGCTGAATTTGGCAAATTATTACAGACAGACCTGAACCAAGAACCTGTAGTACCTGTACGTATTGGCATTCACATGGGTGATGTGCTGCTGCAAAACGGTAATGTATTTGGTGATGTGGTCAATATTGCTTCCCGCATCCAGGCCCTGGCACCGGCAGGGGGTATTTATATTACAGAAATGGTGTCGCTGAATATTACCAATAAAACCGGCCTGGATTCGGTATTCATCAGTGAACAGTCCCTTAAAAATGTAAAAGACCCGGTACGCATTTACGAAGTGCTGACGGCATTCAGTAAACCTGTAGTACCATCGGTACCTGCAGATAAACCTGCGGTAAAGCGTATTGCCGATAACAGTATTGCTGTGCTGCCGTTTTCAAATATGAGCAGCGACGTGGAACAGGAATATTTCAGTGACGGCCTTACAGAAGATATCATTACTCAGTTATCAAAGATCAAATCATTAAAAGTGATCTCCCGCACTTCTGTAATGCAATACAAAAATAACCCGAAGGCAATTAAGGAAATTGGCAATGAACTGGGAGTGGGTGTTATTTTGGAGGGCAGTGTGCAGCGCTATGGCGGCCAGGTAAGGATAACGGCACAGCTTATTAATGCCATTACCGATGAACATTTGTGGGCCGATTCATACGACCGCCCGGTAGACGATATTTTTTCTATTCAGCGGGAAGTGGCCCTGGCCATTGCCACCGTATTGAACACCAAGCTTTCTAAAACAGAAACTAAGCGCCTGGATAATAAACCCACTGTGGATATGCAGGCGTATGACCTGTACCTGCGGGGAAAATTTTTAGTGGAGAAAAGAAATAAGACCGATCTGCTGATTGCAAGGGAGCTTTTTCAACTGGCGGTAAACAAAGACAAAACATTTGCTATTGCGTATGCCGGCCTTGCAGATACTTACCTGCTATCATCCTACCGCGGATATGAAGATCCGGATATAATGCTGATGGTGGCAAAGAAACATATTGACATGGCCCTGGGGCTCGATGCCTTTTCCGGTGAAATACACGCTACACTTGGATACTGGTATCATCAGACTTTTAACTGGAAAGAAGCAGAAAAAATTTACCGTAAATCAATAGCGTTAAATCCCAACCAGTCAAATGTCTATCTGTGGCTTGCTATTTTACTGGAATCAAAAGGCGAAATGGAAGAAGCGTTGAAAACATATAGCCTGGGCAGTGAAGTAAACCCTTCCTGGGATTATTTGATACAGTATAAGGTAAGGGCGCTGGCCAACGGCAATAATATGGAAGAAGCCATTCAGTTGCAGCAGGGCCTGATAGAAAAAACGGCCTACGACCCCGTGAATCAAAAGCTGAGGCATACCGGTCTTTCCCTGCTTTATTGGTCGGTTGGTAAAAAAGAGGAAGCAATAGTGGCGGCAGAAAAGGCAAAGAACCCATGGCTAGTTAAATTTTACCGGGAAGGTGATTATAAAATGCTCGAAAGGGAAGTGGAAGAACATTACAGGGTGATTAAAAAATCCGGCGAATACATTTCTGAACTATGGATGGGAATGGATTATGCAAAAGCAGGAGAAAGGGACAAAGCATTGGAATGTTTTAATAATGCGATTGTACAAAAGGATCCGGCAATTACACAGCTACTGATGCGGCACTATGAATTTTTAAATCTTAAATTCATCAACTTAATATCAGTAAGCAGGAAAATAAAAGCTATGATCAGTTTTTAAATTGCCTTTTTATTGCTTTCCCTGTTTTCCCGGAATTTATTAATCAACAACGCTTTGCTACATGCCTTCAACAATTTATTTGCCGAAGCCCTGGCGAATGCGAAATCTACTTCAGTCAGAAAAAACTTAGTATGATAAACCAATCAACCCACCTTCGCTTAAGCTACAGTGGGCAAGCCAATAAACCAATCAACCTCTTACGCATGAAACATTTAACTACCGCCTTTGCATGTTTTGTCATTATTAACCTGGCTTCCTGTTCGTATAAAACAGAAGGCCCGGAAACGAAAAACATTAAATTCTACAGTTATGTGTGGGATGAGATCATTAATAAAGGAAATACCAAACTGTTTGATTCAGCTTTTACAAAAGATGTATCTTATGATAATGTGACCACCCACCTGGACGGGCTGGATGATTTCAAGAAATATTACCTGCCTTTTGTAACCAGTTTTTCCAACCGGGATTTTAGAGTACTGGAAATATACGGACAGGGAGAAAAAGTGATAAAGAGATGGGCTTTTACCGGAACACATACAGCAGAATTTGCCGGCATACCCGCCACCAATAAGAAAATAACTGTGGAAGGCGTAACGATTGCCCGTATTGTGAATGGTAAAATAGCCGAGGAAAGGGATTATATGGATGACCTGGGCTTTCTGACTCAACTGGGTGTAATTCCACCAGCAGGAAAATAATTTTGTTTAACCTTTAATTTTACCAGCCTTGCATTCTTTACGTATCAATTTTCAGCCTTCCCTGCAGGATAGCTTTGTAATTGCCCGGCCACTGTTGGAAACCGATTTTGAAAGTTTATATCTAGCTGCTTCTGACCCGTTGATCTGGGAACAGCATCCAAATAAGAACCGGTACCAGCGGGAAGTGTTTCAAAATTATTTTACCGGGGCCATGGAGTCAGGTGGGGCATTGCTGGTAAAAGATGCACAAACTAATGCTGTCATCGGCAGTTCCAGGTACAGCGATTATGAGGAGGCAACGAATACTGTTTTTATCGGCTATACTTTTTTTATCCGCAGTCACTGGGGTACAGGACATAATTATGCTTTGAAAAGACTGATGCTTGAATATATATTCCAGCACGTTGATACAGTTGCCTTTTATATTGGTGCAGTGAATAAGCGGTCACAAATTTCCCTGGAACGGTTTGGCGCCATTAAAACCGGGGAAGCAGAGACGGCTTATTTCGGGGAAGCCCCCAAACTTGATTACCGGTATGCGATCACCAAAGAACAGTGGATGCAACGTCAGTAAAAAATCAACGTGTCAGATTATCCATAAACTGGCCCCTATACCACAAAAAGACAAAGGCCATAAAGCAATTTCTTTGTGTATTTTTGGTCCCGATAGCTTTCTGGATTTTGCGGCATACCAGGTTTAACTTAGCACTGCGATACACTATTTAGAATTAATCATACACGAAAGAGCAGTAATACTAATGAAAGCAGCCACCATTGCTGAAATAAAACAGGAATTAACCAATACATCCCCGGTAAAACTGGCAGAGCTTTGCCTGCGGCTGGCAAGGTTTAAAAAGGAGAATAAAGAATTGTTGACCTATTTACTATTTGAGGCGCATGATATAGCGGCGTATATCGAAAGTGTCAAAAACGAGATCAGCCTTCAATTTCAGGAGATTAATAAAAGCAATGTTTACTTTGTTAAAAAAACGTTGCGCAAAATACTTCGTATTACTAATAAATATACCCGTTACAGCGGGCTGGCCACCACAGAGATTGAACTGCTGATATATTTTTGCAATTGCATGAAGGCGCTGGATATTCCGATCAACAGCAACCCGGTGCTGAATAATATTTATCATAACCAGTTAAAAAAAATACATAAAGCGATGGCCACTATTCATGAAGATCTGCAGTATGATTACCGGCGGGAGATAGATCAGTTGTAAATAGAACCCTGCATCACCCGATAGCTACCGGGTTTGAACCACATAGGCCATAGTAAGCAGAAGTAATACAACATAGTGACGATTATTTTAAAACTATGTGTGTATTTCCTGTGTTTATCCTTGCTTCTCTTTGTTTGTCTTTCTTTGAACCAGATATGTCATAGTAAGCAGAAGTAATACAACATAGTGAGGATTGTTTAAAAACTATGTGTGTATTCCTATGTATCTATCCTTCTATGTGGTTCATCAGCGGCGAAAGTTTTTATTTAAGATTTCCTAATTCTTTGATCAGGGCTTTCTGTTTTTCTGTAAGATTAGTTGGCAACTTTATATCATAAGTTACATAAAGGTCGCCTGTCTCACCTTCTTTTTTATACACCGGGATACCCTTGCCTTTTAACCTTATTTTGGTTCCGTTTTGTGTTTCTGCATTTACTTTCAGTTTTACTTTTCCCTTAAGGGTGTCAATCGTTGCATCGCCCCCCAGCAAGGCAGTGTACAGATCAATTGGGGCCGTAGTGTGGAGGTCGTTACCGGTCCGTTTGAAGAGGGGGTGGGTAGTGATAGAAAAAGTGATGTAAAGGTCTCCGGCCGGACCACCATTTACCCCAGGCGCCCCATAACCTTTTAATTTTACCACCTGCCCGTTTTCAATACCAGCCGGAATGGTGATGCGGATATTCTTCCCGTTTACGGTTAGGGTTTGCTGATGTGTTTCCAGGATATCAGTCAGTGCCAATTTCAATTCTGCATTATAATCCTGTCCCTTTGATTTTGTTTTCCGGCTGCGGCCTGATGAGCCGAATAATGATTCAAAGAAATTGGAGAAATCACTATCGTCTTCTCCTGCAAACTGCTGACTGCCGGAAGAGTGTTGTCTTGATTGGCGCCGTTGTTGTTCAAATTGATCCGCATGCTGCCAGTCTTTTCCGTATTGATCATATTTCTTTTTCTTTGCGGGGTCGCTCAGCACTTCGTTGGCTTCATTTACCTGCTGAAATTTATGATGGGCTTCTTTGTCAGTGGGGTTTAAATCAGGGTGCAGTTTCCTCGCCAATTTGCGGTAGGCCTTTTTTATTTCATCTTCAGAGGCGGTTTTATCAACTCCCAAAATTTTATAATAATCAATAAATTCCATGTTGCTGATTTTGTGATTTGCCATTGCAAAGGTACAGTCTTTGGTAAATTCAGGTTCTTTTATTGACCTGTTGCTGATGATCCTGTTGCAGAGTAATATGAAAAAGTAAAATATTCCTCAACAGCACTGGCAGCTATGTTAAAATATATTGGCCGGGCTTATCTTCAGTACCGGTAGTCTGTTACCTTTACTGATGATAGCAACGCAGGACTGTGTATGAAAAAACTTCACCTGGTAATTTCAGTTATAGTTGTGCTGCCCGTTGCCATAGGGTATGGATGGGTGCCAGCCCGATCAATTCCCTGGTTGCTGGATTTTGTGCCGGTTTCAACAGACCAATACAGTATATTCAGGGCACTGATGTGTTTATACCTGTTTATGGCGTTAATATGGATGTTTGGTATTTTTAAAGCCCGTTATTGGGAGATGGCCACTGTCACCGGGTGCATTTAAAATTGTCGCTTTTGGCCCCGGCCCGAAGGGCGGCAAAGTCTTTTTATATGACTATTCAATATTTTGTCTGCAAACCCCGAAAGCTTTAAGTTGCGACAATTTTAAATGCGCCCCTGTCACCAATATTGTATTTATGGGTGGGTTGGCTGCAGGCCGTAGTATCAGCCTTGTTGCAGATGGCTTACCTTCTTTGATAATGGTAACAGGCTGGGCTGGCGAAACAGCTTTGGCTATACTGGGATACTGTAATTGGAGGAAATATAAAGTTGTAACCCATTAATCATAACCAGCCCGATCTTTTGAAGAAAAAATAAAGTGTGGCACAAATGGAAATTGTTACAGCAATTACAACATAGTATCCGTAATGCCAGGCCAGTTCCGGCATAAATTTGAAATTCATACCATAAAATCCGGCCACCATAGTGGGAACGGCAATGATGGCTGCCCATCCGGCAAATTTCTTCGATACGTCGCTTTGTGCAATAGAGATAAGGGAGAAATTGGCTTCCATTGCGCTATTGAGCAGTTCGCGGGTATTATCCACCATTTCATTGATACGCACCACATGGTCATATATATCCCTGAAATAAGGTCTTGTATCTTCAGAAATACACTTAATATCAAAACGCATCAGCCGGTTACAAATATCCACCAGGGGTGATACGGCCCTTTTTATTTCAAGTAATTCCCTTTTCAGGTCGTAAATCTGTTCAGTGGTTTCGCGGCTGGGTTTCTCTTTAAAAATTTTTGCTTCAATGGATTCTAATTCCAGTTCCAGTTCGTGTACCACCGGGAAGTACCTGTCTACTATAAAATCCATTACAGCATACAACACAAAGCCCTGGCCTTTTTTCATTAGCTCAGGGGTCGATTCGCAGCGGGTGCGTACTTCGGTATAAGGTACATTAGAACCATGCCTAACCACCACAATAAAATTATCCCCTACAAAAAAATGTGTTTCACCAAATTCAGCATGGTGTTCCTGGTTCATTTGTGCAGTGCGTAATACCACAAATATTGAATCAGCATACAATTCCACTTTGGGGCGCTGGTGTGCCATGTGTGCATCTTCCACGGCGAGTTCATGCAGGTTAAACTCTTCCTGCACACGGGTAAGGATTTCCTCGGCAGGCTCATATAGTCCTATCCAGACAAACTGGTTCTCTTTTTTTAATACCTCGTGAACATCGCTGAGGTTTACATCAGCAATCCGTTTGCCTTCGGCGTAGGCAGCGCAGTTTATTATTTCTCTCATATAAATGTTGGCAGGGTAAGCAATCTGAACTGATGTCTTAAATTACGGATATTTTAAAGATAATACGGGCTGATCATTGGCTTTTTTATTTTCGCAGGTGTTCAGGAATGCCTGATCAGGCAGCTAACAGAAAAACCCCCGCAAAATGCAGGGGCTTTTATATCCCACAGGGTATGTCGCTGTTAGAGGATAGGATTAAAAGGGTATAGTGTTTGTTTTACAGGGCTGTTAGTTTATTTATCAAATGCGGTGATCTTTATCTTTTTCCCGTTTACTTTTAAACTACGACCGTTATTTTCCAGTAATTGATCCTGTTTTGCTTCATTTGCCAGCAGATCATCCAGGTATTTTGCAACCACGGCATCCGAAATGGAAATATCTTTTCCTTTATATACGGCTTCAGCAATATAAGAGTTCAGCATATTGGCCGCATTGCTCCTGAATAACTGAGGTGTGGCATAAATATCACAACCTATAATGCGGTCACCCGTTACAGCAAGTATACCGACAATGGTGGAATCTTTTGCCAGTGCTGCTGTAAATGCATCTTTATATTCTTTTACTTCTTCATTATACTTTGCAGATTGGGTAACGGCCGTATAAGTACCAGTACGGGTGCTTGTGCCGTTGGCCGTATTGATGGACGCTACATTTTCCCATACTTTGCCCTGGCTTTTTTCTTTAACAATACTTTTTCGCACGGCATTATTGATATTACTGTGATAGGCATTGAACGATGAGCCGGCAGCACTCGGTGCCCACCTGCCATGCTCCACACAGTAAACAGACATTGATATGGTCTGGCCCGGACAGATCAATGTATCTTTTTCAACCACCCTGTCCTGTTTACCACCCTTTACAATATCACCCATTCCTATCAGGATGCTGTCTTTGGAAAGGTTTTTAAACAGTAATGTATTGACCGATCCGCCAGATGATACTTCCTCTATTTTTATTTTTGACTGGGCAAGGGCTGTTTCCAGCGTGGTGTATTTTCCCATACCGCTAAATTCCCTGTACAATGACGGCTTGGCCTTGATATAGTAGAGCTTTATTTTTTTATGCTGGCTGGAAAACCCCGATTTTGCTGTCAGCGAAGATTCGCTGAAAGGGACATACAGGTTATCTTTCTGTAACTGGGCGGAAGCATTTAATGAAGCTGCTATAAAAAAAATGCCTGCCAGGTTCTTTATTCTTTTCATAAATAGATTATTTTATAAATTAAAAATAGCAAGGCTGTCCACTCATTTCCGGATATACTTGGTGAAATGGCATTCTGACTTGGTGGAGATCAGGGAATTGCTCCTGAAATACTGTTATTTTGCAGGATAATTAATCAGTCTTGTGAAGAGAGTCATTATAGATATGAGCAGAATTATTATGCTGGTGCTATGCTCCTGCAGCATAACTGGTATACTGGCACAACAGCAGGAATCGGGCAGTAAGAAAATAAAAAGCGCTTCGAGGAAAATTGAATCCGGGTTTAAAAAAGATAACCCTGATACCCTGGCCAGTGGATATTTTGATCTGGGTGAGTCTTACTACCAGAAAGGAGAGCTGTCGAAAAGTGAATCCTATTACCAGAAATCAAAAGCCTTGTTTGAAAAAATTGCTGACGCAGAAGGCATTGCAAAAAGCAGCAGGGCCCTTGCCAAAGTACAGGAAGACCTGCATAAGAATAAAGAAGCTATCTCTAATTATACTACCGCTCAAAAGAATACTACAAAAACCGGCGATATTACCGGAAATACACTGAACTCAAATGATATAGGCCGCCTTTCCAGTCCGGATTCAGTACAGTTGCAGGAAAAACTGCTGCTGGATAATATTCAGTTGGGCCTCACTAATAAAGACACGAATGAAATCGTCACCAATTTTTCCCGCATGGGAGATATTAATCTGAAAAACAACCAGAGTTTCAGGGCGCTAAATTCATTTTCCAATGCGTACCAATTTTCTAAAAATAATCCTGAGAAGGCATTGCTGTACAATCAGCGCATTACCGATTTGTACCTGCAGGATAAAAATTTCCCCAAAGCCATTGAAACTAAAAAGGAAATTCTGAAACAGGGATTTGTGCAAAGTTCCACCCAACTGCAGGCCAAAGAGATCACCTCACTTGCCGATATCTATATCCGTAAAAAAGAAGACAGTACGGCCATCCGCTTATTGAATGAATCATATCTCCTGTCTATTAAGAATGGGCATACACTCGAAGCTAAAAAGTGTATTGAAAAACTGGACAGTATTTTTCAAAGCATCGGAAAAAAGGAAATGAGCTTGCGGCTTTACAAGGATTTTTTGGGAAAATTGCCCGGCATCATAAGCAAAGACTCTTCGCTTACAGACAGTAAGGTGATTACAGAAACAGAGGCAAAGATCAAACAACTGGAATCAGAGAAAGCCCTTAAAGATGACCTCATCCGGAGAAAAAGTATTTTCAATTACTGGCTGATAGGTTCAATCATACTCCTGGTCCTTTTTATTGGTATTGTGCTGGTGATGCTAAAAAAAATGCGGACCAACAATAAGAAAATTGCCCTGCAGTCGCTACGCAGGGAAATGAACCCGCATTTTATTTTCAACAGCCTCAACAGCATCAACCAGTTTATTTCCAATAATAATGAGCTGGAAGCCAACCGGTACCTTACCAAATTTTCCACCCTGATGCGCAGGGTGATGGAAAATTCAAAAGAAGATTTTGTATTATTTTCTAACGAAACCGAACTGCTGCAAAATTACCTGGAGCTGGAAAGGAGCCGGTTTCCTGATAAGTTTGATTTCAATATCAGTATTGATGATGAACTGTATGAAAGCGAGGGACACAGTATTCCCGGTATGCTGATACAGCCGCACCTGGAGAATGCCATCTGGCATGGACTGCGCTATATAGATGAAAAAGGGTTTTTGCAATTGAGCTTCAGCAAATCCCCGAAAGGAATGGATATCCTTATTGAGGATAACGGTATTGGTATTGCAGAAAGTAAAAAAAGCAAAACAGTGAATCAGCAAAAACATTCAGGCCGTGGTATTACCAATACGCTGGAACGCATCAAGATATTAAACGAATTATACCATCATAACATCACCTGTGTGGTGGAAGATAAAAAAGCCCCTGAAAGGGGAGTAAGGGTGAAAATAACTGTGCCACTGATTAAAAACAAGGATGCATGAAGATAAAAAGTGTTATAGTAGATGATGAATTAATAGCCAGGAATGTGCTGGAGAACTACCTGAAAAAATATTGCCCGGTGGTGGAACTGGTGGGTCAGGCGCAGCATATTAAAGAAGCTGTGCCGATGATAAAAGAATTGCAGCCGCAACTGCTATTCCTGGATGTGGAAATGCCCTTTGGCAATGCCTTTGATATTTTGGAAGCCTGCCAGGACCAGCGCTTTGAAACCATATTCGTTACTGCATACGCTGAGTATTCATTAAAAGCGCTGAACCGCAGCGCTGCTTATTATATTCTTAAACCTATTGATATAACAGAACTTGTATCTGCTGTAAATAAAGTGCAGTTGTCCATCCTGAAAAATGAAGAGTTCAACCGTACACAAATACTGCTTCAAAACCTGAAACTAAAACCCGATCAGCAGCAGATCATCTTACCCACACTTCAGGGATTTGATGTAATCAAAACAGAGACCATTACCAAGCTGCAGGCCAAAGGTAATTTTACAGAAATATATTTCAGCAATGGTTCCTTTAAATTGATCTGTAAATTTTTAAAGTATTTTGATGATTTGCTGGATGCGCCTTTTATCAGGGTGCACCGTTCTTTTATTATTAATGCAAACTGTATCAAGTCCTATTCAAAAAGTGCGGGTGGCTTTATCACGTTATTGGATGGATCGGAGATAGAAGTCTCCGCTACGTATAAGCCACAACTGCTGAAAGCATTGGGTGCCGCATTATAATGGCGGCCTTTTGTATAATGCATTATTATTGTACGCTTCCAAACCGCAAAAAAAACTTCAGCACAGTTTCACATAATTAGCAGTGACATACTATGCTGAAGTATAAGAAGGCAATGCCCGCAAATTACATCATTGTGTAAGGAATAGCCAGTTTGGTATTATCCCATTCAATAGTGATAGTATTGGGCAGGATCTTTATGGTAAGCTGTTCCACTGTGCCGGGCAGTTGAGCCGCCGGCACTTTAATTTTCAATACATCCTTATCCTTATTTTTATCGTAGTCATAAGCGCCCCATTGGCCAAGCTCCCCGTTCAGAATAAATGTCCATTCAGTTTTCCCCGGAATGGCGAAAAGGGTATAAGTGCCCTTCTTGATGGCTTCTCCACCAAATTTTGCATTGCTGTTAAAAGTGATCTGTGTGGCTTCATCTGCACCCAGGCGCCATACGTTATCAAATTTTTCCAGTTCTCCAAAAATCACACGTCCTTTTTTATAAGGCCGGCCATAGGTAATAGTAATGTCTTTTGTGGAAACCGTATCATGCGGGCTGGCCCTTTTACCTCCGCCCTGCGCACAGGATGTTGTTGTAATAGCAGCAGTTGCCAGGAATAGAAATAAAAACTGTTTCATAATGATTATGTTTTTTTAGAAATTAATTGAACCGGCTGCAGCATTTATTTTCTGCCGCGCATCGAAGGTACGACATTGAATAGTGTGCCAACTGCCGTTTATACCAACTGTTTTCCGTTTATCTACAACTCAAATTCCCACACTGTCCGGTACTGCCCCTGTTTTTCGATATAGGATAAAAACTCATTATAGAATTTGTCGGCCCCAATGGTGGCACTGTCGCCAATAACAAATAACCGTTCCTTTGCTCTTGTAATGGCCACATTCATCCTCCTGTAGTCCTTTAAAAAACCAATATCGCCATCATCATTGCTCCGCACCAATGACACTATGATGGTGTGCTTTTCCTGTCCCTGGAAGCTGTCAATTGTACTAATGCGCATTTCTTTTGGTAAAATTTCCTTTGCAGCCGCCACCTGTCCCGAATATGGTGAAATGAATGCCGTGCTAAGCGGGTCGAGTAATTCTGTTCCCATAATTTTTTGTACCAGTTGCAATTCGCCATCGTTTTGCAAACTGGTGCCATCAGGGCCATGTTTTTCATTAAAACCAGAACCGGCTGTGTCAATAAAAGTTAAATGGATACCGGTATTCTGTAAATGGGCAGCCGTTAGTAATAATTTATTATAAAAATACTGACTGCTGAAACCGGCTATCACCTCCCGCATACGGTACTGCGTATTGAGCAGGAAAACATGTTGCGTGGTGGCAATGGCAGTTTCTAAAATGGATCGGTTAAAACCAAGCCTTGCTGCTTCATGACTAAGTACAGTAGGGGGGAGTTGCCAATGATCGCCTGCCAATACTATCTTTTCAGCCAGCGGAAATATACACCAGGCCAGTGGCTCTATACATTGCCCCGCCTCATCCATAACCAATGTTTGAAAACGGAGATAATTAATACCGGCATCGTATAAGCCGATAGGGGTGCCTGCAATTACTTCTGCCTCTTCAAATAATTTTTCTTCATTGTAAGCCTGTAATTTTTTTATTTCGGTCCGAATGTTTTTTACTTCCTTAAATAAAAGGTTGCGTTGTTCCCGTTCTGCTTTCCCGAAGCTGCGTTTGTACTTAAGTGCCATGCGGCGGAATTCTTCTGCCCTTTTTTTTAATTGCCTTATTTCTTTTAATTGTTTACTGTTGGCCAGCCGCCCTTCCGGTGTATGGGCAAAGATCGTTTCGTCCACTTTGCTGGTATTGCCCACCCGCAAAAGCTTTACGCCCTGCTGAATCAACCCTTTTGAAATATTATCCACCGCAGTATTGCTCGGGGCTGTCAGGACTATTTTTTCTCCTTTTTTAATCAACTGCAATATGGCTTCAATCAATGTGGTGGTTTTGCCTGTTCCGGGCGGGCCATGTACAATGGTGATATCTTCGTTCTTCACAATAGCGGCAATGGCTTGCTGCTGGCTTTCATTCAACTGGTTATTTTTAAAAGACAATGCCATGCTATCTGCAACCGGCACACCTGTTGCAGTTGCAGCACCTGCATGCAACTGTTCAAACAATTGATACAGGGGTTTATTATTTGAAAGGTCATGCAATACTTTTTTCATGATGCTGGTGGTGCGTGTATCGGGGGCCAGTTTAATACCCACCCCGTTGTCTTCGATCCAGTCAGGAAAATCGGGTGCAAATAAACGGAACTCCCCGTTCTTCCCATCAAGGCTCATCAGTACCCCTTTTACCGGGTCTTCGCCTGTCATAAAGCATTCGATGGCCGCACCGTCTTTAAACATATTGGCTTCCGGTGGAAAACTCAGTTTAAAACTGATTTCCGGGTAATCTGCATATCCAAAGTTTTTTCGGGTAACAATGATGGGATGTAAAGCCAGCCCTTCAGCTTTCAATGCTTTGAGTGAATGATTTTCATTTAAGCTATACCGATGTGCCTGTTCTTTTTCTTCCAGGTCAATGCATTGTAATAAGATATGAATGTGAGGGTGCATGCGGTGAAAATAACAAGGAAGCGGGGGATAAAAAAATACAGGTAATATTTAGAAGCTGATTTGCGGCGGATGCCCCTGCTTATTGTCTATTAATGTAAATTTCATTATTCCCTTGCGCAGCATCCTGCGGAGAAGGGGGATGTAAGATTCCTGACTTGCAGAGTTGGAAGTCTTACATGTATTTTGAGTTGCGTAGCCTGTTACAATAAAAAGATTTTTGTGCACCCTTTAGGGAATAAGACATTCTGATTAAAAGGAAACTTACAGGGGTTGGATTTCTCAGAAGGAGTGAATATAAGAAGCTGTTGAAACATAACAGTAAAAAACTAAGAATTCAAACTGCAGGTGTCAATTGAATTAGCTGATTCTTTCTTACATTTATATAAATAATTAATAATGAAATTGACTTTTTTGAGTTTGACATTTGTTGTCAGCCTTCAACTATCCGCCCAGTCTCTTTACTGGCAACAGCAACTTAGCTACACCCTAAGTGCAGAACTGAACGATACCGAAAATTCCATTTCCGGTTTTGAAACATTGGTCTATAAAAATAATTCTCCATCCACACTTTCTTTTATCTGGTTTCATATCTGGCCCAATGCCTATAAAAATGAAACTACCGCTTTATTGCAGCAGATAAAAAATGATAAGGACCGGTCTAAAAAATTGGAAAATCCGGGTACTGGATTTATTGACGGACTCGATTTTAAAGTTAATGGACAGGTTGCCAAAACAGAAGCGCATCCCAATCAGCAATACATTGATATAATTAAATTGGTGCTGGATAAACCATTATTGTCCGGTGACTCTGTTACTATATCCACCCCCTTTCATGTAAAGCTGCCTCCGTATTTCTCCAGGTCCGGTTATGCCGATGGTGAATTTATGGTCTGCCAGTGGTACCCTAAACCTGCCGTGTTTGATAATACTGGCTGGCATGAATTTCCTTACCTGGATATGGGAGAATTTTACAGTGAATATGCCAATTACACGGTAAGCATTACCCTGCCTTCTGCCTATGTGGTTGGGGCTACCGGTACGCTGCAGACACAACCGGAACTGGAAGCCTACATAAGAACAGGTACTGAAAATAATGCTGACCGAAATGGGAAACCTTCTTTATATGTTCCTGCCGATAGGAATACGAAAAAAACATTGCAATACTATGCAGCACAAGTGCCGGACTTTGCATGGTTTGCGGATAAGGATTTTGTAATACAATATGATAAGGTGGTGTTACCGGGTGGAAAAAGCATTGATGCTTTTTCATATTACCACAATAAAAAAAATACGTTATGGAATAACAGCATTGATTATATTAAAGATGGTGTAAGCAGGTACAGTGAATGGGTGGGTGAATATGCTTTCCCGGTTGTGCAGGTAGTGGAAGGGCCTGAAAATAATTCAAGCGGTGGTATGGAATACCCCATGATAACACTGATAACAAGTCCTGATGCAAAAAAGGAAAGCCTGGATGCAGTGATTGCCCATGAAATAGGACACAACTGGTTTATGGCTATGCTGGGCAGCAATGAAAGGGCACATACATGGATGGATGAAGGGTTGAATACCTATTTCCAGTTTCGGTACGAAGCAGAGAAATACCGGAGCAACTCTATTTTCGGTGATGCTATCCCGCCAGAAATAAAGAAGCTGCCTGTTGATGATTTTCTGCGGACCATTTATTCAGCGATTGATAAAAATATTCCTATGCAGTCTGCCATGGACATACCGGCAGATAAATTTCCCAATAGTGAGGAATATGGATTGATATCCTATATAAAGACTGCCACCTGGCTGTATCTTTTAGAAACTGCGGTTGGCAAAGAAAAAGTGGACCAGGCCATTCAACTGTATTTTTCTAAGTGGAAATTCAAACATCCGCAGCCGGAAGATATGCAGGCTGCATTTGAAGAAGCAATAGGGGCTAAACTGGATAAATTCTTTTTGCTGACAAAAAAAGAAGGAAAGCTGGAATGATATTTTTTTAGAGATGCCCTAAAGAAACAGTGTATGGGCGGATCTTATATACGTTTTAACCAGCCTGTAATACTCATCCGCTGGCGGTGGGCAGTAGTTACTTCATGCTCCATTTCATCGCTTTTAAAAAATACAGTTGTTTGAGAGTGGGGCAATATCCGTTGCATACCCTTATCCCGGTATACCAGCAGTTGCCCGCCATCTTCTTCCAACCAGTTTTTATTTAAATAACTGATCAGAGAAAATTTCCTGTTACTGTCATTCTTAAACTGGTCTTTATGCCGTTTATAATACTTGCCTTCCCCGTATACTGCATAATGAAATTCATAGCTGTTGATCCCTGTATAACAGGTGCTGTTGAGGTGGTTGATAAAATTATCCACGAGTCCGAAAAACTCCTGTTCATATACATTGTCATGCGATTTATCCATCCAGCAGATATTGTCGCCTCTTATTTTTTGTTGCCCATCTTTTATATCTCCATTTCCAATACCGGCAGCAGCCATCTTATCGTCTTCCTGTAATTGCAGAATGTTTTGCTGCAAACCTTCAGCCAGGCGTTGGGATAAAAAATGGGTATCTATGCCCACCTTATTTTCCAAATAACTATCTATCAGTACATCAAATGTGTTGCTCATTGCCCGGGGATTAATCCGGACAAGGTAGTTTATTTAAAAGCGGTAGACAGGAAAATAAGATGGAATGGCAGCATGTGCCGCTGCTTTTACAAATAACGAAAAAGGAAAATGTAAATGTAAATATGAGAAGCAGCTTAATACCGGTAACAAACGGCATTGATATTCATGCCGGCACCTACTGATGCAAACAGGATCACATCACCCGGGTGTAGCTGGTGATGGGTAACCTGATCTTTTCTCACCAGATCGTAGAGGGTGGGAATGGTGGCCACTGAACTGTTTCCCAGCCACTGAATACTCATGGGCATTATATGCTCCGGGTATTGCGCAATGCCATATAATTGGTAGAGGCGTTTGATAATGCCTTCATCCATCTTTTCATTAGCCTGGTGGATAAATATTTTTTTAAGATCAGTAATCTCAATACCACTTTTATCCAGGCAATCTTTCATAGCGGCCGGTACATGTTTCATGGCATATTCATAAACTTTGCGCCCTTTCATTTTTATATAGCGGATATTCGGGTCGCTGCCAGGATAAAAAGATTGCCCCATATTAATATAATCCACTTCCTCCAGCGAATGTGTTTGCACAGAAGCACCAAGAATCCCTGGCCCGCTATCGCCTGTTTCTTTATACTCCAGCACGGCAGCGCCGGCCCCATCACTGAATATCATGCTGTCGCGGTCGTACATGTCTATTACCCGCGATAATGTTTCTGTGCCAACAATAAGTGCTTTTTTGGCGATGCCGGCCTTAAAGAATGCATCAGCCTGTATGATACCCTGCAGCCATCCGGGGCAGCCGAATAAAACATCATAAGCCACACAGCCGGGGTTGCGGATACCCAGGCGGTGTTTTATAAGAGAAGCCAGTGAAGGCACAGCATCTGTTTGTATGGTATGCTTGATTACGTTGCCAAAATTATGTGCTACTATCAGCTGATCCAGGTCTTCAGGACTAACGCCACTGTCGGCAATCGCTTTTTGGGCGGCAATAGCACCTATATCAGACGTATTAAGGTTATCAGTAGTGTACCGCCTTTCTTCAATGCCTGTTATCTGCTGGAATTTTTGTACTACAGTTTCGGGTGGAGTGGGGATGGGCTCCCGGTTCTCTGCATAAAATACCTGTTTTGCAAAATCATTGTTTGATTGTACAACAGGAGGTATGTAGGAACCGGTGCCTGTAATAATTGAATGATACATTGGAGAAATAAAATTAACGAAAAATATCTTTTGTTGATTGATCAGGGTCAGTATTTTGGCTGATTCCTGTTTTTTGTTCAGCAAAATCAATTATTTTATTTCGGGGGATAGCTCCTGCTGTATTTTATCAGGCGGTAAGATTTCAGGGGTGAGGACTGTTATAAACAGCTTATTCAACTAACAGATATGCTTACAGTAATATCTGATAGCTGTCTATACTGTACTTTGAAAGTGTCTTTTACACTGAATCAGATCAGAACTGCGGCCATATCTGGCGCTACCCGTATTTTTATTGTAGATTTTTTCCAGCAGTAATGGAAAATACTGGCGGCAATTTCACTTTCCCTATGTTGCCGGCGATTCGGCAGTGACTTGCAGGGAGGTACAGAAAATTTAAATTATGGGGCACAATACCTGTTACAGATGAGGCACCATGCTTTCTTTATATAGACCGGCTTCCACTCCATGTCTTTGTTTCAATTGCAGCAAAAGCTCATTGGCATCAGTGTCCGGTACAAAAAATTCCATGACATGCCCGTAGAGGCAGCTTTCGAAAAAAGCCTGGTAAATATTCAGGTGCGTAAAAAGGGGCAACTGGCGGTAAAAATCTATATCATATTCATCATGACTGATAAAAGCCAGTAACCGGCTGTTGGTATTTACCATAGCCATTTTTTTCCCATATTGCAAGGGAATATAACCACCTGCCTGAACCACCCGTACCGACATTTCAGGAAAATGATCGGCTTTCTTTTCATTCATAAACGTGAACAGAAAATCCTCACTCTTCCATTCGTGCTGCGAAATATAACGGAACTTATTTTTTTTATCTTCAACCGGCTGTAAGAGTAAAGGCTCAGATTTCTTTGTATTGAATTTCTGGGTAAAGCGTTCCCATCCCGGAATAAATTCATCGGGAGTGATATTCGTTATAAAACATACAAACTGTACAATTGTATCTTTTGTCATAATAAGTAAGATAACCTGAATAATATATATTACAAGCCGGCAATGTTTTTTTATGCAGAAGGCAGGTTTACGGTATCAATAGAATGCACCACGCCATTAGAGCCTTGCCTGTCTTTGGAAAGTATTTTGGCCCCGTTAATCCGGACTTCGCCGTCTCTTACAGATACCACTAATTCTTTGCCATTGACTGTCTGTAATTTCTGGCCATCCCTGAAGTCCCGCAGCATTTTTTTGCCAGTTACAACATGGTATGTAAGCAGTTCAGACAGCTTGGCGTTGCTGCTGCTTTGCTTTACCATGCTGTCAAATGTATCCGGAGGGGTAAGTTTTCCGAATGCCAGGTTTACAGGCGCCAGAATGGTGAATGGGCCAATGCCGTTTAATGTTTCTTCCAGTTTGGCAGCTTTAAGGCCTTCCGTTAATACACTCAGATTTTTATCAGAAAATGTTAATTGCAAAATAGTCGACATGATTACTTTTTTGAGGATAAAACGGGAGGCATCAATCAACTGTAACCCCATAAATTTCGGGGTATTTCCTGACTGGTAAAGCTGGGATATAGTAAAGAGGTAATCCCATTTCTTGCTGATGAAGAGGTGCAGGGAGAATTAAAAAAGAGCCTGCTGCCAGGCTCTTTACTAATTTCATCCATTACCATCTTTTATTATCCGTCCTCGTGGTTTTTTCTTTGGCCACAGAAACAGACATTGCTCTTCCTTCAACTTCTTTGTTGTTAAGCCCTTTGATAGCTTCTTTCGCCTCATCATCAGAGGCCATTTCAACAAAACCGAAACCACGGCTGCGACCGGTTTCCCTGTCAGCAATTACTTTGGCTGAAGATACCGCACCAAATTGTTCAAATAATTTTTTCAGGTCATCATCTCCTGTGTGAAAACTCAGGTTTGAAACATACATGTTCATAAAACAATAATTTAAATAAAACAATAAAAATACCTGTGATAAAGAATCGCAGCAAAAAGTAGAGAGAAGATTAACTATTACTGAAACGAAGAGTAAGAATTGACTCTGGTCAGGACTGAATGTTGGGTGATTTTATCATCACACAGTGAAAGTAGGCTTTTTATTGCCAATTTTCGGATTTGTTTCTGCAGGCTGGCATTGAAAGCATTCAAACCGGTAAACCCACAGCGCTGCAGAATAGCTCATTTATTCCTTTCTCCTTACTTTTGCAGAGTTAAAAAAAAAGTATGAAATATATTGCCGTATTTATAATTTCCTGTTTTGCTGTGTTTACAGCCGCAGCACAGCACACAAACAGTAAAGTGGCGGTACCTGATTCCACCAAAAAAATAATGGTGGTGGAAGCCTCCTGTGGCGAGTGTAACTTTAAAATGCAGGGCAAAAGCTGCGACCTGGCTGTACGTATCAATGGTAAAAGTTATTTCGTGGACGGTACAGCTATTGATCAGCATGGTGATGCACATGCCAGCGATGGATTTTGTGAAGCTATCCGTAAAGCAGAAGTGCAGGGCGAAATAGTGAATAACCGCTTCAAAGCAACTTATTTCAAACTGCTTAAAGAAGAAAAGAAAAAAGACTAACAGCATTTCCCTCTATTACCTCCCGGCATGGCATTGTTATCTGTAAATGGGATATCTAAACAGGAGAGGGAAACTTATACCCTGAAGGATATCCACTTTACCCAGCAACCTCTGCAAAAAATAGCAGTGGCCGGAGAAACCGGTTCGGGCAAAACCACCCTGCTTAAAATAATCGCCGGCCTGGTGCAACCGGATGCAGGCAAAGTACTGTTCAACAAGCAAAGAGTATTGGGACCTTTTGAAAAATTAATTCCCGGACATCCGGGTATAGCCTATCTCAGCCAATATTTTGAATTGCGCAACAATTACTTTGTACATGAAGAACTGGAAGCTAAGAATTTGCTGACAGCGGAAGCCGCCGGCAATATTTATGCAGTGTGCCGGGTGCAACATCTATTGAACAGGAGAACAGACCAGCTATCCGGTGGAGAAAGACAACGCATCGTACTGGCAAGGTTACTCACCACTTTGCCCAAATTATTGGTGCTTGACGAGCCTTTTTCCAATGCTGATGCAGCACACAAAAAAATTATCAAATCTGTGATAGAAGATATTGGTACCAGGCTCCGTGTTTCCTGCATACTGGTTTCGCATGATGCAGCTGATTTACTGCCCTGGGCTGACCAAATTATTGTATTGAAATCCGGTGAAATAATACAGCAGGGTACGCCACTGCAAGTTTATCAGCAACCTGTTGATGAATATTGCGCCGGGCTTTTTGGTGAGTATAACCTGGTGGGTGCAATTACAGCAACAACTTTTTTTTCCATATCCCCTGTCGAATCAGGGGGTAAACAACTGCTGATACGCCCCGGGCAGTTTCAGATAGAAAAAAACGGGCTTCAAAAGCCCAATGGGATTGTACAATTTGTATTGTACAGGGGAAGTTATTTTACGGTTGGAGTAAGAGTGGGAGAGCAGTTGATGCATGTGAACACCATCAGTAATCAATGTACAGCCGGCGACAACGTGCATCTTTCATTGGCGGTTGCAGACAGATGGTATGTATAATGCATACCAGCTGTTGCCCAAACCATTTTTACATCCCGCTGATTAACGTACCAATTTTACATTCACGGCATTGGCACCTTTAGGCCCCATTTCCACTTCAAAGGTTACCTTATTATGCTCTTTGACCTCTTCCGTAAGGGAGTTGATATGTACAAAAACACTTTCCTGTGTTTCCATGTCTTTGATGAAGCCATACCCTTTGGCATCATTAAAGAAAGTAACGATCCCCTTGCGAATAAGGTCTTCTGGATTTACCGGTAATTGCTTTGGAACACCGATTTCAATGTCTTCCAGTTTAACGATTATTTTTTTTCTCGGATCCGGCGGTTGAGACGAAAGGTTTCCATTCTCATCAAGGTAAGCAAGCATATCATCGAAGCTCTTACCGTCCTTTGAACTGTCCTTTCTTTCCTGCTTTCTTTCAGCTTTTTCTTTTTTGTTTTGTTGTTTTTTCTTTTCTCTTTCTTTTTTGTTCCAGGTTTCTGCCATAATGTTTTGCTGTTTGATAAATAAAATTGTGATCTGTCTCAGGGGCGGGTCAGTTGGCAGAAACAGGGCTATTGTTTTCGCCAGATTTCATTAAAGGTAATGTATTTAGTTTACCTTTTTGTTATGGGTTCAAACTGACCCACTACCCTAAAACGTGTATCGGTAGTGAAGGAAGAAAAGAACCCGTAATTGATAAAATTTCAGGCCGGGTTTGGCATGCATAGCCTTTTAAACCCGGCCCGCCGGGAAATTAAGGCTGAAATCAGCCCGAAAAAAAAGGAAAATTAAAGGGTGATCACACTGTTAGTACCGCCATATTCATTTGGCTTTACAGTATCAGCTTCCGGTTCGTTTAACCACTCTTTTTCATTCACCAGGTATTTGAATTCATGAGTTGAATCTTTGGGCAGGTTTACATCTGCGCTAAAACTGCCATCTTTCTTCTTGCTCATAATGATTGAATTCTCCCAGTTGCTGTTCAGTCCAAGTATTTCGATTGTTTCAGCGTTTTCAACATTGAATGAGAACTTTACTTTACAGTAATCTTTCGTTTTGTAATAAGTCTTCTGTACCATTTGTTGGGTTTAAAGTGTTCAATTAAAAAAATGGCAAACGTCTCGCAAACTTGCTTTCTTCAGAAATGAGGATAAGCAATCAGCCCTTAATACAATATTGGCAAAAAGGTAACCCTTTCAGGCAATAGCCATCTCTAAAAGCCTGTCTTTCATTTTAACCTCTCCTTTTCGAATTTCGTTCCTAACCTTCTCCCGCCCTTTTGGCGGAACCGGTTATCTCCGAATGAGAGAAAAGGAAGGTTTTTAGCGATGCCTTTTATTAATATCTTTAACGCAATATTTTTACAGTAATAATTTAGCCATGATGATTGTACCGGCGTTGGGTTCTTTATTTTCTAGATATTCAGCAAAAAATCATTCAACGCCCGGCGGATTTTCTTTGCACGCGACTATCAGATAAAACATTTTGCATGTTACAACTCAATTTTACTCCCTTTCCTGAATTAACCACCGAAAGGCTCCTTTTGCGCAAGATTACCATGGCAGACGCACCGGCTATTTTTTATCTCCGCTCAGACCAGCTCGTTTTGCAATATTTAAGCAAAGCGCCGGCTGCATCAATTAAAGAAGCGGAAGATTTTATTACCCGTATTACCAATGACCTGAACAATAATGATGGTATATTATGGGGCATCACTTTAAACGAAGCTCCGGAATCTATTATTGGTACTATATGCTACTGGCGGCTGGACAAAGCTCACTACAGGGCAGAACTGGGTTATGCACTGGCACCTGCATATTGGCGAAAAGGCATTATGAAAGAGGCTATCATAAAAGTGCTGGACTATGGCTACAGCGTTATGGGGTTACACAGCATAGAAGGCCGCATCAGTCCGGGAAATATCGCTTCGGCTTCTATACTGGAAGCAACGGGTTTTGTAAGGGAGGCTTATTTTAAGGAAGATTTTTTTTACGATGGAAAATTTGAGGATACGGCTGTGTATTCACGGTTGCAGCAGTAATTTAAACCGGTTTTATTAAATTATTATTTGGAAATGATTTTCAGGGAAGCGCAAATAGCAGATATACCGCAGATACAGGTGGTAAGGAATTCCGTAAAGGAAAATATGTTGTCAGATCCTGCCCTGGTTCCTGATAAAGATGTAGAGGATTATATTTGCCGGAGGGGAAAGGGCTGGGTATGTGAAGAGGATGGAACTATTGTGGGATTTTCCATTGTAAGCGTAACCGATAATAACGTATGGGCACTGTTTATCCATCCGTCCTTCGGAAAAAGGGGAATTGGCAGACGATTGCATACGGATATGATGGATTGGTATTTCGCCCAAACTGATGCTGCCATCTGGCTCAGTACCAGTCCTGCCAGCAGGGCTGCTGATTTTTACCGGGCTGCCGGTTGGCAGGAAACCGGGACATATAGCAAAGGCGAAATAAGGTTTGAAATGACCGCTGCCACCTGGAAAACCGGTAGTGGGTCAGTTTGAAAAAAAAATGAACCAAAGTATGTCATAGAACAGATAGAAATACACAGATATGCTTTTCTATCCACGCATTAGGCCTTGCTCGCTGAAGCTTTAGCGAAGGCGATGCGGGACAAGTTGTGGTTCAAGCGCATTTTAGCGGCAACCAATTTTCAAACTGAGACACTACCGGAAAATCTGCCGGTAGTTAATTCATACAAAAAAGCATACATTAGATATCGCTGAAAGCAACCTCCATCTGTTATTTCACTGTCTGTTTATAAAGCGATTATAAAAAAAAAATCATGAAGATTCCTTTTTATACATTCTGGGTATTTTCACTCGCCGCATTTGCACTGCCGCCAGATAACTGCGGTAAAAGACCGGTGCAGGGAAATCAATATGACGGACCTTATGTACAATACAGGAAAAACCAGGTTTTTGTAAAATATGTATTTGATGATGGTGGTATAAAATCAGTGCGGATAGACAGTATATCATTGGCACAAAAAGAAAATACTTTACTGCTGGTGGCTACTGATGAACCGGGTAAGACATTTGCTGTACCACTAAAAAAAGACCTGACGATTGAGAAATCTGAATTTGCGCAGGTGAAGAAAATGTTTATTGTCTCTGATATTGAAGGCAATTTTCGGTCGCTCAGGATGCTGTTGCAGGCAAATGATGTTATTGATGAAAAATTGGATTGGATTTATGGTACCGGCCACCTGGTATTAACAGGCGATTTTTTTGACCGGGGCATGCAGGTCACAGAAGTACTTTGGCTCATTTATTCACTGGAGGACAAAGCAAAAGCAGCTGGCGGGTATGTGCATTTTGTGCTGGGGAATCATGAAATAATGAATATGAGCGGTGATTTTCGCTATGTGCATCCCAAATACATGGAAAATGCTGCATTGATAAATGAGAACTACCGTAACCTCTTTGGTGAGGATGCTGAATTGGGCAGGTGGTTGCGTACCAAAAATGTGGTGGAAAAAATAGGGGATATACTTTTCGCCCATGGCGGCATTTCTGCTGCGGTTAATACAATTGATATCCCCGCCTCCAAAATAAATAAACTGGCCAGGCCTTTTTACCCCGATACCCTTTTTAAATATAAGGATCCTAAGGTGGAGTTATTATACAGTGATATTGGCCCGTTCTGGTACCGGGGCTATTATACCGATAAGGCAAAAGCCTCGCAGGCACAGGTGGACAGTACCCTTAAAATTTATGGGGTAAAATATATCGCCACCGGGCATACCATTGTTGCAGACACTGTAAGTGTGCATTTCAACGGGAAACTTTTCAATACCGATGTGCATCATGCCAAAGGCCATTCAGAAGGTTTGTTGTATGAAGACGGTAATTTTTTCAGGGTAAATGACACCGGCGAAAAATTGCAGATAGCAGAACAGGCAGTTATTAAATAATTCCCATACCCCACCCCGGGTCGCCGTATTTGTAAAGATTGTGTACTATTACAATCACTTTTGCTTTCTCAAAAGCATAAGAAAGCCTGTTTTGTTTACAAAAGAGTTTGATAAATATCCCTCAAATGTGGTATTGGCCGCATTCTGATATTAGATACCTTCGTAATTAACCATAAATCAAAACACATGAAACACTTCATGATTCTGTTCATGGCAGTAAGCCTGCTTATATCCTGTAAAAACAATAACGAAAAAAGCAACCGTGACAGGGAGAATGACCGCCGGGAAAAAGATGATTACCGCAGCAAGGACAGTAAGGAGGGAGAGGCGGGCGATGATGAAATGAAAAAAACCAACTTCAGTGATAATGAAGGATGGTCTTCTGCTGATGTAAAATCATTTAACAGGCAATGCCTCCAGTCAATGGAAAATGACGAAGACCTGGCAAAAAAAGTTTGTCCCTGTGCGCTGGAAAAATTTCAAAAAATATATTCTTCATTAGCTGAAATGGATCAAAAAAGTACTGAAGCCGAAGGAAAAAGAATAGGTGAGGAATGTGTTGCAGGAATGAAACCAGGCAATGAAGAAAGCAGAACGAATAATAACGAAGGGGGCGGTTGGTCATCTGCCGAAGTAAACCAATTTGTAAACAGTTGCGTATCTGAAGCGGTAAAAACCGGTAAGATGACAAGAGGCCAGGCACAAAATTACTGCAGTTGTATGCAGGAGAAATTTGAAAACCTTTTTCCCAATTCTGCTGATGCAGGCAATGTTACAGATGAAGATATGGAAAGCCCTGCCATGAAAAGACTAATACAAAATTGTGTGGCAGGGATAGGTAATTAATTTATTAGCGATAGTTATCAAAAGGCCTGTGCCTAACCAGCTCAGGCCTTTTTCAATTTTAGGTTTTATCCACCATCTCACTTAAATTTGCCTCACTTAAAAAAAGAAGCAATAAATGGCCAGATCAATAGCTTTCAGGGATGCCCTGCGTGAAGCGATGAACGAAGAAATGAGAAGGGACGACAGGGTATACCTGATGGGTGAAGAGGTGGCAGAATATAATGGAGCATATAAAGTAAGCCAGGGAATGCTGGCAGAATTTGGCCCCCGCCGGGTAATTGATACCCCCATTTCTGAACTCGGATTTACGGCAATTGCTGTGGGTTCTGCACAAAACGGCCTTCGTCCCATTGTCGAATATATGACCTGGAATTTTGCTGTCTTGGCCTTAGACCAAATTTTAAATACTGCTTCTAAAATGCTGGCAATGAGTGGCGGACAGATTTCTTGTCCCATCGTTTTCAGAGGCGGTAATGGCTCGGCCGGCCAGTTGGGTGCCCAGCACTCTACCGCATTTGAAGCACTCTATGCCAATATACCCGGCATCAAAGTAGTATCTCCCAGCAACGGGTATGATGCCAAGGGTTTGCTGAAGCAGGCCATCCGGTACGAAGAAGACCCGGTTATATTCATGGAAAGTGAGCAGATGTATGGCGACAAAAGTGATATACCCGACGAAGAATATTATATAGAGCTTGGCAAAGCGGATGTAAAAAGAGCTGGCCGTGATGTGACGATCGTATCCTTCAATAAAATGATGAAAGTGGCCCTGGGAGCAGCGGCGGAACTGGAAAAAGAGGGTATCAGTGCTGAAGTGATCGATCTACGCACCATTCGTCCGCTGGACTGGATGACCATCCTGGAAAGTGTAAAGAAAACAAACAGGCTCGTAATAGTGGAAGAGCAATGGCCTTTTGCCTCTATTTCTTCAGAAATAACCTACCGCATTCAAAAAGAGGGATTCGATTACCTCGATGCACCGATCCGCCGCATTACCGCAGCTGATGCACCACTCCATTATGCCCCCAACCTGGTGGCCGCCGCTTTACCAGATGTACCCCGTACTGTAAAGCTGGTAAAAGAAGTGATGTACCAGGTAAAATAAGAAAGAAATAAAAAAATTTGAAAGAAGCTGTCTCAAAAGGCTTCTAAAAGCTCCCCCATCCCGAAAATTATCGCGGCCACAAAGAACACTAAGTGATTATTTACCAGATCATAATTTTCCTCTTTACACTTAGTGGTCATGGTGAGAGCCAGTTTTGATACAGCTCCTTTTTTATTCGAAAAAAACTATTATAAATAAAGTTGCAATAATGTGCAACTTTTCAGGTATAAAGCCACATCTTTGTCTTGGTTTTTCATAGGATATTGGATTTTAAAACGAGGCTGGGTTTCTACCCGGCTTCTTATTTTTTGTACCCTTCGCAGCTTTAGCATAGGGGGTATCACCTAACGCCCTTTAACCCCCTAAACCCTCCGCCAGCCGGCGGAGACTTTAAATTCCGCTATTCTAAATTTTCTTAACGATTAAAAGAAATAATTTTTTAAAAGCCAACCGTAACTATCAAATAAAAAAAGACACTTAGATGTAAGGATTCCAGAGTCTCCGCCGGCTGTCGGAGGATTTTTTTGGTGCCGTCTTCTGCGAAGTGGTGTAGAATAGGTAAACCAGTAAAGAAACTTTACAAAACCAGACACAAAAGCCCCTTTACCCAGGCATCAAACAATACCACTTTTGGGTAATGGCCAAAGCCGGGCTTAAGGTCTTTGACCGGCCTGTAAATTTTTCTGAAGGGATAAAAAATATCCTGTTATACGCGGTATGGCCGGGTATTGAAAAGGATAACTGTATAGCTAAATTTTAGTGGCTAATTTTTGAATCAGTTGCAGTAATTCATCCTTTCTTCTGCGTGCCACATCCAGCAGGATGCCATTGGCCAGTACCACCTGCCCGCCTTCACCACGGTTATATTTCTTAATGTAGGAAGCATTTACCAGCGACCCATTATGGATACGGCAAAACAGTGTGGAGGGCAAAATATCTTCAAACTCTTTGAGCGTTTTAGAAGACAGCAAAGGTTTGTCATTGGTAAAATAGATATTTGTATAATTTCCCGTGGCTTCCAAATACATAATATTGGCAATGTCTATGATCTCCAGTCCGGTTAGCACAGCTACTGCTATCTTATCCGGCGTTTGCTTTTGTTGCGATAAATAACCCGCCAGTATTTCCAGTTGCTGCGCATTGATAGCCACTTTCTTTTTTTCCCCAATCCGCTTTACTGCATCTGCCAGTTCAGTCACGTCCACCGGTTTTACCAAATAATCCAATGCACTGTAGCGGATGGCATTGATAGCGTACTGGTTAAAGGCAGTGGTGAAGATGAGTTCAAAATTCCGTTCGGGCAATTGCTGCAGCATGGTAAACCCGTTCATGTGTGGCATTTCAATATCAAGGAATACAATATCGGGTTGCTCCAGCTGAATAGCCACCATCCCTTCCTGTCCGTTGCTGCATTCGGCAATGATGCTGAGTTGGGGGCAATTCGATTCGATCTTCTTCCTGAGCGATTCACGGCTATTCTTTTCATCATCTATCAATATGGCTTTCAACATGGTGCTTATTTATAAAAGTGATTATACATTTAACCGGATATCTGCTTTTGTTCCGGCTGCTTCTCCCGCGGTATTGGTTAAATCGGTAATGGTTACCTGGTCGCTGGACTGTTCATTGAATAAAGCGATTCGTTCTTTGCTCATCTGCATGCCATAACTGTTATGGTTAAGCCTGTTGAGCGCATTCAGGGCCGCTGCTTTTTGCCGGCCAATCCCATTGTCTTCGATCGTGTACACGAGCTGGCTATTTTGCAGGGTGGCGGAAATTTTCAACAACCCTTTTGTATCATGCCGGTGCAGCAACCCGTGGTGAATGGCATTTTCCACGTAGGGCTGAATAATAAGAGGTGGTATGCGGTAATGACCGTTAAGCAATTCATCGGCCGCTTTCATTTCCACAGTAAATTTATCGTCGCTGCGCAGTTGTTCAAGTTCCAGGTACAGCTGCAGGGTTTCCCAGTCTTTCCAGAATGGTATTACTTCATTCTTGCTGCTGTCAAGTATGGAGCGGATCAGTTTGGCAAACTTATTCAGCCAGGCAGAGGCATTTTCTTTATCATTGTCCTGTATAAAATTATCAATGCTGCTGATGCAGTTGAAAATAAAATGCGGGTTCATCTGTGCCCGCAGTGCCATCATTTCGGTTTCCGCCACTTTTTGTTTCAGCAGGGCTTCTTTTTGAATAGCAGTAATGCGGCGCTTAAGCAATATAGCCCCGGCAAGCACTACCAGCAATAGTGCTGTTGTTATAAACCATCCTTTTTTCCACCAGGGTGATTGTATACGGAATAGTATAGTCAGCAGGTTGGCATTCCCTTTTTGCCTTAACCGGATTGTATAATTACCGGGTGCCAGTTTACTAAAGTTTACCGTATGCGAATTTTCCATTTTTATCCAGTCGCTGCCATCGTTGAGGCTGTATTCCAGGTCAGCAGGCCCGTTTGTATCTGGCGCAAGCACACCTGCCTGTATGGTGATATTATTTTCAAAATAGGAAAGTGCATAAGCGTTTTTTATGGGTACGCCGGTATTGTTGACAGTAATATGCCGGATATACAAGGGTGCATTACCCGGTTGGGAGGAAATAGCATTACAATTCCATTTATAATAGCTGTTGCCTGAACAGGTGTAAAAGTTCTCATTATCAGCCGTGCTGATAAAAGCGAGATAGGAGGGGAGCATATCATCGCCTGCAAAATTCAGGAAGGATTTTGAAGCAGTATCATAGCGGCTCAGTCCCTGTGAAGTGGCAATCCATAAAAACCCATTTTTATCCATGGCCAGGCTGTTGCAATTATTGCCTGGTAACCCGTCCTGTCTGGTAAAATGTTCAAATGAATTGTTATTACTGGTATAATAAAACAGGCCATTGCTGGCATCGCTCATATACATATTGCCATTGCCAGCACTTACAATGAAAGTAATCGTGGCGGGATTTACACCTTGCTGCTGGTATAGAGGAAAATACCTGGTTTTTCCGGACTCCACATTAAACTGGTACAAACCGCCATACTCCACCGCCACCCATAAACAATGCTGCCATTTATTATAGTAAATAGCAGTATAGGATTTTTCCAATTCTGGCGGAATAAATTTTGCATATTCAGATTTGCCCTGTGCCAGATCATACCGAACGATCCCCTGTGTACGTATGCGAATCCAGAGGTTGCCTTTTTCATCCTGCACCGTATTTCTTACGGTTCTTTCATTATCCGGAAATAAAGAAGGCGGAAGCTGGATAAGGGTGGCCTTATCCGTTAATAAATTCAACTGATAAAGATTTTCGTAGGTAGATAGCCATGCATAGTCACCTTCTTGTCTCCAGGTGATGGGTTCGCTGTTAATTGTTTTTCCATCGGGAGTTACTATCACAGAAAATTGTTTGGTGTTTTCATTCCACCGGATTATTGCGCTTCGCTTTGGGTCAAAGAATACCAGTTCGGACTGCCTGCCGCTAATTTGAAAAACCCTGTTGAGATAAGAACCTTCACCCAGCGGGTTTATTTTCTTAAATGTATTTTGCCCCGTATACATTTTTACCAGGCCCCCGGTACTGGCAAGCCAGTAGTCACCGGTTTTATCCGGGTGAATATAGAATGTTCGCAATAAAGGATAGCTGTAAGGATTACCCGCTTCATTTTTTAACTGCGAAATGAATTGGTTGGTCTTTTTATTAAAAAATGCTATCCCATCAAGGCTGCAATACATGAGGGTATCATTTCCAACAGGAGTAATACCATACGACCAATTGAAGCCGGCCGTAGAATTCCAGTTGGCCGGGGGAATATGTTTTGTCCATTTTTTGGTTTTGGCATCCATATACAGGAGTCCATTATTATAGGTGGCTATCCAGAGCGACCCTGTTTCATCAATATAATTCAATTGGCAACCAAAAAAATCGTCATGGCCGCTGTAAGGATACCAGGTAAATTGTTTGGTATCCGTATTAACGCTGTACAATCCATAAGTGGTAAGCACCCATAGCTCTGTTTTTGCTTTGGGCAATAAGCCAAGCACCACGATGCGGTTATTATTTCCTGTGGCTGGTTTGTGAGTGGTGGCAAAATCGGCCCAGCCGGAGCGTTGAAATTTTTTGGTGGCGGTATCAAAGATCAATAGTTCATACCAGGAGCCTACCCATAGTTTACCGCTGTTATCTTCCAGCATAGATACAAACCAGCGACCGCATTTGCCCAGGCTGCTGTCGGGGTAATAGCTATTGAACTGTTGCCGTACCGGATCGTAGTGGCTGATACCTGCAAGGGAACCAGCCCAAAGCGTATGGGCTTTGTCTATATACAGCGACACCACTTCATTGCTGGGGATGGAGTTTTTGTTGTTGGGATCGTGATAAAAATGGTCAAATGCATTGCCATCAAAGCGGTTGAGGCCATTGCCGGTGGCGATCCATAAAAAGCCGCTGCTGTCCTGCACCACATGGCGTATATCATTACTGCTTAGCCCTTCTTTGGTGGTATAGGTTTTGAAATGGAAGTCCTGCGCCGTACTGGTGACATATATAAGAAGTCCAATTGCAGTGATCAGCCATTTCATGTGTCAATTTATATCATTTTTGTTTATCGTGTTTAGTAAATAGTGGATAGATGATAGATTATAGTGGACAGATGATAGTGAATAGTTTTCCTTTCCACAATTATTAATTGTTAATTATCAATTATTAATTATTAATTGCCCTGGCAAATTAAGCGCTTCTGCTTTTGTTTTGGCGGGTTCTGTTTTATTTCTGTTGAATACGCCCTGTCCGCAAGGCCCTATCACGGCATGTAAATAAGAACCGGCACTGGCTTTGAAGCCGGGTTTCAAACTTATCTTTCCACTGCTGCGGTAGCGGAGTTCATTGCCATAATTGCCATTTATTTTTTGTGTGGATTGCAGCAGACCACTTGACTGGTAAAAGTTTCTGCCGTTTACAGTAGTGGTAAGCACTACCAGCGGGCTGCAATTTGAATAAAGATCACTTTGCCAGATACCACGGCCAAATGTGGCTGCCATTATGGTGCCATTAATTTCATCTATAAATAAATCAGATACAGGCACCATGGGCAGTCCATTATAAAATGGCACCCAATCGTTCATTGAAAAGTCCATGAAATAAACTCCCAGTTCTGTACCCACATATACATCCCCGTCATCGGCGCAAACAATGGAATATACAGGCACATTGGGAAGGGTGCCAGTATAATCGGCCCAGTTGGTACCGCCATTACTGCTGTACAGCACCCTGTTGTTCCCGTTGTTGCCTGTTGTGGTAACCCATATTTCGTTGGCATTGGTATTCCTTGCAGCAAGATCTGTCATTACACCAAAGTTGGCAGGCCAACCTGTATTGCCGGAAATGAGTGTAAAAGCAGTTCCCTGGTTATCTGAGCGCCAGAGTTGGGTGGCATTAGCAGCATACAATCTGTTGGGCAGTTGTGCACTTACCGCAAACCCGCCTGTTTGTCCTGCACCACCACCGGAAGTGCCGTTAGTGGCATTGATTTTTGTCCAGGATCCTGCATCGCCTTTTTGATTGGAGCGCCACATAGTGCCTCCATAACCTACGTACACAATATTATTATCAGTGGGGTGAGCGATGATATTGGGATAAAAAGTTTGCTCTGCTGCAATACCCGGGGTTATGTCTGTACGGGTATTGGCACTTCGCCTGTACCGGGTAACATTGCTATTCTCCACATGATAGATGTAGTCATTATCAGTAGCAGGAAAATCAACGGCAAAGCCATCACCGGATCCAAAATAATTCATGGTGGAACCATTTGCAGTAAAGGTGGTGCCATTATCTTGTGCACCTCCGGTAAATAAATTAGCTGTTCCGTTAAAACCATCTGCATGATAGTATTGGGTGCATTGCAGGCCGTTAGATATGTCTGTCCAGTTCACACCGCCGTTGCTTACAGAAACACCCCCATCACCCGCTGCGTATAACAGGCCGCTAACAGGATTAAAAGCAACATCATGAATATCAGTATGCACATAATTGGCCGGTACTGTTCCTCCAATATTGCCATTGGTAATATTAGGAAAGGTAGAACCATTATTGAAGGATACAGAAACATTGATACCGCCTGCGGCGATAAAGCTATTGGTGGCAGGGCTTACAGCAAAGGCACAGTTATAAGTGTACTGGCCGGTTATCAGGTCAGTATTATTGATCATTGAAAAATTATTACCCAAATTAATTGACTTATATATCCGGTTTTCCGCAGGCGTGCCGGATGCACATTGCAGAAAATAAACTTCATCGGGACTGGCGGCAGTTACTGCAAGGGCAGTTCTGCTGGTGGCCGATAAACTTGGAGTGAAGAAGGCAGATCCTATAAAAGAATAACTCTGGCCATAATCAACGGACTTAGAAATAGAAAACTGGCTGGCGCAATAGATAACCGCATCGTTGGTGGGATGCTGTTCTATATCATAATAGGTCTGAAAATTTGTACCGGGCATCACAGTCCAGGTAGCCCCGAAATTGTTACTGCCTACAATACCATTGTCTGTAGCCGCCAGCAGTATGTTGGGGAAATTTCTAACCTGTAACAGTTTATAGCATCTTCTTGTACTAAAGACCATTTCAGAATTGCCGGTCTTTTGCCAGGTGATGCCACCATCCGTTGTTGACAATACACCAATAGAAGTTCGTAAATAGCCAAAGTTTGAAACAAAAGGCCCGGGGGCCGGCCCGGTATCACCATCGCCTGTCAGCATATAAATAGTATTACCCGTTGGATCATTATTGCTAAATAAAATGCCACTGATGCCGCAATTGGGAATAGCGGATGAAATAGAAAACCAATTGGTGCCACCGTTATCAGTCCGCCATAAACCACCTGCTGGTGTTGCAGCGAGTATCACATTTTGATTGGATGAAAGAAAGGCAAGCCTGTCCACCCGGCCTATGCCACGGCTGCCCCTGTTTATTGCCCAGGTGGTGGAAGTGGGGCCAATGGGGGCCCACTGCCCACTGTTGGATTCCGGTCGGCCTGTATGGTTTTGCATAGCGGCCGCTTCGGAAAAAGTAGAACTGCTGTTATAATCCACTTCACCGGCAGCATTGAGATGGCGCACGGCAAACCAAGCCCAGCGGTTCCATTTTTTATACTCAGAAAATAATTTTCTGTCATCCCTGTAATTATGCGAAGTATAATAAGCATCCACCACCTGCATAATAGCTGAAAATTTCTTTTTGCCACGCAGTTGAGTTCCCATTTCAGGCGAAATGGTGAGGTGCTGTGCTCGTGTAAGTACGGGCAGCAGAAAGATTAAAACCGCTATTGAGCTGATTAGTTTTTTCATAACTGAGTAGATCAATTTTCAGTGTTGGGCAATCGCTTTTTCAATTGCTCTATTTCTTTTTGCTGCTGAATGATGTATAGTGTCAGCTCTTCTATTTTTTCCATCATCTTCTTTTGCATATCGCCGAGCTGGAGGCCGTTTGTTTCCATTTCTTTTGCCGGAGCAATGCCGGGCAAATGATTATTAAGGGTGATAAATTCTTCCAGTTGGTTTAGCGGGAGCAACTGGTAGGTCTTATGAAAAACATAATCGGGCCAGTTGATAAGTTCCACCGTTACTTCACGGCTGCGTATATCGCCGTTTACCGATAGCTTATTAGCAGGGTTATCAGTGCCAATACCCACATTGCCATTGGCCATGATAAACATCCGGTTGGCAGAATTGGTATAAAAAGCAATAGGCATGGCACCGGGTGTGCCCAGTGAAATGGTATTGCCATTGGCAGGGCCGCCTACATAGGCATTAAATATGGCTGATCCGCTGGGGTTGCGAACGGATAAGGCCGTAGAAAAATCCGCAGCCGTTTGAAGAGTCAGTTTGGTATTAGCATCAGGTGTGCCGGTACCTATGGCTACATTGCCATGACCACTCAGGTCATTCAGCAAAATATGGCTGCCTGCTTTACCACCCCTTATGAAAACATCTTCATTGGCCCCGTAATTAAAATGAGTCATAAAGCTTGTTCCCCTGATGCCCAGTACGCCCTGGCTGCCACCGGCCAAATCTGCCAGTCCCACTTCCAGCGTATGGGTGGGGGCACCGGTGCCAATGATACCCACGCCGGTTCGCTGAAAATTGGTGCCGATATAATTATTACTGGGAAAACCGAAACGGAATTCCGCCACCATTTGATTATTACTTTTTATAATAAAAGGCTGGTTGTCAGTGGCCCCGATAAAATCGGTGGCAGGGTTAGTACCGCTGTTGCCATTTAGTCCCCAGCCGCCGCTTACCGCGCCGCCTGGTTTATTATTACTGAGTACTATCCATCTTTGTTCAGCTCCGTCATATTGAAGATTTACTATCCCTTTATTATCAATGGTGAGATCGGCATTGGTACCCGTGATGATCCTGTTGATGGCGGTGGCTGCGGCATCTTCATTGTTCAGCTGCATTACAAAACCGCTCCGGTTGAATAAGGTAACCAGCCTGCCTTCCACACCCGCTGTAATACCGGCCAGGCTGAAATCGGCAGTAGGGCCTGCCACCCGGTAAAAACTAAAGCGGTTATTATTTACATCCAGTGCCAGGGTGGTGCCGTTTGCCGCTACAAGATCAGCGCTGCGGAAAATCACATCACCGTACACATCCAGCGTGGCCTGCGGGCTGCTGGTATTGATACCTACATTTTGTGCATGGCCCGCTAAAGAGTATATGCAAAGAAAGAAGCTTGCAATAATTACTTTCATACAAATAATTTGAAAGCAATTTATCCGGTGCTGCCGGAAACGCCGTTTACTAATTACCAGCTGGCGTTGCCCGGTTACTGGTTGGCAAAAAGGCCGGAAAAACTATCTTAGCAGCATGGAGAATCTTACGATAAAATATGCAACAGCAGCCGATAGTGAACTAATAGCAGAAATGAGCCGCCAAACCTTCTATGAAACTTTTGTTTCATTCAATTCTAAAGAGAATATGGACAAGTTCATGAATGAACAGTTTACCAAAGAGATACTGATGGCAGAAGTAACCGCCCCCAACAATACTTTTTTCCTGGCAATGGAAGGGCAGGAGGCATTGGGCTATGTGAGAATGAGAGAGTATAATAACCCGCCGGAACTGAATGGTATTAATGCCATTGAAATAGCAAGGATATATGCCGTTACCAATGCTATTGGAAAAGGGATAGGAAAAACGCTGATACAAGAGTGTATTCGTGTAGCTTTGGCAAAGAAAAAAGAAGCCATCTGGCTGGGAGTATGGGAAAATAACCAGCGGGCCATTGAGTTTTATACCCGCTGGGGATTTCAAAAATTTGCCACCCATGTATTCATGCTCGGTGAAGACCCGCAAACAGACTGGCTGATGAAAAAGATACTTATTTAAACTACATCACTTTAATGAAGAAGATATTATTACTGGCTATAACATGGTCTTTTATTGCAACAGCTAATGCGCAAACAAAACCTGCTTATACTTTGTACAATGCCAATGGAAAGAAAGTATCGTACAAGAAAATGATGAGAGTATTGAAAGAAAAAGACATGGTGCTGTTTGGAGAATTTCATAATAATGCCATCAGTCACTGGCTGGAACTGGAAGTATTAAAGGAATTGAAAGAAAGCAGGGACATTATCCTTGGAGCAGAAATGTTTGAAGCCGATAACCAGGAAGCACTGAATCAATACCTGGCAGGAAAGCTGAGCGTAAAAGGACTTGATTCCAATGCCCGTCTCTGGAAAAACTATCCCACCGATTATGCCCCGCTGGTAAATTTTGCAAAAGAACACCAACTGCCTTTTATCGCCACCAATGTGCCCCGCAGGCATGCCTCCCTGGTGGCCAAAGGTGGGTTTGAAAAATTGGACAGCCTTCCTGCTGCTGAAAAGAACTGGATAGCGCCGCTGCCTATTGCTTATGATGCCGAATTGCCGGGATATAAAAAAATGATAGAGATGATGGGCGGACATGGCGGGCCCAACCTGCCCAAAGCACAGGCTATTAAGGATGCAACTATGGCGTATTTTATTTTGAAACATTATAAACCGGGAAGCCTGTTCCTCCATTATAACGGGGCCTATCATACTGATAATTTTGACGGAATATGCTGGCACCTGCGGCAAAAGCAACCTTTGCTGAAATATGCAACTCTAAGTACCGTAACCCAAAAAGATATTCATTCCCTGCTGGCTGAAAACAAAGGCAAAGCTGACTTTATCATTTGTGTGGATGAGGATATGACGAATACTTATTAAAGCATAGCTCAAAAGTGTTTCCCACAAAGGCTGCAAAGTACACAAAGAAAAATTTTGAACCCGATAAAAGACCCCTTTGTGTATTTAGTGATCTTTATGGGGAAAGAAGTATAACCTTTGAGATGGCTTATACTCAAATTAGTTTTAATTTACAGGATAATTAAGAAGCTGTTTGAATTATTTGTTTAGAATGGATTATGGATGTTTTTGGGAGCGAAACCAGGCGAATTTTGCAGCCATAGTCTAAACGCCTAAGGCGAAAAATTCAACGCAGTTGCAGCCCCAAAAATGCCATAAGA
>JANOEQ010000120.1:0-50625 GCA_031441485.1 Chitinophagaceae bacterium
GTCTTATGGCATTTTTGGGGCTGCAACTGCGTTGAATTTTTCGCCTTAGGCGTTTAGACTATGGCTGCAAAATTCGCCTGGTTTCGCTCCCAAAAACATCCATAATCCATTCTAAACAAATAATTCAAACAGCTTCTTAGAATTTTATTAATGTATAACAAATAAGTACCACCGGGGGAGCATTCGCTTCGTAGGGGCTGCAACGCCACCTTACCAGTGAGGAAAATATAGCAGGGTACATAAAAAGTGAGTATGATTAAAATAAAAACAACTGTCCCGGACTAAAGGCCACCTGCACTACAGTGAAACAGGAAGTAAGCAGCCCGGTGAATCAGCCTGCAAAATAAAATACCATTCTTAGCCCCCGTATAGAAAACATTCGACAAAATGTATAGAAGTTTTTTTACACGGAGAGTCGGGAAGACGGGAAGACAGAGGTCGGAAGACGAAGCAGCGTGTATTTAATTGGTGGCGATTGCGGGTTTACCCCTAAAACGGCAGAATGTGGATAGCGCCAAAGCAGTATGATTATTGCAGTATTTTACCATGCAATTTGCAAACAATAACCAAAAGCTCTTAATTATTTTTTTTAATGCGGGACTTTCTTATAGGGGCCTTCGGCTATTGCTCTTACTATTGGCAGCCGGGCTTTAGTTATTCATTCCTCATACTTTCACTTTCCTCCCGACAGCTGTCGGAATCAGACCCTTAGTGAGCCACGGAACGCCCTGCCACCATAGTAAGATTGTGCACCGTTGTGATACACAAAAACAGCGCCGTAGCGGTAATCAGCAAAAATGGCACCGCCAAGTTTTCTAATCGCAGAAGGCGTTTTTATCCAGCTCGATGTTTTCGTATCGAAATTTCCACCCGCCATTTGGCAGGACTGCAACTCTCTATATTGCTCTTCCGTTAAAAGTTCAATGCCCATTGCAGCAGCCATATCCACAGCGTTATTTTCCGGTTTATATTCTTTCCTTGACTCAAGCCCTTCACGGTCGTAACATACACTTCTGCGGCCTTTAGGACTTTCCGCTGAACAATCATAAAAAATATATTCCCCCGTCTTTTTATCATGACCAACAACATCCGGTTCACCGCCAGTTCTTTCCATTTCGTTAAGCGACCACAGTTTTTCTCCGCCAGCCGGCGAATCCAGTTTTGCCTTTACTTTAGCCCATTCAAGACCTTTATGGCGGTTCATGTTTTTGTCAAACCGGGTTTTCAATATTCTGAATAGTTTTTCACGTTGTTCTGGTGATAACTCTTTTTTATTTCTCATTGCCATAATATGTTATTTTGATTTGCTTAAAATGTCTGGCAATTGGTTATGTGCCATGTCTGGCTGAGCGGTCGTTTAGCCTTGCTGTTGTTCACCCGAAGTTACCTTTTCAATGTTTGCAGCCTTTCCCTCACCTTTTATCATCCTCCCAAATCAATGAATTTATTTTCCATCCATTATTGGTTTTAATAAATTGGAAAAACTTATTGCCATACTCTTTAAAATAAACGCCATTCAAATAACCGCTTTTTTGAAATTTTGAAAACCGTTGTGCGATGTTACCGGTAATTTTTGTTTCTTCTTCTATTTCACTTTCTTGAAAATTGGCAAGTGTTCCATCAGTTAGTATTTTTCTTCGTGGTTCGATAAAACTGTTCAGGTTATAAACAACTTCTGCAGCATCACTCTTTTTAATGATTACTGTTTCCGGGATACAAACATTATTAATTATTGTCCAGTCCGGCTGTTTCTGATTTGTATTGGTGAAAATGTCAAAGAAAACATTTACTATATTATCTATCTCTGATTTATCGGAGTAATTTCTTTCGCTGTTGTTTTGCATTGATTGTATTATTATTTATCGCTAAATCCTCACGCTGTCACCAGATGCTTTCCGCTAACCTCAGTTTGCAAAAAACTATCCGCCGTCATCCAAATATACATCCGCTGTTAATATTGTATTCCAGTATTTCTCATTGATCTCTGTACAGGCTATATTCCTTCCATTAAAAAAAGCCTGCCCAAAAACAATGGACAGGCTTAGCGGTTTTCACAAATTATGTTTGTATCAGGCCGGTTGAAAAGCAATGGATAAGGATTGAATATGCTGGAAACAATGCCCGTTACGCCGGCATTTACAGAAATAGGGACATACACTCAACAGTTTTCCGAAAAATTATCCTGCTTGTATGTTTATAGTAGTGTCGTGTCAAGTCTGATATGATGCAAACAATTTTCCTACAAAGACACAAAGAAAAGGCTTTGTGGGCTTCGTGGTCTTCGTGGGATAGCTTTTGTATTCGTTGAGACGTATCCGGCAAAACATGATTGACTTATCAGTAGTATATTTTACGGGTTATTTGGTGAAAAGGTTAGTGCCTTATAAACCGGAATATCGTTTTGGAAAGAGCAACAGCCATCCATAGAATATATACCCTCCATTATTTATCTTCTTTTTTGCCGGTTTTGCAGGAAACCGTAAATTGCCGGTCTATCCATTTTCCACTGAAAGCCTTTTCGAACAATTGAATTTGTAAAAACAAATTATTTTATGAAAAGGTTATTCATTTTGGTATTCTTCTTAGTCAGTTTTAGCATTTTCACTAATGCTCAGATTAACACCTGGACAGGCGGCGCTTCAGGCAACTGGTCAACTAATGCTTCATGGAGCTTGGGCCATTTTCCCACTTCTGTGGAAGATGTGATTATCAGCACAACTACAGATATCAATGTGGATGTTTTTGTATCATCCGTAAATAATATCAACTCCCTGCGCATTACCGGCGGGGTAAGCGTTACCCTTAGCTGTGCTGTGGCTGGTACCCGGTATTTGCGACCTTTCAGCACATCGGCTGTTACAATAGGACTGAGCATAGAAGCAGGCAATACATTAACCTTTGATGCAACAAATACTTCCGGAACCGGTAACTGGGTCTGCGATCTTACAGGGAATAATGGAGTGACTGCCATAATTGACGGAACTTTACAATTTGCCGGAACAGGATCTTCAGCAGGAGGCGCCAGGCTGGATGTATTTTCAGGTGCCCTTGCTTATGCAGCATTGGCAGTAAGCGGTACCGGTAAAATATTGTACCTGACAGATACTGGAAATACAAACTCCGCTGCCGGGACTTACTTAACTATGCAAGCCGGTTCTATTTTTGAAATACAAAAAAACGGCGGCTCATTTCCCAACGCAAGCTGGAATGCAACATCCATTGCAAAGGCAACTAATACCGGTGCCAACCCTCCTTCTTTTCTGGGTACAATTTATGGAAACCTTGAAATAAATTTAACCGGAATCACCACACCACTTTTTTTTAACGCCAATATCAGTTTTAATGATATAAATCTTATCAGCACGGGTGCAGATGTGATAAGGGTAAAAACAGGTACTGGTGCCACCACCTATACGCTTACTATTAATGGCGACCTTACTGTTTCTGCGGCTTCCACACTTGAAACGTCCGGTAACACAACTACCAGTGGCAACCCGGGTATCATTTCCGTTAAAGGCAATATTATTAATAATGGGATTATCAGGGAAAATGCAGGAGTTGCAGTTACAGGCAATCAGTTTCAGCTTACCGGGACATCCAATCAGAATATATCCGGCTCCGGCACCTGGACAGGCAATGATTTTACTTTTGTAATGAATAATGCCTCAGGCGCCACATTGCTTTCCCCACTATCATTACCATACAACCTTGAACTTACATCCGGTAAAATAACAACCACAGCAGTAAATTTATTGACGATGGTGGATAATGCCACATACACAGGCGGGTCCACCACCAGTTTTGTAAATGGGCCAATGAAAAAGATCGGTGATGATAATTTTTCTTTCCCCATTGGTACAGGTTCAATCTATGCGCCAATTGGTATTGCAAACGTTTCAGGAGAAACAATTGCTGATGAATTTACGGCAGAATATATCCGGTCAAATCCGCAAGCTGTACATGGTACTATGGTGCAGAGCGGACAGGACCATGTAAGCCTTGTGGAATACTGGACCTTATCACATAGCGGAGCAGCCACCAAGCAGATTTCACTGGCCATTAATTATACCAGCTTTTGTTTTGACCTGAGTAAAACGTATGTCAGCCGTTGGGATGGGGCCGGTCCATTCTGGACTAACCAGGGTTCTACTTTTGTAAGTGGCCCTTCAGCACCTCCCCTTGTGTCGGGTACGATTACCAGTACCACCAGTGTTTCCTCTTATGGGGATTTTACATTGATTACTGACCTTGCTCCTATCCTCAATCCTTTACCAGTAAAATTGGTTGATTTTACTGCCACAAAAATCAACAGTTCCACCTCATCTGTTACCTGGGAACTTGCTGCCTGCTGCTCAGGTACTGCAAAATTTGAATTGGAAAAATCAACTGACGGTAGAAACTATTTTACTATCATCACAGTTCCCGGAAGTGAGACAAACCGTTTTTATTCCGTGCAGGATAACGGGCTCAACAATGGCATTACCTATTACCGTCTCCGGATAAAAGATGCTGATGGAAAATCCATCCGCAGCAGAATAGTTGCTGTTATAAATAATACAGACGGTTTATTAATCACATCGCTATGGCCAAATCCTGTACAAAGCAATGCCAGTTTTACCATTACGGCAGCCAGGGCAGGTAAGGTAATGCTGAGTATTTATGATCTGTCCGGCAAGCAAATAAGTGAATGGCAGGCTGCTGTTACCGGGGGCAATAATACTATTCAGCTATTTACAGACCGGTTAGCAAAAGGAACATATCATATAATAGCAAAAAATGGTACCGCCAGATCGGTATTACGTTTTATTAAACATTGATAGTATTACCCTGTAATAGAAAAAAAGAAAGTGCCTGAGAAGAAAGTTGAAAACACCTACCCTTTCTTTATCTCCCTTTCTTCCATTTCCGGAAACAGCGCCGATAGCAGCATCAGCAATGATGCCAGCATTATCATATACAAACCCAGCTTTCGTTCGGGACATTCCCCGCCCCGGCAAACAGCTATCAGAAAAAAATTGCGGATGACCCAGGCGGTATTAAACCCCACTATCAGCAGGTTGGCCCTCTTGGCCCATAGTTTTGGCGTAAAATGAAACACCAGGAATAAAGCAACCAGTACCAGGTTCAGATAGCCCGGCTTCCCAAATTTAGTTCCGGTTGAATCTACACCACTAATTGTTATGTGATGACTTTCTATCACCACCCACGGTAAAAAACAGGCAACGATAAGTAATATTGCGGCCCCCAGGCCAATCCATTTCATGTATCGCATAATATAACTGCTTAAAGGGCTGCAAGGTAGTGAAAAGCAGCGGGGGATTGTGTGGCTGTTGAACTTCGGTAGTGTCTCAGTTTGAAAATTGGTTGCCTCTAAAATGCGCTTGAACCACAACTTGTCCCGCCATCCGGGATAGAAAAGAAGTTATCATAGAAATACACACAACTTGTCCCGCATTGCCTTCGCTAAAGCTTCAGCGAGCAAGGCCTAATGCGTGGATAGAAAAGCATATCTGTGTATTTCTATCTGTTCTATGACATACTGTGGTTCATTTTTTTTCAAACTGAGACACTACCTGAACTTCGTTTACTCCTGCATTCCAAGGGAGAAAATAAAAAAGTGCTGCTTTTCCCAGGTTACTAATACCTGGTTATTTTTTCCGGCCATTGGTGCAAAATTTGATAGCCCTTTTTCTTTCAGCAGTTGAATCTTTTTTTCTGTATTCAGCCCAAAATAAGTAATGGCGGGGTAATCAAAGTTTTTTGCCTGGTGCAGGCCAATGATCATAAGGCCATCCGTAAGTATAGCATGCGGATAGGGGGCAGCCGTTTCGTATTTAGCTGTAAACCCGATTTTTTTCCAGAAGGATAAAGAAGCAGCAAGATTAGCAACCGGGTGACAGAATTCCCCAAATACACCACATTCCTTATTGGGATATTTTTCAGGCTTCATAAAATCTTCCGGTTTCATATCCACCATGGTCATTCCTTTGGGTTGTTGAAAGCCACCGGTATTGGATGCAAGCATGATATTAAATCCATCCGGGCTTTTAAAATAATATTGCTTTATCTGATCACCTTCTTTTGGTTGTTGTGTAAATACAATACCGTCTTTCTCCAGGTCTGCCGCCAGTTTCTCCACATTGTCCGAATAATAGGTAAGGCCGATATAAGCTGTTGCCTCCTTTCGCAGCATGATTACCAGGCTGCCATCACTTACCTGTGCCCATGGAGCAGGAAATGTATTGGACCCGGTTTTTTGAAAACCCAGCTTTTCATACAATGCCACAGAAGAATCCAGGTCGGCAGTGGTAATGTATACGCAGGCTGCTTCACCCAGTTTGGATTGCGCCTTTGCATCTTGTGAAAAAAATGCTGATAAAAGAATGCTGAAGAATAGTATCCGCATGTGGTATAAATTGAATTAATAAACGGCACTAAAGCTAAATTATTTTCAGCAAATAACCTGTTCTAAGTACAGGCGGCGCGGCTCTGCGAGACATCCGCAGCGCAGCAGTGGCTCGTGGCTCTGCGAGACATCCTGTCTCGCAGTACTATCCTATTGCTTATAGCAATACAATTAAACCGTGGCTCTGTGAGACATCCTGTCTCGCAGTACTATCGTGGCTCTGCGAGACATCCTGTCTCATGGCTCTGCGAGGCATCCTGTCTCGTGGCTCTGCGAGACATCCTGTCTCGCAGTACTATCCTATTGCTTATAGCAATACAATTAAACCGTGGCTCTGCGAGACATCCTGTCTCGCAGTACTATCCTATTGCTTATAGCAATACAATCAAACTTCATCTCAAAAAAACCGGCTTTCATCAACAATCCTTCGGCAGTAGTCTAAATTATTCCACCGGACTGGCTCATTTTCCTACACTTGCACATATTAAATATTTACGCATGAGCTATGAATTTGCCGAAGGCTATAAAATAAGAGATCAGGGCGCCACTCATTTTTTAACCTTCTCCATCATGGGCTGGATTGATGTATTCAGCCGACAGCGGTACCGCGATATTATTCTCAATAGTTTTCAATTCTGCCGGCGGGAGAAAGGCTTGAAAATAGGCGCTTATGTAATTATGATCAACCATATTCATACTATCTGGACGGCTTCCCATAATAACCTGAGCGATATCCTGAGGGATTTCAAAACCTACACCAGCAAAGCTATTACCACTTCAATACAGAATGATCCCGAAAGCCGCCGCGAATGGCTATTATACATGTTTAACTATTTTGCCAATGGTACCAATGCAAATGACATGTATAAGGTATGGACAGGTCATAATCACCCGGAAGAAATATACAGCGATAGCTTTATGAAGACCAAACTGAATTATATACATGAAAACCCGGTACGGGCCGGCCTGGTCAAGGAACCCTCACATTATTTATACAGCAGTGCCGCTGATTATGAAGACAAAAAAGGAATTACTGAAATTGATTTGCTGTATTGAGGTACATATTTAAAAAGTTGTAGCTTCTTTTCACTGGAATAAATTATATGGTCAGGGGAATGGTGGGGGGTGGGTGCTGTAAGCGTCAGTTGTATTGCCGGAGGCAACAAGATAGGGCTTCGCGACTGGAAGTCCCGAAGAGCGACAGTTTCAGTTGTATTGCCAGAGGCAATAAGATAGACTTCGGGACTGGAAGTCCCGAAGAGCGTCCTGGAAGTCCCGAAGAGCGTCCCGAAGAGGGATGGAAGCGATGGAAAGAACAGAAAAATAAATATATAAAAAAGGCCGGCAAAATAACCGGCCTTTTAACTAACCCGAAAAAAGATCATACAATACAATTCCATCCATATACATCCTCATCCATGCCTGTACGTACACGGCTTAATTTAGCTTTCATTTTGTTGTGAAGACTGTCTGAACTATATACCGGCAGGTGATAATCAATACCATTGAGATGAATAGTTTCAATAGGTGCCACCACGGCTGCCGTTCCTGCTCCAAATGCTTCTGTAATTGTTTTATATTGAAATGCTTTTTCCAGTTCATCCAGTGATACTGGCCTTTCTTCCGTTTTATAACCAAGATCATTGGCCAGGGTCAATAAAGAATCCCTCGTCACCCCATCCAGTATAGAATCGGATATAGGGGGCGTCACAATCGTATCATTGATAACAAATAGCACATTCATCGAACCGGATTCTTCAATGAATTTATTATCCCTTCCGTCTGTCCACAATACCTGGTCATACCCCTGTTCCCTTGCCAGTTTGGTGGGATAATAAGCGCCCCCGTAATTACCGCCGCATTTAGCAAAACCTGTTCCTCCTTTGGCCGCCCTTATATAGTTGGTTTCCACTTTTACTTTAATGGATTTTACAAATAACTCCGGTACCGGCCCGGTAAAAATAACAAACCGAAACTGCTCGGATATTTTTATACCAAACTTTGCTTCACTCGCATATACAAATGGCCGCAGGTATAATGCTGTGCCGGGTTGTTGCGGCACCCATGCCTTATCCGTTTCCACCAGTTTCACCAGGCCTTCCATAAATACTTCCTTGGGTGGCACAGCCATACACATTCTGTCCAGTGATTTTACAAAGCGGTCATAATGTTTATCAATGCGGAAAATATTCACCTGCCCGTTATGCATGCGAAATGCTTTCATACCTTCAAACACTGTTTGCCCGTAATGAAGGGCCAGCGTGGCAGGGTTCAATGAAAGATTCGCGAATGGAAGAATCATGGGTTGTTCCCACTCATTGTTGTCATAGTCGCAGATCAGCATGTGATCAGCCACATATTTACCAAATTCCAATGCAGCAAAATCCACCTCTGCCAGTTTTGATTGTTTTGCTTTTCTTACTTCGATTGCTGTTACAATTTCCATATAGTTGGTTTTAAGTTGATCAATCAATTTGTCCGGTAAAGGATAAATCCATTCTCTACCTTCTGCATCCCTGCTTTGGGATAATACTCCATCGCTGTTGGCACCGATAACAATAGTACCATAGATTGCCCGCCTGCTTTTTCCTTACTCAGTTCAATCAGTTTTTTCCCGATACCCTGCTTCATACAATCCTGCCGCACCGCCAGGTCGGCCAGATAACAGCACCAACTGAAATCAGTAAGGCAACGGGACACACCCACCAGTATATCCGCTTTCCATGCCGTTATCACCAAATTGGAATGAGCATACATCTTTTTAATTCTTTCTGTATCGCCGGTTGGCCTTGGCAGACCGGCATTTGTATATAACTCTATTACCTGTTCTGCTGAGGGAATACTATCCATTTTATAAATAATGTTCATAGTTGCTTACTTAAAGTCTATGTGTGTATTTCTATGTACCTGTCTTTCTATGTGTTTCAATCTGCATCACTATCTTCATGTACTCCGACTGAATAATACCGCTCTGCTGCTTCCATGGCTGTATCAATATCAATTACCATTTTTACATTGGCCCTTTTATATACATCATTCTCCACTTCCACATGCTGAAAACCGATCTTCTCATATAATTTCACGGCACCAGCATTCAGTTTATTAGAGTATAAAATTATTTTAGTGGCTCCCAGCGCTTTTGCCTTTAGAAAACTGGCATAGCTTACTGCTTCTGCAATACCTTTTCGCCGGTACTTAATATCCACCGCCATTTTGGTAAATTCAAATGTGTGCTCATCAAATTTTCTCAACCCCACTGTACCGGCCGGCACCCCTTCATACACTCCCATAAGAATTGCACCACCAGGTTCCAGTATGGCTTTATCAGGGTTAGTGAGTACCCATTCATCCACCGGTTCCATTACAAACAATTCCTCAATCCATTGCCGGTTAAATTTTTCAAAATACGGCTGATGCTCCGGCCGGTAGTCTGTGATCGTAATCCTGTTCATCGCTTTATTTTTTTAAATTCTCTGTTTACCAAAAACACTCCTCCAAGTGTAACCAGCATTCCCACCAACATTATGCCATTCATCTTTTCAGAAAGGAACAGCCAGCCCAGTCCCACTGCCACCACCGGATTGATATAAGCATACACAGAAACCTGTGTGGGTGGTAACTTGCTGATAGCAAATACAAAAGCAGTATAGGCCACTAATGAACCAAATATGATCAGGTAAAGTAATGCCAGCAGTGAATTTTGTGAAGCAACTGCCAGGTTTACATACTTACCCGTAATACCACAAACAATGAGCATAATAATTCCGGCAATCAGCATTTGCAGACCCACGTTAAATAAAATGCCAATGGATGATTTTCGTTTTGCCGTATACACAGTTCCAAAAGACCACGACAATACTGAGACCAACGCCAGCACCACACCAAATACAAAGGACTTATTCTTCATCTCTCCCATATAATCTGAAAAAATGATCAGCACTCCCGCAAACCCTGTCAATAAACCCGCAATCATCCAGCGGGTGATTTTTGTACTGGCAGATAACCACACACTGAATAAAGCAATAAACAATGGCACAAGTGCCACAATGATAGCCGCCAGTCCGCTACTGATATATTCCAATGCCCAGCCAAGTAAGCCCGAAGCAATACAGAGAAGAAATATTCCCTGTACTGATATTTCTTTTATCTCTTTCCAGCCCGGCAGTTTATATCCTTTTGCCAAAAAGAATGTTACCAGGATAAGCCCTGATACAAACTGTCTCACCCCTGCCATAAATAATCCCGGCATCTGCTGTGCCCCCACCCTCAATGCCACATAGGTAGTACCCCAAAAAAAACTAACAAGCCACAGAGCGATATATGCATTTCTCAATTCCTTCTTCATACACTTGCATTTCATTTATAACAGGGTACTGTATCTGTGACATCTTTATCCCGGATAAAAAATCCGCGGCAACAAAGGGTTTTAAAATATTACACAAATATTTTACAAATAATTTAAAAAAAACAGATTCAGTTTCTGTATTTTTGACTAGATCAGATAAAAAGAAGAAAGCCAAAAGGCGGGAAGTCCGAAAGACATTCATGTTAAAACGATTACTTTTTCCGTCTTTCAGACTTGCTGACTTACCGGCATTCCGGCTAAACACAATAACATGCGTAAAGAAACCCTTGTATCAGAAGAACACCTGTACGTGCAGGTAGCCGAAGGATTGGAAAAAATGATCAGTGAAGATGTGCTGAAGATAGGCGACAAGTTGCCCTCCGTTCGTGTACTGAGTGATGAATATGGCATTAGCATGGGCACTGCATTCCAGGCCTATTATCATCTTGAAGGAAAAGGGTTAATTGAATCGAGGCCCAAGTCAGGTTATTATGTTCGCTTCAACTATAAACGTTTTCCGGATTTACCCAAAATAATTCAGCCAGATACGCTCTCTCATGAAGTAAGTGTGAAAGAAATGATTGCCTCCATCTATTCTGATATTGCTTCGCACAGTGATAAAATCATCAACTTTGCTATTGCAGCTCCCGATGCGGCTTTACTGCCAATTGCAAAACTCAACAAATCGGTCGTGCAGGCATTACGAAACAGTAAAGATTCCTGTATCAGCTATGAGCATACACAGGGCAGTCTTGAATTGCGAAATCAAATTGCCAGGCTCTCCTTCAACTGGGGTGGCAAAATAAAAGCTGATGAAGTGGTGGTAACCGGCGGTTGCCTGGAAGCCATGACACTTTGTATAAAAGCAGTTACCAAGCCAGGTGATACCGTTGCAGTGGAATCACCTAACTATTTTGGAATTTTTCAGGCCCTCGAAAATATGGGATTAAAAGTGGTGGAGATATGTTCCTCCCCCGTTACCGGTCTCGACCTTGTATCATTTGAGCAGGCTGTCAAAAAATTCACCATTAAAGCCTGTGTGGTAATTCCTAATTTCAATAACCCATTAGGCGGCCTTATGCCGGATGAAAATAAAAAAAGATTAGTGGATATAATAACCAAAAACAACATACCACTAATTGAAGACGACATCTATGGAGAATTGTATTACGGTAAGAACCGGCCCCGCACCTGCAAGTATTATGATACAAAAGGCCTGGTAATGCATTGCTCTTCCTTAAGCAAATCATTAGCCCCGGGGTATCGTATCGGCTGGGTTATACCGGGAAGATTCCTTGAACAGCTAAAGCAGATAAAAAGGATGCACAATATCAGTTCACCCACCCTGACACAGGCTGCTATGGCGCATTACCTGCAGTACGGCCGGTATGAATACCATTTAAAGAATATGCGTAAGGCGCTGCATACACAATGTCTGCGTTTTATGCAGGCGATCATTGACTATTTTCCTGAAGACACCAAAGTATCCAGGCCACATGGCGGTTTTATTCTCTGGGTACAGCTCAATAAAAAAGTAAATACTTTTAAATTGCGGATTGAGGCTATGAAACATCACATTTCAATAGTACCCGGTAAAATATTTTCTGCCAGCAGTAATTATAACAACTGCATCCGCATCAGCTTCGGCAAACCCTGGGATGAAAATGCAGATTATGGATTGATGATGCTGGGAAAGATCATTAAGAAAATGATGTAATGATCCGGTTTTCAATTGAACCACATAGGGCATAGAGCAGATAGAAATACACACATAGTGTTTCTATGTTTGTATTTACTATGATCCCTATGTTCTATGTGGTGCAGCCTGATGCACTACCGGCTTTTTCTCTTCTTCCTGTAATAAAAATAGAAAGGAATGCCCAGCCCGGTTATAACCAGCCCCAATAAGGAATTAATAACCGGCTGCCGGTGTGCCATATAATTTGTTACATCATTATACAAAGTGGTAACTAAATAGAAAGCAGAAAAAAGAATAAAGAAAACAGTAACAAACGGATGCCCCCATATTTTATAGGGCCTTTCCGCAGCCGGCATTTTTTTTCGCAACATAAAAATTCCGACTGCACCTAATCCATAAGCTATCCAGGTGATGAAGACAAACATATCGGCCAGCATATCAAAAGACCCGGTGATGATGAATACACAGGTCCAGGAACCGTGCAGCAACAAAGCATTGCCCGGCGTTTGAAAACGCTTGTGTTCCTTTCCTGCCCATGGAGCAAAGACTTTATCCTTCCCCATTGCATAAGTGATCCTTGTTGTGGCCATCGTATTACCATTGATAGCACCCAAAGTGCATACAATGATCAGTGCAGCAATGATCGCTTCACCAGTATTGCCCAACGCCACACCTATAGCATCAGCCGCCACCAAAGACGAAGCAGCAACTTTTTCAACCGGCAATACATAGAGATAAGCCTGGTTTACCAGCACATATACGGCCACACAAACAAATACGCCCAGCAAGAGGCTTTTGGGAATATTCTTTTGCGGATCTTTTACTTCACCTGCCATGGAAGCAATATTTATCCATCCATCGTAAGCAAAGAATGCCCCTGTCATGGCTGCAATAATGCCACTCATTAAAGCACCTCCCTCCTTAGGGTTTTCTGCTGCAATAAAATTATTGAATGATCCATTTCCTGAAATAAAAATACCTATCACCAGTAAGGCTATCACCGCCACTTTAATAAACGTAGACACCACCTGGAATGCACTGCCTGCCCTTGTACTCATATAATTCAGTACCGTGAATACAATGACCAGTAAAATGGCCAGCGCTTTTACGCCAAAGTTTTCCAATGGGTGCAGATCACCGATAAAAGGTATATGCCAAATAACTGACTGCTCCATCAACACATCAAACCGCGGCAAATGCAAAAAATAATCTGCATACTGGGCACAAACGAACGATATAGCCGCTACGGAGGCAGTATTAATAACTGAAAAAGCGGCCCAACCGTATAAAAAAGCCACAAATCCCCCAAACATTTTTCGGAAATACACATAGATGCCCCCTGTTTCCGGCATCATAGCACCCAGTTCTGCATATATCAATGCACCAAACAAAGAGAAAATACCGGCTATCACCCATACCAGGGTAAGCCATACCGGTGATCCCAATTGTGATGCCATGCTCGCCGGTTTCATAAATACACCCGAACCAATGATACTTCCGATAATAATGGACGTGGCCGACCAGAAACCTATTTTTTTGGCAAGGGAGGAGGTGGACATAATTAAGGAGGAAGATAAGAACTTGTTTGAACCAAACCGAACAAAAAAAGCAGGATTCACCTTACCGATAACAAATTTTAACAGCCAAATGCCATGACAATTTTTTAAATTGCTTAAAACCCCAAAACCATGTATACCAAATCCATTCTTTCTTTCCTTTTTTTAGTAAGTGCCATCACCTGTTTTGCACAACAAAACTTCTCTTACACCCCCGAAAAACCCAAACCAGGGGAAACCATCACTATTACGTATGAGCCGTCCGGTAATCTGGCCGGTACAGCCGGGCCTCTTGAAGCAGTCCTTTATCAAAAAGGCCTTGTCAAACAAAAAGCGGATGATTTGGTACTGGAGAAAACAGGTCGCAAGTATACAGCCTCCTTTACCACCGATACTGCCATAAATTTTATTTACATCGGGTTTTCAGCTAATAAAGTATTTGACAACAATAATAACGACGGTTATTATATTCAGTTGTATGAAAACAATGAACCCCGGAAAGGCAGCTATCAAAGCTTGTCTTTTTTTTACCAGTTCTTTGGCAGCCAGGTGGGGGTAGATAGAAATAATGAAAAAGCTGTGACTGCTTTGGAAAATGAATTCAAATTTTTCCCGGATACAAAAAAACAATCCCTTCTATCATATGTCCGTATGCTGATAACAGGCAAAAAAGAGGAAGGCCCTGCCATTGTGCAAAAGCAAATTGAAGCGCTGCTGAAAGCAGGATTGAAAGATGAAGGAGATTATGACAATATCAGCGGGCTGTATGGACTGGCAAAACTCCCTGAACAGGCAAAACTTTTTACCACTTTTAAAAAAGAAAAATTTCCGGATGGCACCTGGATCATGAATGATAAAGTGGAGAAATTTTATGCCGAACAAAACCCCGAAAATAAAAAAGCATTGCTGGATGAAATTATCAGTAAATGCGAAACAGACAAAAAATGGGAAAGATTTAAACCCAGTATCAGTTTTTTAACCCTTATGATGGCGAATGCCTACGTGGCAAAAAAAGACTGGCAAAAAATGAAAGAAATGGCAGTAGAAATAACAGACAAAGCGCAGTTAGCCTCGATGTATAATAATGCTGCCTGGGGAATGCAGCAAACATCAGAAAATCTTTCAGTAGCAGAAGAAATGTCGGCCTTTGCAACAGAGTATTCAAGAAAACAATGGCAAAACCCGGTTGAAAAGCGGCCTGAATCTATGACCGAAAAACAATGGAAACAAAATAATGAAGCCACCTATGCCATGTATGCCGATACGTATGCCATGATCATGTACCGGAAAGGTGAATACAAAAAGGGATACACCTACACGAAAGAAGCAGCCCAGACAATCATGAAAGGCAAAGATGCTGATCAGAATAATACATACTCACTGCTCGCAGAAAAAGTGTTGCCTCCTAAAAAACTGAAAACCGAACTGGAGCAGTTTATCAAAGATGGCAAATCTACCGGCGAAACAAAAACGATACTTAAGAAACTCTATGTAAAAGATAAAAAATCGCCGGACGGATTTGATGATTATATAACAGCATTGCAAAAAGAAAGCCACCTGAACATGCTGAAAGAATTGCAAAAATCAATGCTTAATGATAAAGCCCCTTCGTTCGCATTATTTAATCTTAACGGTGCGAAAGTGGATATCGCAGACTTAAAAGGCAAAGTAGTGGTGGTGGATTTCTGGGCTACCTGGTGCGGCCCCTGCAAAGCCAGTTTTCCCGGCATGCAGAAAATGGTAACCAAATACAAAGACAATCCGGATGTAAAATTTATCTTTCTCGATACCTGGGAAAATGTAGAAGACAAAAAGAAAACAGTGCAGGACTTTATTACTGCCAATAAATACACTTTCGATGTGCTGATGGATAATGACAATAAAGTGGTGGAGCAATTTAAAGTAGAAGGAATTCCCACCAAATTTGTAATTGACAAATCAGGCACCATCCGTTTTAAGTCGGTGGGCTTCAGCGGCAGCGATGATAAATTAGTGGCTGAACTTACAGCGATGATTGATATGGCGGCAGAGCCGGCTAGGAAAGCATTCTGACAATAATAAAAAATGCCCCTGAAAATGGGGCATTTTTTATTATTACAATTGAGTGCTAAGTGCAAAACACGTCCAGTCAGCAGGGCTGCGGAGTATTTTAAACAATCAATCACAACATCCGTTTTAAAAACCCGTTATCAATAAATGAATAAATATGGGTTGGCAGTAGCACTTGTTTTCTCATCCTGCATTTATGGGCAAACTGCTATAATAAACCAGGACCTTACCGACAGTACGAAAAATGCGTTTTATATCGGAGTGGACAATCGCATCAAATTGCAGCTCCCTGGCAAAGAGGAACATTATTCTATAGTAGTAAAAGGAGCCGGAAGTTCAATTGCAAAAACCGGGTCAAAAGAATACTGTGTTCGGGTAAGCGCCATTGACACCTGCAAAATTGAAATATATAAAAACAATAAAATAGTTTTAATAAAAAAATACAATACGTACACAATACCTCCGCTGATTGCCACCTTACAATATCTGAAAGATACATCTGCCACCGTTTCCAGGGTTTTGCTCAATCCGTACCTGAGAATTGTTGTTCCCGGAGCATACTACCGGGTAGATGGCGCCATCGTGTCTTTTAGCACCACTTTTGTAAAGTATGGGGATAGTACTGTTATGTCCTGCACAGGCAACACGCTATGCCCTGAGCAGAAAAAATTTATACAAACATTAATCTCCGGTGATACTATTTGGTTCAATGAAATCAGGGGCCACTTTGCCGGTGGCAGAACAGTTAAATTCCCGCCTTTCTGGATAAAAATAGAATAAAAAAAACCCGCCTCTTACCAAAGCGGGACCTAAACTATCATCTATTATCTATTATCTATCATCTACTTATACATCTCTTCTTTCAAATTCTTCACCCTCTCATCCACCAAATATTCATCAAAGGTCATCAACCGGTCAATAATGCCTTTCGGTGTTAATTCGATGATACGGTTGGCCACTGTTTGCATAAATGTATGGTCATGGCTCGTTAATAACACGATACCCTTATAATCTGTACACTGTTCGTTGAAACTCTGGATACTTTCCAGGTCAAGGTGGTTGGTAGGCTGGTCCAGCAAAATTACATTCGGGCTTTGCAGCATCATCTTGCTCAGCATACAACGAACTTTCTCTCCCCCGCTCAATACATTGGTGGTCTTTAATACATCATCGCCGCTAAACAGCATCTTCCCTAAAAAGCCCCGCAGAAATGGTTCATCCACATCTTTTACATGATCCGGTACATATTGCCGCAACCAATCCATCAGGTTATCCTTCCCGTTAAAAAAATGGTTATTTTCCTGGGGCAGGTAAGCATGAGTAACAGTGGTACCCCATTCATAAGAACCGCTGTCGGCGATTGTTTCGGCAGTAATAATATTAAAGAAAGTAGTAACCGCCAGCGGGTCACGACTCAATAAAGCGATCTTATCTCCTTTGTTTACGGTAAACGTTACGTCTTTAAATAACACACGGCCATCTACTGATTTGGTCAGCTTCTCGGTATTTAAAATCTGGTTACCCACTTCCCGCAATGGCTGAAAGATGATACCGGGATATTTTCGATAACTCGGTTCTATTTCATCTATGGTCAGTTTTTCCAATGCTTTCTTCCTGGATGTGGCCTGCTTGCTTTTAGAAGCATTGGCGCTGAACCGGGCAATGAAATCTATCAATGCCTGGCGTTTATCCTCTGTTTTTTTATTCTTATCATTTACCTGCCGGGCCATCAGTTGCGATGATTCGTACCAGAAGGTATAATTACCGGTAAAGATTTTTACTTTCTGCCTGTCCACATCAGACACATGGGTACACACAGCATCGAGGAAGTGACGGTCGTGACTAACCACCAATACTATGTTTTCATAATCAGCCAGAAAATTTTCCAGCCAGCCGATGGTTTCAATATCAAGGCCGTTGGTAGGTTCATCCAGTAACAGGATATCGGGGTTGCCAAAAATAGCCTGCGCCAGCAACACCCTTACTTTAAGATTGGAAGGGATGTCTTTCATCAACGATTGATGGTATTCTTCTTCCACACCCAGTTCACTTAATAAGGTAGCCACATCACTTTCTGCCGTGTAACCGCCCATTTCACCAAATTCCCCTTCCAGTTCTCCAGCCCTCATCCCATCTTCTTCAGTAAAATCAGCCAGCGCATAAATAGTTTCACGTTCTTTTGCCACAGCCCATAATTTAGTATGGCCCATCATCACGGTATTCAGCACCGTTTCTTCATCAAACTGAAACTGGTTTTGTTTTAATACGGCCATTCTTTCACCGGGTGTTATCTCCACCGATCCTTTATTGGGCTCAATTTCGCCGCTCAGTATTTTCAGGAATGTGCTTTTCCCGGCACCGTTGGCCCCTATCACACCATAACAATTGCCTTTAGTGAAATTCAGGTTTACTTCTTCAAACAATACTCTTTTGCCGTAAGCTAATTTCAGGTCTTTTACACTGATCATTTTTACTAAAAATTTGGAGGTGCGAAGGTAAGTTAAATCACCGAGCGGCTGAAACCCTTTTCGGGAAATTTGTGCTATGCGTCTGGCCCCTTATATTATTAATGAAGGGCTTCACACATAAGCCAGTGCAGTCTTAACCCATTGAATTACATTTGTAATCACAAAATAAAGCCAATATGAAAGCCCTGGCCTCCTTCTTAAGCCTTTTTCTCTTTCTCAACCTGCATTCTCAATCTTCCTTTACTGTTTTGTTTGATTTTGATACATATGGGATTACTCCGGTCACCAGGTTCCGGTTAGACAGCTTTCTTTCAGCTCAAAAAAATAACATTCAGGTCCTGCAGATTGACCTTCATGGCCATTGTGATAGTAAAGGACCAGATGAATATAATAACAGGCTTTCCATCCGCCGGGTGGCAGCCGTTAAAAATTATTTAACAGGTAATGGTATGCCTGCTTCAAATATTATCAATGAAAAAGGGCATGGTAAAAAAGAACTGATCAATGAAAATAAAACGGAAGAAGAGCGGTTATTAAACCGGAGGGTAACTATCAGTTTTACCACAATAATAAAGCAGGCAGAAGAAATAAAAGCATCAGCGCCTGTTACTAAAAATACTGTTACGCTAAAAGAAAAATTAGCCGATTCATCACTCATTGCCGGCAGCAATATCGTATTGCAAAATATTAATTTCGTTGGCGGCAGTCACCAGTTTCTCCCGCAGTCTAAACCAATGCTGGAAGAGTTGCTGGAAGCAATGCAGCTCAATCCCCGGCTGGTGATCCGTGTGGAAGGGCATATCTGCTGTTTGCAATACCCCGGCGACGGCCTTGATATCGAAACGGGAATCAACAATCTCTCAGAAGCCAGGGCAAGAGCGGTAAAGGATTATTTAGTGGCTAATAATATAGCTGCCGAAAGAGTAAGTTATAAAGGCTTTGGCCGCTCTGCCCCTATTTTTTCTTACCCGGAAAAAACAGAAGAAGAAAGAATACAAAACAGAAGAGTGGAAATAAAAATTATCAGCCGGTGAAACAAATTGCTTTCATAAAGCAATACTGATTATTGTATATTTTCCTGTGTCAGGAAGAAAATTTGCAGCGACGTAGTGAATACCCAACAATCAATATTCAATATGCAATATTCAAGTCAATGCACAAAGTCATTCTTGTTCTTTAAAAACATTAAAGAACTACCGTACCTCAGGACAATCTGAACATTGATTATTGATTGTTGAATATTGAATATTCTTCAGCACTATTGAGAACATTTACAACAGCACAATGAATACCCAACAACCAATATTCAATTCGCAATATTCAGGTAAATAAAAAAGGCCGCCCGCGCCAGGCAGCCTGTAACTCACCGCTACTCTATACCACTTTATTTTTTTATTACCGTTGCAGTAAATTGTTGTTTCCCAAACACAGCTTGCAGGATATATGCCCCGCTTGCTGTTTTCAAGTCCGGGACCATAAATTGGAGCTGCTGCTCACCGGGTGCTATACGCTGTTTTGCAATAAGCTGTCCGGTCATATTTGTCAGCCTCAGTTCTCCTTTTATTTCTGGCGATTTTATAAATCGCACTGTAATACTGTTGGTAAATGTATTACCGATCACCAGCATATCCTGTTTGGCATCAGTCCGTTTCAATAGTATGATATCACTCAGTTTGCTTTTATAATCCATATCCACACTTTTGAGGCGATAATAATTTTTTTCTGTTAACAGGCTTTTGTCAATATTAAAATAGTGGAGGGGAGAATTGCTGTTGCCTGCAGCAGGCACCGTTGCTATTTTCAGGAAGCTGATTCCATCAAAAGATTTTTCCAGTTCAAAATGCCGGCTGTTATATTCTGCCGAAGTGATCCATTGCAGTAATGCATTTTTTCCCTGCAAACTGCCTTTGAATGCTGTGAGATCAACAGGCAATACAAGTGGCGTGATAGAAAAATTTGCATTGGATATATCAAAAAAGATATTCTCCACTGCTTCTATTTTTATTCGGGCAGCAGCAGTGGGTGTCACGCTGGCGGATATTGTTACAGCCTGAGTTCCATCGTTGGGTGTACTTGCAACTATAGTAGTGGGATATGTCAATCCGCCGTCAGAGGAAAGCAGGATTCGTACATTGCTCGCATTATAAGGTGAGTTTGCTGTACCTGCTGTATTCCAGGTAATCGTTTGTGTTGATCCTGCCGGATAACTCTCCGCTCCGTTTGGAACCGATACGGTAAAAGGCGTAGTGCCTGCAACATTTATCTGGAAATCAGCTGGTGACTGGCATCCCCCTGTTCCACTTGATACAATACCTCCGCCACCAGCCCTGTTATCCCTTACTGTAAGCCTGAATTTCATAGGCCTGGCTACAGGCGATAGTGTTTCACCTTTTAAGGTTTGTACATAGATTGTTCCAAAAAGAGGAATAGCGGGATTTGCAGGATAGCCTGCAAGGATAACTGCCATATCCGGAAAGGTTCTGGTACCGGTTGTTTTTGGAGGAATAGACTTAAACAAGGGCTCTGTATTATTAACCGGTGCCGTTGCACCACTGTTCCAGGTCGCCGGCCCTGCTCCCAGGTCCATTTGATCCCAGGAATAAGTAAGACTGCTGCCCGGGTCGGGGTCTGTGGCAAAACCAGATAAAGTAAAGGGTGTGCCTGGTGGAATACTTGCCCCGTTATTTTGCAGAGGATCTATTACCGGAAGTGCATTGATTATTGTGCTGCTGGTGCCGCATCCGCTTGCTATACCGGACGATACAGCATCACTTACATTGTCAAAACTAGCAGGATGAAAAGAACGAAAGCCAACAGCCTGAAGGGCATCGTTGCCGCAAACTGAGGAATACGCCATTACAGAAGCGCCACCCCCTGGTTCAAAAGCGGTGAGAGCCGCCCGCTGGCCTGCACAAAAACCGAGATTACTATTAAAGGTATGAGAAGCCGTAAACTGGTGGGCTATTTCATGGGCTACTATATCTGTATGAAAAAAGGGGTCATTAGGGGTGGGGGAATTATAATAACTTGCTGCCCTGGCTTTTGTAGCCGATTGACATACTCCACCCAAAACAATGCCTCCTCCTCCGCCTAAATTAACGCTGGTGAAAACATGACCAATATCATAATTCGCAGAACCAATCAAACTATCAATCACAGCCTGGTTCCTATCCGCTAAAATACCAATTTGGCCCAGGTTAGTTATCGGGCTATACGGGTCTGCAGCCGGGTCAAGAAATACTATTTTGCCATTGGTGCCTGCCAACTCGAGAGTCACAGACAATTCCTTTTCAAATAATGCAGCGGTATTGTTGATGGTGTTGATAATACGGTTATGAACAGACGCAGAATCAGTTGCCAGCGGAGCAAAGGCCCTTGCATACTCACCTGTACATGCAATCGCCAGTCTGTATTTTCTTAATTCGGTTCCCCTGCAGGCAGCCTGTGCTTTTCCGGCCCTGGCTGCTATCGTATTTTCTGGAGCAGGAGTGGCACATTTAAGTTGCCCGGATGATTTTACTTCATTTTCATAATAACTGATACAATCATTTGCTTCTCCTATTGTATAAGGGGCTACATAATAAGTCCCCTTTGGTGTAAGCACTATAGCGTTGAACCCAAGGGGGCCAAAAACAAAACGTGTGACGGCATAGGGATCATCAATGCCCTGGCCGGCAAATGTTTTTAAACCAGGAAATTTTGCTTCCAGTTCCGGTGCCTGTATGCTGCTTTCCCACACCCGAAACTGCACCATCGTACCATCCGGCATGGGCAACTCTATCACTTGCATCAGGTCCCGGTTGGCCTTTGCAGCATTTTCTGATGGCAGTGACCAGAGAAAACTTTTCATCGCCGGTATATCCAATGCCGTCGTTCTGAATTTTTCGGGTACCAGCACCATAGGCTTATTGGTTTGTAACCGTTTATTTGCACCGGCATCTGTAAAAAAATTATGCTGGGAAAATAAAGCCGTTGAAGAGAAACAGGTTAATAAAAATGCCAGGCAATAACTGGTATATTTTTGCATAGAGTAAAAAGATTTGATTGTTAATGATGGTACAGGGCTTATTACTGCGTATCCAAAATATCCGGTCGCACAAAAGCTGTATACGTAAAAGCATAAGAACATATACCTAAGTTTTTATTCAGGCGCTAAACTAAACCCCGAATCTTATTCAATCTGTAGAATTACTTTTGGCCCTTTAGTAGAAAAATTTTTACACGGCTACAACTTTATATTTTTACCTGCCCGGATAACCATTCCAGTATTTACTCTTTCCCTGTATGGCTGTTCTATGACCAGACAGTTGGTATTTTCCCGCTATTAGAATAAGGATACGCCGCTGATACTTCGCTGTTACGCTGCTTATACGTTGCTCATACGCCGCTATAACAGGAAGCGGCTTATCAACGGTGTAATAGCGTTCTGACAGCCTGTTAAAAGCATCCAATTACAGTAATCTGAAGAACGGCTGGCTACAGGCAGGGGGCTGCGGAATAGCCATAAGATGCTGCGGTGAACTGAGAAATTGAGGGCGAGCTAAGATGCCCTTAACTTAAATCCGGTCAAAAAAAAATTCCGTTCCGGATAGACCGGAACGGAATTGTATGTAAGAATATAAATACGCTTACCTGTAGATAGACACACTTACTCCTTTGGTTGACACTTCTCCCCTCTCTTCATTGCTCAGGAATAACTGGTAAGTACCGCTCGGTGCGTTGAACACACTTACCGGTATCACACTACCATAAGTAAGACCTGTGGCAACCTGTGATTTTACAAGCTGACCCATACTGTTATACAGTTTAATATTCAGGGTGGTATAAAGATCTGTATTCAGCTTAATGCTGAATGTACCATTGTTCGGAACAGGATAAACTATTACGGCAGGATACTGGCTCAGCGTGCGGTGACGTTCTGCACACTCATTTACCTGGATCGTTCTGCTTACCGCTGACTGGCAACCTGCATTGTTTGCTGTATAGGTTACTGTCTTGGCCCCCACTCCTGCTACCGATGGAGTGAATGTTGAACCTGATACTCCCGGACCGCTAAAGGCCCCGCCAGCTGGTGTCGCACTTAAGCTAAACGCAGCGTCTGACACACAAACTACGAAGGTTGGAAGGAAGGTTATAACAGGGAATGCATTTACTGTCAAAATACCTGCTGTTGATGTTACAGAGCCGCAACCTGCTGTCACGATTACCCTGAAACGGTAACCATTCTGACCTACCGGTACAGCAGCCTGTACAAAGGATGAGTTTGTAGCTCCGGTAATATTATTGTAAGTACCGCCACCGTTAGTGCTTAACTGCCACTGATAGCTCAATGAACCAACGCCTGTTGTTGCAGCTACACTGAAAGTAGCGCCGGCCCCTTCACAAACAGTAAGGTTTTGCGGTTGTGTATTGATAGCCGGGAATGTATTTACTGTCAGTAATGCACCGGTGGATACACCTGGTGTACAAGCTCCGTTAGAAACCACACACCTGTACCTGTTTCCATTTAATGATGGTGGCACACCGGTGATAACAAGGGTCGCTGAAGTAGCGCCTGAGTAAACACCACCGTTAGCAAGGGTGGTATAACCGCCGCCGCCAACACTTATTTCCCACTGGTATAAAAGACCCGATCCTGCTGCTGCCACGATAAAGCTGGTATTGGTGGCTTCACAAACAGTCTGGTCAACAGGGTTAGTAGAAATTGTAATTGATGATGATACTATTAATGTAGCCGCTGTAGTGTTTACAGATCCGCAAACATTAGAGATCACACAGCGGTATTGGTCATTATTCTGACCAATCAATACGCTGGCAATATTATATGTGGCAGAAGTAGCGCCTGGAATATTTGTAAAGGCTGGTACTGCTGTAGTACTTACCTGCCATTGATATGTTGGCGCTGGTGTACCGGTTCCGGCTGCTGTAAAGCTGACAGCACTTCCTGAACATACGCTCAATGAAGTGGGATTACCTGTTACAGAAGGGGCCACATTTACGGTCAACGTTGCAGCGTTTGAGTTAGTACTTCCGCACTGGCCTGTTACCACACAACGGTATTGGTTACCGCTCATGCCTGCTGTTACTGCCACCAGGTTTAATGTAGCGGCTGTCTGGCCGACTATATTGGTAAACGCCGGCACTGCTGCTGTGCTTACCTGCCATTGGTAGGTGCCGGTAGCTGTTACAGCAAAACTGGCATTAGTTCCCGCACATACTGCGGTACTTACCGGCTGACCTGTAATGGCAGGTCCGCTGCCTGGATTGATTGTAAACACAATATCTCTTGTTACAGTAGGTCCTGCAACACCGACACCTGTTACTGTAACAGTGTAATTACCCGGGCTCAGCAAAGCCATACCGGTTAATGATACGGTTGTGGATGGAGTACCGGTTGTAAGCGGGTTAGTGCTGAATGACACGGTTGGTCCTGCCGGAATCACCACTCCGCTAAGATTGATATCCCCTGTAAAAGTACCTGCATAAGTGGCAGTCAGGTTGCCTGATGTCATTATATTAGGAGCAGGACAAGCCGCTGTTACTGCGGCAGGGCTGTTGAATGTAAATCCATTGAGCGGAACAGTTACAGTAATACTGGCATTATTGATATCAAAGAAGATATTGCCGATTGCTTCTACTTTTATTCTTCCGGTTGTAGTGGTAACGACAGGAATTGTTATGCTCTCCGTTCCGTCATTAGCAGTACTTGCAGCCAATACAGTTGGGAATGTAAGCCCTCCATCTGAGGAAAATAATATTCTCACATTCGCACAGTTGATTGGCGCACCTGTTGTACCATTTACTGACCAGGTAACTGTTTGTGCGGAACCACCCGGATAACTTACTGCAGCATTTTGCGAAGTGATCAGGAATGGACCTGTGGTGGCACTTACCGTTACCAGCACGTCATCTGACTTAGTATTCCCGCCGCCTACATGGTTATCTTTCGCAATGAAACGGAAGTTAAGCGGTCTTCCTACAGAAGGAAGCACTTCCCACTGAAATCCATTTGCACCTGTCAATATGTATTGCAGACTGGGGAATGTTCTTTCCGGAATGGTATAATCAAGATAAGTTCTGAACATAGGTCCATTTGTAGCAGTGGCCACCGGAATAGAGGGAAAAGAACCATCCCTGCTATCAGTTTGTTCCCAGTTATATTTTAATACATCACCCGGATCGGGATCAGAAGCGGTGCCAGTAAGTTTAAATGGAGTTGAAAAAGGTATGGTCCAGTCAGATCCTCCATTAGCTGTAGGTGCAGTATTTCCGGTCACTATTTCAACATCACAACCTGATCCGCCACCTGTTTTAATGTAATTGGTTATCTGTTCAATACTTCTAACGGAAAAAATGTCTATGCTGTGCGGTGCTATATCAGTACCACCTGTAATACCGGCATACCCCATAATGGTAATCCCGCTGCCCGGCTCAATATTATTTATACCGCCGGATTCCAGTTGAAATGAAAAAGTGTGGTTAGCACCAAATTGGTGTCCCATTTCATGTGTTAAATAGTCAATAACAAAGAATTCAAGTAAAGAGGGATTGGCATACACCGTCCATCCTCTTCCTTTCTGATTGACAGTACAAACACAACCGATACAGCCGGCGTTTCCATTATCAGCCCCTTTACTTTCAGTATGACCGATATCGTAGTTGCCCGATCCGATAGCAGCATCTATTGCTGCCTGTAATGGTCCGTTATTAGGAGATGCGGCAGGGCTTACAGGGTCTGTTGCAGGATCAAAATACACCAATAAATTATTATTGGCAACCAGTAGCAATCTTACACCAAAGTCTCTTTCATACACCTGGTTGGTACGTGTAACATGGCTGTTTTGTGCAGCAATAACAGCCGCTATACTATCAGCCAGTGTTGGTAACCCACCCGGAGGTATAAAATGAAGGGAAAATTCTGCTCCTGAAATCATTGCCAGCCGATATGTCCTCAACTTTCCGTCATCAGCATTTTCTGTAAAGCCTCCCCCTCCTGAAGCAGGGCCGGGCATATCATCTGTAAGACATCTAAAGCTGTTTTGGATACCAGTTACATCACTTCTTTTTACCACCCTGTAGTAATTTTCATATAACTGATCGATGTAAATAGGCGATTGATCACCCGAACGGATTGTTGCATGCACGCCATGCATAGATACATCGAAGCGAATATTGGCAGACGGGTTTTGAACACCCTGACCTGCATAAGAATGGATGCCGGGATACTTTGCAGCCAAGCCGGGTTCCATACAAGGCGCATCCACGACCCTGAATTGCTGCAGGCTGCCATCTGCCACAGGAAATGATACAATAAAACCTGAGTTAAAGGCTGATACCGTCTTCTCCGAAGGGGCATTTGCCATCCTGCTTTTGAAAGCAGCTTCGTTCAGCTTAAAAATTTTAAATGCCGAGGGCCGCTGGCTTTTTGCAGCAAGGAAAAGATCCCTATCAGCCTCGCCTTCATTAGAAAGGGTCCAAAAATCAGTTTGCTGACCAAAGGTCACCGCACTGAATAATACCATTAAAATAAGGAGTGTAAATTTTCTCATACCAATTGTTTAGGTTTAAAAAAGTAATAAGTATCAGCAGCTTTTTTGTCGGTTAAAACAAAAATAGTGGGTTAAAAGTAAGTATATTTTTCAGATTTCAGTAATTGGAATTTTTCTGTAAAAAAGAAAAATCCCGCTTCTTTGAAGAAACGGGATTCACTATTAACAGGTTGCCTGTTTTTTTTAATATGATGGATTAATACCCCATACCGCCCATGTCAGGTGCGCCATGAGAATGAGGCTCTTCTTTCTTGGGTTTGTCGGCCACCACACATTCTGTGGTAAGCAGCATTCCGGCAATAGAAGCCGCATTTTCAAGGGCTATCCGGGTTACTTTGGTAGGATCTATTACACCCGCTTTCAGCAGATTTTCGTATTGTTCAGTTCTGGCATTGAAACCATAATCACCTTTTCCTTCCTTCACTTTTTGTACCACAATTGAACCTTCTATACCGGCATTGGCCACTATCTGGCGCAATGGTTCTTCCAAAGCACGGCGGACAATCATCATTCCTGTTTGCTCATCTTCCAGTTGTCCACGCACTTTTACATCCAGGCTCTCAATCGCACGGATATAAGCGATGCCTCCACCGGGAACAATTCCTTCTTCCACAGCAGCTCTTGTAGCATGCAGCGCATCGTCAACCCTATCCTTCTTTTCTTTCATTTCCATTTCTGTAGCTGCGCCAATATATAATACAGCCACACCGCCGGCTAATTTCGCAAGGCGTTCCTGCAATTTTTCTTTATCGTAATCTGAAGTGGTGTTTTCCACCTGTGCTTTGATCTGGTTTACACGACCTGTGATTTCTACTTTTTTACCTTTACCTCCGACCACAGTAGTATTGTCTTTATCAATGGTAACTGAAGTAGCCTGTCCGAGTGTAGTAAGATCAGCGCCTTCCAGTTTATGACCCAGCTCTTCGCTTACCACAGTACCGCTGGTAAGGATGGCAATATCAGTCAGCATTTCTTTTCTGCGGTCGCCAAAGCCGGGAGCTTTTACAGCCGCCACTTTGATTGTACCACGAAGTTTATTTACCACCAGTGTGGCCAGTGCTTCACCTTCCAGGTCTTCTGCAATGATCAGCAGCGGACGTCCGCTCTGCGCCACTTTCTCCAGAATGTGGAGGATGTCTTTCATGGCAGAAATCTTCTTATCATATATTAAGATATAAGGATTCTGCAGTTCAACTTCCATTTTTTCGCTGTTGGTAACGAAATAAGGGGAGATATAACCACGGTCAAACTGCATGCCTTCCACTACATCTACAGTAGTATCAGTACCTTTTGCTTCTTCTACCGTGATAACGCCTTCTTTACCAACTTTGGCAAAAGCTTCAGCAATTAACTTACCGATCGTTTCATCATTATTAGCTGAGATGGTTGCCACCTGCTGGATCTTTTTACTGTCATTACCAACAACCTGGCTCTGGCCTTTCAGGTTTTCCACTACCAGGCTTACCGCTTTGTCAATACCCCGTTTCAGGTCCATTGGGTTAGCGCCGGCTGCAACCATTTTCAGTCCTTCGCTGATGATTGACTGAGCTAATACAGTGGCAGTAGTAGTTCCATCACCGGCAATGTCTGCTGTTTTAGAAGCCACTTCTTTTACCATTTGTGCGCCCATATTTTCAATAGGGTCTTCCAGTTCTATTTCTTTAGCTACAGTAACACCGTCTTTCGTTACAGACGGGGCGCCGAATTTTTTCTCAATAACGACATTACGTCCTTTGGGGCCTAATGTTACTTTCACTGCGTTTGACAATATATCAACGCCTTTCTTCATTTTATTTCTTGCTTCAATGTCGAAGAAGATTTGCTTTGCCATAGTATTTAATTTGAAAATTTGATAATTAGATGATTTGGAAACGAATTGAAAAACGGAGAGGCAATTGTAGAATTGTCATATCTCCAAATTTCCAAATTAGACGATCGCCAGAATATCCGACTCTCTCATAATGAGGTAATCTTGACCTTCTATCTGGATTTCAGTACCTGCATATTTGCCATACAGCACGGTATCACCTGTTTTTACAGTAACCGGTTCGTCTTTTTTGCCGGGACCGGCAGCGATTACAACGCCACGTTGTGGCTTTTCTTTAGCAGTATCAGGGATAATAATACCTCCAGCCGATTTTTCTTCAGCGGCAGCAGCTTTTACAATTACCCTGTCGTGCAGTGGGGTAACATTCACTTTCTTAGCCATAGTTTTATTGATTTTGAGTTTTTTGAATTGTTCCGCCCTCCTTCCCCGAAGCTTCGGAGAACAGGGGGACGGCGAAGGTACAGGAAATACCATGCCGCTTAGTTTAAAAAAGACAAATTTTCAGTTATCCCCCTGTTATGGCAGGAGTAAATACTGAAAATAGTATTTATAAGACGTTTTTACATTCCCACGAAGAGGTTGATACATTGAAAAAGACCGCCAGGAATCCAGCGGTTTTTCATTGTCAGTTATTTATTCAATCTATTTAATTACTGTTGTCTTATAGGTACGACCGCCGATAACTGCCTGTACAACATAAACTCCTTTTGCCACTTTCCCGGAGGGAATAGTAAACTGCAGTTGCTGTTCTCCCTGCCCGATTACCTGCCTGGCAATTAGCCTTCCTGCCATATCTGTAAGCCTTAGCTCTCCTTTTGCCTCCGGTGGCTTTACAAATCTTACTATTATATTATCCCTGAAAGGATTTCCAAGCACCAGCATATCCTGTGTGGCATCTGCTACTTTAATGAGTACAATGCCGCTCAACTTACCGCTATTGTCGATATCCACACTATTTAACCGGTAGTAATTCTTTTCTGTCAGTGGTTCCCTGTCTGTGTAACTGTATTGAAGGGGTGAATTGCTGTTGCCCGCTGCGGGGATTGTCGCTATTTTCCTGAAATTAGTTCCATCAAAAGATTTTTCCAGTTCAAAATGTTTGCTGTTGTATTCTGCTGTGGTGGACCATTGCAATAAAGCATTTTTATTCTGTAATGAACCTTTGAATTCTGTCAGTTCAACCGGCAAAGGCAGACTGACAATCGCTTTCCACATACCTGAACCATGAGTTCCAATAACAAAAGTATTATCAGAAGGTCTTAAAGAAATACTGTTAATGCAGGAGTTGCCAATTTCACTGGGAGCTTCCTGTGTCCATACTGTAGCGCCCCCGGCTAAAGCAGTTGTTTTATATAACCCAACTGAAGTGCCAACATAATATTCAGTGGTTGCCCCATTCTTAACGATCAGACAACTTCTGACGGAAGGCAACGTAAGGCCCCCTTCTTCTGCTACCCATACCGGTGAAGCAACGCTGGCATCTGCTGTGTACCAGATATTGGTAATTCCATAATTAGAATAAACGACCAGTACTTTATTATGATCTGAAGGATCAACAGAAATACCGACTACCGTACCCAACCCTGTCATTCCGGTAGGTGTAATATCAGTTGGAACAACCCCTGCCACAGCCCCAACCGGGTCAGTAATGCGGTAAAGTTTACCGCCATCAGTACCCAGGTATAAGCGACTGGCCGCAGAATAGGCCCCACGGGTGGCTGCCATTGCCCGCACATAACCGGTATAACTGAATGTCATGGATGTCCAGTCTGTAGAAACGGCAGTAGTTGCATTTGTAAGCCGTTGTATCCTATTTAAACCTCCTACGGTGCATGCATAATAGAGATTCTCGGTATTATCGGGGTCTAAATAGAAATAGGTTACAAAAATGGATGCAGTGCCGGCAGGTGTAAGTGTTGCATTAACAAAACCTGAAAGTAAATCAGCTGTCCGTCTGAATATGGGACCGTTTTGAAAGCCTACAAATTGCGTATAAGGATATGCACCTGAAGCCAGGCCTACTGCCACACCATCGCCGGTAAAAATTTCTGATAATGCAGTGGTTCCACCAATTGACGTAGTAGTGCCATTATCCTGTGCACCCCCGATAAAATCGCTTACCCCAAGTTCTGGTTTTATAGCAACATGGTAATACTGGTACGTTCTGTAGTCATTATTTAAAGACGTCCATACTACAGGGGTGGCAGTAATATCGCCTCTCTGTATGCCTCCATCATCGCCACAAAACAGGAGGCTGGAACTTGCAGGGCCAAATTTGAAATCATGAATATCAGGATGGTGCGTTAAATATTTAGAATACCCCCCAGTGCCGGCATAACCTCCTATTCTTGTCCAGGTTAGTCCTGCATCTGTTGATCTGTAGGCATTGGTTCCCCCAATAAAAATTGTGGATGCAACATCTGGCTTTACAGCAACAACCAGGTCATATCCTGTTTGTACAGCAAAAGGATCATTCCCTGGAGAACATCCGGCTTCATCTGGCAATGTAGCAGATAGATTGGTCCAACCGGGGGCAAGATCATCCCACCGGAATAATTCTGCCTCCACGAAAGGTCCTATACAGCTTAAAGGGGAGGTAGCACCAATATAATACAACGCATACACAAAGTTTTCACTGCTTGGCGCATAAGCTAATACAACCCTTCCCAAACTTGCGGCAGGATTCCAACCCGCAGGGGTTGTTCCGGAACCGGTACCTGCAAGATGGGTCCATGTACCCGGACCTCCGGATCCGGGAGGGGATGTCCACACACCATCAAATCCACCGGGTACTGCTCCTGCAAATGAAGCATAAAAGCGACCGGTTGGGGTAATTATAATATCAGAAATAAATGCAGTACTAATACCTGCCCCTGGATCTCCTATTGTGTACGCCCAGGTTGTTCCTCCATCCAATGATCGCATAATATCGCCTGATCTTGCTACATATACATGACCAGTAACAGGGTTAACTGCTATTCGAGTTATGTAGTCAGCCCTGTTGTCCAAAGAGTACAATGAACCTGTATTTGATGAAGGAAGTTTGGCCCATGTAAGCCCACCATCAACAGATTTATAAACACCATCACCACGGTAGGAAGCGCCACTCCCACTTGCTGAGTTCCCAATTATTTCGCCGCCTGCATAATACCAGATATGTGTAAACCCCACCCGTGTATCCTGTGCTAAAGCGGTAATACTGTAACGTGCCGTACTTGGACTTACTCTAGTCCAGGTAGTGCCTCCTGTAGTGGTTCTGAAAAGACCGCCGCTTACGCACCCGGCCAGAATTGTACCGGATGTAGGATCTGTTACATCAAATGCAATAGCCCTTGTTCGTCCACCAAGATTACTTGGGCCCTGGTAAGTATAAACTGTGGAGGCAATTCTTGATGCATGGCCTGATGACAATTGCTTATCGAAAATTTCTCTTGCCTGTGCCAATTCAAGTTCCCTTATGTCTTCCGGAATTTTGCCTGTCCTCGGGTCTTTTAATAAATTTTCTTCTTCTTCAATGGCTTTATCAAAATCAGAAGCAGGGACTGTTTCAGCTTTTTGCACAAACGCAGTTGCTTTTTCTTTTTTGGAACGGTTAACAAAATAAAAAGTACATGCAATTACTGTAACAAGCATTACTGCCAGTAAAAAAGTAAACTTTTTCATAATATGCAGTTTAAAGGTTTTGTAGTTAAATTCACTTACTAAATTTAACCTATTGCAAAAGCTTCTTAAAATTATTTTTGTCACATTTTGGTTAGTATTTCTGTTTAAAAGTGCTTTTGACAAATTCTGTGCTTTTATGGCTGATTTAATTGTCACAGAAATTGATACATTCCCTCATTTTGAGTTGTTTCCCACTCTTTCTCTTCAAAAATTCTGCTATCTTCACACTTTCAAAGTTCTTTAGAGTATGATCAGCAGAAGAAATATACGGGTGAAAGTGATGCAGACACTGTACACTGTCAGCACAATTGAAAATGAAGTAAACCCGGGTGAGCCGCAAAAAATCTTACAAGCTCATTTCGACGAAACCCGGTCTCTATTAGTGTACCTTACCTGGTTTCTGACAGAAGTGACCCGCTACGCCGAAAAGGACGCTCATAAAAAAGCTTCCAAACACCTGCCCACCACCGGCGATTTAAATATCAACACAAAAATTGCCGGCAATGAACTGCTTTGGAAAATGCTGGAAGATGTGGCCCTGAAAGCACAATTTACCAGCCAGAAACCAGAGTTAATGACCGATAAAGAACTTATCCGCAAAACCTACCAGGCATTGATTGATACTCCTGCTTACAAAACTTATATCGCCTCCCAATCCCGGGATAAGGCTGAAGAAAAGAAAATCATGGAATTTATCCTGAATGACCTGATGCTGGATAATGAGCTTTTTGTAAGTCATATTGAGGACACTTTCTCCAACTGGGATGATGATGGTGAAATGGTGGTGCAACTGCTGGTTGGCTACCTGCAAAAACCGGGAAGCATCAATTATAAACAAATGATGAGCCCCGATAAAGTTGATTTTGCCAAAAAACTGCTGCAAACCGTATTGGAAAAGAGCGAACACCTGCAAAGACTTATCATTCCCAAACTAAAAAACTGGGATCCCGAACGTATCGCCCAGCTCGATATGATCATGATGAAAATGGGGGTGGCCGAATTTTTGTACTTTGAAACCATACCACCCAAGGTGACCATCAACGAATATATAGACCTGGCGAAAGACTACAGCACCCTGCAAAGCGGCCAGTTTGTAAACGGAATCCTCGATAATATTCACAAAGACCTGGTGCAACAGGGCACGATGCAGAAGGTGGATTATAAGAAAAATTAATACCGTTGCCGTTTGGAAGGGCAGGTGGCATATATATTTCTGTGCTTCTGAGGCAAATAAATCAGCCATAGAAGAACAGCATTTAGTAAAGAAACTTTCGAACTGAGACGCTGCTGCGGGGCGACAAACTTGTCAACCTGTCAACTTACCATTACATTTGCATTTCTTAAAAGGAACCAGTATGAAACATACCCTTATCATTTTCACGGCCTTTGTTGCATTGGCTGCCTGTAAATCTTCCGATAAAAAAATTGGTGGTAATGGGGAAAATGGTGGCGATTCCGCCATAACACTTACTCCTGAACAATTAGAAAAAGCCAAAACGGACTCAGCCAATTTTACCACCATCGAGTGGATAGACTCCACCACCCTCAACCTGGGCAAACTGGTAAAGGATCAGTCAGTGGAAGTTACCTTCCGGTTCAAAAATTCAGGCGATAAAACATTGATAATAGAAAATGTTTCAGCCAGTTGCGGATGCACTATTCCGGAAAAACCCGAACAACCCATTGCTCCGGGACAGGAAGGCGTAATTAAAGCCAAATTTAATGGTAGCGGTTCAGGGCCCATTACAAAAACAGTAACGGTGATCGCTAATACCAACCCTTCTAAACAGCACACACTTACTTTTGCGGGTGAGGTGGAAGAAAAAAAATAATTGCTTCAGATAAAAAACTACTAAAATAAAAACATGAAATCATTTAAAACTTACCTCATTTCTGTACTGGTGTTATTATATTTCTCATCCTGTATGCCCCAGGGAGGCGATTCAAAATCTGGCGGCGGTGGAATGGGCGGATCTGTACAATTGATTTTTTTGGGATTAATGATCGTTGTATTCTGGATGTTCTTTATCCGTCCGCAGGCTAAGAGAGCAAAAACACAAAAATCATTTATAGAAAATATGGGCAAAGGCGATAAGATCGTAACCATTGCCGGTATACATGGCACCATCAATAAAGTAAATGAAGACGGCACTATGAATATAGAAGTTAGTCCCGGCAGCTATCTTAAAATAGAAAAAAGCGCCATCAGTATGGACTGGACAGCCGCCTTGAACAAGCCCGTTGTGGAAAAAAAATAACATTCATACTTTTTGTATAATACTATTGAGGAAAATGCAGCCTGCGTTTTCCTCTTTTTTTTTAACCGGTAAATAAAATAAGAAAGACTTCCCTAACTTTCGTTTTATTATTCACCTACCCATTACTCCTTAGAACAAATATGTTAAAGATTGGACTTACCGGTGGCATTGGCAGTGGAAAATCCACCATAGCAAAGGTTTTTGAAACATTGGGCATTCCGGTTTACTATGCCGACGATGCATCAAAAAGACTGCTCAGCAGCAATGAAGAATTAAAAGCATCCGTCATTCAGCATTTTGGAAAAGATATATATATAAATGGTGAACTCGACAGAAAGCACCTCGCTTCCATTGTTTTTAATAATAAAGAAAAACTGGACCTGCTGAATTCTCTTACGCACCCCATCGTTATTCAGGATGCGGAAGATTGGATGAGCATGCAAGCCTCACCTTATACCATTAAAGAAGCCGCCCTGTTATTTGAAAGCGGCGCTGCGGAAAGATTAAACTATGTCATTGGTGTATATGCCCCGCAGCACATCCGCATCAAAAGGGTGATGGAACGTGACGGGCTTTCCACCGAAGAAGTATTAAAACGCATCAGCCGCCAGATTGATGAGGAAATGAAAATGAAATTATGCGATTTTATGATTAGTAATTACGATCAGCAATTAGTACTGCCCCAGGTAATGGAACTGCATAAACGTTTTATCCTCGAAAGCTCCCCTGTGCCAGTTGAAATACCATAAACAGGTGATTGACTTACTCTTATTATACTTGTATCTTTCCTGAAAATGCTTCCATGAAAGTTAAAACACGGACCCGCTGGCAGAATACCATCCGTAAATACAAAGTCACACCCATCCGGTATTTTGAACCTGAAACTGCAGAAGATATTGTCAGCATTATAAAAGAAGCAGAATCAAAAAACTTCAGGGTCAGGGCTGTTGGTTCCGGCCATTCTTTTTCTGATGTGGCTGTTACAACCGATTACCTGGTAAACCTGCACCGGCTGAATAAAGTAAACTATTACGATAGCAGGGTGATAAAACCGGAATACCAATCAATAAAACTTATTAACTGTGAAGCAGGTATCCGGATCAGGGACCTGAACAGGAGACTAACCGGTATGTGCCTGGCGTTGAAAAACATGGGCGGCTTTGACAAACAAAAACTGGGCGGAGTAATCTCTACCGGCACACACGGCACCGGCAAAGACATTGAAGCGATGCAGGGCCTGGTACATTCGTTTTTACTGGTGGCGCATAATGGCAATAAATACCGGGTGGAAAAAACAAATGGAATTACCGGCCCCAACAGTTTCAGCGAAGAAAATACTGTACTGATGCAGGATGATGATATTTTTTACAGCGCCCTGCTGAGTTTCGGAAGCATGGGTATTATTCATTCACTTGTGATAGAAACAGAAGACTTGTATTATTTACGGGAAACAAAAATCGCAACAGACTGGGAAGCACTGAAAATGAAATGGGCCGACGGATCCATTTTTACTGAAGGCGATAAAGAGTCAGAAGGAAAAGCGCCACGCAGTGTAAGCTTTCTGATTAATCCCTACCCGCTGAAAAATAAAAAAACAGGCCTGCCAGAACATTACTGCATTGTAATGCGGCATTATGAAGCTAAAAGGCCCCGTAAATGGATGCTCATAGAGGGCACCAGGAACCTGGTCAGTTATATACTTGGCAATTTCCCTGTTACCTATTTATATACGGTTATGGTTTTTAATTTGATGCCCAAAAGGGCCCCGTTCCTGATAAGAGGTTCATTAAAAAGCATGCGGGATAAAAAATTTGTACACCGTTCACACAAAGTTTTATACCAGGGTTTCCAGTTCATTAAGGAACGGGCTTATGATGCAGAATTCGGTTTTCCGTTGGATAATACAACCGCCGCTATAGATACAATAGATAAAATAATACAGTCGGCGGCAAAGATGAAAGAGAACTCCAGGCTTTATCATTCTTCGCCGTTAGGTGTACGCTTTGTAAAAGGTTCAAAAGCTTTTCTGGCAGTGGAATATAACCGGGATGTTGCGTATATAGACACTCCTTTCCTGCTGCGAACAAAAGGAACGGAAACCATGCTGGAAAAATGCCAGGTAATTATGTTTGGCAATGGAGGTATCCCTCATTGGGGAAAAACGAATACAATACTGGATGGCAAACCTGAATTTCTGGAAACTGCCTTTCCAAAATTAGGTACCTGGAAAATGGTGTTGAAAAAATTTAACCCAACCGGCACTTTTAATAACCATTTTATGGAGAGAACAGGGCTAGTTTAAAGAATAAGAGAGTATATCAGCCTGATTGTAAAGTGGCTTTCGTAAAACCTGAACCGCACAGGAGGATAGATACATAGAAATACACACATAGGTTCTACAAATGAATGCTTCTATGTGTGTATTTCTTATGCTTTCTATGGCCTATGTGGTTCAAATTAATTTTGCCAATGCCTCCTTAATCCGCTTCCATCCTTCTTCAATTTTTTCCATACTGTTGGCAAAAGAAAAACGAATGCATTTAGGTTCGCCGAACGCATCCCCCATTACGGATGATACATGGGCAGTGTTTAACAGGTACATGGATAGATCTGCGGCATTACTGATAACTGTTTCGCCATCTTTTTTTCCATAATAATTACTTACGTCGGGGAAAATATAAAAGGCCCCATCCGGCTCGGGGCATTGTATACCGGGAACATCCCTTACTATTTCCAGCACCTTTTTTCTTCTGCGGGCAAATTCTTCTTTCATTTGCATAGAAGGGCGCAGATCGGCGGTAAGGGCTGTTACGGCTGCTTTTTGTGCGATGGAATTTGCACCGCTTGTAAACTGCCCCTGCACTTTTTCACAGGCTTTGGCTATTTCTGTATTGGCAGCTATATAGCCGAGCCTCCATCCTGTCATAGCAAAACCCTTGCTCAATCCGTTTACAATAATAACTCGATCACGGATATCATCAAACTGTGCTATGCTTTGGTGGGAGCCCGCAAAATTTATATACTCATAAATTTCATCCGATAAAATATAAATGCCCGGATGTTTTTTAAACACTTCGGCCAATGCGGCTAATTCTTCCCTGCTGTACACGGCCCCGCTGGGATTGCAGGGTGAAGAGAACATAAATAATTTGGTGCGGGGAGTGATCGCTGCTTCTAATTGTGCTGCAGAAATTTTAAAACCCTGCTCCGGCACAGTCTTTATCTCCACTACCTTTCCGCGGGCAATTTTCACCAGTTCACTATACGTAACCCAGTAAGGGGTTGGAATGATCACATCATCACCTTCATCCACGAGGGCCAACAGCACATTGGCCAGGCTTTGTTTAGCGCCGGTAGAGGCTACAATGTTTTCCGGTTTATACTCCAGGTTATTATCTCTTTTTAATTTGGTACATACGGCCTCCCTTAAATCTAAAAAACCCGGCACGGGTGTATAATGACTCCAGTTATCATTAATAGCCTTTATAGCGGCATCCTTAATATGCTGCGGTGTATCAAAATCCGGTTCACCAAGGCTAAGGTCAATCACATCCACTCCTTTGGCCCTCAGTTCCCGGCCGAGCTTGGCCATTTTTAAAGTTTCGGGTTCATTGAAGCGGTCCAAAAAAGAAGATAAAGACATATCAGTTGGTTTTGAAAAAAGGGTTAATAAAAAATGGCAGGCAAGCGTTTTTTAAACCGGGCACGAAGATAAACTATTGCAAAGTTAAGTTTGATATATCGAAAAATATTTTCCCGCAAAGCCACAAAGAAAAAAGCTTCTTAGTTTTCTTTGTGGGAGATATGTCATGTTATGGAAAATACCGCACTGGTAAAGAATTCAATCTTTATAGTTCATTAGCTGTGGAGAAAATGGCATATTCTTTTTCCTAACTTTTGTTCGTTCATACACATGTATCAGCTGCCCCAGGTTTTTCATAAAGGGAAGGCCCACTTCATCATACTCGTACTTATCATCATTAAAAATACCATCGCTGTTGCAATGAATGACAGCACTCAGCAGGTATTCCACTTTGTTGGCATAATCCACAATGTATGCGCCGTCAATTAAAAATCCGTACGCATCACCCACCTTATTAAAAATACGGACGGCAGGCCTGGCTTTCCCTTTTTCTGATCCGTAATACATAAATTTTACATAGGTATCCCAATAAGCAGCCGTATCATATACAGGTGATATGGATTCACCGGGCATCATACTCATATACTTTTGCAAAAACCGGTAATCTTCCGGGGTAAGATTAAATCGCATGGCAGCAGGCACCGCATCGGGGAATAGGATACTTTTTACCACTCCATGAAGTTCAGTTAAAGTAAATCTGTTCTTTTTAGAAAAATCAAAAGGTTCATTTACAAGCTGACCCGCACGGTAAAAACCTTTTCCCATTTTGGTGTTTCGTACAGCATATTCCAGTTTGCTTTTTTCTGCCGGCTTATAATATAGAACGTTGCCTGCACTGTCCATAAATTCCACAGGATTGGTATGCCTGTTTTCTTCTTCCGCCAGGCTTATATCCAGCCGGTGAATGATCTGTACATTGTTGTACCCCATTTTATGCAGGGTGTTATTGATATATTCCTGTCCCAAAAATTCATATAGCCTGTTGAAAGCATCATTATCGCTTACCAGCAATATTTTTTTTATATAATGCGCAATGGTGGGTCTTCCGTCTTTGGACGAAGGATCGTTACATACTTCTGTTTGCCGGTCGCCATCCATGCTGGTGATCATGGTGGTATTTTTATCCAGCCCTTTTATATTCAGTTCATGCAGTTTTTGCAGGGCCAGCACAGCAATAGGCAGCTTTACGGTGGAGGCAGGATAATAATACTGCTGATCGCTGAGATTAAAACTATGGTCAGTAAATTTTACTTTACCCTTCTTCCCTCTTGCAATTTCGGTATAGATGATTTGCACATTGTTTGCCGCTTTATGGGCAAGGATGGAATCAAAAAGGGGGGTATGTTTAACCATTAATTCTGCCAACAGATTATCGGGCATATTTTTTTGAGCAGTCGCCTGTATCATACCATTGCAGATTGCCAGCAGACAAATAAAAAGCTGTATACCCCTGAGTTTTTTCATGGGTTTAAATTAGGAAGAATAATTTAGATGAGGCCAATTAATGCCGAAAACTGAATATCCCGCAGCGGGTTATTGTAAAATCATTTTATCGTTTTATCCAAACAGGCGTATCGGTTCCATTTATTAAGGAGGCAGATGCTTTTGCAATTCCACGTATCACCCTTGTCATATTGGAAACCTCTATCCGGTTTACATTGTCACAGGGCCTGTGACAACAGGATTCTTTATCATCACTGCACATGAAGCTATGGGCGGGAATACCTTATTTTAGGTGAACGGATAATTACCCTCCCCTTCCCGGTATCGGCAGCAAAAACAATAATTAATAAGCAGGATTTATCTTTCTTTTAAAGTTAAACCCTGCTTATTAAAATTTAATCCCGGATTTGGGAATGCGGGACACGGTAATCCCGATCAGCGTAACCAAGAGGCATCAGTATTCCCGATGTCATTACCGAATTTTTACACTGCCATATTATTTTAGAATCCAGCCCCGGCAATGTGCGAGAACAGAGCGCATCATCCGCATAACTGGCCACCCCATTTGATCCGCTGCAATAAATGGGAATAATTATTACCCCATTGGGATAATTGGCAGGCTTCCAGCCCGAAAATATAGCCGGAGTTATTTTGCTTAATACAGCTACCGGAATACTGCCCAGGCTTTTTATATCTGCCATCAGGTGTACCGCTTTAATCCTGCCGTCGGCACCGGTTTCCAAGATGATTTGCAAATATTCGGATTTTGAGGAATCGGTATCCGGCGCATGATCCTGCCAGTAATCATAAATCCTGAACTGTGCGGAATCTGAATCTCGTGAAGTAAACGTTTGGGCATTTACTGTATCACACAGTAATACCAACACTACTGCTATTTTAATTAATCTATGAAATTCTTTCATAGTACAGTTTTTTAGGTACCGGTGTCAGGATTGCTTATTTACGGGTTTGGTAAATAAAGGGGCCATATAACTTGGGGCCTTTACTGTTGCAGCACATTTATAAATGCCTTGACCGAAAGTTCAAAAGCACCCTTTGACACAAACAGGCCCGGCGTGTATCTCAATATGATCTATATTTTCCAATTTGAATAAATTAATATCCCATTGCAATGTGTTACTTCTTTGGTTCATGTGAGTAAATCTTCTTACAACTACATGAACTGCTACACCATTTGGATAAGTAACAATTAGTACATCAGCGTATTTTGGCCTGCCCCGGCCATATACCTTTTTGATCAGGTAATTAGCTGGCAGAACTAATAAAAAACTATCTACAGGCCTATTTTTATAGCTCTCAATGTTTAATGCCATCAAATAAGTAAGCGTTGTATCCGGCGGTACTGCATTATTAGCATGTACCCGCATTCTCAAATATTTGAATGGATTAATTTCACCTGCAAATACTTGATTGGCACAAAGCAGTATTGCGAGTATCAGAATATTCTTTTTCATTTTTATGGATTTAATTTTATGTAAGTTGTCTTTTCTGTGTTAGATGAAATATAAAAACCTATCCCTGAATTTGCACTGCGGCCGAGTATTTGTATTATTGATTGTTTAGTGGCATTTCTCCAATTTAGCACCCAACTGGGTGAAGTGATTGAGGTGGAAATACTATAATGAACAGTTACAAGTTGAGTCAAAGTATGCCGATTTAGAAAAGCCATCGCAGAGTCAGTATTCTCGATTACTAATGCAAATCTTTCATCCCCACAATCAACAAACAGTGTGTACCTATCCCTTGTGTTATTTCTTAATCCCCATAAATCATCTGCAGATGGCCCATCTCTTTCAAGTGGATTGGAGGAGGTGTCAGGATGTGTATGAAGTTCCGCAATTATTCTTTCACCTGCTGCAATGGTTCGATTTTGTCTTACATATTCCGGATTATGAGCAGTTGTGCAATTCTTTGCATAAACCGCATTACTGCTATTTCTAACTAATATACATCCCCATTCCTCATGATTTGTCATACTAAGAGTAAAAATTGAATCTGATTTGGGGTTTACAGCTATAGAATACTTTGTTAGCATTGAATCAATTGTCGCCGCAGGAGGTGGAATTGAACCTCCGCCACTACCACCACCCGGCACCCATCCCGGCCCACAACCTTCTTGCAACTGCGTTCTTGCAGCTACTCCACAGGGATTAGGATTTTCGGGTGGTATCCATCCACCACCACTTCCGCTACCTCCGCCACCGCCACCACTGCCACCACTGCCTCCCTCACCACCAACTGTCCAGGTAATGTCAATACAATATTCATGCTCTGTATAAAAAGGGCAATTGGGGCCTGGCAAACAACCTACAACCTGCCCTTCATATAACGGAACCCACTCTGTCCAGCAAATGCTGTATGAATAAGTATATGATACCAGTGATAACCGGTTCAATGGTATATGCCTGTTATTAGATGCTGCATCTAATTTTAAATATTGAGGCTTGCCCTCAAAAATGGCAGAGTCCAGTACTTTAAACATCCTGTTTCCAAACACAGCATTATCTAAATTTATTAATGTAAGCGCAAATTCCTTTTTAGACATCCCCGTTGCTGCCGTATCTCCATATTGCCAATCACATATTATTCTGAAGGCAGTGTCTGCCGGTGTTATGGCTACAGCCAACGTAGCATTTACATAGTTTTGGCTGTCCCGTACAAAAGGGATGTAAGTAAGCTCCACAGAATCTTCAGCGCTTCTTCCAGCTGCCTTATCAGACCTGGCACCGGGTATAATAATTGCTTTATCCCATTGCGGGTAGCCTATTTGTTTTACCATCCTTTCCACGAAACTGTATTTTTCGTTTTCTCTTTTTGCAAATGCAGTAATTGCCTTTACCAATGGATTGGCAGAAGCATGCCTGGAAAAAAACCTGGATTCAATCCCTTCCATTAAGGGTTTATCAGCAGACTGATCAGTTTTCCGGCAGGCTGCATACACCGTAGCTATAGTCAGTATAAAAAGAAAGGTACTGAATTTGTATTTTTTCATAAACAATTGATTTGATAGATAAATAATTGGGGTAATACGTTGCATTTCAACGGCAAAGCAATCTTGCCTGAATGTCGATTCCTTTTTTATGTTTTCATACAACAGGTTTTAGTTTACAATAGGGCAATAAATTCCTTTATCCTGCTCATGCTTACGCATAGATTCAGAACAGGCCTATCCATTCAGTGGTGGACATGCTTCAAACAATAATAAATAAAAGGAAGTGTGTTATTAGCTGCAATAGAAAAGATGATCCGGGAGGAAGTGCAGAATACAGTTAAAGAATAAAAATAGATAACGCAATTGAACTGGCAAATAAAATTGTTTGATATTTTATTTAAATATTTTTAATCGGGGAAACTATAGAATTTATGAAATCAACTAAGTAACAAGTATTCCTTTCCAATCCAAAATAAGTGAATAGCACATTATCATGAGGTTATGGTAAATAAGGGTTAAAATCACTTCACTTTTTGTTAAGATAACCTAACAAAGAGTGAAGTAATACTTATCGAATAGTGAGGGTAGCTTAATAAAAAGTGAGATGGTACCTATCAAATAGTGAGGGTAACCTAATAAAAAGTGAGGTGGTACCTATCAAATAGTGAGGGTAACCTAATAAAAAGTGAGGTGGTACCTATCAAATAGTGAGGGTAACCTAATAAAAAGTGAGGTGGCACCTATCAAATAGTGAGGGTAACCTAATAAAAAGTGAGGTGGCACTTACCAAATAGTGAGGTGGTTTTATAGGCACCTCTTTTTCTCAAACGGCAGCTGCCTTTTTAGCAGGCGTGCCCTATCGCCGACGGAGAAATTATGTACCCATTTCATACATGCCGGAAAAAACAAAAAAGGAAATCCGGAATTCCTGCGTTACTTCATCTGCTTCTCCATTCCTTAAATCACTGAAATCCACCTGAAAACAGTCCTCAAAAGCCCGAAAAACACCCCGGAAAAGCAGTTTCCTTTTACGGGCTAATACCCTATCTTTGCCGTCCTTTAAAAAAAGTCTACAGTCTTTTGCCATGTATAATACTGCGCAAATGGCTAAAATTTGTAAATCTATCATTGTATGCAACTGAAAGGATTGGTTCGCTTTTTTACCGTTCTCCTGATAATCTATTCTCTTTATCTGCTGTCTTTTACATTTCTTGTAAAGAGGCATGAAAGCAAAATGGAGGCAAAAGCAAAAAGCTTCTTACATGTGAATTATCCCGATTCCAAGAAATTCAAGGGAACTGATGATTTGCCTGATACACTCAAAAAAATATACGATAACCGCTTAAAAGTATTACTCGACAGTACCAAAGATGTAATTGTAACATACGGCATTAATGGAGGCATGAGTTATAAAGAAGCAAAGTCAGAGGAACTTAATCTCGGCCTCGACCTTCAGGGCGGTATGAACGTAACACTGGAAGTGGAAATGACCGATTTGTTGAAAACCCTTTCCAATGACTCTCCTGACCCTGATTTTCTGGCTGCCATCAAAAATGCTGATAGCAGCAAGGCTAACAGTGATGCAAATTTCATTTCCTTATTTATCAGGGAATATAGAAAACTGGAACCTAAACGGCCACTGAATCAATTATTTGCCGCTGCCAGTGCGGGTAAAATTGATATTAAATCAACCGACAACCAGGTAGAAACTTATATCCGTAAAGAATCACAGGATGCTTTTGAACTAACCAAAAACAGATTGATATCACGTATAGACCAGTTTGGAGTTGCCCAACCTACCATTAACTCAAACCCTGACAAAGGGACTATCATTGTAGAATTACCGGGTATCCAGGACAAAGAAAGAGTGAGGAAGAACCTTCAGTCATCAGCCAATCTGCAATTTTGGGAGCTTTATAATTTTAGTGAGATTGCACAAATTTTCTTTGGTAATGCAGATGCAGCCTTTTATGCTAAGATGGGTGGAAAAAAGGTGGATACTGCTAAAAAAACTCCGGAAGATACCTTAAAAGCTAAAGATACATTACTAAAAGATTCAGGTATTGCAAGCATCATTGCCCAAGATTCGCTAAACAATAAAAATGCAGTGCAGACTGATAAAGACGAGGACGCAAAAAAGCATTTGTATTATTATATCTCGTTTAGTATTGACGGGCAGGGAAAACCCATTGACAATGGCATTATTGGCTACGTTAAAACAAAGGATACAAGTTTAGTCAGGTCTTACCTGGAATCGCCTGAAGTGAGAATACAATTTCCCAAATTTTTATCTTTTTTGTATGGTGCACAACAGGATAAGAAAAACAAGAAAGCAAATTTCCTGCCCTTGTATGCAATTAAAACATATCCGGATAATAAAGCAAAATTAGAAGGTGATGTAATAACAGGAACCGGTGCCGACTATAAGCAAAACAGCAACGATGCAGAAATTACTATGAAAATGAATCCCATTGGTGCCAAAAAATGGGAAAATATTACAAAAGCCAATATTGGAAGATTTGTTGCCATTTCATTAGATAATTTTATTCATTCTGCACCCCGTATTAATGAAGAGATAGCAGGTGGTAATTCAAGCATATCAGGAAGTTTTTCTATACAGGAAGCACAGGACCTGGCCAGTATAATAAAAATTGGTAAACTGCCTGCCCCTGCAAAAATTGTTCAGGAACAGCAGGTAGGTCCAACCCTTGGTAAAAAAGCCCTTGAAGGCGGTGCCAAAGCATTTATAATATCATTCATTGTTATCTTCCTGCTGATGCTGGTGTATTATAATACCAGCAGCTGGATTGCCAATATTGCCCTGATATTAAATATCCTTTTCACCGTTGGTATTCTGACCGGACTGGGTGCCACTTTAACTGCTCCCGGTATTGCGGGCCTGGTACTCACCATCGGTATGGCCGTAGATACCAACGTTATTATTTATGAACGTATAAAGGAAGAATTGAACAAGGGCAAGGGTTATATCCCCGCTATCAATGAAGGATATAAACGCTCACTGCCACCCGTACTGGATGGCCACATTACCATCCTGCTTACTGCCCTGATCCTTTTCTATTTCGGTTTAGGACCGGTAAAAGGTTTTGCCACCACACAGATCATCGGTATACTTCTTTCCTTATTCTGCGGTATCCTGGTGAGCCGTTGGGTAACAGAATGGTTTACCAATAAAAAGAAACATCTTGAATATTTTACCGGTGTATCCCGTCGTGTATTCAAACATGCCAAATACAAATTCATTGAATACCGTAAAGTAGCATATATAATTTCCTTTGTAGTGCTTGGCTTGGGTATCGCTTCCATCTTCAATGGTTTTGATTATGGAGTTGAATTTAACGGGGGCCGCAGTTATACAGTACAGTTCGACAAGAAAGTGGATGTTGAAAAAACAAGGGTGGACCTGCAAAAAGCATTTGGTAATGAGAACCCGATTATTAAAACGATTGGGGATGATTCTAAACTCGATATCACCACCTCTTACCTGATCAAAGACACCCGTAAAGAAGCGGATTCACTGGTTCTGGATAAATTATACCAAGGGCTGAAAAATCATTTTCCGGCCGGTTACTCGTTCAGTCAGTTTAAACAGGATCAATCCGAACAGTCGTCCAAGAAAGTGCTTCCCACTATCTCCGACGACCTGAAAAGAGGCGCTCTTAATGCCACACTGTTTGCATTAGTAGCCATCTTCCTGTACATCCTGGTTCGTTTCCGCGACTGGAGATACTCACTCGGTACTATTGTGGCTTTGCTGCACGACGTACTGGTAACATTGATCGTATTCTCTTTTGCCCGTACCATTGTTCCTTTCCCGCTGGAAATTGATCAGCACTTCATTGCCGCCATATTGACGGTAATTGGTTTCTCGATGAATGATACCGTTATCGTATTTGACCGTATAAGGGAAGACAGTCGCCTGATGCCAACTGCATCAAGATCTGAAATAATCAACAGGGCCATCAATGAAACGCTGAGCCGTACCATCATGACATCACTCACTGTATTCCTTACCCTCCTGATCCTATTTATAGTAGGTGGAGAGGTAACCAGAGGCTTTGCGTTTGCGATGCTGATCGGTGTTATCACCGGTACTTATTCTTCCATCTTTGTGGCTGCGCCCATACTGGTGGACCTGGGAGGTAAAAGACCGTTGGGAAGAAACACAATGCCCGGATTTGATTTTGAAAAAAATAAAGCCCAAAAGAAGGCTTAACAAATACAATTCCTGATACAATTACTGATAAAGCCTCCGGTTGGAGGCTTTATTTTTTTGCGGATATTAAACCGCTGTGCTTTAGTGACACCCTAATATTGATTATTTCTCTTTGCCGGGCGGCCTTTTGCAGCAGCGTAATGAATATTCAATAATAAATAATCAATACGCAATATTCAAGTAAATGCAAAGCACTCTCACAACTTTAAAAAGTGATAGAGAATTACTATACTTTAGGACCACCTGAAAATTGATTATTGTCTGTTGAATATTGAATATTTTCAGCGGTGAGAAGAACAGTTGTAACAGCGTAATGAATACTCAACAATCAATATTCAATACACAATATTCAAGTAAACGCAAACTGGCCTCCTGCTTTTACAAGGCAATAATGATGTACTGTACTTTAGTACAACCTGAACATTGATTATTGACTGTTGAATATTGAATATTTTCAGCAGTGAGAAGAACAGTTGCAACGGCGTAATGAATAACAGTATTAAATAAAGGACTAATTCATCTAAGTTACTCCGCCAACCAGCGGAGGCAGGGAGCCTACACTGCGAAGCTGGTACCACAGCCGCAGGTGGTGCTTGCATTGGGATTTTTAAAAGTAAAGCCGCGATTATTCAGCCCGTCTTGCCAGTCCACCTGCATACCATACAGGTATATCTCATGGGCTTTCTCCATTATACAGAGGATATTCTCTATTTCAAAATGATGGTCGTTTTCTTTTACCTGGTCAAAACCTAATATATAGGTCATACCTGAACAGCCGCCCCCCTTTACTCCTACCCGCAGTTTTTGCGTGGCATCAAATCCATCGGCCCCCATCAGTCTCCTGATTTCAGCAATAGCCCCTTCTGTCAGGGTTACAGGCATTATTGTAGTTGCTTCCATCCGGTAAAATTAAAAAAAAAAATCCCGGTAATCCAATGCCGGCTTTTCGAATATTGGAATTTAACAGGAAAGGGGAATACACCTCGCCCAGAGATAAAAGAGGAAAAGAGAATACATCCCACCCCCTGCTGACAAAAAATTTTCCAGGATGGAATAATAATAAGATATCATTCCTGTATTCCCCCTTCTCTCTTTTTCCTCTGTGCGAGGCATTTGAGCTGGTGCAACAGGCCTTTGTCCCAATATCAAATTCCCCTGTAACGCCCCTCTTCCTTATTTTTGCCATATTCATTAAAATAATATCCATGGATTTATCAGTCGCAAGCCTTATTGTTTCAGGAATAGCCATCGCCATTTCCTTTTATGCCCTGTTCCGTAAACAAGCTCCGGCACCGGTAATCAGCGAAAAATTTGACAGTACAACTTTACGGTTACAAGCCTATGAAAGATTGGTATTGCTGACAGAACGTATTGCCCTGCCCAACCTTATCAGCCGCCTGAACCTGCCCGGCATTTCTGCCGCTGAAATGAAACTTATACTGACCGAAAATATCAAACAGGAATTTGAATATAACAGCACACAGCAATTGTATGTAACACCTATAAGCTGGGACGCAGTGCGAAACCTGAAAGAACAAAACATTATGGTCGTAAACCAGGTGGCATCTATATTGCCATTAGATGCTTCTGCAGCTGATTTGAATAAAAAAATTCTTGAAGTATTAATGTCGCAACCCAATGGCGCCTTACATGAACTGGTATCGGAGGCATTAAACTTTGAAGCAAAAAAATTAATGCAGTAGTTCGCCAGTTGATTGGCCTATTAGTTAATTATTTTGTTGGTAAATTGGTTTCTATTGATGTCTGTTGCTTATTGTTCGTTGCTTAAAATTTGAAATTCCAATATATGTCAGATGATAAAAAGAGATACACAAGCTCTGGTATTGAAATAAAATCAATTTACGATGAGAAAGATATTGCCAATACGCCCCCTTCCGGAAGTGCTGGTGCCTTCCCCTTCACCCGTGGCGTGCAGGCTGATATGTACCGGGGCAAACTATGGACCATGCGGCAATATGCGGGGTTCTCTACAGCTGAAGAAAGTAACAAGCGGTACCATTATCTGCTCTCACAAGGTGTAAGCGGGCTGAGTGTGGCATTTGACCTGCCCACACAAATCGGGTATGACAGTGACCACGACCTGTCCGATGGCGAAGTTGGAAAAGTGGGTGTGGCAATTGATTCAATAGAAGATATACAAACATTATTCAATGGCATTAACCTGGAAGAAGTAAGCACTTCCATGACTATAAATGCCACTGGCTTTATTTTACTGGCTTTCTATACAGCATTGGCAAAGCAACAGGGTGCTGATCTGAAAAAAATTTCAGGCACCATACAAAATGATATCCTGAAAGAGTACGCCGCAAGAGGCACTTATATCTATCCCCCAAAACCATCCATGCGCATCATCACCGATATTTTTGAGTGGTGCAGCCATGAAGTGCCAAAGTGGAATACTATTTCTATTTCAGGTTATCATATACGTGAAGCTGGCAGTACCGCTGTACAGGAAATTGCTTTTACACTTAGCAATGGTAAAGCGTATGTGGAAGCAGCATTAAAAAGAGGGTTGGACATTAATGTATTTGGCAAGCGGCTTTCTTTCTTTTTTAATGCACATAATAACCTGTTTGAAGAAGTGGCCAAATTCAGGGCCGCCCGTAAAATGTGGGCCCGCATGATGAAAGAACTGGGCGCCACCGACCCAAAAGCCATGATGCTTCGTTTTCATACCCAAACCGGCGGCAGCACTCTTACGGCACAGCAGCCATTAAATAATATTTCAAGGGTTACCCTGCAAACACTGGCTGCTGTATTGGGCGGCACACAATCATTGCATACGAATGGATATGATGAAGCGCTTAGTTTGCCCACTGAGGAAGCAGCCAAAATCGCCTTGCGTACCCAACAGATCGTAGCCTTTGAAAGTGGTGTGGCAGATACAGCCGATCCATTAGCAGGCTCCTATTTTATAGAATCACTTACCCGCGAAGTGGAAACAGCCGCCTGGAAACTGATAGAAAAAATTGATGTCATGGGTGGCAGTGTGGCTGCCATAGAACAGCAGTTTATTCAGAATGAAATTGCCAAAAGCGCTTATGAGTACCAGCAGAATATTGAAAGTGGCGCAGCAATCATTGTAGGTGTCAATAAATTCCAGGCAAAAGAAGAATCCACAATTCCCATACTAAGAGTGGATGACAGTATAAGGGTGCTGCAGATGGAAAAATTAGCCAGGCTGAAAGCCAACCGCAACCATCCCAAATGCGATCAATTGCTTCAACTGCTGAATGATAAAGCGGTAAGTGCTGAAAACATTATGCCAACTGTAGTGGAAGCTGTAGAAAATAAATGCACCCTCGGAGAAATTGCCGATACGCTGCGGGAAGTATTTGGCGAATATAAATAAAGACCGGAGCGGGCCCCGGTTTGAACCACATAGTTCATAGAAAACATAAGAAATACAACATAGTATGTTTCAAAGAACAAATCAATCTATGTGTGTATTCCTATGTACCTATCCTGCTATGTGGTTCAAAATGGTATAAACGCAATACTGTAATAAAA
>JANOEQ010000121.1:0-58704 GCA_031441485.1 Chitinophagaceae bacterium
TTTCTCTCTTTTCTCTCTGTGCGAGTGTATTTTTTCTCTGAACAGATGAATGAAGAAGTGAACAGCCCTGCGTGAGAATTGGGTATTCCTCTTTCTCTCTTTTCTCTCTGTGCGAGTGTATTTTTTCTCTGAACAGATGAATGAAGAAGTGAACAGCCCTGCGTGAGAATTGGGTATTCCTCTTTCTCTCTTTTCTCTCTGTGCGAGTGTATTTTTCTCTGAACAGATGAATGAAGAAGTGAACAGCCCTGCGTGAGAATTGGGTATTCCTCTTTCTCTCTTTTCTCTCTGTGCGAGTGTATTTTCTCCTTTTCCCATCTGTGCGAGTGTATTTTCTCCTTTTCCCATCTGTGCGGGTGTATTTTCTCTCTCTTCTTTGTGCGAAGTCTCCTCATACGGGGGGTGGCACAAGCGAGAGTTAAGACAGGCGCTAAACGTTTGCCGATAATATGATGAAAATCAGGCAAAACTGGCATAATAAATGGTGTACCTTTAATATTGAAAAAAATGCCGTGCAGCGGTTACGTTTTATTATCTGGTGGTTACATACAAAAAAGGCTATTGTTATGGCAAAGAATCTCATTCTGATTATTGCATCATTTGTTTCTTTGGGCTGGCTTTCCTGCACCAAGCCAACTGACAGCACAGATGACCCAATCACTCCATATAAGTTAAGCTATGGTGATTCTATATTATATATGAAATCTGCCGGTGTAAATATTGTGTACCCCACCATCCACAGGGATGGTATTTACTCCGGCTTTCCCGAAGGGATTGAAATTGATGGGCTGACTGGCGCTATTAACATAGATAATAGCGAGACTGGTCTTCGTTACCGCATTACACATGTTTCTTCAAAAGGCGACACCACCACTACATTAGTAGTGCTTTCGGGCATCACGTTCAGGGATCATTTTTACAATCTTGCCAGTGGCGATTCAATAGCCCTGCCAGTATATAATTCAAATGAGAACAGGGTATTACCCCTTTCAGGCTCCACATTCGATGAAGGCAATGTGGCCAATAGCGGCGGTTGCTCTGTAAGGACAGATAACGGCAAAATAAACCTTAAAGAAACCATTCGTAATGGCGTATTTGGCTTTCCTCCACGCAATGACAGACAAGAAACATTTGAAATTAAATACCGGGTAAATGATGCCAGTGGCAAATCGCTTAATAAATTAAAGGTGCTGCTATATTGGTATAATACCATGGCCGACGTGCCGCAATATGTCTGGGATATTCTGAATGATCGTACCACACAGGGTGTATTCCTGCGCACTAACACATTTGCGGGTGGTGCCACAGGCAGAACCGGGCAGGCTGCAAAACCAAGGCCCCCCTGCGTTATAATTGTAGACCATTAATACATTGATACAGTTTGTGGCGTAAATTTGAATCCTATCATCAGGCTTCCTATGTACAAATTTTTTTTTGTTGCATTCTGTACTGTATTTGTATTCATTTCTTTTTCTCAAAAATTTACTGATAAGAACAGGCGATCACTCATAGCCGCCTATACTACCGCTGAAAAAAATTACGAAGAAGCCAGCAAACTTTCTGACGATGCAGGCAATGATGATGCAAAAATTGCTGCGTTTGAAAAGGTTTACCAAAAGACCCTGGTTGAATTCATTCAACTTCTGCCTCTCCTTCAGCAAAACGGACTCGATTCTTTGTATTTCCTCTCCTCTGTCAAAACAGGTCTTATGTATGATTATTTTGACAGTATCCAACCCGCAAAAAAAGGCTATGCTGCGGCCATTCACCTCGAAAACAAAATACCCGGCTTGCCTGACTCCCTGCTATTTCAACCGTTTCTTTTTACAGGTAGCATTTGTTACAGGACCGGCGATTTTGATTCTTCTTTTTACTACCTGAAAAAAGCGGAGGCAATACAGTTAAAATATAATACCACCCTGCTGGAAGAACAACGGCTGTACAACCTGCTGGGCGTGCTGTATTATGAAACAGGTAATTTAAACCAATCGAAAAACTATGTGGAGAAAGCCATTGAATTTACGGTGATCCAAAAAATGAACGATCTATCACTGCTTTCCAATTACAAGCTCAACCTTGCTTCCATACTTATCAAGCTGGAAAGGTTTGCAGAAGCCGAAACGGTATTAAACACCATCAGTTCCAGTGATATTTATAGATCTGAGGTGAACCACAAACTTGGTTTTGTATGTCTGAAAATGGGCAGGTACAAAGAAGCGATCCGCTATTTTGACAAAGTGAAATATTTAAACAGCAAAAAAATTATTGACCTTGCACTTAATAAAAGTAAAGCGTTTGGGGAAATAAATGAACCGGATTCCTCTTCTTATTACCTGCTAAGTGCAAAAACAGAAAATCAGAAATGGAATGGAAGAAAAAAAAATATCAGTAATGGCATCATCCTGAAACAGGAAGCCGAAGAACTGGCAAAAAATAATCAGTACAGAAATGCCCTCTTTCTTTACCATCAGTCCATACTTCAATTCAGCAACAACTTTACCGATACATCCGTAAGCGCTAATCCTGAAACGTTCAGCGGCATATTTGCCTATATTGACCTGTTTAATACTCTTTCTGAGAAAGGGGATGTGCTCAAAAAATTATATAATGAAGAAAAAGATACTAAAACTCTGGAAGGGGCATTAAACGCATACCGTTCAGCCTTTAAACTGGCTGACTATGTTTCCAGAACTTATGACTCTGATGAAGCCCGCCTCTTCCTCGGCAAAATAAAGCACAACGTACACAGTAAGCCAATCGAAATCAGCTTGCAGCTTTTTACTATTACCCAAAAGAAAGAATACCTCGAAGAAGCCTATTTATTTGACCAGCGGAATAAAGCATCTGTTCTTTCCTATAATGTACAGGCAAACGAATTAAAGAACCAGCCGGGCAAACTGACCGACCTTGCCAAAAAAGAAGCGCTGCTTAAATCTGCCATCACCCGGCTTTCTTTAAAAACGGCGTCCATCACTGACTCAGCGGAGCAGCAAAAAACTTATGCCCTTATCCGTGATAATGAAATAGAGCTGGGCAAACTGCAGGATAAGATAAATGACGACCCGCAATGGCAGCAAAAAAGGGCGGCTGAACAAATCCCTTCTGTGGCAATGCTGCAAAAAAAACTAGATCCCTCCACTACCCTGCTTTCTTATCATCTTTCTGAAAACGACCTGCTGATCTTACTGATTTCTGCCAATCAGTTTGAGTTTTACAGGGGCCCGGTAAATAAAGGTTTCTTCACAGCAATTGAATCGCTGAAAACCGCCCTGCAAACAACTGCCGCCAATAGCCGTTATGCCGGTGCGGATGCTGCCACTTTTTTATACAGGCAATTAATTTTTCCCGTACAAGCCAGGCTGCAGCAAAAGAAAAGACTTATCCTGATACCCGATGATGAACTGAACTACCTGCCCTTTGAAGCGCTGCAGGATGAAAATAAAAAATACTTAGTTGAAAAGTTTGCCATCCAATACCAGTTCTCGACAGCGCTTGTCATAACGCAGGGCAACAATTCTTTTACTCCCGCCAATACACTGGCTTTTGCACCATTTGCTTCTGCAGGTCACAATGACAGTACCGGCAACAATCATTTTAGCGTACTGCCGGCTTCAGGTGAAGAAACCAACAAACTGAAAGGAGAAGTGCTTACCGATACAAAGGCTGTTAAAAATAGTTTTTTACAAATGGCCAATCAATACAGCATTGTTCACCTGGCCACCCATGCAAGTGTGAACAATGAAGAGCCCATGCGCTCTTATATTGCCTTCTATCCCGGCAGCAATGATTATAAATTGTATGCACAGGAAATTTATGACCTCAACCTTGATTCATTACAACTTATAATCCTGAGTGCCTGCGAAACCGGGACCGGCAAGCTGATCAAGGGCGAAGGATTGATGAGCCTGTCACGGGCCTTTACTTATGCAGGCTGCCCCAATATCATTACCTCACTGTGGAAGGCAGAAGATAAAAGCACAGCATTTATTACCGGAAGGCTGCATTATTATCTTGAAAAAAAATATACTAAAGACCAGGCGCTGCAACAGGCAAAACTCGATTTTCTGCACAACCCGGATATTGATCCGCGGCTTAAAGCCCCCAACTACTGGGCCCACCTGATTTTTATAGGCAACTATGAACCCGGCCATCATACAAAAAAATGGTGGTGGATAGCTATTATTATTATTACCAGTGCCATTGCATATAAACTGATACGAAAAAACCCCGCCAGTAAAGCGGGGCCTCAGTTAACCAGCTGAAACAAGCATGAACAATATTTGGTTTATCACAGTCAATCTTCTATTGGTGTAATGTAATTGTTGGCAGATGTGTATCCTCCCGGTTTCTTACGATCACATTTGTTATTAAAGTATCGTTATATCCGTTCTGACCATCAATAAACACTTTATAAGTGCCCGCATTCAATCCTGCTATTTTATATTCTCCGTCATCATCCGGTATGGCAGTAGCCGTATCCGATCCGATAATGGCTTTTACAATGGCATCGGCAGCACGGGGCAACACTTTTCCTTCTATGCGGCCAGTATTACTTTTGGTGAAAATCCGGATATGTGATTTCAAGCGGTATCCATTATTGTTGCCCGATCCGCTGTTATCTGCCTGTATGGAATTGCCTGCATCAAAGTCTATCCAGAAAAGCACCTGGCCGGAATTGGTGATTTCAAAATTGCTGCTTTCCAGTTCGGCTATTACTTCCCTGTCTTCATCTTTTAATTTCAAAGGGATGCTTTGGCCATTTTTCATTACACTGTTTTGTGTGCCGAGTGTAAGCCGGATTTTTTTTATCCGGGCATTGGGGAGGGTGCCGGTGGCAAAAAGGGTATCCAGTCCATTGCTGAAACGAAGGATATTATATATACCTGCATGAATACTGAGGTTCACCCATCCGCCATTGGGCAGCGTATCATCTTGCAGCTTAACTTCCAGTTTTTGCAGGTCAATGAATACACTGTCGAATATGGGTGTTTGGTGGTCTGTTAAATAAATGGTGACGGGGTGTGGTTTGTCGGGATTGGAATTGTCATTACCAGCTGCATCTTTCTGGCAGGAATAAAAGATTGCAGATACCATAATGAAGGCGGCGGCTGTTAAACCGATTAGATTTTTCATATTTAATATTTTCATGTTCACAAATTGTTTACAGGAGTTAGTAACCGCAAAGGCTGGTAATGTAACCGAGCAAAATCTTTGTAGAAAACGGACATTACCTCACCAGGCAGCAGCAGGGTGTTGAACCACATAATTCATAGAAATCATAAGGGATACACACATAGATATTACTATTTTATCTTTAAAATCCTATGTGTGTATTTCTATGTCCCTATCCTCATATATGGTTCAAAAAAGATTTGAACCAATAGACAGAAGCCAGTTTAAGCAATAGCATTTTTCCCTCTTATCTACTTCCTGGGAAGCCCTTACCGCCATTTAAGCATCTTCACCTGGCGTATCAGTTTGGATGTAACTTTTTCATGATACACATGGGCCGGGTCATCTTTGATGGCCTGCATGATATCCAATGCATAATCATAATCCTTATTGCGGATATAACTAAGGCTGAGATAATATTCCGCCTCATCATTCAATGATTTTACAGTTACCTTTTTATTTGTATCCAGCACTTCGCTAAAACAGGTGATGGCTTTCGTATTATCGTTCAGTTCCATAGCAGCTAAGCCACTTAAGAATATACCTTTTTGTGTGGTATCTTCTTTAGCCGTGTTTATCCGCACCACTTCTTTATAATTGCCGGCACGGTATGCCTTTTCAGTGGCTGTTTCCGGGGCAGCACCGTCACGATTGGTGGTTAGCTCATATTTTTGATAATTAGCACTATACACATTATCTGATGAAAGGGTAACAAAATTGTATACAAAGTAACCACCCACGAGTAATAATATACTCGCAGCAATGGAAGCGGCATAGCGGAACATACGTCTTCCGGAACTGGCCGGCTTTGTTTGCAAATGCTTTACAGGTTCCCTCATTTCTTCCATCATGGTTTCATGAAGGTCCTTTACTTTTTCCTTCAATCCATAATAGCGAATGGCTTCACGGGTAAGGAGGAGGCTGTCGAACTGCTGTTGCAGAGCCGCATCTGCAGCCAGCTGCTGGTCGATACTTTCTTTTTCCATACCCTGCAGGCTACCATCCAGGTATTGCACAAGCAATTCAGGCATATCAGGTGTAGAATTATCCATGTAATAAGTTTTTCAATGTTTCTTTCAATGTTGGTTTTTCCATTATCATTTGCTCCAGTTGTTTCAGGCATTTATATTTTTTATTACGCACCACTTGTTCATTTTCATAATCGGTAGCTTCCAGTATTTCTTTCATAGACAGATTTTCGTAATAGAACAGTAATAATATCTTGCGGCAGGTTTCGCCCAGTTCACCCACCAGCCGGGCTATTTCTTCTTTGCCTTCCCGGTCGGCTATCTGGTGCTGGCTGTCCAGTTCCACCCTGTCCTGTCCTCTTTCAAATTTTTCCTCTCTTGCCAGTGCCCGTCCTCTTCTTTTTAGTTCATTGAGCCAGGTGTGCCGGTTCAGGGAGTATAAAAAGGTCTTTACGGTGGAATCGCCCCTGAATTTATCTTTCTTCACCAGGTCAATAAAGCTCACCACCACTTCCTGGAACACATCTTCAGCATCTTGCCGGCTGCCGCTGTTATTCATTACATACCAGCTAAGGCTGTCAAAATGACTTCGGTAGAGTGTTTTAATTGATTCGTTCATCCGTTTGCCGGTCCTGAGATTGTCCACCAGTTCCGAATCCGGGAAGTTCCTGATTACCTCCATGCTTAATTCGTAGATTTGTAAGTGTAAAAGGCCGTTTTGTAACTCAAACTACCGATTTTTTTTTAAGACCACTGGCAAAAACAGTATAAATGGCAATGACATATTTTGAATTATTTGAAATTCCGGTGCAGTTAAAAGTAAAAACGGGCCTCCTTTCACAAAAGTTCTTCGCCCTTAGCAGGCAGTACCATCCGGACTATTATGCCAATGAATCTGAAGCGGTGCAAACGGAAATGCTGGAAAAATCAGCACTGCTGAATAAAGCCTGGAAGACCTTTCAGCATCCCGATGCCACTATTAAATATGTATTACAGCAAAAGGGCCTATTGGAAGAAGAAGAAAAATATGCCCTGCCGCCCGCCTTTCTGATGGAAGTAATGGACATCAATGAAGCACTGATGGATGCTACCGGGGATGAGAAAGCTGTGAATGACTTGAAAACAAAAATTGCCAATCTTCAAACGGAGATATATGAACCTGTTAAAAAAATTGTCGCAGATTATAAGGAAGGTGTTAATTCCGAAAAAGAGCTGTTGCAAGTAAAAGTCTATTATTACCAGAAAAAATATTTAGACCGTATTCACCAGCAATTAAACGGAATGGTGTAATATTGCAGCCCAATTCGGTTGATTAGTTTATTGGTTAATTTGTCGAAGCTCTCGCAGAGAGGCCTTATCCCAATTTCTAATAAGCCAGTTAAGAAACCAGCCCGGGTGGCGAAATTGGTAGACGCAGCAGACTCAAAATCTGCCGTTCGTAAGGATGTATCGGTTCGAGTCCGATCCTGGGCACAACGCAAAATTAAAACCCCTGATAGTACTGACTTTCAAGGGTTTTTTACATTTTTAGGGGAAATCAGCTGATCATAAAAAGCAGTGCATTACTTTAAAGGAGAAAATTTATATCCCGCAATACCTATATGTTTTTGCCATCTCCAGGCGCTTGTCACCATATCTTGTAAGCCTAATGCAGCTTTCCAGCCAAGTATATTCTCTGCTTTTGATACATCTGCATAAATGGAAGGAACATCTCCATCCCTTCTTTTTCCTATAGAATAATTTAATTTTACTGCATTGAATTTTTGAAAAGCTTCCAAAATTTCTAATACAGAAATGCCATTTCCTGTGCCAATATTAAATACTTCGTACCGCTCTTTCTCCTTATTCGTCAATAACCGTTCACAACTTTTTACATGGGCCTTTGCAAGGTCTGCCACATGAATGTAATCTCTTACACAGGTACCATCTGGTGTGTTATACTCATTACCATAAACGGTTAGTTTTTCTAATTTACCCGCAGCCACCTGTGTTACAAAAGGCAGTAAGTTATTGGGTGTTCCTGTGGGCAATTCGCCCAGCAATGCAGAACCATGAGCCCCAACAGGATTAAAGTAACGAAGAGATACAGCATGAATATGCCTGGCAGCTGCAACTTTTTCTAAAATACCTTCTCCCATCTGTTTTGTGCTACCATAAGCAGAAAGTGCCTTTTTAAATGGGGTGCCTTCTGTTACCGGCAGTTCGTCTGGTTCGCCATATACTGTAGCAGAGGAGGAGAAAACAATATTGCGTACACCAAATGTTTCCATACATTCCAGCAGGTGAATGAGTGAGCAAAGATTGTTGGTAAAATATTTCAATGGCTTAAGTACCGACTCTCCTGCTGCTTTGGAAGCCGCAAAATGTATTACAGCAGCAATGTTTTTTTCGGCAACCATTACTTTCGCCAATTTTTCCTTCGCCAACATATTCACCTGGTAAAAAGCTGGTTTAATGCCGGTAATTTTTTCAATATTATCCAAAATAAATAATTGCGAATTACTTAAATCATCAACTATAACTACTTCATAACCCGCTTGTATTAATTCCACAGCTGTATGGGAACCGATAAATCCCAATCCTCCGGTTACTAATATCTTATGCTTCATTGCTTGCTTTAATTTTTTCTTTAAAATGAATTTCGGGTAAGCCCTGCAAAGTAGCTGCTGCCATTTCCGGTGTTATATCCCGTTGTGGGTTGGCCAGCATTTCATAGCCTACCATAAACTTTTTTACTGTGGCACTTCTTAATAACGGTGGATAAAAGTGCATGTGCCAATGCCATTCCGTATGTTCTCCATCGTTCACCGGCATTTGATGCATACCTCCAGAATAAGGAAATGAAATATTAAAAAGGTTATCGTATTTACTTGTTACTTTTTTTAAAATTGCAGCAAGCGATTTTTTTTCTTCGCTGCTAAACTGCGTGATATTTTGAATATGGCGTTTGCTCACAATCATTGTTTCGTAAGGCCATACTGCCCAAAAAGGAACCAATGCCACAAAATGTTCATTCGCTGCAACCATTCTTTCTTTTTGTTCCAATTCCTTTTTTATATAATCACTCAATAAGCTTCTGCCATGCTTTTCAAAATACTTTTTTTGTTCATCCGTTTCTTTTGCCAACTCCAAAGGAATGGAAGAAGATGCCCAGATTTGTCCATGGGGATGAGGGTTGCTGCATCCCATTATCTCCCCTTTGTTTTCGAAAATTTGAATATATTTTACAGAAGGATTTGCTGATAGTTCTAAAAATTCTTTTTGCCAAAGCTGTATTAGTTTTTCTATGGCTAATTCACTCATCAGCGGTAATGTAAGACTATGGTCTGGCGAAAAACAAATAACCTTACAAATACCCGTTTCGCTTTTTGCAACCAATAAATCATTTTCATTTATTACTCCAGTATCTGTGTCTTGCAATAATGCCGGAAAATCATTTACAAATACAAAAGCATTCGCATAATCAGGGTTTATTCTTCCATCTGACCGTTTGTTGCCAGGGCATAAATAACAAGCCGGGTCGTAAGCTGGTCTTGTATCATTTGGCAATTCTTCCACCTTGCCCTGCCAGGGACGTTTCATTCTATGGGGCGATACTAAAATCCAGTCGCCTGTTAAAATATTCAGTCTTGTGTGGGGATGTTCCTTTAATTCAAACATAGTTTATCAAATAATTTCAGTTCCGTTCTCAATAGACGTTATATAATACGTTAGTGGCAAACCTGTTTCATTTTCATACGCTGGTTGTATTGCTGCCAGCAATCTTTCAATTTCATTCTCTTTTACCAGGTTGATGGTGCAACCGCCAAATCCCCCTCCCATCATTCTGGCACCAATTACTGCTGTATCATTTATAATAAAATTAATCAGCCAATCAAGTTCTTTACAACTTACTTCATACATTTTGCTTAACCCATTATGCGTTTCAAACATTTTTTTGCCTAATGCCAGTATATCACCACTTTCCAAATCTATACAGCCCTGCTGCAACCGTTTAATTTCCTGTACAATAAAACGGCTTCTTTTATCAACCAGTGTATCTTTTGGAAGTACATATTTATCAAGCATTCCTTCATCAGCATCCCTCAATGATTGTACAGATGGTTCATGTTCCTTTATCCATTCCACTGCCTGTGTACATTCCTTTCGTCTTGTATTATATTCACTGGAAGCAAGTGAGTGCTTCACATTTGTATTGAGCAACAAAATTTTATGCCCGTCCAGTTTAAACGGCTCATATTCATACTCCAATGAACGGCAATCTAATTTTATAACATGGTCTTTTTTACCCATCATAGAAGCAAACTGGTCCATAATACCGCACATCACTCCTGCATATTCATGCTCTGCTTTTTGGGCCATCTTTACCATTTCTATTTTATCTAAGCCGGAATGCAACAATTCATTCAATGCAAAAGTGGTAGCACATTCAATAGCAGCAGAAGAAGAAAGTCCGGCCCCAATAGGCACATCGCTTAACAATACTGCATTAAAGCCTTTGAGCGGAATACCCTTTTTCATAAACTGAACAGCGGCCCCTACCATGAAATTGGGCCAGCTTATATCCCCCACTGGTTTTAAATCCGGAATACGAATGGAGAATTTTTCGTTGAGGTCCTGCGCCACCAAATGAATCTCCTCATCTTCCCGTAATGACATAGCCACATAAACAGCTTTATCAATGGCAGCCGGCAGTACAAAACCATTATTGTAGTCAGTATGCTCGCCAATAATATTTATACGCCCGGGTGAGCGAACAATAAGCGGGGGTGAAGCAAAATGTTGCTTAAATATTTTCTGAATTTTCTTTTTCATACAGCAATAACTGAAAATCAGCTTTTTGGGGAAGCGTATTAAATCAAATAACAGTTATAAAATTAATCATCCCCTTAGAAGCTGTCTAAAATCATTTCAATAGTTAATATGTGCTGCTTTTTGGCTGCAACTTCGTTGGATTTTTCGCCTTAGGGCTGCTGGCTATGGCTGCAAAATCCGCCTTGTTTCGCTCAAAAATCATCTACATATTATTCTATCAAATAATCTTAGACAGCTTCTTAGGCATAAAAGTATCATATTGGTCAATATTCATATCAATTATGCGATTATTAAGTACGCTCATTTCATTTACTTAAAAAATAAAGGTAACCATTTTTTTTAATTGTCAATTTTACACTTAACTTCATTTCTCAAATACTTTTTTAGCAGACTTCTATGACAAAGTACCACCATCAAGTAAAAATGCTGGTTGCAGTTGACTGCATCATCTTTGGCTTCGATGGAAAGAACATGAAAATACTGCTTGTTCAACGGGCCCTGCAACCAGAAATCGGCAACTGGAGTTTAATGGGAGGTTTTGTTCAGGCTGCTGAAAATACAGAGCAGGCTGCAGTCAGAGTCTTACAAAAACTGACCGGCATAACAAATATTTACCTGGAAGAGCTGGCTGTTTTCAGCAATCCCGAAAGAGATCCGGTTGAAAGGACATTATCCGTCGCCTATTTTTCCCTTATTGATATAAACAAATATGAAAAACAGATAACAAATGACTTTCATGCCGAATGGTTTCCCTTACAAAAATATCCAAGATTGATATTTGACCATACTGAAATGGTAAAAAAAGCGAAGGGAAAACTACGGTATAAAGCCGCATTCCATCCGTTATTATTTGAATTATTACCTGAAAAATTTACATTACCACAGTTGCAATCACTGTATGAAGAAATATTTGATGTGGAAATGGATAAACGTAATTTCAGCCGGAAGATTTTGTCAATGGATTTTCTTATTAAGCTGACTGAAAAAGAAAAAGAAAATTCTAAAAAAGGAGCATATTATTATAAACTCGATAAGAAAAAATATAAGGCCAATTTTCACTCGGTACTAAAGATTATTCCTAACCCGGATACATTATACGCTTAAAAAGACGGCTATGGCTCACTATAAGATTGGAGTAGATTATGGCCGTGATTCGGTTCGTTCTATTATTATTAATACAGCAAATGGGTATCAATTGGCCAGCTCCGTTTTTTATTATCCCCGCTGGAAAGAAGGCCTGTATTTCACCGCAGCCGAAAACCAATTCAGGCAACGTCCGTCAGACTATGCTGAAGGACTAAAGCAAACGATAAAAGTCTGTATAAAAAAAGCAGGAATAGAAGTTGCCAAAAATATGAAAGGCATTTCAATTGCTACCACAGGTTCTACCCCCGCCGTAGGAGTAGATAAAACAGGTTCACCACCTGCCTTATTGCCTGATTTTGAAAATAACCCCAATGCCATGTTTGTAATATGGAAAGACCACACCTGTATAGTTGAAGCAGTACAGATAAACGAACATGCCAAAAATTTTCCAGTAAATTATTTACAATACGTTGGTGGCATTTATTCATTCGACTGGTTTTTTGGGGCAACGTTATTACATGTATTGTGTGAAGGTGAAGTGGTGAGAAACAGTATTGCATCCCGGGTGGAACATTACGACTGGATTCCTTTTTTATTATCTGGCGGCAACGATGTAACTAAAATGAAAAGAGGCGTTTGCAGTGCCGGGCACAAAGCCTTGAGGGCAGAAGATTTTAAGGGGCTGCCACCCAATGATTTCTTTACAAGCTTAGACCCTGTTTTGGATGGTTTTACTTCAATGCATCTCTCATAGATATGGGTAACAGGTTTCGTTTATTGGCAAATGAAGTGGAAGCGGTAAAACCAAAAAATGATTTACCTAAATTCCCGGTCGCAAGGGTACTTTGGAAACCTTTACCAGATATGCAAACCGGTTGTGCCGCCTGGATATTGGCAGGTGGCGCACGCCATCCTGTTTACAGCCAGAACCTGAATAGTGAATGCCTGTCTGATTTTGCAGAAATGACCGGTATTGAAATGCCGCTGATTGGCAATACACTAAGATGTATGATTTTAAAAACCAACTCCCCTGGAGTGAGGTATTTTACAAATAATTTTAGTAAACAATAAAACCAACTGATATGGGTACCCTGCAAACGATTGACCTTGTTGTATTTCTGATTTATTTTATTGTTGTAGCATCCTACGGCTACTGGATATACAACCGAAAGAAAAAAGCCTCTATGGATACCCATGATTTTTTTCTTGCTGAAGGTTCATTAACATGGTGGGCCATTGGTGCCTCATTAATTGCATCCAATATAAGTGCCGAACAGTTTATAGGCATGAGTGGTGAAGGATTTTTTGCAGGTATTGCAGTAGCAGCATACGAATGGATTGCCGCCATTGCACTTATTATTATAGCCATTTGGTTTATACCCATCTACCTTAAGAATAAGATATACACTATGCCGCAGTTTTTAAAAACAAGGTATAATGAATCAGTGGCCCTGATAATGGCAATTTTCTGGTTGTTCCTGTACATATTTGTAAACTTTACTTCTATACTTTACCTCGGTTCGGTAGCTATTAATGAATTACTCGGCGGCGGCCACCTGCATCTTGTTATGATTGTATTAATGGCAATGGCATTATTAATTACCCTTGGCGGAATGAAGGTAATCGGCTACACTGATGTAATACAAGTAGCTGTATTAATCATTGGCGGGTTAGCTACTATTTATCTTGCTTTGCAAATAGTGGATGAAAGGGTTAATGGTGTAGCCAGCGGAAGTGTTATTGACGGGTTTAAAACATTATTAGGCCAGGCACCGGAACATTTTCACATGATATTGCCAAAGCCATCCGTTACTACGGCCACCCTTAACATGCCCGAAAATCTGGACATACAAAAGTATGTTGTATTGCCGGGGATTGCCATGTATTTTGCAGGTCAATGGATAGTAAACCTTAACTATTGGGGCTGCAATCAATATATTACACAAAGGGCATTGGGTGCCAATTTACAAACAGCACGAGCCGGGATTTTATTTGCCGGATTTATGAAAATACTAATGCCTGTAATTGTAATGCTGCCTGGTATAGCAGCGTATGTATTGTATAAAAATAATCAGTTACCGGGTTTTGAAGGTGGTAAAGATGGTGCATACTCTGCTATTCTTGCTTTCTTACCTGCCGGTCTCAAAGGCCTGGCTATTGCAGCATTAACTGCAGCTATCGTTGCCTCATTAGCAGGTAAAGCCAATAGCATTTCTACTATATTCACTTTGGATATTTATAAAAAATATATCAATAAAAATTCGGATGAAAAGAAAATGGTGTGGACTGGAAGAATGACAGTATTTGTATCTATGGTTATTGCCATCCTTTTTACGTGGAAAGATTTGCTGGGCATTGGTGGCGAAGGCGGATTTACTTTTATTCAAAAATATACAGGCTTCATAAGTCCGGGGGTGTTTGCCATGTTCATTCTCGGTTTTTTCTGGAAACGAACTACCGGTACCGCCGCATTAGCCGGTTTAATTCTTGGTTTCACGCTGGCTATATTCTTTAATAATTATGCCGTAAGTATTTTTGGCAAAGAGACCTGGATGTATACCGCATTTGAATATCAGAAAATGGATAAAGGAGTGGTGAAAACAATTGTAGAAATTCCATTCCTGATAAATATGGGCTGGTCTTTCTTCCTTACAGTTCTTGCGATGGCAGGTATCAGCCTCGCCGGTCCAAAAGTTAATCCAAAAGCATTTGCTATTGACAGCACAATGTTTAAATTAAAACCAACAACTATCGCAATGATTGTTGCCACCCTGTTGATTTTAACGCTGATATATGTGAGGTTCTGGTAATAAAATTTTTCAGACAGGCAATCGTAAAGTCTGGCCGCTGTTTCTACCGCGGCCTTTTTTATCTTGTCAGGTGCACTTAAAAATTTCTATAGTCTTCACTAAAAGAAATGACATTGTTATACTTTAATTCTTTTTTTGTGTGCGTGATTGTAATAACTACTGCCTTCATACCTGCATTGGCGGCGGCTTCCACTCCTTTTGGGCAATCTTCAAATACAATACAGTCTTGTGGTATAATTCCCAATTGCTCCGCATATATAAGGTATGTTTCAGCCGCAAACTAGTGTCGTGTCAAGTCTGATATGACACAAACAATTTTCCCACAAAGACACAAAGAAAAGGCTTTGTGGGCTTCGTGGTCTTTGTGGGATAGCTTTTGTATTCGTTGAGAGGTATCCGACAAAACATGATTGACTTATCAAAGACACTGTGGTTTTTAAGTTTGTTTCTTCCCTTTCGATTTTCTCAATTGTACAACTTCTTCAAAAGCCTCTTTTAAACCTGATTTTATCTATAAAAGTCTGTTCATGTTTCCTGAGCCTGGTCATTAGCTTCTCCAAGTCTGCAATGGGCAACCTGTACAGGCTTTGTTTTCCCAGCGCTATCGCTAACATATTGAAGTGCAATTTTCATAAATAAAATTTAGGCATTCTTAGAAGATTCCTTCCCTGCTTACCTACCCCCTCCTCTCCCTCCAATCCATCACCAGCATAAAAACGAGCCCCACCAGCACACCGGTAAAAAAAGCAAGGGCATAAGGAGCATATTGGATGATCATTTTCATAGGGGGATGGTTTAAATATTCGCAGTATAACTTGCCTGTCGCAGTCCTTTTACTGTCCGCCTGCTTCCGGAATGTTACCGGGGCAGGTTTTTTTTGTTAGTTATCTATTTATTATAGCGCCAAATGCAGGATCGTTCGCTTTATAAACTATTATTCCTCAAGAATATCATCAATGGCAACATCCGTTTCCTTTGCAATAGCCCTTAAAGCGGCCATCTTGGTAAGGCGGCCGTTCTCTCTATTTGCCCGCAGATGCTTATAAAGCATCTGGTCACTAATGTCCAAATCATTACAAATCCTTTTCCGGGACTGCACATTGTTGATTTTGCTGATAATAGTTTTTCTTATTTTCATACATTTACTACTGTAATATAAATATAAAGTCAAATATATGGAACAATGATTCCTTAATCAAAAAATTGAGGAAATACTTTTCCAAAAACTTTTCCACATGTGGGTCTTAAAAAATAAAGATGTAGCTAAGCGGTTGAAAACTATCCGGGAGAAAACAAGTCTTTCTCCCCGCCGGTTCTCTATGAAAGCAGGTATTGATCAGAGCCAATACCTGAAAATTGAAAAAGGGGTATTGCCCATTACTGAAAACATTATGGCCAAACTGGTAGCCACTTACCAGGCAGATCCTGAATATATTTTATATGGAACTATCGTTCCCCCGGAAACAAGCGCTTTCGAAACGCAGGCTGAATACCAGGTACCCATCAAATCAAAAGTAGCCGCACACGATGCCCTTCTTTCCGTGCTGGTTAGTGAAGTGGCCGCCATGCGGGCCGCCAGCTCCGGCGAACACCCTGAAGTGGTGGTTAAGAAAATTTACAAAGCTGCAGATGATGTGGCTAAACTGGCGAGTGAAGAATAAAACACCTTCCAAAATGTGCTCCTCCAGCCTCAAAACAATGAACCTACCAGATTGGCAGGCAGGCCTAACAGAAACTAAAGTGATTTCGCCTTTACTACTTTGTGTTTTTCGTGCCTTTGCGGGAAAATCTTTTGCAAAATAGCCGCATATATCACAAATAATACCGCTGCTAAATTTCCCCCCGTCTATTTCTTAAACAAACTGTAGACTTGCTAAATGAAAAAGACAGGCTTACTTATATTTTTTTTCCAGTTTTTATTCCTTGCTGCCATCGCTGATCCGGGAGATTCCACTAATATTGCCACCAAAAAATATTTTACAAAAAAACTAAGCAGCTCCATCACCCTTGATGGCATACCAAAAGAAGATGCCTGGAACCAGGTGGAATGGGGCGGCAATTTTACCCAATGGCAACCCAATGAAGGCAAAGCCCCTTCTCAACCCACTAATTTTAAAATCCTGTACGATGACCGCTTTTTATATGTTGCCTACCAATGCCATGATGATGCCCCCGACTCCATTATAAAAAGAATGAGCCGCAGAGATCAGTTCCCCGGCGACTGGGTGGAAATTAATATTGACAGCTATCACGACCTGCGCACCGCTTTCTCCTTCACCCTTTCTGTATCCGGCGTTCGGGGCGATGAATTTGTGTCAAACAATGGCGATGACTGGGATGTAAGCTGGAACCCCATCTGGTATTCTAAAACACATATCAATGATAAGGGCTGGACGGCTGAAATAAAAATTCCGCTCAGCCAGCTCCGTTATGGTAATGAACCGGAAAAAGTATGGGGCTTCCAGGTAATGCGGCGCATTTTCCGCAAAGAAGAAAGAAGTACCTGGCAATACATCCCGCAAAACTCCGGTGTGTGGGTAAGCAGCTTTGGTGAATTGCATGGCTTATCAGGCATACCCGTTCACAAGCAAGTAGAAATTGCCCCTTATGTAACAGCACAAACCGCCTCTTTCAAAAAAGAACCGGGTAACCCTTTTGCCACAGGCTCCGATTCAAAAATTAACGCAGGCCTCGATGGTAAACTGGCTATTACGAATGACCTCATCCTTGACTTTACCGTAAACCCCGACTTTGGACAGGTGGAAGCTGATCCATCCCAGGTACGTATAGACGGGTTCCAGAATTTCTTTGCTGAGCAACGGCCTTTTTTTATTGAAAGCAGAAATATTTTTGATTACCAGCTTACAGGTTCCCAATCCGGCGGTGAGTATGATGCCGACCTGCTTTTCTATTCCCGCCGTATCGGAAGCTCCCCGCACGGGTATCCCAATACACAGAACGGTGAATACGTGAAGTATCCGCAAAACACTTCTATTCTCGGTGCTGCCAAATTCAGCGGCAAAACAAAAAAAGGATTGAGCATCGGCATTCTGGAAAGCATTACTCAGAGAGAAATGGCCACTATTGATAAGAACGGGGAAAGAAGAAAAGAAATGGTGGAGCCACTTACCAATTTTTTTGTAACAAGACTGCAGAAAGATTTTGATGGCGGCAATACTATCATCGGGGGAATCATCACGGGTGTAAACAGGGAGAAAGGATTGGATGATATATTGCACAAATCAGCTTATTCCGCTGGTATTGACTTTCTGCATTTCTGGAAAAACCGCACTTGGTATGTACGGGGCAATGTGGTGTTTAGTAATGTAAAAGGCACTAAAGAAGCGATCACTAAAACACAAACCGCATTTGAACATCTTTTTCAACGTAAAGATGCCACTGAGTTTACATTGGACAACGATCGCACTTCGCTGTCAGGCATGGGTGGTACTTTCCGCTTTGGAAAGCTGGGCGGCAAATCGGGCAACCGTGGACAGGTGTTCAAATTTGAAACAGGTTTTACCTTCCGTTCTCCCGGGCTTGAAATAAATGATATCGGCTTTATGCTTACAACCAATGAGATCAATCACTTTACATGGGCAGGCCTTCATTTTCAAAAATCATTTTCCATTTTCCGGTCGGCCAGTTTCAACTACAATCACTGGTCAAGGTGGGACTACAGCGGAAAATTTCTTTTCCAGTTATTTAATGTAAATTCTTTCGTCAATTTCAAGAATAACTGGCAGGCAGGAACAGGCATTACCTGGAACCCTTTTGAAATTTCCAACAATGCATTAAGAGGCGCTTCTTCTATGCGCCGGCCAATTGGAATGGGGCAAAACATCAACATAGTAAGCGATTCCCGGAAAAAAATATATGCCAGTGTTAATGCCAGTTATTTTACCGGGTTTGAACATACGGTAAGGGGACATAGCGTTGGCATGACGATTTTTGTTCAGCCATTGGATGCACTTAATATCAGCCTTAATACCAACTACTCCTTTAACTGGCGCCGCCAGGACCAGTTTGTGAGCAACCGTACTTTTAACAATACAATAAGAAGTATAGTAGGTGAACTGGAACAAAAAACACTTCGTTTTACTGCCCGGATAAATTATAATATTACACCTGACCTTACGCTTCAATATTACGGACAGCCTTTTATTACACGCCCGCTGTATAAAAACTTTGCGTATGTGTCAGATCCATTAGCTAAAGAATTTAACAACCGGTTTCATGTCTTCAGGGACAATGAAATAAATTTTGCGAATGGAGTATATGAAGTAGATGAAAACACAGATGGAACCGTAGATTACAGTTTTGGCAAACCCGATTTTAATTTTGTGCAATTCCGTTCCAACCTGGTTGCCCGCTGGGAGTACAAACGGGGATCTGAGTTGTACCTTGTATGGTCGCAGGGAAATACGCCTGATGCATTTGATGACCTGAACACGCCTGTCTTCACTAGTTTATTTGATAATGCTTTTTCAGGCCAGGCACGGAATATCTTTTTATTCAAATGGACCTACAGGTTCCTTCGGTAAGAAAGGCTTGCAGGAGAAAGAGAAAATACACTCGCACAGAGGGAAAAGAGAGAAAGAGGAATACACAATTCTCACGCCCGGCTGCTCCCTTCTTCATTCATCTGTTCCTTGTTCCTCTGTTCTTCTGCTCCCTTCTTCATTCATCTGTTCCTTGTTCCTCTGTTCTTCTGTTCTTCTGCTCCCTTCTTCATTCATCTGTTCCTTGTTCCTCTGTTCTTCTGTTCTTCTGCTCCCTTCTTCATTCATCTGTTCCTTGTTCCTCTGTTCCTCTGTTCTTCTGCTCCCTTCTTCATTCATCTGTTCCTTGTTCCTCTGTTCTTCTGTTCCTCTGCTCCTTCATACTTCAGCCCAATATTTACCAATCCCGCAAATTACTGGTATAAAATTTCCATTCTGGTGTCACTATTTCATTACCGGCCGGTATTTCATACCAGGGACTCAATTGTAAATTTCCGGAATTCACCACCACATGCATATCCTGCGCCGGCTGATAACCCTGTACCAGCATAAACAATTTTTTCCCACTTTCATTCACTGCTATATCCACCACCAGCATGGCATGACCTGGAAAACCTCCCTTTACCAATACATTCCCCGCTTTTATATCAGCAAACCTGGACACAGGCTTCAATTGCTTTTCCAATGAAGCAGATCCGCACCAGCCAAATACTGTTTGCAGATAATTGTCAAATGCTTTCCTGCTGCCCGTTCCCTGCCATTTGTACCATTTATTGCTGTAATCCATAAAGGCGATACTGTCATACTTTTTTTGAACAAATAAATATTCGGCCCGAAGCCGCATCACTGCATCGGCGCATTGCTGCAGGTCTTTATTGCCCACAGAAATATCTATTACTGCAAATTGGGCCGACTGGTTACGTTTCACCGTTCCATTATATAGATATACTGTTTTATCTTTTTTTAAAGGTACCATTCTCAACCAGGCAGCAAAAGAGCCCGGCACTGCTTCCACCCTTTTATAGGCGGCAGGTACAGGTATTTCACCAATAGTCTTATACGCCACCGGTACTTCGGCTTTCGCTTTTATTGCCGGTGCTTCTGAACGGGGCCCGCCACAGCCGATTCCCAATATGATGGCTAACCAATAAGATAGTTGTTGCATAATAAAGCTATGAGTGAACAGCGTATTAATTCCATATAAACAAAAAGTGAAATTTTTATGTACTTTCCCGTTTCATTCAAGCTTTATTATATGACTTTACTGCGCAAATCAGTAATTACAGGCATTCTTACCATTGTAGTAATCATTGTGGGCTTTATTTTTCTGCTCAAAGGCTGCCTTGCAAAATACGATGAAAGGTCTGTTAAAACCCCTGCCCTTGTATTTGAAAAAGACAGGAAGGCCATTATTTTCAGCATTGTGGAATTTCAAAAAGTCACTTCATATTCCCGTAAAGGAAATTTTGTTCGGAAAAGCGTAAATACTAACTATTATATACAAACCAATGACGGGGAAACGGCTGCTTTGATACATAGCAAAAAGATAAAAAATCACCGCGACATCAGGCAATATCCTGTGGAAATATTAGGTGCCTCCGGTACCACGGCCTGGTTATTTATGGGTGAGCCAATGGCCTTTGATGCTGTTACCCTCAACAAAACCGCTGATAGTAAAATACTTGAAGAGAAAAATCCGGCACTGTTGGGAAAACTTCCTGTAGAAAGACAGTTCTATTCCTTCAATAATATGGATAACAATATATATTTTACCGCCAAAGATGGCACCAAATGGCAGCTAAATACACAAACGCTGCTGATCACTTCTTCCAGCTATCAAAAAAATCAATCTGCCATTGCACAAAAACTGGATGTACTGCAACAACAGGAAAAACTGATACAGGCTAACCTTGACACTCTTTATCAGCAAAAAAGCCTGGGCCTTTCCAAAGATTATGCTGATAAAAAGATTAGCTACCCGGAATACCGGCAGCTCAATAGCAATTACTATATAGAAAGGGACCAGTTGAATAGTGTATTGGACAGCTTCCGGGTACAGCTAAGAAAATGGGAAAAAGATAAACGGAAAATGGAAGAAACGGAAAGGACCATTGAAAACCTGCAACGGACCAATCTCAGTTTTTCACAAACCAAACAAAACCAGGACACCGTTGCCGGGCAATGGTTTGGCATATACAGCGATGAAGAGCTGGAAAAATTATATGACAGGGTATCCGATCAGGCTGCCCATGATGAAACGATACGCAGGAAATTATTTGCCGGCAGTTTTTCCAGTTCAAAAAATGAGGATGCGATTATCAATAAAGCTGCAGCAAAAAGCAGCAGTACCGTTGATTTTTTAGCCGCCGGCTTTTTGGTGAATAAAAAAACGGGCCGGCCGGTACGACTGCCCGGCAACCAATCTTTTCTTATTGTACATAAAGAACAGGTGGGCCGTGAAGGGAAAATACTAATAACAAATGTAACGGGAGACGGAAAAGCCAGCTGGACCTACAATACTCAACTTGCTGACTGGGCAGATTGGGTCTATACCGGTAAATCACTTTATATCTTCGGGGTGAATAATAAAAGCCTGGGCAGTAATGAAAGTAATATTTTAATCTGCTTAAACCTGGAAAATGGCAAGGCGTCAATGTTTGATTACTTTACAAACAAACTGGTGAAGGATTGATGCTTCGAAAATCTGCGCCATATAGGAAATAGTTAGCATAGAAATACAAACAACTTGTCCCGTCTAATGCGTGGATAGATTTTTCAAATGATTACGACTATATGTTGTATTCCTTATGATTTCTATGGCATACTGTGGTTCAAAAAAACTAAGGATAAATCCTTTTCCTGAACCACATAGAGGGATAGATATATAGAAATACACACATAGCTTTTTCAAACGATTGGCCCTATGTTGTATTCCTTATGATTACTATGACCTATATGGTTCAAAAACATACGAATGATCCTCCAAAATTATATTGATACACTTCCCTAACACCTGTTCGGCTCTCAGCATAAATAAATCAACTATATTAGCGCCACTTTTAACGATTGTCCGGAAGGGACAGGCTTGCCTCCTGAATGTATTTTCCACTTTTAAAAAATCAACAAAAAAACGAATGAAAAAGTACAGAGCCGGTGTGCTGTTTGGTGATGAACTGAAAGCACTTTATAATGACGCCAAAGACAACCAGTTTGCATTACCTGCCGTAAACACGATTGGCACCAACACTATCAATGCCACGCTGGAAACAGCCGCCAAAGTCAATTCTCCTGTTATCATTCAGTTCTCTAACGGTGGCGCACAATTCATTGCCGGTAAAGGCATGCCTAATGATAAGCTGCAGGGAAATATTACCGGTGGCATTTCCGGCGCTCTTCATATTCATAATGTAGCAAAATATTATGGCGTGCCTGTGGTATTGCATACTGACCATGCTTCTAAAAAATGGCTGCCCTGGATCAGCGGATTGATAGATGCCGGAGAACAATATTTTAAGGAAAAAGGCCAGCCCCTTTTCAGTTCGCACATGCTGGACCTGAGTGAAGAGCCAATTGAAGAAAACATTCATACCTCGGTGGAATTTTATAAAAGAATGCACCCATTAGGAATGAGTATTGAAATAGAATTGGGTGTAACAGGTGGAGAAGAAGATGGAGTGGACAACAGTGAAGTGGAAAATTCAAAATTATATACACAGCCGGAAGATGTGGCTTATTCATATAAAGAGCTGAGCAAAGTGGGTTCTTTGTTTACGGTGGCCGCAGCTTTTGGCAATGTGCATGGTGTGTACAAACCGGGTAATGTGGAATTGCGCCCTGAGATTTTAAATAACAGCCAGGTGTTTATAGAAAAAGAATTGAAAACAGGTCCGAAGCCCGTGTATTTTGTATTTCATGGTGGCAGTGGTTCGCCGCAGCACCAGATACGGGAGGCTATTAGTTATGGTGCCATTAAAATGAATATTGATACCGACCTGCAATGGGCATTCTGGGAAGGAGTGCTGGAAAATTATAAAAAGTACGAAGCTTATCTTCAGGGCCAGTTGGGCAATCCTGAAGGGGCGGATAAACCTAATAAAAAACATTACGATCCAAGGGTATGGCTGCGCAAAGGCGAGGAAACATTTATCAAGCGCCTTGAAGTGGCTTTTGAAGACCTGAACTGCATTAACCGTAATGTATAAGTTTTTTTGCTGTTCTGCTTATTTTAAAAGAGGCTGTCTCAAATATAGAGGCAGCTTTTTTTTGTGCTATAGTTTACGTCTCTAAGGAGCCGATAGTTAGTCACAACTTGTCGCGTACAAAGGCGGGAATCTCAAATTGCAATTTTAAAACTACTCCTGTATCACCCGCACCCCCTTCACCACCACCGTTCCCGCCTGTTTTGATTCCGTATTGTCCGGCAACATATTCCCTCTAAAAAGTATGGTTAAAGTAATCGGCGATAATAGCTGACCGTCTTTAACCAATGCAGTCAGCTTCCCTTTCAGATCAACAGAAAGAAACTTCGGAGGATCATTAGCTGTAAGTGCATAAAGGTCCAGCAAATTTACAAATGCCGGATGGGAAGAGGAAAGCATTTTCACATCCGTTGTTTCCCCCGACACATATACTTCATACACCCCATCAGGGTTATTTAAGACTTTCGTGCCATCCAGTAACAACAAAATTTTCTTATCTGCTGAAAGCTTTTTACCAGATGACAGTAATGCCACCTGGTAAAAAGGCTTGTCAGTCCCAATAGTGAATGCTTGTTTGCTCGCAGCAATGATACTTGTGTCACTAACAGGAGTTATGTTTCGTTCTGCCCCCTTGCAGGAAGTACCTGCCAGGCAAACAATCATTATCAGTAATGAGCTGCAAAATGTTTTAACTGTACCCATTCCCGCAAATTTTATTTTTGTGCCACATCAAGGGCCAGGTTAATCCCTTCAACCCGGATATTAGCGGCTGTACTCAATTCTCTTCCCTGCACTGTATTGCCCCTTACATAAAAACTGACTTCCGCATTTTTAAGATCTGCAATACTTAATCCCAACGCCCTTGCTGCCCTGCTGGCATTCAATTCGATCTTTGTTTCACTTTCCATTCCCTTCATATTCGGGTGCGCATTGGCATGGGATACTGAAAAAAGATCAAGCAGGCCTACAAAAGATTTACTCTTTGGGTTTGGCTTTTCATTGGCCGGCAGGTTTAAATATACTTCCACAACGCCTTCAGGGTTTTTATCCACCTTTACTCTTTCTATTTCTATCATCAGCTTATCATCGCCTTCTTTCTCTTCGAAATTAAACCGGGACTTATTATTTCCTTTTATAAAGTTATCAATGGTTTCTGTTTTGGCCTCCTTGAAAGATCTTTTTAACAATTGCTTATCTATAGCATAAGGAATCGGCCATTTGATCAACGGCCAGCGCTTATAGATATACCATTTCCAGGGGAATTTTATGCACAATTTTGTGGGTGGAACAAAGTCATACCGGTAATTCAATTGCGAAGCTGTGTTTACCACCTGGCTTCCCGTCATGCTGATAGCGGTACCTGTCTCATCAAAAAAAGTATAACTCTTGGTAAGCCACGGCGCATCGTCAGGGTTCTTTCTGCCACCACATTTGCGGAGCCATTCTTCCCATAAGCGGTCAATATTGCAATGGTGTAACCAGAATAAGGGGTCTTTGGCTGCGGAAGATACACCGCCCATATTTCCTCCAACAGAAACGTGTACAGAGCCATGTGGTCCATTGATATCGCTTTGAAAATCGTAATACGGAATCTCAAGTAATGCATTATTAATAGAAGTGCTTATAGATGCAGGCAATGAACCTCCTCCATTAATAGATCCGCTTCTCGTTCCATCATACAATGGGTTACCGGCAGCGCTATTGCGGTAATCCGGATGAAGCACGGCATTGGTCTGATAATTCCAGTAAGGCAGTGTAAGATTGGCATCACCGGATTTTGCACGCAGTATCCTTTCAAAAAAATAGCAATACATACGGTGCCAGGCCAAAAAGAAAAAAGAAGCGCCGGCCTGGTGACAGGTGTTCCAGGAGGGAAGTGCATCCGGCATGGTGGTGCCGTGGATGGCAGCCTGGTACAACCAACTGGTGGGATTGGTATAGGGAAGCGCTTTCATGTTGGTGATACCCGTTTTAATAGATGTAATCTCTGCAGCAGACAAGGAATAAACATTTTTCCTGATCATAACTGCGAACGGATTAACAGGGGGTGTAAAACTTACTGCATTTGAAATGAACAGGGGGTTAGGCCCGCATTTAATAACATCGTTTAACTGCTGAGGGACAACAGTATTGTTGTGGTTTTTGCTTTCAAAGCTCAGGAGAACAAACAAAGCGATGAGCAGACCCGCCGATAATAGAAATAATTTTTTCATGTTGTTGGTTTTTGGTTAGTGATAAAAAATGTAGGGCAGGATTCTGTACGTAAGAAAATATCCGAAATGAAGTAATATCCGGGCTGGAGATGAAATCCGTTATATAAAGCTATGGTTGTTTTATAATACTAACAATACCCTTTTTAAGGTATGGCAAAGGGGCAAAAGCGCTAAAAACAGGAGAAATGACACTTTTTATGGATTTAGACAGGTATACGTGCGGGTAAAACCGGACAACTAATTTTATCTTTCCCATATCAAAAAAAACTTGCCCTGAAAAAATAATACCGGGATGTAACCGATGAACAGGCTATCGGAAAAACAGGGAAGAAAATTGCTGAATGGATAAATTTTAAAGCAGCAGAAAAGAAATCGAAAGAGGTGGTTGCTCACCTTCAAACAGCATACAGTGTGCTGCGTTACCGGACCCGCACCCTTACTGCTCATTACCTGTAGTCAAAACAACTATTATTAACAATGGTTTAGTTTAGTAACCCTTCAAGCTTCCAGCTCATGTTATTAAATATCAAACAGGCCAACCACCGCATAACGCGGACAGGCAGGGAATGATGAACGCCGAATTATACTTCATCGGTTCTTTGTTTCTCTGTTCGTCTGTTCATCTGTTCGTCTGTTCAATATTCTCAGACTTCCAGCCCTTTCACATATTCATAAATAGCCTGTTGCGCAGCCAATGGAGTTTGTCCGGCACTAAGCACCCGCAGATTATTAGCAGCACCGGTAGCGATATCACTCATTATTAATACAGCTTTCTGGTTATCTTTTAATTGCAATTGCAATATATGTTCCAGTTCGCCGGCTAGCTTTTTATCATATACCGGAAACACCACTTCTATACGGCTGTGCAGGTTACGGTTCATCCAGTCGGCGCTGCCCATATAATATTCGGGTTCGCCATTATTATGAAATGCAAAGATGCGGGCATGTTCTAAATAACGGTCCACAATGCGATGCACCACAATGTTCTCACTTTGCCCAGGTACACCAGGCGCCAGGCAACAGATACTGCGCACCAGCAACTGTACTTTTACCCCTGCCCTGCTGGCATCATAGAGACGGGCAATCATAACTCTTTCCTGCAGGTTGTTCAGCTTAATGATGATTTTGGCAGGCTTGCCTTCCTTAGCATTTTTTATTTCACGGTCTATCAGTTTATTCAACCGCTTGATCATATTGAATTGCGATACCAGCAAATGCTGAAAAGGTATCTTGCCATACAATTCAGGCTGCACCCTTGATTGCAAATACGTAAATAACATGTCCAGTTCCTGGCCAAACTCCGGTTTGGAAGTAAACAATACATGGTCTGTATAGAACCGTCCGGTAGACTCATTGAAGTTGCCGGTAGCCATGAATGAATATGATTTCGATTCTTTTTGTTCCTGGCGTTTTACCAGCGCCACTTTTGCATGTACTTTTAATCCGGGTATACTATTAATAATTTTTATGCCTGCTGCTTTCATCTTCTTGCTCCACTTCAGGTTGTTGGCCTCATCAAACCGGGCTTTAAGTTCCACAAACACCGTAACTTTTTTTCCATTTCTTGCAGCACTTATCAATGCATTTACAATATGCGAATCTGCCGCCACCCGGTACAGTGTTACATATATTTCTTTTACATGCGGATCAATCGCTGCTTCATTGAAGAAGCGCAGTATATAATTATATGAATGATAGGGCAAATGCAGCAGCTTCTCATTCTCCGAAATACTTTGAAAGATGGAACAGAAATTGGTAAACCCTGTATGCTGCATAGCAGGCCATGATGAGGCACTAAGCTTTCCCTTTACCGGGTTGGGTAAACTGCCAAGGTCTTTCAGGTTGTGGTAGCGTCCGCCTTCCACCATTTCATCCGGCGGAATGGCCAGGTATTTTTCCACAAAATCTTTTACCTCTAGCGGCATTGTTTTATCGTACAACAAACGGGTGGCGAGGCCCACTTCCCTTTTCTCCAGTTGCTTTTCAATTTTTTCGGCTATATCGCCAATGAATTCATCGCCAATATTCATTTCCGCATCACGGGTGAGTTTTACACTCCATGCACCATGGATGGTAAAGCCGGGAAATATTTCTTTGAGATTATCGCGGATCACATCATCCAAAAATAAAAGATAATGATCATCCCCCAGCATGGGCAGTTCGGAAAAACGGGAAAGGTTGGCCGACGGGATATTCAATAAAGCATACATAATCTTTCCGGGCTGCTCGGCCGTTTCCAGGTCCACAATAAAATACAGTGCATTGTTATCTAAAAACACATTGCCCTGGTTTTCCTTTTGCAGCATTACCGGCTGAAGAAAAGATAACACTTTGGATAAAAAGTATTCCTTTACTGTTTCATGGTGTTCCGCCCTGATGGGTTCATTGTAATAAAGGCAAATATGATTCTGTTGCAATTCGGGTATTATTAACTGGGTGAGGATCCTGCCAAATTCTTCCAGTTGTTCATGCACCATCGTTTGCACCTGCTGCACCAGGCCTTTGGGGTATTCGTCCCGGATACCTGCTTTTTTAGCATCAATGGCGGAAAAGGCGAAGATGGACGGCATGCGTACCCTGAAAAATTCATCAAGATTGGAAGAGAAAATGGATAAAAAGGAAATACGGCTGTAGAGCGGAACATTCTTGTCGGCCGCTTCCAGCAGCACCCGGTGGTTAAAAGAAAGCCAGCTGAGGTCCCGGTTCAGGAAAAAGTATTTATCGTCTGCCATGGTTAAGGTGTGTTCTTTGGCCTAAGATAATGGTTTTTTGGATTAGCCACGAATTACACGAATGGCACGAATCTGCCTGACGGCAGACAGGTAAATTGAATACAAATATGATTGCTGTGCAATGGGGTTTTGGCCACGAATGACACGAATAAGAAATTCATTGCCACTGGCAATCAATTTGTATTTAATTGTATTTTTCGTGCCATTCGTGTAATTCGTGGCTAACCTGTATTTATCAGGCTTGCCAGTTTTGGAGGCGCCACTGTGCAATAAGCCGTGGTTAAAGCATCTATCAGCATAGCCTTTCGTATTTTTTTCAGTTCAATAAAGGTGGCACCTTTTTTTCCCCAACCACCCGGCACCGGATAAATAGTAGCTTTATCGAATGCACAAAAAACGGATTGGTCTGTAAGTGATAATTTCACCATTAACCTTTTCTTTTCTCCGTCTAATGTGGCAAATATTTTTTTCTTCACCCGGAATGCTTTCAGGTGAAAATGCGGGTGCTCATCCGTTTCCAGAAATGACAAAGCCATCAGGCGGACCGTTTCAATACTTACCACGTAAACTTATTTTTCCAAATTTAATGAACCTGGCTATATACTGGGGCAATCATCATCATTTATTGCATACCATTAAAGGGGTAACCAGTGGTATCATGTGGGCCAATCTTCATTTATTGTTCTGGCTTTCGTTAATGCCCTTCGCCACCGCCTGGATGGGAGAAAACCATTTTTCTAAAAACACGGTGATTGTATACGCCATTCTGGCCAGTCTTTGCGGTATTACTTATTATATTCTTTTGACTGTAATAAAAAGCTGAATAATATAGTTATTTCATTATACCACTTCCCCTTCCATGTCATAATCATAGGCCTTTGTAACCTTTACATTTACAAACTCCCCAATAAGTAATTTTTTAGATGAATGAATCACCACTTCATTATCCACTTCCACGGAATCAAACTCGGTGCGGCCGAGGTAACGGCCGGCTTCTTTTTTATCAATTAAAGTTTTAAAAACTTTTCCCGTTTTTTCCTGGTTTAGTTCGAAAGAAATTTCCTGTTGTACTTCCATTATTTCCTGTGCCCTTCTTTCCTTTTCATCAGCCGGCACATTATCCACCAGGTCGTGCGCTGAAGTGCCTTCTTCATGCGAATAAGTAAAGATGCCAACACGGTCAAAGCGCTGTCTTTGTAAAAAGCCTTTCAGTTCTTCCACATCATCTTCTGTTTCTCCCGGGAAGCCGGCAATCAAGGTGGTACGCAGGCAAATACCAGGCACTTTCTCCCGGATGGCAATGGTCAGCTCTTCCATTTCTTCACGGGTTATCTGGCGTTTCATAGCTTTCAGCATATTATTGGCCGCATGCTGCAGGGGCATATCGAGATAGTTGCAAATATTATCCCGCTCTCTCATTACATCCAATATCTCCAATGGAAATTTTGATGGATAGGCATAATGCAAGCGGATCCATTCCAGGCCTTTTACATCTGCCAGACGGTGGAGGAGATCGGGCAACATTCTTTTTTTATAAATATCAAGACCGTAATACGTAAGTTCCTGTGCAATCAGCATCACTTCCTTCACCCCTTTCCTTACCAGGCTTTCTGCTTCTTTTACTAACTCTTCAATGGGTTTGCTTACATGCTGTCCCCGCATCAGGGGTATGGCACAAAATGAGCAGGTGCGGTTGCAGCCCTCGGATATCTTCATATAGGCATAGTGCTGCGGAGTGGCCAGTAATCTTTCCCCCAACAGTTCCATTTTATAATCCGCTTCAAATTGTTTTAATATCAGCGGCAATTCCATGGTCCCGAAATAGGCATCCACTTCAGGTATCTCTGCTTCGAGTTTATTCTTATACCGCTCACTCAGGCAGCCTGTCACATACACTTTATCCAGTTTACCTTTTCTTTTCAGTTCCACCTGGCACAGGATGGTGTTAATGCTTTCTTCTTTTGCTTTGTCAATAAAGCCGCAGGTATTCACGACCACGATATTATGGTCCGATTTTTTATTCTCATGCACCACGTCTATTTCATTGGCCAGCAATTGGCCGCTCAATACCTCGCTGTCCACCATATTCTTACTGCAACCAAGGGTGATGATATTGACCTTATCCTTTTTTAGTGTTTTTGTTTTCATGTAGCCGGCAAAGTTCGTAAAAATGATACATATACTGATATTTAAGAAAATATCTATCTTACGACCGCAGAAAAAGGTTTTCCACTTGTAAATTGTATAGCCCCCTTTTAAATTATTATTTCAGCCGTATGAAGAAAAGCCTCCTCTTGTTGGTGATGTATACTTCAACACTACAGGCTTTTTCACAACAGGCCAATTCTAAAAAAAACTTTTTCCGTCTGTATGAAGATAATGATGGTATCAATTTTTTTAAAGAAGGCACTGATTGGGGCTATACCAACGGAACCAGGCTTGATATTTTCTCAGAGAAAGAAAAAAAAATGACCGGTTTTTTTTCAAGGCTGGCCACATCAGCCGGGCCGCAAAGCATTACCACCGCCGGAGGGGGGCTGATGCAGGTAATGATATCGCCTAAAAAAACCAACCCTGCCATTCCTGATAAAAATGATTATTCGTATGCAGGCGGGTTGTTTTTTATTTATACTGTTCATTCGGCCAATGCAGTAAAAAAATTGAATGTACAGACCGAATGGCTGGCAGGTGTAATGGGCCCCTCCTCTTTTGCGAAAGAGGCCCAGATATTTCTTCATCGTATTATTAAAGACCCCCGCCCTAATGGGTGGAATTACCAATTACCAACAGACCTGTTGCTCAACTACCGGCTAACTGTGGAAAAACTCGTAGCCGCTAAAGGTTCAATAGGATTGATTGGCGGCGGCAGCATTTCAGGCGGTACACTTTCGGATGGGCTTTCCTGCTTTGCCATTTTACGGTTCCAAAAAAATGCGCCCTATTTTTCAGGACTGCGAACTCAATATTTCAGCGCCAATAACAGGAAGCCCGGTATCGCCATATCGATTAAACCAGCCCTGGATGTTGTCTTCTATAATGCATTGCTGGATGGAGGCCTGTTTAATAAGCAGTCCCCGGTTAATGATAAAAACTCCCGGTATGCCAATAATCTGGAAAGAAACATAGTGGCTGGACATATAGACCTCTCGCTGATGGTTTCTTACCGAGACTTTTCAATAGCCCTTACTCAAAAAAAAATAAGCCCCGGGTATAGAAACTACAGTGCCCACCAGGTTGGCAATATATCTCTTTATATTGGCTGGTAAAAAGGTAAATATCATTTGTTTTTAACGGTGTCGTGATGACAGTATTGCCAAAATCACCTTTCATCAGCTTCCTGCACCACAATCAATTTCTCATGTATGTTGCTGTTTCTTTATGGATAATTTGATACCGGCAATTAATAATTATAATTATATTAGGGTTTTGATTCCAAACAATTGATGAATTTTACCACAACATGCTTCAGCTTTCCCAACTAAAAAAATTATATGGCAGTCACCATATTTTCAGTATTGATGAATTGACCCTCTCACCCGGTATTTACTGGTTAAAAGGTGCCAATGGCTCCGGCAAGTCCACGCTGTTGAAAATACTGGCGGGACTCATCCCGTTTAAAGGTGAGGTGCTTATGGATGGAAACATTTCTATCCGGAAAAATCCGGTGCAGTACCGCCAACTGCTTAATCATGCGGAAGCTGAGCCTGTTTATCCTTCTTTTATTACAGGTACTGAACTTATAAATTTTGTTTCCGGCATAAAAAAAGGGACGGCTGACCGGGTACATGAAATCCGGCAATTACTGGATATTGGCGATTATTTGCATCATCAAACCGGAACCTATTCCAGTGGTATGCTCAAAAAACTGTCGCTGTTACTGGCATTTATCGGACGGCCAAAATGGGTTTTACTTGACGAACCACTGACTACACTGGACCAGTCATCGCAAAAGGCATTATGCAAACTGATCATGCAGCAACACCAGCAAAAAAATATCTCCTTTATCATTACCTCGCATCATGATATTGAACACACTGATATCATGTTCCATAATACTTTTTTACTGAAAGACAAACAGCTGTTACAAATCGGTCAATAATTATGCACACTACGGATAATATACTTTTCCAGGCCGTTGCTGCTCCTTATTACAGACGCAATGCCGGATTTTTTCTCTTCTTGTTTTTTCTCCTGTTTGGATTATACCCCAGCTTTAAACAGTCACTGGAATTCCATTATGTCGTAATCAACGGCATTGGTAATTCGTTGCAATTTTTTTTGCTGGCATTCGCAATCTGGTTGTTATATACAATTAAAACAATTCATTTTGTCCATGGCTGTATTAAAAACAAAGCATATAATTTTCTGCAATTGCTAAATGCCCTGCCTTCCCGAAAACGATTTTTTCATTTGTTACAATTACAATGTCTGCTCCTTGTACCTGCATTATGTTATGGGCTGGCCGCCTTTATCATTGCCCTTCTCAATAATCATCCTGCAGGTGCTGCTGTCATTTTCATTACCCTTACCGCCCTTTGCATTCTCTCCACAGGTGCAGTATTTGTTTTTCTCTTAAATACGCATAGCTCTGCATTGGCCGGGTTCCTGCATGTAATGCCCTTTCGTTTCAAAACAGGCCTGTTTTCTGTTTTACTAAAATTTATTTTCAATCAGCAGTTTTTACTGTTGTTGCTGCTCAAGACCGCCACTTTCAGTTGCCTTTATTTTTTTGCCAAAATAGATGAACAGGTATTTGAAGACAGGATACTATGGCTTCTTTATATCACTTCACTCATAGGCCATTGCATCCTTGTTTACCGGAATCATCATTTTATGGAAACCAAACTTTCTTTCTACCGCAATATGCCGGTAAAACCACTGGTCACCCTCCTGTCATTATTAGGAGTATATGCCGTGGTATTGATCCCGGAAATATGGGCGTTGAAAGCGGTAGCCATTCAGCAACATGCTATTGGCAATTTTATCTGGATGGCGTTAACCGGTCCTTCCCTGCTACTGCTGTTACATTGCCTCTTGTACACAGAAGATATGAAGATGGAAGGGTTCTTGAAGTTACTCTTCGGGGTCTGGATAGTTACCCTGTTTTTCAGTTTATCATCCAACCGCTGGCTGCTGCCCATGATATGTACGGGTATGGCAGGCTTTATTTTTTTCAATTCCTATAACAGTTATGAAAAAAATACAGAGGTGGAAGGACTGGAATGATTTTATTTAGTTTCCATGTTAAACAGGCTGTCTACAAATTCATGCTTATCGAAAACCAGGAGGTCTTCCATTTTCTCGCCTACACCAATAAACTTCACTGGTATTTTAAACTGATTGGCAATAGCCAGTACCACGCCGCCTTTGGCGGTACCATCCAGTTTGGTAATGGCCAATGCGGTAACATCAGTTGTTGCAATAAAATGTTTGGCCTGTTCCAGTGCATTTTGTCCGGTGCTTCCATCCAGTACCAGCATTATTTCATGCGGGGCATCGGGTATGGTTTTTTGAATCACCCGTTTGATCTTGCTTAATTCTTCCATCAGGTGGGCCTTGTTATGAAGGCGGCCTGCTGTATCAATCAGCACCACATCAGATTGCCTAGCCACAGCACTTTGCACCGTATCAAAAGCTACTGCAGCCGGATCGCTGCCCATATCCTGTTTTATAATTGGCACTCCCACTCTTTCGCTCCAGATGGTCAGTTGGTCTACTGCTGCTGCCCTGAAGGTATCAGCTGCACCCAGCAGTACATTCTTACCAGCTTTTTTAAAATTGTAAGCCAGTTTGCCAATAGTGGTGGTCTTACCCACTCCGTTCACACCCACAACCAGTATGATATAAGGCTTGGTTGGCAATTCTGAATTAAATGCATAAGTATTGGATTCAGGTGCATCAACCAGGATAGCCTCAATTTCCTGTTGCAATATTCTATTTAGCTCTGTTGCATTCAGGTACTTGTCTTTTGCGACCCGCTTTTCAATGCGGTCAATGATCTTCACTGTTGTCTCAATACCCACATCGGCACTTACCAGGGCTTCTTCGAGATTGTCCAGTACTTCCTCGTCCACCGAACTTTTACCTGCAATGGCTTTGGTTATTTTGGCAAAGAAGCCTTCCTTGGTTTTTTTCAAACCTCCGTCAAGGCTTTCCTTTTCTTTTTTCCCGAATAGTTTATTAAAGAATCCCATCGTCTTTTGTTAATCGGTTGATTAGTTTATCGGTTTATTAGTTTATCGGTTTATTAGTTAATTGGTTTATTAGGAGAATTTCTCAAAGTATAAATTTTTCTCTGCAAAAAAAAGTAACAATACAGCAGATGAACGACCCACCAATTAACTAATAAACCAACTTACTGCTTAAACAACAAAAGCCATCCGTGTTAAACGAATAGCTTTTAAATATTATTCCCAGACCAAAATTATTTTTGTGCTAAGAAATCTTTCACCTTGTCTTTGTGAACGATCTGCTCTTTAAAAGTGTAAGCGCCTGTTTTAGGGCTGCGTACAGCTTTGATAACTTTTGTCCAGTTCTTTGCTTCGGCTGCCATTTTAGGGTCTTTCTTAATCGCCGTTTTTGCTGCTTTTGCCATGGTATAAATTTGAAAATATGGAAATGTGGAAATAGTGAAGTGCTTAATTTACAAATTCACACACTTTCACATTCTCACATTAAATTATTTGATTTCTTTATGAACAGTTACTTTTTTCAAAATGGCGTTGAACTTTTTCAGTTCCAAACGCTCTGGATTGTTCTTTTTGTTTTTTACCGTGATATAACGGCTGGTACCCGGCTTACCACTTGTTTTGTGCTCGGTACATTCCAGGATAACTTGTACACGGTTGCCTTTCTTTGCCATTTTATATTAATTTGAAAATATGAAAATATGGAAATGTGGAAATGAGACAAAGCGGGAGAGTAATTTTCACATTCTCACACTTTCACATTCTCACATTAATTAGATTTTTTCTCCTTTTGCTCTTAATTCTTTTACTACACTCAACAGACCATTTTTATTAATAGTACGAAGTGCCGTAGTTGATAATTTCAGGGTTATCCATTTATCTTCTTCGGCCAGGTAAAACCTTTTTTTCTGCAGGTTGGGCAGAAAACGACGCTTTGTCTTGATATTTGAGTGGGAAACCTTGTTTCCACCAATCGGTACTTTACCTGTAACCTGACATACTCTTGCCATAATTGATACAATTTTTCGGACGGCGAAGGTAGGGGAAATAATGAATAATTAAGAATGAATAATTAAGAATCTTGCCGAATTCCCCATTTTTTCCTAACAGTCTGTGGAAAGCACACCCTGTCCGGTCTTCAAGGCCTGAAAATACAGGTTATTAGCCCGGCTCCCATCCCCCTGGTTGAGCCCCGAAAGTTTTTGGGATTGCGGCGCTCTGTTCAAGGTTCGATTCCCTGTTTGTCAATTCACCCCGTCTCTTCAGGTAGGCGGAGTGTCACGCTGCCAAAGAACGGGACGTACAAGAGTGCGACACAAGGGAAGATGCCAGCCCGCCCACAGGGCTCAGCGAGCAGGGCCCTGCGGGCAGTACTAAAGCCGGGAAAAATGTATGGGCTGGCTACCAACCTTATTTAATGCAGATACCGCAGGGCACGCAGAAGGCTGTTTCACTATTATCTTTTATCTATCATCCATTAACTGTCCTCTATCCTTTTGCCCGATTGCCTCTTTTCGGATAACTTCGCAACGTCAATTTAAAATCAACAATCTAAAATCAAAAATATACAATATGGCGTACGATGTAGTGGTTCTCGGAAGTGGTCCCGGCGGTTATGTAGCGGCGATCAGAGCCTCCCAGCTCGGTTTTAAGACAGCAGTAATTGAAAAAGAAAGTCTTGGAGGCGTTTGTCTTAACTGGGGCTGTATCCCCACCAAAGCCCTGCTGAAGAGCGCCCAGGTATATGATGACATCAAACATGCTGCCTCATTTGGTATTGAAGCCACCGGCACCCCAAATTTTGAGGGCATTGTAAAAAGAAGCCGCGGTGTGGCTGATAAAATGAGCAAAGGCGTGCAGTTCCTGATGAAGAAAAATAAGATCGACGTGATAATGGGTTTTGGCAAATTAGTGGCCAAAGGAAAGCTGGAAGTAACCGCTGCTGATAATAGCAAACAGACAGTTGAAGCCAAACATATTATTATTGCCACCGGTGGCCGCAGCCGACAGTTGCCAACTATGCCGATTGATGGCAAAAAAATAATTGGTTACCGTGAAGCCATGGTACTGCAACAAATGCCTAAATCTATGATCGTGGTGGGCAGCGGCGCCATTGGTGTGGAGTTTGCTTATTTCTACAATAGTATGGGTACAAAAGTGACCATCGTTGAATTTCTGCCCCGCATCGTACCGGTGGAGGATGAAGAGATTTCAAAAGAACTGGAAAAGCAATACAAGAAAAACGGCATCACCATTATGACCAGCAGTGAAGTAACAGCAGTTGATACTTCCGGAAATGGTGTAAAAGCCACTGTGAAAACAGCATCCGGTGAAGTGGTGCTTGAAGCAGATATTTTATTAAGTGCCGTAGGTGTGGCGGCCAATATTGAAGGAATTGGTTTGGAAGAACTGGCTGTTAAAACAGATAAGGGCCGTATTGCAGTTGATAAATACGGGCAGTCGAGTGTACCTGGCATTTATGCAATTGGTGATTGTTCACCCGGCCAGGCCCTGGCACACGTGGCAAGTAAGGAAGGTATTATTTGTGTGGAAGCGATTGGTTACAATGAAAACAAATATCATCACCAGCCAGAGCCGATAGATTATAATAATATCCCCGGCTGTACCTACTGTGTACCGGAGATTGCTTCTGTTGGTTATACAGAAAAGCAGGCGAAAGAAGCCGGCTATGAAATTAAAGTAGGTAAGTTTCCCTTAAGCGCCAGTGGTAAAGCTTCTGCTGCAGGACATACAGAAGGGTTTATCAAAGTAATATTTGATGCAAAGTACGGAGAGTGGCTCGGTACCCACATGATCGGGTATAATGTTACGGAGATGATCTCCGAAACCGTAACAGCCCGTAAATTGGAAACTACTTATCATGAAGTGCTGAATGCCATTCACCCCCACCCCACTATCAGCGAGAGTATTAAAGATGCGATTGAAGTGGCATATGGTGAAGCGATACATATTTAGTATCTGAGATTATTAAGAAAGAAAAGGACTACCGGGAAACTGGTGATCCTTTTTTTGCGCAGATACCTGCCTGAAGGCAGCAATTGAAATCCATCGCCCGGAGATAAAAGAGAGAAAGAGGAAAGGCCTTTATTTCTGTATTCCTCTTCCTCCTTCTGTATGAGACATAAAAAACCCCGGATCACTCCGGGGCCTTATTAGCCGTTAGTACATACTTTGTTCCTGGCTTCTACCTCCACAAATTTGATCCTTAGCCATAGATTTTCCCATTATTTTTTTTCATAACTTGTTTTTTTGATTATTTTAAGGTATGTTTACAGTTTACAGTAAACTGTAAACTATGAATATTGATAATCAAATAATTAAGTATTTAAATGCGAAATCTGAGGCCTCTGTAAATGAAATGCAGGATCAGATATTGGTATCCAGGCAAATGCTGCACCGGGTGCTAAACCGGATGCTTGAGGATGGTCTTTTGCAAAAATTAGGGAAGCCCCCACGGGTTTATTACCGGCTTAATAAGGTTTTGCAGAAAAAAGAGTCAAAAGAATTCACGCTGAACGAAGATGAACTAATCTTTTTGGCTGAACATTTTTTATTGATAACAGAAACAGGAAACAGGCTGGAAGGGATAACAGCGATGCAGGCATGGAGCGAAAAGCAAAAACTACCGGTAGAAAAAACAGCCCGTGAATTTATCGCCACACAAAAAAAATATCTTAAATACGTCTTGCCAAATGGATTAATAAATGGCACTGAAAAACTGTCGAATACAAAAGGATTTGACAGAATCAGTGTTGATGAAATGTACTACTGTGACTTTTATGCGATAGAACGGTTTGGAAAAACGAGGCTGGGAACATTATTGCATTTTGCCAAACAAGGACAAAACAGGCAACTGATAAAGGAAATAATTTCACTGACAAAAGAAAAAGCAGAACATTTGATAAGGGAAAAAAAGATTGATGCTGTCGGTTACATTCCGCCAACTATTAAAAGACAATTACAATTTATGACTGCTCTGCAAAAAGGGTATAATCTGTCTTTGCCACACCTTAACCTAATTAAAGTCTCCGGAGCGATACCAATACCACAAAAAGCCTTACATAAAATAGAAGACCGGATTGACAATGCAAGAGCCAGTATAATTGTTAAGGAAAACAGGGCATTTAATACTGTATTATTGATTGATGATGCCGTTGGTTCAGGCGCAACAATCAATGAAACTGCAGGAAAACTAAAGTCTAAAGGCGTGGCCAAAAAAGTGTTGGGGCTAGCGGTTACCGGCAGTTTTAAAGGTTTCGAAGTTATTCAGGAAGTATAAAGTAATTCAACTAAAAAGAGCCGCTTTTCAGCGACTCTCTTGCTTGCCGTTAGTACTTATTTTGGTTGCGACACGTTACAGTTTTATAAACTTCATCTTAATAGACTCCCCGTCACCCTTTTTCGCTGCAAGGAAATATACCCCTGCCTGCAGACGGCTTATATCAATTCGCTGATTTTTTGACGTAATCACTACATTCATAATCCTTTGCCCCTGCAAATTAGTCACAAAAATAGTTTTACCGATCCAGCGAATATCGTAAGCCAGGTCCAGTGTCATCATCGAACCGGCAGGGTTGGGGTACAGGTTGGGCCGCAGCCAGGCAGGATCTTCTTCCGGAAGCGGGGTTTGGAAAATAAGCGGAATATCAAATCCTTTAGAACTTAACAATAAACTGCGGGGACCGCCCGGCTCAAACAAGGCCCTCATCCTGGCCTTCTGTCCCTGGGTAAACATATTGATACAGGCATCATTGGTAAAATCCATATAATTCATGTACATATCCCCGTAAGGACCATTGCCACAGGTGATGCGTACCACACTGGGGCAGCCGGACGTATAACTGGCCTGTTTAGGTGTATCACTTACGCCATCATCACCGCAGTATTCATCGCCCCAGAGGTGTTTCAGGCTGAGCCAATGGCCAATTTCATGCACTGCTGTTTTTCCCAGGTTGTAACCAGCAGTACCGGTGCCTACGCCAAAAGCTGCGTAGCTGATTACCAGCCCGTCTTTTTTTTCATCACTGCCGGGCAAAGTGGAATAGCCGGCAAATTTATCGAGGTTACACACCCATATATTCAGGTAGCTTTTGGTATCCCACGCATCGGCACCCATTTCTAACGAAGACTTCATTTTATCATCCGCTGTCCATTTGGTAACAGGTGTGTATTTACGTATAATACCGGAGGTTGATCTTGTTTGCGGATCGGAATAAGCCAGTTGAAATTCTATTTCACAATCAGCTGCTAATGCCCGGAAATAGGCAGGTGTGGATGCGGTGTCAGCATTTTTTTTGCGAAAATATTTATTGAGGGCTGTAATCTGTCCTGCCACCTGTTCATCACTTATTTTTTCCGCAGGAGTATGATATAGAATATGCACTACTACTGGTATTTTAATAATCATTCCCTGCAGCCGGTTATTCCCCCGGTCGGCATTATCATTAACTGCCAGTTGCTGCTGCACAAAATTTTCTATAGCCTTTATCCTTGCGGACATGTCAGCATCATTCTGCTGCAGGATTTGCTGGTAGGAATAGCTATTGCATTTATCCTGTGCGGCTAGCTGCACAGCGAATGTGAATACAAGTGATAATAATAATGTTCCCCTCATAATGCCCAGTGTTTTTGTATGGTTACGGCATGGCAAAAATTAGTGCCAGGAGTTCATCAGGGGCATTGGAAATGCATTCAGAAAATGGGAGGATTAATCGAGGATAGAACGGAAAATAAGGGAGGCATTCAGGGAAAGGATTTTGAAGGGCTAACCGGTATCAGTTATATTTACCTTTGCTCAAATATAATGCTAATATTCAATTTTCCAAGAACTTTTTCTATCGTATTTTTCCTATGTAACAGTCTGTTTTAATAATCTTTAACAGCCGGTGAACAGGACAGCGCTTATTTTTGTATAGATTAATTTTTTTTCATGAAAAAACTTTTGCTGGCGTCGGGTATAGCCCTAACCGTTATCTCCTGTAAAAACAAAGACCCCGAACCGGATAAGCCGGACCCCAATGCCCCTAAAAGTATGAGCTATTCAATAGTGGCTACCTATCCTCATGACACTTCTTCGTATACACAGGGATTGCATATCTATAAAGGAGAACTGTACGAAGGTACCGGGCTGGAAGGCAAGTCGAAGCTGATGAAGGTGGATATGAAAACAGGGAAAGCGATAAATGGCATCAACCTGGATGTAAAATATTTTGGCGAAGGGGTAACCATCTTGAATGATACCGTATACCAGCTTACCTGGCAGAATAAAGTGGTGTTTGTTTACACATTAAAGGATTTCAAAAAAATAAAGGAATACCCTTTAACAACTGATGGATGGGGCCTCACTACTGACGGAACCAACCTGATTGTAAGCACCGGCAGCAGCAACCTCTATTATTACGAGCCTTCCACTTTTAAATTAGTAAAAACACAAACCGTAATGGAAGGCAGCAGTCCCAGTTTCAATATCAATGAACTGGAATATATTGATGGCTTTGTATATGCCAATCAATATACCTATCCTTATATATTTAAAATAAATCCCGCTACCGGTCAGATAGTTGCCAAAGCTGACCTTACCCAAATGTGGAACCGGATAAAGGCCATTGACCCGGATGCAGATGTGCCCAATGGTATTGCTTATGATGCAGCTACGAAGAAAATTTATATTACCGGTAAATTATGGCCGGAGTTGTATGAGGTGCAGTTTAGCCAGTAGTATCTCACCAAAGCCGGCAGATAACAGGCATTTGTTTAGAAAATTATGGTGTGTTGACTATTGAATATGCCTATTCGGATGGCGACCATTCGCCATTGTGTAATGAATACTCAACAATCAACAATCAATACACAATATTCAAGTAAATGCAAACAGGCCTGTTTCAGTTAACAGGCAATAATGATTTCGATGCTTCAGGGATACCTGAAAATTTAGCTGGCCGCCTGGATAACATAAATCACCGAGCTGCATTTTTTCACATCACCCACGGCTTTCAAATTAGAAAGGAGCCCATTAATAAAAGAGACAACAAAATTTGTCTTGCCATTTTTATATTTACTGCTGAGCATAGAAATATAAAAACTATCGAACCACATGGGTATATGGTTTTGTAATTGCAATCCATTCTTATCCATCAGCACTTTTACAGCTGCAGGGGAAAAGTGATAAAGATGCCGGGGTACATCATAAGCAGCCCAATACTCCTTATAAATGGCCGCATCCTTCGCTGTATAATTAGGCACGGCAATAAACAACCGGCCATTTGGTTTCAGCAATTTCTTTAATTGCAGCACATAGGGATGCAGCTTATGCACATGTTCCAGTACATGCCATAATGTAATGGCATCAAAAGAACCGGCCGGTAATTGATAAAACCGGCTGATATCCGTCAGTTCCACCCCATTTGATTTTTTGGCTACTTTACGGGCATCGCCATCTGGTTCCAGTCCTGTTACATTCCAGCCATGCTGCTGCATGTGCTGCACAAAAGCACCAGTGCCACTGCCCACATCCAGCAGGGCCCCTTTTTTTATACCTGTCGTTTTTTCAATCAGTTTTCTTTTTTGCTTCAGTGTTCTTTTGCGAACAGACTGGTAAAGGCGATTGATCAGCCCTTTTGAGGTGTCGGTATGTGAAATATACTCCTCCGATTTATAATACGGTGAAATGGAGGCCGCATCCGGCACATCCTGTGTAAACCGCAGGGTGCAGGCTGTACATTCCATAACTGGAAAGGTTTTGTGGCTAACGGTAAAGTCCTTCACCTCCAATACATCCTGTATGGCATCCGATCCGCAAACCGGGCAATATGTGTAATGAATGATCTGCTCCATAAAGAATGGGCAAAGTAAAAAGAAAAAGGAACACGGATGACGCTGATTAGAAAGATAAACGCGGATTTTTTTCTGTTTTACAGAATAAAACGGATTTTATCGTTCCGGATAAATATTTCATACCCAATTATCAGAAAATACAATCCTGTAAAAAATCGAAATCAGCGAAAATCTATCTAATCCGGGTGTTTTTTATAATGCGTTTGTACTGATTGGTATACATCAGGCGGGCAAACGCATCAGACAATTTTAATTAATATACCTGCAAGTTGTACCCGTAAATCGGCTGTATCAAGATAAATAACCTGAAAATCACTAATTCCTGAAACTGTTGTTGAATGTTCAGTCTCTTTTTGCCTGACATAAACCACCTGCTTTCCCTTCGCTTTTGCATAACCTGCTTCTATCCCTATTCCAATTCCTTTGTCAGAGGTTTCGGCAATTAACAGGTCGCAATTGTCTATATCAGCCATTGCCTGTTGCATCATTTGCCGCTCCTGTACCTGGTCGAATTTGTACTTATCTATAAAAATAAAAGGTGTTATTCCAAACTCATTCAGGGTGTCTGTAATGGCAGTTAATTCCCTGTCTGCCAGTTTTCTCCTGCTGAAACTTACAGAAATGTATGCTGTCATAATAGAGAAATGTCAAAATTTTATACCTGTGATAGCAATATCATGCATGTTTTTTATGGAAGCATACGATAAGTAGCACCAGGCAACTCCGGGTTTAGCCGCTTTCCGTTTGCAGCAGACGATACCTCCACACCGTGTTCAGAAAAGTACCAGCCGATAAATACAATGGCCAGTAAAACGGCTGCCAGTGCGAAGGCCCACCAGTATGATTTTTTTTGCTCAGGCTGGTTCAGCATCTCCACCATTTCGGCAGATGTCTTCTGGTCCTCTCCCACCCTTACCATGTGTTCGGCCCGCTCACGGATTACTTTTTCTGCAGTAATGGGTTTTTCCTCCAGGGTATCTGTAACAGGAGAAAGTTTTACGTCGCCAGCCAGTCCCCTGCTGAGTGTGCCCACCCTGTTCCAGGTTATCACATCGCCTGCCACCAACTGCTTTTTCATGTCGAAGGCAAAATCATTGAACCGGAAAACAGCTTCCCGGTCTGTAATATTGAATGCCTGTGCCAGCCAGTAAAAGAATCCCTTTTGTGGCAATTGGCTGCCTTGCTTTAATGCCACTGCATACACAGGCGGGTATATCTTTTTATTGGGGAAATCAATAACGGCAGATGTTCGCTCCAATAAAAAAGTGCCGATGCCCGGCACTGGTAATTCTTTATGCTGAAGTAAATATTGATAGAGTGCTGTGTACATCATCAGTTCTTTTGGTCGAACGAAAATACGATTCCGCCGACAAAGTTGAACCCATACACCGGGTATTGGTTCCAGCGCTGGTATTCTTTATTGAAAACATTATTGAACTGTGCCCACAAATTAATATTCTTTGTTATTTTAAATTCAAGTCCTGCATTTAAATCTATAGCGCCTGATAACCTATCCGTTGTATTGTCTTTTTTCAGGTACTGGGCCCCGCTCCAGGCAAACAAGTCTGTTTTCAACCACAGGTCTTTAATCACCTGCAAACGCATGGCCGCTTTTAATTCAAGCGGTATTAGTCCCCAGGCTTTTGCATTATCCTGCAAATCGGTAAACTGGTTGAAGGTAAGCCCGGTGATCAACGAGAATTTTTCATGAATATTAAAACCCAGTTCCCCGCCAAAATTCAGCACATTGAGTTTACTCTCATTCACCACACGGAATGATTTACCATCACCGGCAGGAGAAATGTCATTGATAAACAGTGGCTGATTATTCAGTTTATTAAAACCCACTTTAGCCGCATAACTGAAATGATTTCCGACTGCGCCTTTGAATCCTGCAAACCGCTCTTCGATCCAGGTATTCTTAAAATCAGCAGGCAACCAGAGCCATGCATTTTGTGAAGCCAGAGACTGATAAGTTGTCTTACGGATATAGCCTGTCCACCCAGCCTGGAAGGTAAAACGCCTGTCATCTGTACTGATGTCTGCCAGCACATTGGGGAACATTTTGAAAGACTTATTATCCCAAGATGGGCGAATACCAACCTGTGCATTGATCTTTGGTGTTTTGTATATTACTGAAGGAGAAATATAATACATGGTATTATTAAACGCTGCTTTATTACCAGGAGACAGACGTGTGAGATCGAAAGTAATACCCAAATTAACTGCGAATACTTTACCAATTGATTTCTGTAAAGGCAGGTTCAGTACTGTATTACTTTCTGAATTTTTGTGGTTATCACTGAACACATCAATCTTTACTTCCGGTGCATACGTAATGCCAAATGCTGTTTTATTGATGTTATGCATCGCCACACGGCCGCTGATAGTTTGAAAATTCTGTTTTAGTGAATCCACCGCTAATACAAGGCTTTGCGGTTGGTATCCATATTTATAAGTGCGCAACTGGTTCATACCAATACTGGCATCCCACTGCAGGTTATTACCAGATTTAAAATACCCGGCCAGCCTTACAGCGGTATTGGCAAATTTCTGATAATCTCTTTTCCCATCAGAACCAACATGTTTGGCATAAATATTCAAACCGGCGCTCTGTCCGTCGCCAAAAGAAAATCCTGCCTGTACATAAGGTGTACGCAAACTGCCAAACCCCGCTTTTATATAACTGCTGTTGATGAATTTGCCTGCTGTATCCACATCCAGTGCCAGCGGTTTTAATGCTCCCGGCTGATAAGCAAACAACAGATTCTGGTTGGGAATATTATAACTCAATTTCGCCTTCGTGGTATCAGCCGAGGGCGGAGTGGCGTTGAAATTTATCTTAGCCGCTTCCCGTAAAACAGGTTTGAAGCTCGATACGATATTCACACCGCCATTTTTAGTGGTGTCTTTCTGAGCATTTGAATTTTCAAAAAAGAAAACCCCGGCACCCAATAACAGTAAGCTGTATATTCGTTTTTTCGTCATTGTAGATTTCATTTCGTTCTTTCTTTAGTTCCGCACGTTTGATACGGGCTTCTTTATTATTTTGCACTGAACAAATCGTGCGTATTTAAACTCTCTCCGATTCACAACAACTATCATCTATCATCTATTATCTATCATCTGTTATCTACCCCTCTACTTTACCCGATCTTCCTTCTTCATCAATAACAGTATTCAGTTTAGCCTGTGCTTCCCCTTTCAGTTCTGCATCAATGGTATTGTCCACTACACTTTGAAAAGTGGCTTTGGCATTGAAATAATCTTTTTGCTTTAAATAAATATCGCCCAACAGGATGTATGCTTTTGTTATCCAGTAATCATACGATCCTGATTTATTGATGGTTTCAAAAGCTGATTTTTCCGCATCACTCAGTTTATTGAGCTGAAACCAGCAATTGGCGATCTCGTACCGGGCTTCTGCCGCCAGGGCCGCTTTATTCAATTGCACTACGAGTTTGAAATTGGCAATGGCCTGGTCGTACTGCCTGTTTACTTCGTATGATTTACCAATGGCCATATTGGCAAGGGTCTTATCATCGGCACTGCTTCCTTTGGCGGCTGTCAGTTCTTTGGCATTCTCCACGGCTTCTGTCCATTTTTGCAATTGGTACTGGCAGCGCAGCAATCCCCGCATGGCCTCCAATTTATTTTCCTGGCTGGAAGTAATTTGCTTTAATTGTTCATAAAAGGTTTCGGCTTTTGTATAGTTCTTCAGCTCAAAGAAATTGATCCTGGCTGCAGTCAATATGGCCCTTTCTGCATATTTGTTGGGCGCATTGGCCGCTACGGCATTATATCCGGTCAGCGCATTATTCCAGTCTTTCTTAGCGTAATAAATCTCGGCCACATTAAAATTGGCGTCTAATGCATAGGCCCCATCAGGGAATTTTTGCAGGTAATTATTAAAACTGGTTAATGCTTCATTGATTTTCTGGTCATCATACTTTTTTTCTGCTGCAAAATAGGTAAGAGAGTCTTCAGTGCTTACACTCAGCGGACGGCCGGCATCCCTCATAAAGGCTGCATATTCATCCGGCTTGCCATCTTCAATATAAATGGTCTTTACATTATCCAGTGCATCTTCTGCTTCCGGCGAATTGGGGTATTTATCAATCAATATCTTGAACTCCTTTAGTGCCGCTGCATTATTATCAATATTATAATAGGCTGTTCCGAGTTTAAGATAGGCCTGTGGTACCAGGCTGGCATTACCACTTGTTTTTATTACAGTGCTTAAGAAAGGAATGGATTCCCTGAAGCGTTCATCCCCTAAATAGGTATTCGCTATTTCCATATTGGCATCTGTAACCAGTGATGAGGTGGGGAATTTTCGGATCATGGTATTCATCAACGATATCTTTTCGCCCGAACTTTTTACACCGGCAAGCATCGCATTTTGAAAAGTGGCATAGTCTTCAGCAGGCCATGAAAGTTTGATGGCATTATCATACATCGTTTTCGCCTTTGCATACTCTTTTTGCATAAAATAACAGTCTGCCGTGCGGATATAAACATCCTGTGTAAAAGCATCGGAATTCAATGCCGGGTTTTTAGCGAGCGGTTCAAAATATTTTTGTGCCACCGGGTAGTTTTCTTTTCTCAGGTAGGCATAGCCTAAATTATACCGCCCGTTATTAATATTGGCTTCACCGCTGGCGGGTGATCCGGCATCTGAGTATGCATGATAATATTTAATAGCGCTGTCTAAGTTATTATTACGATAGGCCAGTTCTCCTTTCCAAAAATTGAGGAAGGGGCGAACAGTACCGTTGTTAGGATCCGCCATTGCCTTATCAAGCAGGGCATCTGCTTCATCCAGCCTTCCATCGTTGATCAGTTCCCCGGCCCGGCCATACAGTATTCTCGGATAAAGCCTTTTGGCATTCTCTGATGGTTTGTTCAGGCTTTCCAATAAGGCCTGTGCATCTTTATAATTATTGGTATTGGCCAGCACATCTACCATCAGCTCTTTGGCCTCTGCATTATAGGTGGAGTTGGGATAATCGGCTATAAACGAACTCAGGCTGTTCAACGCTTCATCCTGGTAGCCCAGCTCATACGAGAGTTTGGCATACTGGTATTTTGAAATTTCTTTTTGTTCAGGGTAACTGCTATTGGAAGAACAAAATAAGAAAGCATTGCGAGCATTTGATTTCTGCCCTGTTTTCAGATAGGCATCTCCCAGCAGGTACATGGCATGCTGGCTCAGCGAATCGTCTTTGCCACTCAGCTGCCTGAACCCTTCGATAGCTTTCGGAAATTGTTTAGCCTGGTAATAGCAATAAGATAATTCATACAGGTCTTCCCTGCGTATCTTTTTAGACCGGCTTACAAAATCTTCGAGGTAAGGCAATGCTTTGGCATATTCTTTCTTTTCGAAATAAGCATGGCCCAGCATCTGCTTTAGCTCCACATCATAATACTGAGAACTGCTGCCAGCAGATAATTTATTCTGTATATAATTTATTGCTTCTTCTTTTTTGCCCTGGGCATAATATATCTGAGCGATATAATATGGCACCACGGTTCCATAGTTTTTCTCATTTTCCACAATTTTAAAACTCTCGAGGGCTGTGCCATACTGTCCATCTTTGAATGACAGGAACCCATAATAATAATTAGCGTCCATATAATTATGGTCGTCCTTCATAGTGCGAATGCTGTTGAAAAGGGGTTTAGCTTCTGCAAAACGCTGCAGGGTGAAGTATGCATACCCCTGATGAAACTTCATATCCGCTATTTCCCGGTTGCTGAGGTTGGCTATTTCTGTTTGTTCATACCGGTTGGTTGCATCAGAAAATTTTTGCTTTCTGAAATAAAAATCCCCGAGATGATAATTCATCATCTGCACCCTGGCTGTATTTTTTTCGATGTCAATATATTCAAGGGCTTCCTCTTCTGCCCGGTCTTCATTTTGTTTGAGCGCACAAACGATACTGTAGTAATTTATTTCCTGCACCGTGATGGCGGAATTGGCTTTGTCGGTCTCCCGAACAGCCTGCCGCAGTTCCCTGAATAAAGGATAAGCCAGGCTGTATTGTTCTTTTTGAAAATACTCCTTTGCTTCTTTGAAGGTTATTTCGGGATCTGAATAGAAACGGGTTTGCTGGGCAGCTGTGCAAACACTAAGAAGAATGGCTATAGCTAAGAAACTTGTATACTTCATGATGGAATTTCCTTTAACCGATGGCCCCGGCATTTTATTTTACTGCGTATTACCAGGATGAATGGATAAACGTTGCGAATATTCAAATTATTTCAGGTAAACCCAAACATCGTTCCAAACAGGTGTGGATAAGTAGCAAGTTGTGAGGGGTTTAACAAATTTTTGAGCTTCTTTTTGTTGGTTGCCCGTTGCTGGCTTGCCTTAAGCAGGCCCAAATAATCTTTGGTAGAAAGATACATATTGACGATTGACCATTCACCATTCACCATTGACCATTCCTGATTACTTTTTCTTAATATTGCGTCTTAAAATTCAACTGCTCATGAAAAAAATCTTTAGTACCCGTTACACTGCCAATTCGATCACCTTTTCGTTATTCCTGCTGCGTCTTTCATTGGGCGGTCTGATGATCCCGCATGGATTTGACAAGCTGATGCATTTTGGCGCAAATTCTTCTTCCTTTCCTGATCCTTTTCATATTGGCGGGGCAGCTTCTTTATCACTTACCATTTTTGCCGAATTTTTCTGTGCCAGTTTTATCTTGGCAGGTTTAATGACCCGGTTGGCTGCTATACCGCTTATTATTGCCATGTCGGTGGCATTGTTTTACTCACATCATGGGCAGCTTTTTGGCGATGGTGAACATGCTGCTTTGTACCTGGCCGGTTATATTGCCCTTCTTTTTACCGGGCCGGGAAAAATTAGTCTGGATGGGCTGATAGGAAAATAATAATTAGCTTAGGCAATGTTTACCACATCAACCCAGATAAGAGTTCGCTATGCCGAAACTGACCAGATGGGGGTGGTGTACCATAGCAATTTCTTCCCTTATTTTGAATCGGCCAGGACCGAGTCAATACGCCAGTTGGGTTATACCTACGCCGATATGGAAAGAATGGGGGTGATAATGCCGGTCGTGGATGTGCATTGCCGCTACCTGCGCCCGGCAAAGTATGATGACCTGCTGACCGTAAAAACAATGCTGAAAGAATTGCCCGTACATCATAAGATAGAATTTCACCATGAAGTGTTTAATGAAAAAGACGAATTGCTGGCTGTTGGTAAGATCATTTTATACTTTATGGAATCCAATGGCATGAAGCGGACCAATATGCCTGCCCAACTACTGGAAAAACTTCAGCCCTTTTTTGCCTAATTTTATTCCATGGAGAATTTTGCCGCGCCGTTACCGGAAGAAAATAATGAAAACCCCGCCTCACCTGGCAGCCAGCCGGCTATGCAGGCGAATGAAGCAGCTGGTGATACGGTATTTCCTGGCGAAAATATATCTGCTATTTTGCCCAAATATGAAAAGCCGGACAAGGCCGCCAGTATCTGGCTGCGCTCTTTTACCAGCCTGGCCATGTATCTTGTTTTAGGCTACTATTTTTTTCCCAGCTACAAGATATTGCTGCTGATTACCGCCATTGTACTGATCCATGAACTGGGGCATTTTTTTGCTATGAAATTTTTCCGGTATAATGACCTGGGCATATTCTTTATTCCCTTACTCGGCGCTTATGTATCGGGTACCAAGCGGGAAGTATCACAAAAACAATCGGCCATTATTTTACTGGCAGGGCCTTTACCCGGAATTATTATCGGTATCATCTTCGTTCTGCTTGAAAAAAATGGGGTGGATTATTACTTACTTGATGTGCCATTGGCAAAAGCAGGGGGCTTATTTATTTTTTTAAACCTTATCAACCTGTTGCCGGTTTATCCCCTTGATGGTGGTCAATTACTGAACAGGGTTTTCCTGAATGAAGAAAGCTGGATTAGTAAAATCTTTATTATGCTGTCTGTAGCCGCAATGATTTTTTTTTCATGGCGGATCTATACCAATACGGGCAGTATCTTTTCATTTGTCCTGCTCCTTTTTCCACTGATGATGGTGCTTCGTTTATTTGGAGAAAAGAAAATAACCACTATTGAAAAAAGAGTGGAGGCTGATGGCATCAATACCGATCTGGAATATGCCGGCCTGCCTGATGAAGATTACTGGAAGATCAGGAATATAATTACAGAAGAGCATCCGGCTTTCAAAGATGTACCCTCTTCCCCACCTTACGATTATCATGAAAAGGAAGAAAAAATAATGACCCTGGTGCAAAGTCTGCTGCACCGTCATTTGATACAGGACGTATCAACAGCAGGCAAAATACTCATTTTACTTATCTGGACACTGGCAATAGCTTCGCCCTGGCTGCTGAAAACGGATATGAGTATCTTTAGCAAGTTGGGGTTTTAAGAATGTAAACAAATACCATCTTCAGCCAATATTGAATTTCCTGCAGTATTTCTGTTTGCACCACATAGTTCATAGGTATCATAAGAAATACAAACATAGTGTCAATTATCCGGAAGCCTATGTGTGTATTCCTATGTATCTATCCTTCTCCTATATAACTCCCTGCAACCAAGTGATATTCAAGGCCCTATTTCCGTGTTTTAAGCGGCTTTTTTTAAGTGGGCCAATTGTTTTTCGAGTTTATTTATTTTATCGGTTCTGTATTTTTCCTGATCAGTAATCATAATATCCGGATTGTATTCTGTTTTTGTTTTCAACATTGTATAGATGATTTTCGCCAATTTATGAGCCGTAGCCAGAACGGCACCCTTGCCTCCTAATCTTGAGCGCATTCTCCGATAATAATCGCCGATTGGTGATTTGCTTTTTGATAAAGATGATGCAGCCTGCCTCAGGTATTGACCGGCTTTATTATTTTTCTTCATTAGCTTATTACTAATGACCTTTCCTCCTGAAATCTTTGTGTTGGGGGTTACATTGAGCCACGCTGCAAAATTTTTATATCCTTTCCATTTCTCCATGTCAATTCCCACCTCTGATATGAACTCCAGTGCTGTCGCTTCCCCTATTCCCGGTATTTTAGCAAGGTCAACTCCTGTCATCTTTTTCAGATAAAGTGACAGTTCAAAATCAAATTGATTTTTTTTAGCTTTTGTCTTTGTTTTTTTTTCAAACAATGAAACATCGCCACCACTGATAATTGCGATTTGTTTTAAAAGCTGCTCTTTGATTTTTCCTTCACATCTTTTAATCTGTTCCTGATGAAATTCATAATTTTCAAGTGCCTGCTCCAGCATGAACAGGTATTCTTCTTTCCAAATCCCCTCCAGTGACTTGAGAATTTCTCCGGGCAGCGCTTTTATTCTTGGATCACAGAGCAAAGAAAGAACCCGGGCATCTCTTTCTCCGGCCACTATCGCCTTTACCATTCGCATCCCTGTTTTGCCCAGTATGTCACTGATAACAGTATGGACTTTAATATTCATGAGTTCCAGTGCCTTTTGCATTCGAACAACGGAGCCGGCACCTAATTCAATTAGTTTTTTTCTCTGCCTGGTATAATCCCGTAAAAGACGGGTTTCATTGTCGGGCTGAAAACACTTCTGCAACAGCCCGCATGTATGCAGCTTGTGAAGCCAAATAGCATCCGTATCATCTTTTTTTCGCCCTGTAACATTTTTTACATGCTTTGCATTGACTAAATATGTTTCAATTTCAGCCTCCTCCAGCATAATGTATAATGGTAACCAGTAGATACCCGTGCTTTCCATGGCTACCGTGGTGATTCCATTGATTTGCAAATACTCCACTATTCCCTTTAAATCACAGGTATAGGCAGTAGTGGCTTTCACTTCATGGCCGCCATCACTATTACTGATTGCCACACAATGCAGCGTATCACCAATATCAATTCCTGCTGCATGATGATTATACACAGGCAACCCGGTACTCATTCTGAAAACTCCTTCCTTTGTCTTTTTTTTTTTCATACTTTTGATTTTGAAATGAATAAAATAAAAGCTGGGCATAAAGGGACTTTAAATTGAAATTGATCTCCTATACGGTGTCTAAGCATATACTTAGCATCCAATTGATATTTCAAATAGTGCCTCGAACCAAACTATGTGGAGGAATGTGTACTTCCAAAAATAAACAGGTTTCTTATGCCCGGCTTTTTATCAAAGTTATCTATTCGATATTGGAGTCCCCAAACTCCCGGAGACTATGTGGTTAAGAATCGAAAGTAAAAGCCTCTTTAAAATAGAATTGATACATTACCAAATTTCTACACCCGATGGTAATCCCCCCGCCAGTTTTGTACGGCTTTTTTTATTTGTTTGGATGATAATTTTTGCTCCACTGCTTTTTTGGCGAGTGCGGGCAGCTCTTCATCACTGGCAAAACGAAGGGCGATGATTTGGCCAAGCTGCAGTTCCTTATCCAATGGCTTGCCGGTAAGAACGAAATGGCGGAAATTTTCTTCGGCACGGATGGCCCTGTCTTGTGCTTTCAAAGCAAAAATCCTGGTGTACGCCCAAAGCATTGCCAATATCAATGCAACAACTGCAAGCAGCGCTGCCGAATAATGAGTATGTGCGTTTGAATGAATAAGATTTACAATGCTACCGATCAATACTGCGACTATTGCCAACAGTGTTGCGCCATGCCATAAAAAAATAAGGCGGCTGTGGTTCTTAAAATTTTGTTCACTCATAAGAAAAGTTTTGGGTTTGATTTTCTGGTTGTTCGTCTAAAGTAGGGCTTTTCCTGCTCATTGTGCTGTATTGATAAGTCCCACCGTGGAAAGCTATTTCAGTTCATCAAGTACTTTATACATTTTTGCCACTACCCCGGAGGTTTTGCCGCTGTAATTATTCACCAGGAAGGAAAAAATGTATTCTTTACCATCTTTGGCTTTGTGATAGCCACAAAATCCTTTTACATCGCTGATGGTACCGCTTTTCATTTTCATGTTATTAAATTCCGGCAATGCAGCATAGAAATACGGGAACCAGTTTTTGGTTTTTGCGTATTTTAATATTTCCACCTGCGCATGGGTGGTAACCCGGTTGAGCGGCGACAGGCCGGAACCATCATAGATATTGAGTTCGTCTTCATCGAGGCCTTTGCTTTTCCAGAATTTCCTGACAATGGCCACCCCGCTGTCAGTAGAACCGAAACCCTGTTTTTCGTATGCAAATGTTTTTATCAATGCTTCCCCATAGAGGTTAATGCTTTTTTTGAGGAACCAATAGATGATGGAGTCGAGGGAGGGCGAAAAGTGGGTGTATTCAAATTTAGTATGTTCCAGCTTAGATGTATACTTGCCCGCCAATGGCTTATTTAAATCAACACCCTGTTGTATCAATGTATCGCCTAACCCCAGTAAAAACTGTTTAGCCGGGTTTTCCATTGCCCCTGCTATCATAAATTTATTTTCATTTACCGGAATAGTGCCCCTTATTACTTTTGGATTAAGATAGATGTATGCATTATCACCAGTTCCTTTTTCTGCAGATAAAAGTTCGGAAACATAACCGGCAGTATAAAGCTGTGGTTTATAACTAACAATTTTTACTGAATCTCCTATCTTACTGCCAGACTTCAGGAAAACATCAAACTGATTCTCCCTCCAATTAAGAGAAGATGCGCCGGCACCATAATAATTTCCAATATCCTGCACGATCCATCCATCCGGCATACGAAGCGACTCCCAGTCATCATCATAAAGTTCTATTGATCCCTTAATATTTTTAATGCCCATTTTTTTGATTGCCCGGACAAAGGTTTCAATAATTTTTTCCTCTCCTGTATCAGGCCATCTCCAGCTTCCGAAAGCAGGATCACCGCCGGTGACAATAACGACATTACCTTTTAGTGTTCCTTTTTCAATTTCACCAACATATCCCAATTCCGTTTTATACCTGTACTCCTTTCCCAGCAATTCAAAAGCGGTAACACCGGTCACAATCTTTTGTGTGGAAGCAGGTGCCAGCCCCACCTGGGAATTTTTATCAAATATCACTTCCCCGGTTTTGGCATCAATTACATACAGTGAGCTGATGGCATGCTTTAGCTGGTCGTCTTTTTCAAACTGCTGAAAGGCTTTTTGAATCCGTTGTGCGGCCGTCTGTGCATACGAACCGGTAACCGGCAGCAATCCGCATATACAAAGGCTGCAGCGTACAAGCCAATAAGTAATAACACCAGTTATTTTTTTCATTTACAAATCAATTATGTGTTAAAACTAAAAAGAATTAATTTTGGAATATGGAAAATGAAGTTAAAGAACCGGCGCCGAAGTACAACTATGTTTCTCCGGAGGAATACCTGGAAAGGGAAAGGGCTTCGGAAGAAAAGCATGAGTATTATAAGGGGGAGGTATATGCGATGGCGGGGGCATCTATACCGCATAACGACATTGCTTATAATATCAACAGGATTATTGCTCCTTTTTTGCATGGTAAAGGGTGTAAACTGTATGGCAGTGATTTCCGCATTCATATACCCGAAAACACGCTGTTTACCTATCCTGACTTTTCAATTGTATGCGGCAAGCCGGTGCCACCTGATCTCTATACTGATAATCTGACAAATCCTTCTGTTCTCATTGAAATACTCTCCAAATCAAGTGAAGATTATGACCGGGGTACAAAGTTCCACCTATACAGAAGCATATCCACATTAAAAGAATATATAACAATAGATTCCCGTACTGTTTGTGTTGAATTGTACACCCGCCAAGATAGTAATAGCTGGGTGATAACAGAATTCAAACAACGAACAGACAAGTTCGTTATTTCCACCATTGGCCTCCGGCTTTCATTGTGGGACGTATATGAAGATGTGGGCATCGCAGAAGACTAACCTTTTTTAAAAAATCATTCCTTTTGAAACCAATTAACGCCTCTATCATCACTATCGGCGATGAACTGCTGATAGGGCAAACCATTGATACCAACAGCGCCTTCATAGCACAGGAACTGAATAAAATTGGCGTATGGGTGCGCCGGCGGGTGGCCGTAGGTGATGTATTTGATGATATCTGGTCAGCGCTGGATGAAGAAGGAAGCCATTCTGATATCGTTATTATCACCGGCGGGCTTGGCCCAACATCTGATGATATTACTAAACCTCTTCTCTGCAAATACTTTGGCGGCCAATTGGTGGTAAACGAAAAAGTGCTGGCCCATGTAAAATATTTATTTGAAATCGTTTTTCGCCGGCCTCCTCCCATTCTAGACAGAAACCTGAAACAGGCCGAGGTACCTGATGTGTGTACGGTATTACATAACGAAAGGGGAACTGCTCCGGGGATGCTTTTTAAAAAAGAAGGGACTGTCTTCATCTCCGTCCCTGGTGTACCCCACGAAATGAAAGGCCTCATCACCCATGAAGTAATCCCTTATATTCTAAACAACTTTGAACTGCCGTCAATTGCACACCGCACAGCCTTTACTTTCGGACAGGGAGAATCCATGATTGCTGAAATGCTGAAAGATTTTGAACCATTCCTGCCTGAACATATTAAACTGGCCTACCTGCCCAATTACGGAATGGTAAAACTGCGGCTTACCGCCAGGGGAAATGATAAAGCAACAGTGGAAAGAGAGTTGCTCCCTTATTTTGAGCAATTACAGGAACTGGTAAAGGAATACCTGGTAGCCAATGAAGATGTGGGACTGGAACTGGTTATCGGAAATTTGCTGAAAAAGAAAAGCAAAACAATGGGTACCGCAGAGAGTTGCACCGGCGGTTTTATTGCTCATCTCATCACAGCCAATGCCGGTTCTTCTGCCTATTATAAAGGCAGTATAGTAAGTTATGCCAATGAGGTGAAAGAAAATGTGCTGGGAGTAAAACATGATACACTGGAAACCGTTGGAGCTGTAAGTGAAGAAACCACACAGCAAATGGTAAAAGGGGCTATTGCAACTCTGGGTGTGGATTTTGCACTGGCCACATCCGGCATTATGGGACCAGACGGCGGCACCGATCAAAAACCGGCAGGGACCGTATGGATTGCTGTGGGCAATAAGGACAAAGTGGAAACTATGAAGCTCAATCTCCGGTTTGACCGGCAACGAAATATCAGCATGACGGCTTCTAACGCACTGAACTTTCTACGGAAATTTATATTAGCTAACAGTTGATAGCCTGATTATATCCAAATCATTACCTTTGAGCCGCCGATTGCATTGCCTGCCAACCGTGGCATTCGTTCTGGTATACATACGGCCTGCAATATAAAAATCAAAATCTAAAACCTTAAATAATAGTATGGCTGTAATAGATTTAATAATGCCAAAGCTGGGTGAAAGTATTATGGAAGCTACCGTATTGAAGTGGCATAAACAACCAGGCGATACCGTAAAAATGGATGAGACTGTGCTGGAGATCGCCACTGACAAAGTAGACAGTGAAGTACCAAGTACGGCTGCCGGTGTGATTGAGGAAATCTTATTCCAGGTAAATGATGTGATACCAATAGGAACAGTAATTGCTAAAATAAGAACCAGTGCAGCGGAAGCTGTAACTGCCGCCCCGGTACAGGCACCTGTTGCAACCCAACCAGACCAACAGGCTGAAGTGGTGGAGACCATACAACGGCCAGCCTATACTGAAATGTCAGCAAGCAAACCTTCTGCTAATGGTGCTGGTAATCGTTTCTATTCGCCATTGGTTTTGAACATTGCCGCAAGTGAAGGGGTGAGTATGACAGAACTGGAAACCATGCCCGGAACAGGTAATGAAGGAAGGGTAACTAAAAAAGATATTCTACAGTATGTGAGTGAGAAGAAATCTGGAAGCCGGAAGTCCGATATTAGAAATCAGGGCGACACAATGGTTATTCCTATTGCTAAAATAGAACAACCCCAATCTGAAGCGCCCGCACAAAGAACGGCTGTAAACCAGGGACAGCAACTGACCGCTTACACAGGTAATGTGGAGATAATAGAAATGGACCGCATGCGAAAACTGATTGCCGACCACATGGTGAGAAGCAAACAGACCAGCCCGCATGTAACCAGTTTTACAGAAGCAGATGTTACCAATATGGTGCAATGGCGGGATAAGGTGAAAAAAGATTTTGAAAAAAGAGAAGGAACTAAGATCACTTTCACTCCATTATTTATTGAAGCGATTGTACGTTGCATTAAAAAATTCCCGCTGATCAATTGTTCGCTGGATGGCAATAATATCATCATTAAAAAAGATATCAATATTGGTATGGCTACAGCCTTGCCAAGCGGCAATCTTATTGTGCCGGTAATTAAAAATGCTGATCAGTTGAACCTTGTGGGGCTTACCAAACAAGTGAATAGCCTGGCAGATGCAGCACGAAACGGCAAACTGAAAGCGGATGATACTCAGGGCGGTACTTTTACAATGACTAATGTAGGTACATTCGGCAGCCTGATGGGTACGCCGATCATCAACCAGCCGCAGGTGGCTATAATGGCAGTGGGTGCTATTAAGAAAAGACCAGTGGTGATTGAAACGCCTGCCGGCGACAGTATCGCTATCCGCAATATGATGTACCTGAGCATGAGTTACGACCACCGAATTGTGGATGGAAGCCTGGGCGCCACTTTCTTAACGGCTGTAGCGAAGGAACTGGAGAACTTTAAGGCCGACAGGGAGTTTTAGCCACGAATTGCACGAATGACACGAAAAAATACAATTGAATACAAATAGGGGAGTTTTAGCCACGAGTTGCATGAATGACACGAAAAAATGCAATTGAATACAAATAGGGGAGTTTTAGCCACGAATTGCACCGTTGTGTTCAAACCCTGCATGTAATAAAGCGCAATTGGCGGATTGATCATGAATCCGAAAATTCCCGCGCCAACAAGATTCCAGAACGCGACGGCTACAAAGAAATAGACGACCCACTTGTATTGCTTGAGCCACGGACGTGCTTTGGAGCGACGAATGTTGGCCACTGCTTCGTGTCCGACGAGTAGCAGCGGAACGATCTCGAGTGCACTGAAGACGGAGCCAAAGGCCAGCGCTACGGTTGGTGTACCGGCAAAATACAAGTGATGAAGGGTGCCGATAATGCCGCCGCTTAAATAAATCGCGCCTGAAAGCAGTGACGCCTGCGCGGCGAGCTCGGCTCGAATGACGAGCAGCTTGGCGAACAGGAAAGCAATGACGACCGACGCAAAAACCTC
>JANOEQ010000122.1:0-7206 GCA_031441485.1 Chitinophagaceae bacterium
CGTCTGATGTTGAATCTGAATGGTCTTTGCCAACATCTGCCGGTCTCCGTCTGATGTTGAATCTGAATGGTCTTTGCCAACATCTGCCGGTCTCCGTCTGATGTTGAATCTGAATGGTCTTTGCCAACATCTGCCGGTTCGCGTCCGGCATCTGCCGGTCCGTGTCCGGCATCTGCCGGTCCGTGTCCGGGGTTGTTATTTTTAAAGTCAGACGGAGACCGTTCAGACTTTAAAAATAACAACAAAATTACTACCGTTGGGTAAATGGTTTGTCACCGTAATGTCGGCATTGTGGTCTTTCGCTATTTTGTGGCAAAGATAGAGGCCAAGACCGGTGCCTTTTGTTTTGCGGGTGGCTTCATTGCCTACCCGGTAAAATTTTGTAAAAATCTTTTTCTTCTCTTCTTCAGAGATACCGGGCCCTTTATCCTGTACCTGCAGTTCAATACCCGAACGGTATCTTTTTAGTACAACTGTAATAGGGCTTTCTTTCGGTGAGTATTTGATGGCATTTTCCAATAGGTTATTGATCAGCATTTGTAATAATAAGGAGTCACCTCTTACATCGGTATCACTTTCTATATCTTCTATAAATACCCGGTCAGAAAAACGGTTTCGAAAATCCTGTATACAATCTTTTAGCAGGGCGGCCAGGTCCAGTTCTTCTTTAGATGACTTATACCCGCTGCTATCCAGTTGGGAGGCTATCAGGATATTATTGGTCAAAAAATTGAGACGGCCTGTCTCATCCAGTGTGGTACGGATGAGTTTGTGTTGTTTTTCCGGATCCAGTTTATATTTCTGCAGTGTTTCAAGATTGAGCCGGGCCACAGCTATCGGTGTTTTTAACTCATGCGTTACCGCCATCATAAAATTCTGCTGCTGCTGCTGCAGTTTGAACTGGCGGCGAACGGAGCGGTATACAAATCCGGCACCGATAATGATAAGTATTAAAAAAGTAATGCCTTCGGCAAAATACTTCCCGGTATTCCGCTTATTTTCTTTATCAATGGCAGATATTCTGTCGCCCAGTTGTACTACAGATAATGAATCTTTTTCTATATTGATAGATTTGTATTGCAGGTCGGCAATCCGTTTATTTTGCTTTTCCAGGGAAATGAACCACCAGGCAAGAGCAGCCACTATGTAGAGGAGCAGCATCCAGTAGATGAAGGTGGTGCGTTGTAATCTTTTAATGCTTTCATCCGGCATAAGGCTGAGATGTAGTTATTCTTTCTTTTCAATGCGCAATCCGGCATTCAATATATTATGGAGGGGGTTTTCCCGCATTATCTGTTCTAAGCTAAAAGTGTAATCGCCGGGTTTACGAAAAGAAATGTTGTTTTCCACAAGTTTATCATTTAAATCTATCCGGTGTTCGTAAATATCATCCATACCATTTGCAAGCCAGCCTTTTTCGTCAGTAGCAAGTATTCTATCAGCTTTAAATGATTTCACAATGTCTGAGCCAGGGGTTTTTACAGTAATATTTAACCATATATTATTGAAAGCGTATTTATCATTATGACGAATAACTAAAAAGACCTGGTAGCCAACAGAGGTGTCTTTAATGGTGAAAGTAAATGATGGCTTATAACTGCTTTGCCAGCTATGTCCGGGAATGGAGCTGGTTTTTTCGTACAGGTCAGCGGTGGTACAGGAAGAAATGATGTACGAGGTAAGAAACACGATAAATAATGTACGCAGTAATGTTTTCAAACGCAATAGTTTTTTACAAATGTAGGCGAAGAGATTAAAAGAGTGGAAAGTAGATAAATAGAATTGACAGTTGGAATGAAACTCAGGAAATATGCCGGATACATGTGTTAAAGGGTTTTCTCTTTGCCTGTTTCACCTTTTTCAATCTTTTTGCTCATAATACATTCAGCACCTGCTCCTTTGCCTTTTCCAGTTCATCTTTCATCAGCACCACACACTTCTGTATGGTGGAGTCATAAGCCTTGGAGCCGGTGGTATTTATTTCCCGGCCAATTTCCTGCAGTATAAAGGACAGTTTTTTTCCTTTCGAGTCGTCCTCTTCTGCAAGCAGGGCTTTAAAATAATCGCAATGGTTTTTTAACCGTACCTGTTCCTCAGTTATGTCAATCTTCTCTATGTAATATATAAGCTCTTGTTCCAGCCGGTTGCTATCGTAGTTTTCCTTCCCCACATTTTCTTCCAGCAGGCGGGTAATGCCTTCTCTTATTTTCACCTGGCGCAGGGGTTCCAGTTTTATTACTTCTTCCTGTTGTTTCAAAATATTATTAATACGCATCTGTAGTTCTTCTTCCAGCGACCGGCCTTCGTCCAGGCGGTGCATATTCAGATCATCAATGGCAGAGCGCAAAACGGTTTTAAAATCTGTCCATTCTTTATCGGTAAGGGTTTCGCTGTTGGGAGTAATTACTTCGGGAAGTTTTACCAGTGTGCTGAGTATATGGGAAGGGTCAAGGTTCAGGGCAGCCGATAATTCCGCAAGCGGCTGGTAATATGCTTTTGCCAGGTCGGTATTAATAGTAACAGGTTTGGCGCTACCGGTATCTTTCAGGCTTATCATACAATCCACACTGCCACGGCCCAGGTTAGCCGAAAGCAGGCGGCGGATATCAAATTCAAACGGTTTTAAAAAAGCGGGGAGTTTTAACTGCAGCTCAAACTGTTTTCCATTCAGTGATTTGATATCTACAAGGAACGTTTTATTGCCGACACTTTTTTCGGATCTTCCAAAACCGGTCATTGATTTCAGCATGTATTATTTTTTAGATTTTTGTAAAGGTATTTTTTATTATTGATTATTGACGAAATGAAAGTTCTAAGGGTGCATTTCAAATTGTCGCTTTGCCCCCAGCCTGCAGGGCAGGCACTAAGCGTGGCAAAGTCTTTTTATATGACTATTCAGTATTTTATATGTGAACCATGAAAGATATAAGTTGTGACAAGTAGAAATACACCCGTTCTAACTAAATAGGGGTATTCGGTTGAATATTGGGTGCATTTCAAATTTTCGCATTTGGCCCCGGCCCGAAGGGAGTTAATTTTCTGTTTTACAACTATTCAATACATTGTTTGTAAACCCTGAAAAATTGAGGATGCGAAAATTTGAATTGTACCCTTGAATATTGATTATTGAATATTAATTGCTGCGTATTTGGTTTGAAGAACACTCAATATCTAATAAATGAAATTGACGTAAATAAGGGATGTGTACTGTTTCTTTTCTTTCAGGAAAGAGTCTGTTCCTATCACAACCTGGATTAGGTAAGGCATAAAAAAATCCCTCCGTAGTAAGCGAAGGGATAATATATAGATGGGTTAGTAAGTACGGGAAATAAGTTTCCCTACACAATATTAGAAATAAATTTCATTAACCAAAAAATTTTTGCCAACTATTTTATTAACATTTTAAATATGCCTGTGGATAAACTAACACTCCCAACTAACGTTTTGACAATCTTTCACAACCTCTTTATAAACGTATACAACATTTTATATTGTAATTATCATTTTATGATTCTGCTGAAACACTTGACTGACAAGGATTACATCAAGCAGTGGGTGTAAAGAAAATAATTTGAAAGGTTGAATATATTTTGTTTTCATTCAAAATAACATGCCGGTTGATGAAACAATTTTTGATATTTTGGTTAACAATTTTTTTTAATTTTTTTTTCGCCAAAAGACCCGGAATGACATAAACAGGCTGGTTTTTGGAGTTTAAAGCCAATTGATAGCTGTTACCTTTGCAGCAGTTGTACCATTATCAGGTGCCACTAACTTAAAATTTATTGTATGCAATTTGATCAACCTGTTCCTGTCTCCACTATTGCTCAGCTGATCGGCGCTGAAGTAATTGGAAATATAAATGGCCTTGCCACCGGCATTAATGAACTGCATAAAGTTGCTGCCGGTGATCTGGCTTTTGTAGACCACCCAAAATATTATGATGCCTGTATCAACTCTGCGGCTACATTTATCATCATCAATAAAGCTGCTTCTTTTCCTGAAGGCAAAGCGCTGCTGATAGCGGAAGAACCTTTTGAAGCCTATTTAAAAATTGTCAATTTCTATCGTCCCTTTACGCCCTCTATGCAGCTGATGAGTACTACAGCCACTGTTGGTGAAGGAAGCGTGGTAATGCCCGGGACCTATGTGGGCAATCATGTGCAGATAGGAAAGGACTGTATCATTCATCCCAATGTAACCATACTGGATCATTGTATTATCGGCGACCGGGTAATCATACAGGCGGGAACCGTTATTGGCAGCGATGCTTTTTATTATAATAAAAAAACCAACCGGGATATCCATTATAAAAAGATGACCAGTTGCGGCCGTGTAGTAATAGAAAGCGGTGTGGAAATAGGCGCCAACTGTACCATCGACCGGGGTGTAAGCGCTGATACTATTATAGGGGCCGGTACTAAAATGGATAACCTGGTACATATAGGCCATGATACTATAGTGGGTAAAAACTGTCTGTTTGCAGGTCAGGTGGGAATAGCAGGTGCCACCACTATTGAAGATAATGTGATACTCTGGGGACAGGTGGGGGTAAGTAAAACACTCACAATCGGAAAAGATGCCGTGGTATATGCACAGAGCGGTGTAAAGGATAGTATCGCAGGGGGCAAAGTTTATTTTGGCTCACCGGTGGAAGATGCCCGGGAGAAAATGAAAGAATTTGTCTGGATAAAAAGGATACCACAGTTGTGGGAGAAAGTGATGAAGGGGTAAATAGTTAATTAGTCTATTAGTTAATTGGTTAATCAGGGAGAGTCTTATTGTGTAATAGTCCATACTGATTAACCAATGCTCCAATAAACTAATAGACTAATTAACTAATAAACTGGTTAACTAATCCGGAACAAAATCATAGGGCAGCAAATCCCCCAAATTTTTCCAGCTCCAGTATCCCTGGTTTACCCAGTCTTTCTGTTCGTAATAATAGCCGTTTTCTGTAATGGCAACAGTTTCCTTTATGTCGATATAAGAAATGCTAAAGGGAACTGTTTTCGGGAGGCCCATCTTTTTTAAATACTCCGTCTCAGGTTTCTTTTTGGTATAGGTCACGCTTATTTTTCTCGGAAACCATATCTCAACCTGCATGGTACTATCCATTGCACCGTAATAAAGGGTATCATACAGGTTTTTTATCTTATTGAATTTCTTGTCATTATTCTCATCCAGCAGATCAACGATCCATCCGTCTTCCATTACACTGCTGTCGTAATAACTGCGCATGAAATGCATTTTAGAACCGTCGTACGCTTTATTGCGGGCGGAGGCCCAGGTTTTTTTCAGGCTGTCACTGCCGTCCATCTCGGAAAAAAAGCAATAACCCCGGTATGAGTTGATATTGGTATTATAATAATATACAAACGAATCGAGCTGATAGCGGATAGTATAGCCTAATGCATTATTGGAAATTTGAATGGCATCTGTTGCCAAAACCTTCAGTTTATTGCTCCGTTTGTAGAAATAAAATTTTAATACTTCAGGATTGGTAAGCACACATTTGCTGCTATTGGGTGTAGCGCCGATAAAATGTTCACTGAAAAAATTGCCGTATTTAGCCCAGCCATCTGTTACCTCATTAGAATTTTTCAACACCACTTCGCCCATGCTTTTATCTTCTTTTACGAGCAGTACTTCCAGTTTGCCATTTTCACTTACACGTATGGTTTGTGTTTTATAACCGGTATAGCTGAATATAAGATCATAACCGCCGGACTTTAAATTCAGCAAAAACTCACCCTGTTTATTGGTGGTGGTGCCCAACGTAGTGTTTTGGCAAAAAACAGAAGCCGGATTCAATGGTTCACGACTGGCAGAATCCAGTACCAATCCGGAAACGGTAAACTGTGCTTGTAAAACAGCAGGACCGGCAAATAATAAAAGGAAAAGGGGGAAAATAATTTTTCGCATAGAATAATGATTGCGGTTTAAAGATACTGCCAAAGGCCTGAAAGTTGCATGGCAATCCTACTGAGCAAATATGCTGCCTTAAAAAAGAAAACCCCGGGTTTCGTGATTTTTTTTCATCCTGCTGGTGTTATCTGTCATTATTTGAAACCGTTGCTGTATTTTTCACAGGCTTTTTTTATCGTTTCTTCTAATGGGGTATAGTTAAACTCCGGCAATGTATGCAGTAGTTTTTCATTATCAAACCAGGTCTGACTTTGTGCCACTCTTGCACTTTCTTTGGTTAACAATGGTTTTTTTCCGGTAAAAAGCGATTTCAATTTTTCCATCCTCCATGCAATACCCAGTAAAAAAGGAGTTGTTTTACGGGCAGGCCCTTTTTTTCCAAAATGAAGGGAAATAGTATCCTGTAGTTTTTTAAATGACCAGGTATCACCACTTACAATAAAACGCTGTTCGGTAATTGAACTCTCTAGTAAAATAATAGCAGCCCTTGCCACGTCTTCCACATCCACAAAGCCATTGATGCCCGGTGTGTACCAACCAAAGCCATCATACACCTGCTTAAAAATAGCACAACTGCTGCTATGCCAGTCGCCATACCCCAGGATGGTGCCAGGGTTTATGATCACTGCATCCAATCCTTCACTTATGCCGCGCCATACATGCAGTTCTGCTTTGAACTTGCTGATGGCATAGTGGGTATTCACTTTACTTTCTTCCCATTTCTTTTCTTCATTTACATGGCCACCGTTAGCTGTTCTTCCCAATGCGGCTACAGAACTTATATGGACCATTCTACGAACATTTTTTTCCAGCGCCATATTCACCACATTGGCAGTACCTTCTACATTTACCTGGTACATATTGCGGCGGCCTTTCTTTGCAAAAGAAACCACGGCAGCGGAATGTATAATGGCATCCACGCCTTCCATTGCGTCTTCCAGCGCTACTACATCCAGCACATCCCCTTCCACCCATTCCACTTTATTAAATATATCTGCTGAAATCCAGGAAGGGGTATTGTTGCTTCGTCGTATAGCCCTCACACCATATCCTTTTTCCACCAGTTGTTTGATGATATATGAACCGAGAAAGCCGGTACCGCCTGTAACGAGTATCATTGAATATTGATTTTTGAGCATTTAGAAGCTGTTTGAATTATTTGTTTAGAATGGATTATGGATGTTTTTGGGAGCGAAACCAGGCGAATTTTGCAGCCATAGTCTAAACGCCTAAGGCGAAAAATTCAACGCAGTTGCAGCCCCAAAAATGCCATAAGAC
>JANOEQ010000123.1:0-9112 GCA_031441485.1 Chitinophagaceae bacterium
CTTCGTCCTGAAGCAGCGATAGTTTTTTTAGTGTAACCCGTTTTGTTTTGATGGCAGTGGCCAGCTCCCTCGCATATACTATTTTTTGCCTGGTAAAATAGCAGGCCCTCATTTCTTCATCCGTCATCGCCAGGATTTTTGCAGGTGTAACGTAACCAATCTTCTCTTTCAGTTTTTTAAAAGCGGCATAAGCCGAAGCCAGCGACACCTGCTGCTCAAGGATAAAAAGTATAAGTGACTGAAAAGTGGCGGGCCGGGTCCACATGGGAGGAAACCCGTGTTGCCGGATTATATTTCCCAGATCAGTATCCAGTACGGAAAGTTTCCTGCAGATACGGCGAAAACCCGCTTCATTAAATGTGCGAATAGTATGCGGCATTGAAATAATTGGTTAATTTCAGTGTGTACACCAAAACACTGCTGTTATGAAAAAAATATTTCTCCTCTTCCTGATTGCCTTTGCCAGCAATATATCTGCTCAAAATAGCGATTATCTTGTTACCATGAACGGTATCGGGTCATTAAAAATTGGTATGAAAAAGGCGGAGTTAGAAAAATTATTGAATAAAAAAATTGTACTGAGGCATTTGTCAGATAAAGATTCCGGCTATGCAGATACAATAAAAACAAAATATAAGAATGCAGATGTTATTCTTTACCTGGCAAAACAATACGTGGATGAAAACAAAGAGGACATTGTTTTAAACGGAGTACGAAGCAGCAGCCTTTTGTGTAAAACAAAATCCGGCATTGCTATCGGCGATGATAAAATGAAAATCATCAATGTATATGAAAACTATATGCTGAATATCTGGCCGGAGTATGAAGATGAAAACTATACCCGCCGGAGTAAAAGCCGGTCCGTGGTCCTTGTTTCGGCAGACGACAGTAATAACACAATCATCTTTTACCTGAACAATAAAAAAGTGGTGGCCTTTGAAGTAACCTATTACGAAGGGGAATAACCGGTTTATTTTGTTTTAAACTTTGCTATTGCATTTTTAGTAAACTCACTCAGCACCAGCCTGCCGCTGATGGCTGCTCTTTCCAGCAGCAGGGTGTCCCAGTGTTCAGTCCCCTTCCAGAAAATTTTTTTCATTTCTGCCATGGCTTCCGGGCTGGAATGCAGTAAATGATTGGCGAGCCGGCGAATGGATTCATCCATCTGTTCTGTAGTTGGGTGCAGCTCTGCATATAATCCTTTTCGGTGGGCCCAGTCTGCATTACGCCACATAGTGGCATCTATGGCCAGTTGTGAAAAAGCAGCCGTACCGGTTTTTCTTTCCACGGCCGGGCCTACTACAAATGGGCCAATGCCCACGGCCAGCTCACTTAATTTTATATCGGCTCCCCCGGCAGCAATGGCATAGTCAACTGCCGCTGCCAGGCCTACTCCTCCACCCACACATTTGCCATGTATACGGCCGATCACAAATTTGGGACAGATACGAATGGCATTGATAATATGGGCAAAGCCGCTGAAAAAATCCAGGCCCTCCTCTTTGGTTTGTATGGCAATCAGTTCATCAAAACTGGCACCTGCACAAAAAATTTTCTCTCCGGCACTGCGCAGTACAATGACCCGTGTGGCAGTATCATTACCGGCCCCATGAATAGCCTGGGCCAGCAAATCAAGAATTTTTCCGGGTAATGAATTGCTTTGCGGATGAAAGAATTCAATAGTGGTAATGCCGTTGTGAAATTCAGATTTAACGTATGGTTCCATATAAATGTTAAAATGTAAAGGTATACATAAGCTGAAAGATTTATTGATAGTATACTGTAATCGGGTCGCCCACTTTTACTATACCCTGTCCTTTGTGGAGCAGGTTCATTCCGAATTTTATTTTACTATCAACAGAGCGATAAGCTGCCAATGTTCGCAGTGGTTCTTTACCTGCTATTGCTGTTTGCTGATCAATAGTGGTAACCATACACCGGGAACAGGTTTTTACGCCAAAAAAATCTATTTCTTCAATGGCAATATGTTTCCAGCTGTCTTCTATATGCGGGGTGCCGCCTGTAAAAACAATATTGGGCCGAAAACGATTTACAGGCAACTGAATATCTAATTTACTGTTCAGTTTATCTAACGATGCCTGCCCGACAATCAGAAAAGCATACCCATCTGAGAAAGATGTGATCTCATTGTTTTTAGCATACCCGGTATCCACCAGTCGTTTTGTATCATCCGGCAGGTAAACCAGTTCACAGGCTGTTTCAAGCATTGTACTAAACCAGTCGTTTATTGTATGATCGCTATAGCACCATGCTTCACATATATCATTCCACACCTGCACATTTTTTACTGCCGCAGGTGATGAAAGAAAGGGGATAATAATGTTCTTTTCCGGAAATCTTTTGTGGTAAACGTGCAAGCCATCAGCAGTAACAGCTGTTTGCAATAATGCCATAGCGGGGAATTGCCGCTGGGTAAAAAATTTTGCACCTTTATCCACCAGCATCCATCGCCGGTCGTGTTCAAAGCCCGTGGCGGTAACCCGGGCTTCATTAACAGGAAAGCCGCCCAGCGACTTTACCGGGTAAATAAACAGTTCAGAAACTGTAAATGACATTATTTATAATTTATTAGTTAACCCCGCAATTAAAGTATTAATTCTTCCTTGCCACCATGGTCAATATCGTTGCCACACCTGTTACATTATTTGTTTTATTAAGAAATTCCACAACTATTTTACCTGTAAAAATTATCTGTAATATATATGACCGTATCCACAAAAAACAGAACATCATTACTAGTTAAAACATTTTCGTCATGCAAATCCTCAAGGATAATACCCAAAAGAGGATGGTATTAATCATTATTTTTTTTACTTTCAAACCCGTTTGCCAATAAGAATTGCTTTACATTTTCGAGATTTGTAATAGCTGTTGTTATGACAAATGGTTGCTTTACTACTGCAAATAGAGTTTCACTATCCCTGTAAAATCCAATCAACTCATAGCGGGTGTTATCAAATAATGCATTATGTAAAAGAAGATTGTTGAAGTAGTCCTGCCAGTGAATATAAAATATGGCATCCGCTAGCTTCACAACATAGTCAGTATTTTCAGGAAAATACACCTTTTGTTCTGCTCCTTCAGTTATGTATGCACCGAAGCAGGTTTCATCAATCCATAAATTATTCTCATTAGCAAAAAGGGTCAATGCCCTTTCTTCTTCTGTCCTTGTGAACTGTTTGTCTTCAGTTTCTGAACCTGCAGACAAATTTGCTTTAAGGTAGGCTTGGGCTGCTTTAATAAGATTGCTTTGCCCTTTGAATTCATTTCGGTTAATGATATTTTGTAGTTCATGCTTAAAAATTATTAACTCCTTCACCGCATAAAGATAATATTTATTTAGCAAATTTACTTCCTCTGCACCATGGTCAATATCGTTGCCACACCTGTTATCTCATCCGTTTCATCCAAAAATTCCACCAGCCATTTTACAATACCTTTATCTATGTCATCGCCCCGTTTAAAATCTTGTGGTTTTTCAATTACCCTTTTATCATTGGGCAGTTTTTCCTTACAGGTAAAACGGATGTATACTTCAGCGCCAGGATAAACCGGTTTGGTGAAACGTAATTCGTCAATTCCATAATTCAGCAACACGGGGTTCTTCCCATAGCTGTCTACAAATAACCCCGCCGCTATGCTCATGATAAAATAACCATGTGCCACCTGCTGCTCAAACATAGTACCGGTAAAATCAGTAGTTTTTATGTGTGCATAAAAATGATCACCGCTCAGGTCGGCAAACTTATCAATGTCTTCAGAAGTGATCACCCGTTTTTCCGTGATGATCTGATCGCCAATTTGCAGTTCTTCAAAATATTTTTTGAAAGGATGTTTACCGGGATCTATGCCTTTGGCATTTGGCTGATACACATTGGTGATGGCAGTTATCGTAGTGGGTGAACCCTGCAAAGCGGTGCGTTGCAAATAATGTTTTACACCCCGCAGTCCACCCATCTCTTCGCCGCCACCTGCACGGCCCGGGCCGCCATGTACCAGTAGTGGTAACGGAGAACCATGCCCGGTACTTTCTTTGGCACATTCATTATTCAGTACCAATATTCTTCCATGATGCGTAGCGGCACCAATAACATACTGCCGGGCTTCTTTATAATCATCCGTAACAATGGTTGATACCAGGCTTCCTTTCCCCAACTTACTCAACCGGACAGCTTCATCCATATTTGTATATGGCATGATGGTGCTTACCGGACCAAAAGCTTCCACTTCATGCGAAGGATTGGTGAAATAACCACTTGCGGAGGCCCATGGCGTTTTATTCATTAATAATACCGGCGACATAAAAGCTCCTTTGTTTGCATCAGCATCAACTACCTGCACACTGTCAAGACTGCCATACACAATTTGGGAACTCGCCAGCAATTTCTCTACCTGGCCTCTCACTTCAGTGCGCTGACTTTGCCCTGCCAGGCTTCCCATCCGTACTGCTGCATTCAATGGACTGCCAATAACTGTTTGAGATAAGGAAGTGCTGATTGCTTTCCACAGATCCTCCATTTTATTGGCCGGCACAAATATTCTGCGGATTCCCGTACACCGCTGTCCGGCTTTCAATGTCATTTCCTTTCTAATCTCTTTGATGAAAATATCCCACTCTGGCTTATCAGGTGTTATATTCTCTCCCAGTACGATACAATTCAAACTATCCGCTTCCATATTAAAAGGAACAGATTCTCTCAGAATGGTAGGATTCGATTTGAGCATTAATCCGGTGGAGGCACTGCCGGTAAAGGTGACCACATCCTGTGAAGTAACATGATCCAATAAATCACCAGCGCTGCCACAGATCAATTGCAGCGCCCCTTCGGGCAAAATCTTTGAGGCAATTATTTCTTTTACCACTGCTTCCGTTAGGTAAGAAGTTACGGTAGCCGGTTTTACAATACAGGGCATACCTGCCAATAAGTTCACCGCTATTTTTTCCAGCATGCCCCACACGGGAAAATTAAAAGCATTGATATGTATGGCCACTCCTTCTTTAGGAACCAGGATATGTGTGCCCATGAAGGTGTTGTTCTTACCCAGGTTATGGCTTTCACCGTCAATACAAAATACTTCATCGGGAAACTTTCTTCTCAGTGATGCATTGGCAAATAAATTACCGATACCACCTTCAATGTCTACCCAGCTATCGGCTTTGGTGGCGCCGGTTTGGTAGCTGATGGCATAAAATTTATCCAGGTGGTTGCGCAGATGCAGGGCCAGTGCTTTGAGCATATTACCCCGGGCATGAAAAGTCATTTTGCGCAGCGCAGGGTTACCTGTTTTTCTTGCATAGTCCGCAATGGATGCAAAATCCAGTCCTTTGGTACTGGCCAGAGCAACGGGCTCGCCGGTTACCGCGTTATATAATGGCTGACCATCTCCATCACCTGTTATCCATGATCCGGTGATATAATTTTCCAGTTTTGTCATACGCAGATCGTTAATTTATGCAAATCTACTACCAGCAAATGGAATTGATTTTGTAAATTTGGTTTACAAAAAAAAATGGTATGAGCGTAGCAGAAATGAAATTAGCGGCAATCAGCGAAATCAGTAAACTCGATGACGAAAATGCTGTTCGGGAAATCTTAGAACACCTGGCCAGGATATCAAAAGATATTAAACAACCATTTGACATTGATGCTTTTTTTAAAAAAGCGTCTGACAAGTACAATGATGTGTTGCAAAAACTGGCTCAATAATCATGATTACAAAAGAGGTTGTTTTACAATTACACCAGCTTTCCATAATTAGGTATGGCGGTTCCAGCGGCATAAGAGATGAGGGATTAATGGAAAGTGCCATTGCCAGGCCGTACCAAACTTTTGGGGGTGAAGATCTGTATCCTTCCTGTCTTGAAAAAGCTGCAGCGATCGCAGAAAGTATTATCATTAATCACCCCTTTAATGATGGAAATAAAAGGACTGGCTATCTGGTCATGTTAGCAATAGTAGAAGAAGGAAGGTTTGAAATAACTGCATCAAATGATGACATATATTCTTTTGTAATAAATATTTCCACCGGGCAAACGAGGTACGAAGAAATAGTAACCTGGTTACAACAAAATACCAAAGCCCTTTAACAACACAACAATGAAAAAAATAATTCTTCCCCTTGCGGCACTATGCATCATAACAGCCTGCAACAACAGCAATGACAAAAAACACGAAGGCCATACCGGGCACAATAAAGAAATTCCCGCCACAAAACAAGACAGCCTGTTTGAAGATGTAATGGCCGGCCATGATGAAGTAATGCCCAAAATCGGAAAGGTAAAAGGCGCACAGAAAGAAGCACAACGCCTGCTGGATTCCATTGCCGGTTTGCCTGCCAAAGCACAAGCCGCGGCTGCCGGTTTACAAACAAATTTGCGTACGCTCATCGATGATTTAAATTATGCTGACTTTGCCATGGATAAATGGATGGTGGAGTTTAGCCTCGATTCCATGAAAGACAACGTGGAACAGCGCATCAAATACCTGGCAGATGAAAAAATGAAAGTAAACAAAGTGAAAGACGCCATTCTCAACAGCCTGGCAAATGCGGATTCGTTGCTGAAAAAGAAGTTCTGATTTACATGCAATAAATAGTTTTGAAAAGCTGCTGACGCAGCTTTTTTTTGTTGCCACGAATAAGAGATAACAGCCAAAGGCTTGTAATAATTTGTCTTTAATTGCATTTATTGGTGTCATTCGTGCTATTCGTGGCGAGCATTTAAGTGGCCAGTGGCTCCACCCCAAACTGACGAAGATGATGCAGGGCATGCTTGTACAACAACTGTACATTCTGTTCAAAATTCAGGTCGCCAAAGAAGGGGTTGCGGATAACCATATCCGGTTTCTTTTCATACGCTTCAAAGAAATAAATCAGTTCCTGCTGCAAAGCTCCGATGGCCGCCTGCACTGTTTTATAACGAAGCGGGGCCGGCTCTTCGCCCACCAATGGATTTTTTGTGTTTTCCTTAAATGGTTTATCTCCCATCATAAATTCCCGCATACGCCCAAGTTGCTCCGAAGGTGTAAGAATAGTGTCTATCTTCAACCGGCCATTGGCATTCCGCACAGCATCACCACCAAAATGTTCAATCATCTGTTGTACCGACATCTTTCCCCAGAGAGGGGTTGTGGAAGGGTCAAGACGCTGCAGGCAGGTAATCAATTTTGTGCGAAGAAAATTCTCCTTTTCTAAACTCATTTGGAAGGCTTTGATAATTGAAAATAGGAAAACAGCCCGGGAAAACAAAAAAGCCCCTCCGGAAAGGAAAGGCTCCAATCAGTACTAACCAGAAATTATTTCATTTTTTTGTCGATTGCCATACATAGTGAAGTAAAAATATCACTTACACTGCCCATACCTTTTATATCCACCACTTTATTTTGTTGCTGATAGTAAGCAGCCACCGGCAGCGTTTCATTCCTGTATACCTCCTGCCTTTTTCGCTGTACCTGCTCATCCGTGTCATCGCTGCGGCCAGAGGTTTTTCCACGGTGTACCAACCGCTTTATCAGTTCCCCTTCACCCACCTGTAAAAACAGGACGAGGGAGATTCCCGTTTTTTTCAGGTCCAGCAGTTTATCAAGTGCGGCTGCCTGTGCCACTGTTCTGGGATATCCGTCAAATAAAAAACCTTTTGCACCTTTATGGAGGTCAAAATAGGAGTCCACCATCCCTATCACCACCTCATCGGTCACCAGTTGCCCTTTATCAATAAAGCTTTTTGCTTCCAGTCCCAATGGCGTTTTATCCGCTATTTCTTTGCGCAGCAGATTACCGGTAGACAGGTGTATTAGCCCATATTCTTCCACCAATTTATCAGATTGAGTACCTTTTCCACTTCCGGGCGGGCCAAACAGGATCAAATTAAACATAATTATATACTGGTCTTGGTGAGCTGACAAATATAATATACGGGGATTAATTTTCCGCAAACAGGTTATGTTTTGGTACAAAAACATATTTTATATCCAAAATGTTAAGAATTGGACCCTGTCACCGGTACGACAAACCCCACAAGCTCCGATGTCGTAGATTTATCGCTGAATATAGGAAATAACCGGCAAGAATGTGGGACGTTTCTGCAAACCTTAGGTATATGCGGAGCGGCTTTAAGAAGGGCCCCCAATAATTATTTGCCCCTGCTAATTAAACAAATGTTGCTGAAATCCGTTTTTAATATTGTTCTGGTTATATTGCTTAGTGGCTTTCTGCAGCAATGCCGTATATCTCAAAATAATAAACACGACAATAAATCTGACAAAATGGATAGCGCCAAAAAAAACAACCCTGTTTATTCCAATACAGACAGTTCCAAAGTGGCCCTGAGCGAGGAAGAATGGAAAAAGGTTTTGCCCGCTGATGTCTATAATATTGCCCGCCAAAAAGGAACCGAAAGAGCCTGGAGCAGTAAATTTGAAAGTTTTAATGAAGTGGGTAATTACTATTGTGCTGCCTGTGGGAATCCATTGTTCAAAAGCGATACCAAGTTTGAGAGCGGCTGCGGTTGGCCCAGTTTTTATGAGCCCGTAAGCAAAAGCAGCATCATTTACACTCCCGATAATACGCACGGCATGCAAAGAACGGAAGTACAATGCGGCCGTTGTAAAGCCCATTTGGGCCATTTATTCGATGATGGGCCACCCCCAACCGGCCTGCGATATTGCATCAATGGAGTGGTGCTGGACTTTGACAAAGCACAGGAAGCAGAAAAGAAATATACTGACAAAGAAGAAAATAAGAACAAATAAGCAGCAAAAAACTATTCCTACACTGCCAATTTTATTTCTGAAGGCGGTAAAACAGAAACCCGGGCTGTATTGTTTAATCCTTCTTTGTTTCAAAAGGGGGTTTTTAGGGTGCATTTTAAATTGTGGCTTTTGGCCCCGGCCGAAGGGCGGCAAAGTGTTTTTATACGACTATTCAGTATTTTGTCTGCGAGCACTGAAAGATTTAGAAGCTGTTTGAATTATTTGTTTAGAATGGATTATGGATGTTTTTGGGAGCGAAACCAGGCGAATTTTGCAGCCATAGTCTAAACGCCTAAGGCGAAAAATTCAACGCAGTTGCAGCCCCAAAAATGCCATAAGAC
>JANOEQ010000124.1:0-23906 GCA_031441485.1 Chitinophagaceae bacterium
GATTATGGATGTTTTTGGGAGCGAAACCAGGCGAATTTTGCAGCCATAGTCTAAACGCCTAAGGCGAAAAATTCAACGCAGTTGCAGCCCCAAAAATGCCATAAGACATATCAAACAATTAATTCAAACAGCTTCTTAATACCCTGTCTTTATACAAAAGTATTTGGAGATTGGTATTGGCTGCTATCAGCGTTTCATAGATATACCAGTTACCACCAGTGGTACGATAAGCCAATTTTGGCAGCCAGTAACTTACCACTAACCATATTCGTCTAAAAAAAATACGCTATTCAAATAAATTTGATAATCGGGGAAGTATATCAGTTGCTATGAAAATTCTCAGGAACCTTATAGTTTTTACAATCATAATAACTGTAACCGGTTATAACCGGCTTATGGCTTTTCCGGGCAATCCCGTAGAAAAATCTGTATCAGTACCTGTGAATATAGAAATACCCATCCAGGAACTGTCAGCAGACTCATCCACTTTTATGCTCCCTTTTAGCAGGGCGGGAAACCTGATTCTCATTAAAGCCAGAGCAGATTTAATGGAAGGAAATTTTGTGCTTGATACGGGTTGCCCCGGCCTTGTACTAAACCTCACTTATTTCCGAAACAGTACCAGGATCGATACCGATGAAGAAGGAAATGGAATTACTGCTGCGAATTTTAGTATCAGCAAAACCCTGGTTAACAGTTTTTCTTTTGGGGCAGCCCGGCATTACCGTGTAGAAGCTGACCTGGCCAATCTCGGTAATATCGAAAACAGCAAGGGGGTGAAAATACTGGGATTAATAGGTGTGCAGTTCCTGGCAGATTATGAAATGATCATTGATTATGAGAAAAATTATATTTACCTGCATCGTATGACACGTAAGGAAGCGTCTTCTTACCGGCATCAGCTGTTAAATGATACGTCGGCTTACAGCACCGTGCCAATAACTATTACCGATAACCGCATCCTGGTGGAAAGCACCCTGGCCGGTAAGAAAGTAAAATTGATTATAGACAGCGGGGCAGAAACAAACCTGCTGGACAGCCGCCTGCCTGATAAGGTTTTTGAATTGGTATCAATTACCGGAAAAACAATCATGACAGGTGTGGGGACTACAAAAACAGAGGTATTGAGAGGAGAATTGAGTACATTAATGATCGGGAACCAGCCGGTGAAGAACCTGCCCGTGCTGATCACTAACCTTGAAAAAACCTGTTTTTCGCTGGGCGGTTGTGTAAGCGGGGTACTGGGATTTGATTTTCTGTCGCTAAAGCAGATTGGGTTTAACTTTGTAACGAAAAAAATGTATATCTGGAAATGAGCCTGAAAGCAGGATATAGGATCAAAAAGGAATGGCGGCTGTGCTGCAGCATTTTATTGCTGCAGCTGGTGATTGGCAGCCCCCTTTTTTCGCAGGATACGATGCAACGCTTTTCTGTAAAGGGAGGAAAGATGTATATACTGCTCAGCAAAAAAATACTGCCGGCTGCTCTTAATGAATTTGTACAAAAATACGAGCTGGCACCACTGGGCCTCCGGCGTTTTATTGATACGGGAAATGATGATTCGATCCGTATATGCGGCTGGAAGATGCAGCTGGATACAGATACCCTGTTCAGCCTCATCAAACCCATACAATCCGCTGATATTAATAATGAGAAAGGCCGGATTATTTTCCATGGAAATGGCAGGCAGGAAAACGGGACATTTCCGGCTGTGCTTAACAAAACAATATTTGGGTATAACCGGTTCCGGAATAAAGAGGCTTTTGCAGTACAGGATTCTGTGGTCAGTTTCTTTTTGCGAAACAATCAAAAGGCCGGCAGGGTAATGCTTGCCGGTAGTTTCAATAACTGGAACGAAGACAATTTGCCAATGGCAAAAGTGGAAAACGGCTGGCTGGCTTTTGTGAAAATGACACCTGGTAAGCACTGGTATAAATTTATCATAGATGGTAACTGGGCCACTGATAACGATAATTTACAGAATGAAAATGATGGGGAGGGAAATACCAACTCAGTATATTATTTTGCCAATACTCTATTACAGTTGCGGGGCTTTACCAATGCCAAAAAGGTTTACCTGGCAGGCAGTTTTAATAATTGGGCCCCCCGGGAATTATTGATGAAAAAGAAAGAAGATGGATGGGATCTGCCACTGTACCTGGCGGATGGCACGTATACCTACCGGTTCATTGCAGATGGAAACTGGATGGCAGACCCCGGGAACCCCCGTCGCTTCCCCAATGAGTTCAATGATTATAATTCAGTTATTACCATTGGCGAACCCTTTCTGTTTAAACTGGATGGGTATGCTAATGCCCGCGAGGTTATCTTATCAGGATCATTTAATAAATGGAGGAATAATGAACTGATCATGATAAAGACAGACTTCGGATGGGAGTTGCCATATATATTGGGTGCAGGTAATTATGAATATCAGTTCATAGTGGATGGCAAAGCTATGGCTGACCCCGCCCGCCCCGCATATATTACCGGCAAAAAAACATCTTACCTTATACTTCATCCGAATTATACTTTCCATTTAAAGGGTTTTGAAAATGCCAGGTTGGTTTACCTCGTCGGCGATTTTAATAACTGGGTACCCGATGCACTGGCCATGAAGAAGGAAAATGGCGAATGGATATTTAGGGTACACCTGGCCCAGGGAAAACACCTTTACAAGTTTATTGTGGATGGTGAATGGATCATTGATCCATTCAACAAACTATGGGAACAAAATGAACATAGTAACGGGAACTCTGTACTTTGGATAGAAAAATAAAAGGGTGCAGGCAGCAGGTACAGGTACCTGCAAGGCGCTTTTTCCGGCTTTCACCCAGTGATAAGTCAATCCTGTTTTGCCGGATACCTCTCAACGAATACAAAAGCTATCCCACAAAGACCACGAAGCCCACAAAGCCTTTTCTTTGTGTCTTTGTGGGAAAATTGTTTGCGTTATATCAGACTTGACACGACACTAGCGTAGTTACGGAGTCTAAGCTCCTTCTCCTCAAGGAGGGGGGTGGGGTCTATACGCAAAAGTTAGGGGCCCTAAAATAGGGATACTGCTTCTTGTATTCTTACAATATCCTCACTTCCGTTCTCCTGTTCATTTGCCTTCCTTCTTCGGCAGCATTATCCGCTGCCGGTTGCGTGGCCCCATAGCCTTTTGCAGTTAGCCGGTTCACTTTTATTCCTTTGCTGGTAAGATATCTGACAATGGCACCGGCCCTGTCCTGCGATAGTTTAAGATTATGCGCATCCGTACCCACATTATCCGTATGCCCGGCAATCTCTACTTTTATTTCTTCATGCCGCTGCAGATAATCCAGCAGTTCGGACAGCTCGGTATAAGAATCAGGTCGTAAGCTTGCTTTGTCTGTATCAAAATGAACATTATCGAGGCGGTAACTTTTGGCGGGATCAAATTTTATTTTCACCCAAAAATCTTCTGAAAAATATTCATCCTTCTCCAGCGTTGGTACAGTAAGAATAGCATACCTGGTGGTATCAGAAATACTTTTCACACTTACGTTATAGGTATCTCCCGGTGGCAGCAGTTGTTTTATTTTACCGGCTGCATCAGATATGCCGTTGATCATGCGGCCGGTTTTTTCGCCGCGAAAAATAATTACTTCCCCTTTTCTGGCTTGCCCTTTCATACTGGTTACAGATACATTTACAGTGGCCATTTGTGGAAGAGAATCTGCAGCGGGTTTTTGAGACCAGGCCTGCACCGTAACCATGTTGCAGTACAACAGCAGCAAAAAAGTCGTTCTTGTCATCAGGCGGTAGCTTGTTTTTACCAGCAACGAAAACAAAATGGAAATATTGCAACCTCTTCCTGTTATTATACAGATACAGGCAGCCATAAAGTCAGTGATGGGTTTAATGACCGCAGTTATTAAACAGGGAATCAGCAATGCTTTAAACGCAATAATTTCAATTTTCCAAGACCGGTTTTTCCAGTATTTAGCCGGATCTGATGATTGGCCCTGAGTAATTTCAACGACTTCCACTTTCAGTGGATTACTTTGTTTGGCAATCTCCGGTTTTTTACCCGGGGATACTTTTTTTACATCCCCCTGGCGGAACCTGCCAGCCTGTTTTATATTTAATTAATGCTGCAAACAATTTGTTTACCATCTTCGGTAACCGCTTCACCAATTTAAAACAACCCTTCACCCAGTGGCGGGCGGTGCCGGTAATGAAAAGAATATCTTCAACACAGCAATAATAAAAGAGCAACACCATGAACAAACTGATCGCCATCCTTCTTTGCCTTATATACACCACTGCCACCGCGCAAACAAAAAAAATCGCCTTCAAAGGCCATAGCGGCAGCATGGATAATTTCAGCACTGCCTTAGAAGACAATCTCTTTGATATGGATAATTCCAACTTCGGAATGGCACCGCAGCGGGATATTATTACAGCCCGCTTAGACAGTGTTATTTTTGTTTCCGACTCAGTGGCAATTATGGTAACCAGTAATTATTGCACCCGTGAAAACTTCACTTACGCTAAACCTGTAAATAAGCCAAGCCTTTGGACAGCAGGGCATGAAATAGTGTACAGCCATCCATTGTTCTCCCGTAATCATTCACTCGATAGCATCAAACAGGTAATTAAGTTGCAGTACAATTTTAAAAACCCGGTGGAGAAAGTGGTATTTGTAGGGTATGACAATAAAAAAAGGAAGTATAAGAATAATACACTCATCCCGGTGGTAAATGGACCCGGTGATAACAGGCAGTCACCATTTGACGGGCAGTTTGTGGTAATAGTCAGTCTTATAGTGGCCGCTTCATTGGCAGCAGGATGCGCCACCTGGCGGTTTTATCAGCTAAAGGAAAACAAAGAGGTTATACCTGCATAGCGGTTATTTTTTGTTAGCTTTAGGTATAAAGTATTTTTATGCGCACAATTTGCTTTTTGCTTTTTTCCCTGGCATGGTTTACCGGCCAGGCCCAAACTAAAAAGATTGCTTTTAAAAGCCATAGCGGGAGTTCAGCAAACTTTACTGTAGCTCTGGGGAATGACCTGTTCGATATGGAGAAATCCGATTTTGGACTACCTGAAAAAAGGGCGCTGGATAGTGTCATCCTTATAGCGGATTCTGTGGCGGTGTTAGTAAGCAGAAAAGAATCTAACCAGAATAAGCAATGGCAAAAAAAAGATACCCTCCGGTCCACCGCGTTGTTTTCTAAAACAAATAACCTGGACAGTATCAAAAAGAATATCCACTTTGTATACTGGTTCAGCAATTCAGTTGATTCTATCAGGTTTATCGGTTTCGATTCAACTCCTCTGAAAACTAAGCAGAATGATCTTCCTTATTTCGGCACAATCAATAATGACAATTATCACCCTTTTGACGGGCAGGCTTTTTGGATAATGGGCCTTATTGTATTACTGTCGCTGATGGCGGGCTTGTTTACCTGGAAGCATAAAACTGTTCAGTTGAAGCAAATGCCTTAACTCTTTCTCTTTTCAATTTAGTATGGTATGCAAAAGAAGTATCCGTTGGTATTTAGTGTTACTTCTTTATTTGTTTTATTGGGCATACTGTTTATTCCCTTCCCGTTTCAGTTAATTGGTTTTCAGCAACGCCTCACTGATTTTCTCTTTGGCCCATTGATCCATATAGTAGCGGATGTATTTTTGGGAATACAATTGAAAAACACAAATGTGCATTCAGATTCTGTATCCATGTATGTACTGGTATTGATTCTTTTTGTTTTGTCAGTGATTATTGTTTTGTTATTGCAGTATGTAAAAAAGTGGAAAGAATACAGGGACAAAATTTTTCATGGTATCTATCTGCTGGCCTGTTATTACCTGCTGTTACTGTTGCTGAAATACGGACTGGATAAAATATTTAAAAGCCAGTTTTACCTGCCCGAACCCAACACTTTATATACGCCGCTGGGGCAAATAGACAAAGACTTGCTCTATTGGACATCCATGGGTACGTCCCGGTTTTATAATATATGCACGGGTGCAGTGGAAGTGCTGGCATCCCTGTTTTTGTTTTTTAAAAGAACCAGGATGGCCGGTATTTTATTGGCTGCGGCCGCCATGGTCCAGGTGGCGCTTATCAATTTTGGGTTTGATATTTCTGTAAAACTCTATTCATTATTCCTCCTTTTTCTTTCAGTATACCTGTTGTATCCTTTTTACAAGAGGTTGTGGCAGTTTTTTGTTGTGCAAAAAGAAGCGATACCTCCTGTGGCAAAAGGGCCGGTTTTATTCAAACATCCTTTCTGGTCTGTTTTTATTAAATGGCTGGCGATGGGTTTTATCTTCTTAGAAGCCCTGTATCCCTATATCAAAGCAAATAATTTCAATGATGATATGGCTAAACGCCCCTACCTGCATGGGGCATATAAAGTACAGCAATTGATTTCAGGAACGGATACGCTTACCGGAAATGATCTTCCGGTAAAGCGATTCTTTATTCACCGAAATGGATATATGATCTTCCAGGATGCCGCGGATAACATGCAGGATTACCGGTTTAGTTATGATAAAGCGGAAGAACTATATGTATTGACCGATTATCAGCAGCATAAAACTGCGATGGCCATCCAATATCAAAAAGCAGACAGTACCATTACATTGCAATATAAAAAAGAAGGAAGGGAAACCATCATGACTGGTAAGGCGCTTGACTGGAGAAAATTGCCAGTTTTGCAAAAGAGTTTCCATTGGACGGTGGATTGATTTTGCAAAACCGTTTTTGGGGTATACCCTGCTATCTAATGTCACCCTTTCAGGGTTTTAAATTACCGGGCTTGAACCACATAGCTTATAAAAGACAGCAATATTCATATGGGAGAGTCATCTTTTAGGGTCAAAGCAAAGGTGTAGCTGTCTATGTGTGTATTTCTATGATATCTATGTCCCACCCCGGATGGCCGGGACAAGTTGTGGTTCAATCATGAACGAATGAAGATCAGCAATCAAGCAGGGTATTAATATCATTGGGTACTTTTTATTAAGTGCGCTCATTTCTCCTATTCCTGCAAGCCCCGCTTCACCGCATCCTGTATTTTTTCACCACTTTCTTTCCACCCCTAAAATAATTAATCCCTCCTGAAATAAACGGGAGGGATTTATTAGTATCGTTCGCTATTTAGGGATTAATACAGGCGGTCAGTCGAATGGCCAATTAGTTCTTAGGCTTTTCGTCTTTTTCTTTTGGTTTTGTTTTCAGGTATTCTTCATAAGCTTCGGGAGTCAGCACTTCACCGGTAATATGCACCACTTTAGGAGCATCAATGCCAGCCAAAGTAATGTAAACGTCTTTGTTGATGGGACCTGCTGCAGGTGCATTGAACTGAACTTTCAGGGTACCCACTTTTCCTGGCTCGATAGGCTGTTCAGGCTTTTCAGGAACGGTACATCCGCATGAAGCAGAAGCATTGGCTACTACCACCGGTTTGCCGCTGATGTTTTTTATTTCGAAAACATAAACAACCGGTACGCTTTGCTTGATTTTGCCAAAATCATGTGTTTCCACATTCATTTTAATAACATCGTCAGCTTTTGCAGGAGCAGGTTGTGCCAAAGCTGTTATAGTAAATGCAAATGCAGTGGCGAGTAAAAAAATCTTCTTCATGTGTTAAATTTTAAAAGGATTGTTTTTTTAAGAAATCCACCGATGCATTGGCGGGTGCGGAACCTTCAGGTGCTTTCCATACCGTGCCTTTTATTCGGAGAACTTTTGTTTGGTTTGAGTTATATGTTATTGTAATTGTTTTATCAAAGGGCCCTTCAGCGGCTGCATTATATCCCACTTTTATTTTAGCGTCTGCGCCGGGGGCTATAGCATCACGGCTCCATTCAGGGGTGGTGCATCCGCAACTGGCTTGTACATTATCCAGTTTCAACGCAGCTTTTCCGGAATTACGGATCTCAAAAAAGTAGTAGACTGGTTTGCCCTGGGGAATTTTAGAAAAATCATGTTCCAGTTCTTTTATCACCAGCACATCTTCACCGGGGGTGGTTACAGCGGCAGTGACTGGTTTTACACCATGGTCATGTCCGTCATTCTCATTGTGTACCGGTTGTTGGGCCATAGCTCCAAGTGACAAAAGGGAGACTAATAAAATAACAGTGGTTTTCTTCATACTTATAACTATTTAGGGACACTCAAATTTAGCAAAAAGATGCCAATTATACCAACTGGGTTGCAACGGCTAAAAGATATTTTTTCACATGTCAGCGTTAGCATCCCGGCGACCATATATATTGTATTCAATCTTCCTATTTTTGTGGCATGGAAAATACCAACCCCGACATGCTTACTGAAGAAGGCAAATTGTCTTTTGACAGGTTCAGGGAGCAAGTATTGAGCGACTACCGGGTGGCCTGTATTAGCAGGGAAACCAGCTTGTTAGGCCGAAAGGAAGTACTTGGTGGGAAGGCGAAATTTGGCATTTTTGGCGATGGAAAAGAAGTGGCCCAGGTTGCTATGGCCAAGTTTTTTCAGCAGGGAGATTTCAGGAGCGGGTACTACCGCGACCAGACTTTTATGTTTGCCGCCGGCCTTACTACGGCAGAGCAGGTTTTTGCACAACTATATGCCAACCCGGATGTGAATATCGAATCCTTTAGCGCAGGCCGCCAAATGAATTGCCATTTTGCCACCAAAATGGTTAACGAAAAAGGCGACTGGCTGAACCTGGCAGGTCTTAAAAATATTTCCAGCGATATAGCTCCCACGGCCGGGCAAATGCCCCGGGCATTGGGACTGGCTTATGCTTCTAAAGCGTTCAGAAATATAGAGCAACTGCAAATTTTTAAGCATCTTTCTGATAATGGCAATGAAGTTTGTTTTGCCACTATCGGCGATGCCTCCACCAGTGAAGGACATTTCTGGGAAACCATCAATGCCGCCGGGGTGTTGCAGGTGCCGCTTGCCATATTTGTGTGGGACGACGGATATGGAATATCTGTTCCTAAAAAATTTCAGACCACGAAATCTTCTGTGTCGGATGCCTTGAGTGGTATGCAGAAAAGTGATGGCACTAATGGATTAAATATTTATAAAGTAAAGGGCTGGGATTATGCCGGCATGTGCGAAGTGTTTGAAGAGGGGATACGCCTGACCAGGGAAACCCATACCCCGGTACTCTTTCATGTAGAAGAAATAACCCAGCCGCAAGGGCATTCCACTTCGGGCAGTCATGAGCGGTATAAAGGCCAGGAAAGGCTGGATTGGGAAAGGGAATGGGATGGTATTAAGAAAATGAAAGAGTGGATCATTGAAAATGCATTGGCAGAAGAAAATGAATTGGATGAAATAGCGGTAAAGGCAAAGGGGCATGTGCGTGACAGCAAGAAGGCTGCCTGGGATAAATTCATTACCCCGGTAAAGAGCCAGGTGGCAAGGGCTACGGATTTGATTCATGCCATGGCCAATGCATTGCCGCTATATATGGCCGCCTTGCAAAAACTGGCGATAGAACTATCGGCCAGCCGTGAGCCGTTGCGAAGAGATGTATTGAAAACCCTGCATACTGCTGTTAACATAGCCGGTAATGCAGATGCAGCATTCTGGACAAAGGATTTTTACAAAGACCTGCAGGCAGAGAATAAAAAATTATATAATACACATTTATATAATGAAGGGCCAAAGAGTGCTTTGAAGGTGAATGAAGTAAAGCCTTTGTATACAGCAGATGCGGCTTTGCTGAATGGCTTTGAAGTATTGAACCGCTTCTTTGATGAACTGTTTACTTCCAATCCCAAAGTAGTGGCATTTGGGGAAGATCTCGGTTTTATCGGTGATGTGAACCAGGGTTTCAGCGGCCTGCAGCAAAAGCATGGTAAGCAGCGCATATTTGATACTGGTATACGGGAACTTACCATCATGGGGCAGGGTATAGGCCTTGCCATGCGGGGCTTACGGCCTATTGCAGAAATACAATACCTCGATTATCTATTATACGGGTTGCAGCCATTGAGTGATGATGTGGCCACTTTGCATTACAGAACGGCGGGTCAGCAGAGTTGCCCTTTGATCGTTCGTACCAGGGGCCATCGCCTGGAAGGTATATGGCATAGCGGATCGCCGATGGGCATGGTGATAAATGCACTCCGTGGCATGTATGTATGTGTACCCAGGAATATGACACAGGCGGTGGGTATGTACAATACCTTACTGAGAAGCAACGATCCCGGCCTGGTGGTGGAATGTCTGAATGGCTACCGGCTGAAAGAAAAACTACCTTCCAATTTACTTGAGTTTACTGTGCCGCTGGGTGTGCCGGAAATAATAAAAGAAGGAACCGATGTTACTATCGTATCTTATGGATCTACGCTTCGCATCATCCAGGACGCTGTGCAAATGCTGGAAGAGCAGGGTACCAGTTGTGAAATTGTGGATGTGCAAACCTTATTACCTTTTGATATCAATCATATCATACTTACATCACTTAAAAAGACCAATCGCATCGTCTTCATTGATGAAGATGTGCCGGGAGGTGCTGCTGCCTTTATGTTTAACAAAGTGATGGAGGAACAGGGCGGCTACAAATACCTGGATGTGGCACCCCGCACCATTACGGGTAAGGCGCACCGGCCTGCGTATGGCAGCGATGGCGATTATTTCAGCAAACCAAATGCAGAAGAGATAGAGGTGGTGATAAGCCAAATGATGAAAGAATAGTGAATCTCACCTCTTCCGCCGACGGGCCTCCCCCTCCGGCAGTAGTTTGTAACTATAAGAAAATCGGCGGTGGGACTCGTTGATTAAAGTAAGGCGGGCTGTTCAATAATCAACAATCTCCTGCGGAGAATTTGTTTTTGCCGGGTGTTATTCGGGAGGTGCTCTCCGGTGAAGGAACCGGAAAGCAGGAAAATCAGTAATTTCAACGTCAACAGCAGCAATGCCCGAACCAATGTATGCAATTCTAAAATACCCACAGCCCACTAAAAATTATGAACACTTATCTTAATAAGATAAACGACTTCATAACAAGGTTAGACCCTGAAACCCTGACAGCCTTAAAGGCTATTTCAGTTGAAAAAAATTTTAAAAAAGGCAACTTTTTATTGCGGCAAGATGAAGTTTCTAAAAGAAGCTATTGGATAGAAAAGGGGATAGCAAGAAAATATTATCTCAATGACGGAAAAGAAATAACCACAGAATTATACTTCGACAACGATATTGCAGTTTCATTTGACAGTTATTGTCTGCAAAATCCGAGTAGAGAGTTTATACAAGCACTAACAGACATCACTATTTCACAGACTGATTTTTCAGCATTTCAAAAGGCTAAACAACAATTTCCGAAATTAGCAATATTAGATTTGATGATGACTGAATATTATGCAATGTGGTTGGAAAACAGATTATTCCAATTTCATACAATGGATGCGACTAAGCGCTATAATAAACTTACTGAAGACCATCCGCACATCGTTCAAAATATCCCACTCACTGTTATTGCTTCGTACCTCGGTATATCATTAGAGACATTAAGCAGAATACGAGCAAAGAAATAGTTTCATTATTTGACCTAAGTCAAATGAATGGCAAAATAAGCATTGCAATTTTGTAACATCATTTGAACAAGTAAATAATTTAATTATGAAATGGATTTATCTCTCCCTTGCACTGATTTTTGAAAGTGCTGGTTTTGCAACGCTGAAACTCTCGCAAGGATTTACCAAAACAGCACCAACCGCAGCAACTGTATTGGTTGACTTAATAGCGTTACTGTTTTTTGTAATGGCTTTGAAAGTTTTTGAAACAAGTTTTGTATATATGATCGCCGCAGGAATTGGGACTACGCTTATTGTTTTGACTAATATTATTGTATTTAAGCACACTTTAAACTGGATACAAATTGCCTCTGTTATTTTAATCATTGCAGGTAGTGTTGGACTTCAAAGCCAGGGCAATACACACTAAAACCTGCGAACATGAAACAAAGAATTATTGGCTTTGATTTAGCCAGGGCCTACGCCATTCTCGGAATGTTTATTGTAAACTTCAATACTGTTTATGGTTCGTTTACCGACAAGAGCATTTTAGGGCAATTTTTATATTTATTTAGTGGAAATTCAAGTTCAACCTTTGTAATACTTGCAGGTATGGGTATTTCATTAATGACAGGCAGGGGTGAATACGGCCTGGCGGAGAAATCGAAGTTGAAAATAATTATAAGCAGACGTTCATGGTTTTTATTTACAATAGGTTTACTGCTTTATATTTGGTGGCCTGCCGACATTTTGCATTATTATGGCGGTTATATGCACCTGGCTATTTTAATTTTATTTCTGCCAAAGAAATATTATTTGTGGGCTGCATTTTTAGCAATAATAATTTTTCATTTGCTATTTTTCATAATCCCATACGAAACAGGGTGGAATTTTAATACCCTGGAGTACAACGGTTTTTGGACTGTAACTGGTTTTTTAAGAAATACGCTTTACAATGGATGGAATGCAATATTTCCCTGGGTTGCCTATTTCTTTGCCGGTATGTGGCTTGGCAAAATTGATTGGAGCGGTTTTAAAATGCAGCTTAACATGTTTTTAATTGGTTTAGGTTTATTGGTTTCAATAATTATCTTACAGTTCTGGGCCAACAACATAGACATAAATGAAGACCTTTTAATATACATCACGGCAGATTATATACCGCCATTTTTACCATTCATGTTGAGTACTTTTGGTTTTGCACTTATGCTTATTTCTATATTTATGTTTATTGGTACAAAACTTGAAAACAATCAATATGCAAAAATATTTGCATCAACAGGACAAATGACTTTGACACATTACATTTCGCATTTGACAATTGGAATGATTATTTTTTCATTCATTACAGGGAAAAATTATACAGGTCACCTTTCAGATACGGCAGCAACAGGTCCTTTATTTATTTTACTTTTTGCTATTGCCTACTTTGTTTTAAGCTGTTTGTTTAGCAAATTGTGGACAGGGAAGTTCAAAAATGGGCCAATTGAAACACTCATGCGTAAAATAACGGGGTGACAGTAAATCGCCACCCACAATAACTTTGGTATGTAAATAAACCGATTCTTTTCTTAAACAATATGCCCCTTTTCGCTTGCGCACAAATACAAAAAAGAAACAATTTTGGCCAGCCACTTTTTCCTAACCTGATCATAAGATAAAACTGGCCCCTATTTTACCGGAACATTAAATATAAACCCAACACCAAAAACATTCTCTATACTTATGGTTGGATCTTCTTTCAGGTATTTACGTATTTTTGAGATAAATACATCCAGGCTCCTGCCGAGAAAATAATTGTTCTCCCCCCAAAGGTCTTTTAGCAGGTCTTCCCGTTTTACCACATTATTCCGCTGGGCCAATAAATAGTTAAGGATATCACTTTCCCTTTCGGTGATCCGTTTGATTTTGCCATCAATGGTTAAGGATTGATTAGAAAAATCAAATGCATAATTTCCTATCGAAATTATTTCATGCCTGCTTTCACTTTTGCTTTCTGATATCCTGCGGATAACCGCTTTTATTTTCCAAAGTAACTCCTCTTCATCAAATGGTTTTGTGATATAGTCGTCAGCACCCAGGGCATATCCTTTTAGTTTATCTTCTTTAAACGACTTGGCAGTGATAAAAATGAATGGTACTTTTTTGTTTGTAGCCCTGATCCCTTTTGCCAGGGAGAAACCATCCAGCTGAGGCATCATCACATCCAATAAACAAAGATCAAATTGATTACTCTGGAATGCTTTTAAGGCCAGCGCTCCATCTTTGCAAAGTTTCACGGCAAAACCTTCCGTTTCCAGGTAATCAACCAAAAGGATACCTAAATTAAGATCATCCTCTGCCAATAGTATTTTAAGCCGTTGTTTAAGCATTGGGTATGGTAATAGTGAATGCTGTGCCTGTTCCTTTTTCGCTCTGAAGTTCAATTGTTCCCCCATGCAATTCCACAATTTTTTTTATGTATGTTAGCCCAAGTCCAAATCCCCTCACCTCATGTACATCCCCGGTTGGCACCCTGAAGAGCTTATCGAATACCTTCTTATGATATTCTTTTTCTATGCCTATGCCTTTATCAGCAATTACCAGCACCAGCTGTTGGCCGGTATTCGATGTATAAATGGATAATACCGGATTATTTCGGGAGTATTTGATTGCGTTATCAATCAGATTACGCAGTGCATTGGTAAGATGTGTTTTATCTCCCATTACCAAAAACTTATTGGCGTTCAGGTGTACTGTTAAATTCCCTTTTCTGCTCTCTATCTGTATACTGATAGATTTTATGGACTCATTGATCAACTTATGGAAATCCAGTTCCGTTTTTTGTAAAGGAATTTCACCTCTTTCAAGTGCGGTCATGCTTAGTACCTGCTCCACCTGCAGCTTTAATTTTTCATTTTCTTCGAGTATTATTCCTGAATAATGTTTTATTTTATCTTCCTGCCCAATAGTTGAACCCTTTGTTATCATTTTGCCCGCCAGGGCAATATTTGTTAGCGGTGTTTTAAATTCATGAGTCATATTATTTAAAAAATCGGTTGTATGCTCCGATATTTTTTTCTCCTTCAGGAGTGACCGGATGGTTTGCCAAAACATAACAAACACAACCAGTATCAGGATAACAGATGTGAAGAACAGTATACCCATCTCCGCTCTAATGAATTGCTTTTTATCAGGGAAGATCAGTTTTAACTCCACTCCATTTTGATTGGATGCGTCCTGCAAAGGTTTATTATAGGTGTAATTTGTAAAACCGGCTTTATAGTTAGTGGTGAAGGGGCTTGGTTTTGCGACCACAAAGGAATAATCGATATGAAAATTATAAAATTTCATATAATATGTAAACAGCGAATCTATTTTGTGAACTTCATCTTTTCCTAAAGTTGTGGCTGATCCTGAAGTGTTATCATTTTCAGCGCAAGCTTCAATTTTCATGCAGGTTTCTTTGTCAGTACGCAGCGCTTCGGTTGTTCTTGAAAGAACCATATTCGCTTTTTCATTGAATAATTCTTCTTTGATTTTTGCAGTTTCAAAGATCCAGTTCACCTGGATAATCAGTACTATTAATAGTGCAATGGAAGAAATTGCAATAAATATATTGGTTCTGTTCAGTTTCATTAGCGAAGTTCAAAATTAGCTTTTTTTATAGTAAATAGCCTGCGTTAACAACTCAATAACATCCCAATAACCACTGAATAACAGGTTTCCTTTTAAGTCAGCACTAGCTTTGGTATATAAAATTTAAAACTCATGAAAAAGGAAATGTACGTGGGCGTTTTAATATTGCTTTTTATTAGTTCCTGCAAAGGGCAAAATAACGCAAACTTGCCAACAGGCATTGTAAGTGAAATAACAAACATTGCTGCAGGACAACAGAAAAGTGTATGGCCCCCGGGTATGGATCCCTTCATTAATAGCAGTTGTGAATTGCAGGATAAATCCGGAAACCGTTGGTTCGGCACTTCGGGTGGAGGAGTCTATCGCTACGATGGAAAATTATTGTCTGCTGCCGGGACACTGACGAACAGACAGGCAGGGCTTACTAATTTTACACAGAACGATGGTCTTAGCGGTAATATCGTTTTTTGCATGATGCAAGATAAAATAGGCAATATTTGGTTTGGCACTAATCGTGGAGCCTGTTTTTACGATGGGAAAAACTTTATCCGTTTCCCCATTCCCGGGGTGGATAATGCCGGGTCTTTTCTCTTCAGTGAATCGGCCGGTATTATAATAGCTCCTGGTGGCTCTTCTCTCAAAAGAGCGGTTGTGAGAATTATTCAGGACAAGGCAGGAAGTATCTGGTTTGGCACCACCGAAATGGGTTTATTCCGTTACAATGGAAATCTTGTGTCTGTTCAAAGAGCAAAACAAAACGGGGAGACGGGCTTTACCAATTTTAGATTCACTTGCAGTACATGTGAGGAAACACCAACTGATACTGAGAAATATAAGGCTGGTATATGGAGAATGATGCCAACTGATAGTATTGGATATAATGATGGCCTTCATCTTAACAGTATTGGATGCCTGATGGAGGATAAGGCCGGCAATATTTGGTTTACCGCCTCAGGCCATGGGGGCGTATACCGGTATGATGGTATTAATTTTACCCGTTTTGCAGAGTATAAAGGTTTTGATAATACTAATTGCTTTGGGTGTTAGAATATAAAGACGGAAATATAATCGGGATGGCATCCTTGGTAAATGGGTCATCTGACTTGGCAAATCTGACCTGTTATTACTTCGATTTGCGTTTTCTGTGCAAATGCATTATCTTTTAGTGAAATTATTATTCATTAAAAAAATTATTTGCCATGCCGATTGTAAAAGTAATAGAAGTAATTGCCTCCTCCGAAAAAAGTTTCGATGATGCCGTAAAACAGGCTGTAAAAGAAACGTCTAAAACCATTCGTAATATAGATTCTGTGTGGGTAAAGGATATGAAGGCGCATGTGAAGGATGGAAAGATAAAATCTTATGGAGTTATTTGTAAAGTGTCTTTTCGACTGGATAGTAAAAAGGATAAGAAAGAAAAGGAGGAGTAGGAGACCGGAGGTCTGAGGCTTCTATTCGCAGGTCATATTTTTTAAGCGGCTATGTATGTTATTAAGGGTGCGTCGGAAGGTGCGCCTTTTTTTATGCGTCAGGCAGCAGTAGAACCTTTTCGGATTGGCCGGACTCGGAGTAGCAGCCGGACGCTTAAAAAACGTTTAGTTTTGCCACATGCCAACAAATTTTCTGCATATCATAGATATACTGGGTACGGTGTCATTTGCAGTATCGGGTGCCTTCCTGGCTATGGAAAAAAAGCTGGATCCCTTTGGGGTGCTGGTCCTTTCTTTTGTAACTGCTATTGGCGGTGGTACCCTGCGTGATATTCTCATTGGGAACCTGCCGGTAAGCTGGCTGCGAAATGAAACCGCCACTATTATTATATTTTCTGCGGCAGTAGTCACCATGCTTTTTGGCCGTTACCTCCGGCATCTCACCACCACCTTATTTTTATTTGATGCACTTGGACTGGGTTTGTTTACTATTATTGGAATTGAATTTGGTATCGAGAAGAATTTCAGTGCAGGGGTATGCATCGCATTGGGTACCATTACGGCCTGTTTCGGCGGTGTGGTGAGAGACGTGCTGCTCAATAATATTCCACTATTGTTTCGCAAAGAAATTTATGCACTGGCCTGCATAGCAGGCGGGCTGATTTATTTTGCCCTGAAAAAAATCGATATCGATGCGGATGTTTCAAAAATACTTTGTATCCTTATCATATTTGCAATTCGTATTTTGGCAGTGAAATTCCGGTTATCGCTGCCGCAATTTTATAATGTACAAAAAAGCAATGCTGAAGAAATGTAGCAGCCGGAATATTTTGCCGGGAAGGCGGGAAGACGGAAACAATTAGTTCTCATAGGCTGTTTACTTCGCGACTTCCCGGCTATGTATGTATTTGCAGATTGGTGAACTTAAAAAATAAAAACGGAAAATGAAACTTAACATTTACCAGGTAGATGCTTTTACCAATAAACTATTCGGTGGTAATCCGGCTGCTGTAGTACCATTAGAAAACTGGATAGAAGATAGCCTGATGCAACAGATAGCCATGGAAAATAACCTGGCCGAAACAGTTTATTTTGTAAAGGAAGCCGGTGGCTTTCATATCCGCTGGTTCACCCCCGAACTGGAAATAGATCTTTGCGGCCATGCCACCCTTGCGGCAGCTTATATCATTTATAATAAATTGGGTTATAATAAACCGATGATCTGCTTTCGTTCCAAAAGCGGGGAATTGATAGTGACAAGGAAGGGGGAAAAACTGGAATTGAACTTCCCATCCCGTATGCCTGTACTGGTAACGGAATATCCGGATGAATTGTTGAAAGGGCTTGGTGTCTCTAACCCGGTGGCGGTGTATAAAAGCCGTGATTATGTTGTGGAACTGGAAACGGAAAAACAACTATTGCAGGTACGTCCCGATTTTTCTCTGTTGAATAAGATCGATGTCATTGGCATCATTATTACAGCGCCCGGATCAGATTGCGATTTTGTGTCCCGTTTCTTTGCGCCCAACTGCGGTATCCCGGAAGACCCCGTGACCGGCTCCGCCCATTCCACCCTTATTCCTTTTTGGGCGGAAAAAATGAACAAGACAAAATTGTATGCCCGCCAGTTATCACGACGGCAGGGTGAATTATGGTGCAAACTGCTGCCCAATGACCGGGTGCTGATGGCCGGCGAATGTGTTTTTTATATGAAGGGGGAGATTGAGGTATAAGTCGGAGGCCTGAGGTCACAAGTATGAACTTGTACTACCGGATGCTCAGGTTGGCAACAGGGCTGATAATAGGCAGTGATGGTGGTTAGTCCAGGAAACGGCTCTTGAATTCCGGGGTGGGTACCATACAACTATCTTTTTTTCCGAACCATCTATACCGGTTACGGGCAATCCATTTATAAACCGGCTGGCTGATAAAAGAAGGGATGATGATAAATGCATAAAACATCCTGGCCGGCCAGTCAAGGTATTTACTGATTCTGATTGCCGCTCCGGCATAAGTATAGACTTTCCCATTATCAATTAAAATAACCGTATCTGTTGCCTGCGGAACGTGGTGTTGTGCCCGGAGCAGTTGCCCGGTTTCTGATTGCATCGGTGTAAACATGAGCTTTGCCTTTTTATCATTCCGGATAGCAAAATTTACCATCCTGTTGCAAAAATTACAGACTCCGTCAAACAGCACAATAGGTTGGGATATATTCACATTGCAAAGATAACGTGCATGGGGTTTCAAATATTAGTTGTAATTTTTAGTGCGCATTTCAAATTTTCGCTTTCGGCCCCGGCCCGCAGGGCAGGTCTGAAGGGCGTTAGTGTCCTGTTAGCGGACTATTCAATAGGTTAGCTGTAAAGCTGAATGATTGGGGATGCGAAAATTTGAAATGTACCCATTTTTGAAACCTGAATATGACTATAATTGGTAAGGCTTTCTGTTTCGCACTTTTTTTACTGGTATTGAGCAGCAGTAAAACGGGGGCACAATCTGCGTACAGTAAAGCAGATTCAACCGCTATTTTTTCATTCATCAATAAGGCAGAAGAAGTTTTTGCTGCCGGCAACTATGACTCGGCCCTCTATTATTGCGGACTGGCAGAAAGCCTGAGCAGGCAGAAAGGGTTTAGGGCAGGACAGGCATATTCATTGATAAAAACGGCAGAAGTATATATAGATAATGATAACCTGGACAAAGCAGATGCCATTGCTGATCTTGTCAATAAAATAGGGGTTCAGCTAAAAGACTCACTCATTACGGCCGTCAGCTGGATGCAGATGGCACAGGTAAAATTGTACAGTAATAAATTTGACGAGGCCATTGCCCTTTTTATAAAAGCCCTTCAATATTACCTCGACAGGCACCCCACCTCTTATTCGGCCCTTGCCTTTAACGACCTTGGTTATTGCTGGGGTATAAAAGGGGAACTGAGCAAAAAGGCTAATTGTATCATGCAATCAATCAATATTTATGAAAATCATTTTCCAGACCAGTATGGTGAATTGGGTGTGGCATTTAATAACCTGTCTGTAGTGTATTACGAATTGCGGCAGATGGACAAGGCTATTGAGTATGCAAAAAAATCGCTGGTGTACAGGGAAAAAGCCGGAGATATAGCCAGGCTTTCCATCGGTTGCTGCAATATCAGCCAGTATTATACCGGCATTAACAATGAGGAAGCGGATAAATACCTGAAGCTATGTATAAAGTATGCTGTACAGAGTCGGCAGGAGATAAGAATGATACATTCTTATGTAACGGCTTCCAAACTGTATGCTACCAATAAAAAGCCGGCAGAGGCCCTGGATTTTGAATTGAAAGCAATTGCCCTGCTGGAAAAAAACGGGAAAGACCCGATAATGCTGGGGCACCGTTACCTGGCGGCCGGTATGTTAAATATGAAACTAAATAATGACACCGGATTGATCAGTTCCTATTTTAATAAATCGCTTGCATTGATACAATCCCAGTCCAATAAAGCAAATCTCAGGGACTATTATTTCGAAGTGTCAAAGTATTATGCAGAGAATAAAAACTATGAAGCGGCTTACGATAATTACCGGAAATTTATTATTTACCGGGACAGCATCATCACTGATAAAACAAAATCATCCATTGCTGAAATAACAACCCGGTATGAAACGGAAAAGAAAGATAATGAAATAGTGCGGCTGAATACTGCCCAGCGTATTAAGGAGCTTGAAATTGAAAAACAAAAAGCTGTTATTGCCGGTAATGCGGCCCTTGCTTTGCAAAAACAAAATGAGATTGACCTGTTGTCTAAATCGCAGGAGTTGCAGGTGATAGAAATCAGGCAGCAGGGTGAGGAACTGGAAAAGCAATTGCTGTTGGCAAAAAATAATGCCCAGCAATTGCAACTGACTGAAAAGGAAAACCAGTTGCGGCAAAAGCAATTAAAAAATCAGAAGGATGTCCGTAATCTTTTATTGGCCGGCCTGGGGATGTTTCTTTTGTTTAGTATCACCTGGTTCAACCGGTACCAGCTGAAGAAAAAATTAGAACAACAGAAAAGCCTGCTCGCCATGCGGAATTCTATCAGCCAGGACCTGCATGATGATATTGGCGCTTCATTAAGTAATATTAATATCTTAAATGAACTGGCCCGGCGAACAATACACCAGCCGGAAAAATCAACGGAATACCTTGCTAAATCTTCGGAGGATATTCAGCGTATCAGCGAATCACTGTCTGATATCGTTTGGAATATCAACCCCCGGTATGATGACCTGCAAAATTTGTTTGTGCGAATGAAACGCTATGCCGCCGATATGCTGGATGGAAAGAATATTAACGGGAAGTTTGAATTTCCACAGGAAGAATTGCATATTGCTGTGCCTATGACGCAACGCCGGGATTTATACCTGATCTTTAAAGAAGCGGTAAATAACCTGGTAAAATATTCCGGGGCTGCTAATGCCGTTATCAGGGTGTTGGCCACGCCAACCCATATTGAATTGCTGGTGAAAGATGATGGAAGCGGATTCGACATCAGCAAGGCAAAAACAGGAAATGGACTTAAAAACATGGAACAGCGGGCTAAAGCTTCGGGTGGCGAGGTGTCCATAACATCCAAACCAGGGACAGGAACTTCAGTGTGGTTGCAAATGAAGATCAGTTAAATGAAGGCCATTACACAAATGGGTAATGGTTTGCAAGCGATTTGTGTTCTATTTTTGAATATATGCCTTATCAGCTGTTAATATTTGAGGATAATACCCGCCTGCGGCAATCATTGGAGATATTGCTGAATGATGAGAATAATTTTCATGTAGCGGCCTCTTATCCCGATTGTGACAAAGCAGATAAGCAGGTGGAAAAATATAATGCAGACCTGGTGGTGATGGATATTGATATGCCGGGAATTGGTGGAGTAGAGGGAGTAAGAAGAATAAAAAATGCAAGCCCTGAAGTAAAAGTGGTGATGCATACCATGTTTGATGATGACACCCGCATATTTGATTCCATTTGTGCCGGTGCCGATGGTTATATGCTTAAGAATACGGCCCCCTTACAATTAGTGAATGCCCTGCAGGAAGTGATGAATGGCGGGGCCCCCATGAGTCCCTTTGTGGCACAAAAAGTTTTCCAGCATTTCCGGCAGGCCAAAACTGATTCGGAACAATTCAACCTTACCAGCAGGGAAAAAGAAATACTGGAGCTGCTGGTAAAAGGTAATTCCTATAAAATGATTGCAGATAAAAGCAATGTTTCCATTGATACTGTAAAAAAGCATTTACAGAATATCTATCATAAACTCCATGTAAACTGCGGCACTGAGGCAGTGGCTAAAGCATTGCAGCATAAGATTGTAAAGCTGGATTAATAGCCCACTACCCGAATGTGTAATTGTACGGCATTATTTTGAACCGGATCTTTATACCAAATAATTTTGGTATGAAAAAGATAGTTATCCTTTTCCTTATTTCTTTTCCGCTAATTGTCCATTCTCAAAATGTGGGTATAGGAACCACCACCCCAACAGAAAAATTTGAAGTAAAGAACCCGTTGCGAAGTACTTTAAAAATCAGTTCGGGTAATTTTTCTGATACTACAGAATTGCTTTTATCAAACATAAATGCCCTTAGCCTTGGCACCAGTTTTTCTATAAAAAACATAATGGAGGAGGGCCTGTTTTTTTCTTCTTTGTCTGATATACCGGCAAATACCAATTCCAATTCGCTGGTGATAAGGCCTAATGGTAATGTTGGTATAGGGATAGTGCCAACTTCAAAACTTCATGTAAATGGAACAACCAGTATAAACGGGCTGGTGCGGCTAGAGGGGCTAAACCTTTTTGAATTCGGTGCCGGCATAGCTGGCAAGGAATTAAATGCAGGCAAAGTTGGTTACAACGCCTTTGGACAAAATGCACTCACATTTGTAGGTGCAGGCACCAATGCTACTAACAGGGCTGTATATTTTTTTGCTGAAGGGGGAACTACTATAAACGGGCCATTGAATATTGAGGGGACGGTAAAAGTAAATAATAACCCCGGGACAGTTGGGCAGATACTAACATCTAATGGAACCGCAGACCCCACATGGGAAAATGCGGCATACTCCAACAATATCCGCTTCTCTTTTAACTTAACCCAAATGGGGGTTGCCGCTTCTGACTCTCTTAATTTTAATGGCACACCGCCTAATTACAACTTAAATCCTGGCATGGTTTCGGTTGTACCCGGCAATAATGCCCGTATTGTAATAAATAAAACTGGTTTGTATCATTTTTCCGGATCAATAAGTATGACTACAAATAATATAAGCCCCGATGTATCAAACGGACCAACCTTCACTGTGGGGTACTGGATTAATAATAAAAGCTTTTCTATTGAGTCTGCACCTTCCATTGCTATTATAGGTTTTGTGCCAGATGATGATTTTGTAAAAACTTTTCAGTTTTCGTTTGATGTTTACATTACTGCAGGACAAACTATAAAATTCACCAGGTTTGCTTTTAGCTTTGGGGGTAGTCAGTCTACAACCGGACATGTTAACGGGTATTTGATTGCAGACTGATAACAGGGCATACAGATTGGATAAATTGTTACCCGAATGTGTAATTGTACGGGTTGTTTTTTAGATAGAACTTTACCGTATTAATAAACCTAAAGATTATTCCATGCACAACCCCCGTTTTCTCTTAGTACTGCTGCCTTTGTTCTTTGCATTTTCAGTTACTGCACAATACACTATACCACCACCTGCCGGAACAGAATGTACTAAACTTACCCAGGCCCAGCTAAAGCTATTTGAAAAAAAAGTAAAGGAGCTTGTAAACCTGGCTTCGCAGGATAAAGCCACCTATGGAACTACAGGCAGATCGGCCGGGGGCGCCATCTATTTTTATCAGCATGCAAAAGCTGCTTTGGATACTATAACTGTGGTGGTAACTACGCTGAGTATTGGTGGAGATGGAAACCCGGCTATTACCAGCTATGCGGAAGCCGGATATATAATGCCTCAAATGGCGAATATAATTGGGCAGCTGACAGCTGCAAACTGGCAGGCGCAAATAAGTGCGGTGGGTAACAATAGTCGTTTTGCTTCCTGCGGTCGGGAAATGTCGCTTAAACTGCTGGCAGAAGCTGTAAACCTGCTGACTTATTCCAGCCGCTGCTATATCGGGCCTTACAGAGAGGTGCCCCCGTGCCGTTAATTAATTGTACATAGATAAAAGATCATGAGAATAATATTTAGAAGCTGTTTGAATTATTTGTTTAGAATGGATTATGGATGTTTTTGGGAGCGAAACCAGGCGAATTTTGCAGCCATAGTCTAAACGCCTAAGGCGAAAAATTCAACGCAGTTGCAGCCCCAAAAATGCCATAAGAC
>JANOEQ010000125.1:0-13411 GCA_031441485.1 Chitinophagaceae bacterium
AACGACTTGCCCCAGAGGGGCAGAATGTTGGTAACGCCGGGTGAAACCCGGCGAGAGAAAACGTAGAATATGCCGAACCCTGAAAGGGTTCAACAGCGACAAAGAACGAATAAACTTTGTGAACTCTGCCGCTGGTAAGAATAGCAGTCTTAACTAAATGACATTGCCCTGGAGGGGGGAGTTTAGGAAATAATAAAATAAAAAACGACTTGGGGTGGGTTGCTGAGTAATGATCGGGACGCACAAGTGAGTGACACAACAGGCGATCATAGCAGTACAGGCGATGACAAAAAATATTCTTAAATCATGAGGTGATTAATTCATCCCATAAAAAAGGGGATCGAAAATTAATAACAATAAAACAAATAACAATGGCAAAACTAAATTTCGGAGGCGTAGAAGAAAACGTAGTAACCAGGGAAGAATTCCCTTTGAGTAAAGCACAGCAAGTATTAAAAAATGAAACCGTGGCTGTAATAGGCTATGGTGTGCAGGGCCCCGGCCAGGCATTGAACCAGAAAGACAATGGCATCAATGTGATCGTAGGACAACGTAAAAATTCCAAAACATGGGATAAAGCCGTACGGGACGGTTTTGTGCCCGGTGAAACATTATTTGAAATTGAAGAAGCATTGGAAAAAGGCACCATCATCTGCTACCTGCTGAGTGATGCTGCACAAATAACGTTATGGCCAACAGTACAAAAACATTTAACCCCCGGTAAAGCATTATACTTCTCACATGGCTTTGGTATTACTTTTAATGAACAAACAGGAATCGTACCCCCAAAAGATGTGGATGTATTTTTAGTAGCACCAAAAGGAAGCGGCACTTCATTAAGAAGAATGTTCCTGCAGGGCCGTGGATTAAATAGTTCGTATGCCATTTTCCAGGATGCAACAGGCAACGCCTTTGACCGGGTCATTGCGTTGGGCATTGCGGTGGGAAGCGGCTATTTGTTTGAAACAAATTTTAAGAAAGAAGTATACAGCGATCTTACCGGAGAAAGAGGCACACTAATGGGCGCTATCCAGGGCATCTTTGCCGCACAATACCAGGTGCTGCGTGAAAGAGGCCACTCCCCTTCTGAAGCATTCAATGAAACAGTAGAAGAACTCACACAATCACTCATGCCACTGGTAGCAGAGAATGGTATGGACTGGATGTATGCCAATTGTTCTACCACAGCCCAGCGTGGCGCACTGGATTGGTGGAAGAAATTCCGTGATGTAACCGCACCTGTATTCAATGAATTATACGATAGCGTGGCTGCCGGTAAAGAGTCACAGCGTTCAATAGAGAGTAACAGCAAAGCAGACTACAGGGAAAAATTGGAAGAAGAGCTTACAGAATTAAGAGAAAGCGAAATCTGGCAGGCTGGCAAAACAGTAAGAAGCCTTCGGCCCGAGAATCAGCTTAAGGCAGAAAAAACTGAAGCTGCTCCATCACCCATCAAAGAGGCGTTCAGCAAAATGACGTTGAAATCAGAATCAGTTGGTTAAAACAAGAAGCTTCAAATGATAAGTAACCAGGAAAAAAAAGGAAACAGCAAATACACAGGCGCTCCGGAAGTTCTCCCCCTTGGGGGGGATTTGGGTGGGGGTTTGGATTTTACCACCGCTCATTTACGATTGAAAAAAATTGTAACCAAAACGCCCTTAACATATAATCACAGCCTGTCGAAAAAATACAGCTGTCATGTTTACCTGAAAAGAGAGGACCTCCAGGTCGTTCGCTCCTACAAATTGCGGGGCGCATACAATATGATGAGTTCCCTGCCTGCAGAACAATTACAGAAAGGAGTGGTATGTGCCAGTGCCGGTAACCATGCGCAGGGATTTGCTTACAGTTGTAAAAAGCTCGGCACAAAAGGTGTTGTCTTTATGCCCAGTATCACACCCAGGCAAAAAATAACCCAGACAAAAATGTTTGGAGAAAATTTTACAGAGATCCATTTGGCAGGCGATACGTTTGATGATTGTGCGGTGGCCGCAAAAAAATTCACCATAGAAAATGGCATGACCTTTATTCCACCCTTTGATGATTATCGCATCATAGAAGGACAAGGGACGGTGGGTATTGAAATACTGGAAGAACTTTCTGAAGTGGATTACCTGTTTATACCCGTAGGCGGTGGAGGGTTGAGTGCCGGAGTGGGCTCATATTTTAAAACTTATTCCCCAAAGACGAAAATCATAGGCACAGAACCAGAAGGCGCACCATCCATGTATGAAGCATTGAAAGCCGGGCACCCGGTAACACTGGATACTATTGAACGTTTTGTAGATGGCGCTGCTGTAAAAAGAGTAGGCGAACTTACTTTCGCTATTTGCAAAGATGTATTGGACGATATGCACCTGGTGCCCGAAGGAAAAATATGCTCCACTATTTTGAAATTGTATAATGAAGATGCCATCGTGGTGGAACCCGCCGGTGCTTTATCCATTGCGGCACTGGATGATTATGCTGATGTGATCAAAGGAAAAAATATTGTCTGTATCGTAAGCGGCAGCAATAATGACATTGACAGGATGCAGGAAATAAAAGAAAGAAGCCTGCAATATGAAGGACTGAAACATTATTTCCTTATCAGCTTTGCACAACGGCCCGGTGCGCTGAAAGAATTTGTAAACAATGTACTCGGGCCCACCGATGATATCACCCGGTTTGAATACATGCAAAAAACAAATAAAGAAAATGGACCAGCCCTGGTGGGTGTCGAATTACAATGCCGTTTCGATTATGATCTGCTGTTGAAAAAATTGAAAGAATCCAATATCGGTTTCGCAGAGATAAATAAGAACGACCAGTTGTTTGGTTATTTAATATGAGTGTATTAGTCCACTGATTTTGTGGATAAATACGCCTTTAATCCAATCGCCCGCTGAAAATTATTTTGTACTTTCAAGCGAACCGCCTTTTTAAGTGATGTTGTACCGGCGGACTTGCCAGGCTGAAATTTTGTTAACGACTGTATTTATAAACTTAACGTAATATCTCATGGCAGGTAATCAGGGATTGTATGATCCATCTTTTGAACATGATGCATGCGGTATTGGATTTGTAGCCAATATCAAAGGACATAAATCACACCAGCATATTTCCGATGCACTCACCGTGCTGGAAAATATGGAGCACCGCGGTGCCTGTGGCTGTGAAAACAATACCGGTGATGGTGCCGGCATTATGTTCCAAACCCCGCATGAATTTTTCTTTGATGAATGCCTGAAGCTTGGCGTTCATCTTCCCTCCTTCGGTAAATATGCTGCCGGTATGATCTTCTTCCCCAAAGAAATAAGACTGCGGGAAGAATGCCGTGATATACTGAGCCGCACTGCAGAAAAACTGGGCCTCGAAATTTTAGCATTTAGAAAAGTACCCGTCAATACTTCAGGCATAGGCCTCACCGCCCTCAGTGTGGAGCCGGAAATAGAACAGGTATTTGTAGCCTGCCCCGATCATATTTCCAATCCCGGTGATTTTGAAAGAAAATTATTTATCCTCCGCAACTGCACTACCCATCTTATCAACAATACAGTACGCAAAGATGAGATCGGTTTTTACATAGCATCGCTATCCTATAAAACAATTGTATATAAAGGCCAGCTCACCAGCAGGCAGGTAAGGGACTATTTTCCGGACCTCAGCAATAAAAGAGTGGTAAGTGCATTTGGTTTAGTGCATTCACGTTTTGCCACCAATACTTTTCCTTCCTGGAAGCTGGCACAACCCTTCCGCTATATTGCCCACAATGGCGAAATAAATACACTGCAGGGAAATTTAAACTGGCTGAAGACAAGCGAAAAAGGATTCACCACTCCTTATTTTTCCAAAGAAGAAATGGAAATGCTGCTGCCCATCGTTACACCCGGACAAAGCGATTCCGCCTGCCTGGACAATATCATTGAATTGCTCACCCTGACCGGCCGTTCTTTACCCCATGTAATGATGATGCTTATTCCAGAGGCATGGGACGGACATGAAGAAATGGACCCTGTAAAAAAAGCATTCTATGAATTTCACTCCTCCTTTATGGAACCATGGGATGGACCCGCTTCCATCTCATTTACCGATGGAAAAATTATCGGCGCCACATTAGACAGAAACGGCCTCCGTCCATCGAGATACTGTGTTACCAATGACGACCGGGTGATCATGGCCTCTGAAACTGGCGTGCTGCCTGTTGATCCTGCAAGCATCATTGAAAAAGGAAGACTGCAGCCCGGTAAAATGTTTGTGGTGGACATGGAAAAAGGAAGGATCATCAGTGATACCGAATTAAAAAAAGAAATCTGTTCACAAAAACCATACAGTGACTGGTTGAATAAATATAAAATACGGCTGGAAGAATTACCAGAACCCCGGGTAATGTTCACACACCTCGAACATGACCAGGTATTTAAATACCAGAAAACATTTGGCTTCTCTACGGAAGATCTTGACGCTGTCATTGCACCAATGGCCATAGAGGGTAAAGAGCCCATTGGTTCAATGGGCTCTGATGTGCCGCTTGCCGTATTGAGCGATCAGCCGCAGCACCTCAGCAGTTATTTCAAACAATTATTTGCACAGGTTACCAATCCTCCAATTGATCCTATAAGAGAAAGACTGGTGATGTCGCTGGCAACATTTGCCGGCAACAATGGTAATCTTTTGCTCGAAGATCCGCTCACCTGTCATAGCGTAGCTTTAAAACATCCGGTACTCAGTAATTATGAACTGGAAAAAATAAGAAGTATAGATACCGGATTATTTCAATCGAAAACAATTCAATGCTATTTTAAGGCAGACGGAAAACCGGGTTCCTTACAAAAAGGATTAGAAAGAATTTGTGATTACGCCGTGCATGCAGTAGAAGATGGTTTCAAAGTATTGATATTGCAGGACAGGGCCATTGATTCCAACCATGCTGCTATACCTTCCCTGTTAGCCACGGCTGCTATCCATCATCATTTGATCCGCAAAGGAATGCGGGGACAGGCCGGCATCATTGTAGAAGCAGGTGATGTTTGGGAAGTACATCACTTTGCCTGTTTAATTGGCTTCGGCGCCACGGCCATCAATCCATACCTGTCCCTTTCCTCTATACGGGATATGCGGGAAACAGGTAAAATGCGTACCACATCCGGTGAACAAACTTCCTTAACAGAAGATGAACTGAAGAAGAATTATATAAAAGCTGTTAATGATGGATTGCTGAAAGTATTTTCCAAAATGGGTATCTCCACCCTGCAGTCTTATCAGGGTGCACAGATATTTGAAATACTGGGATTGAATAAAGAAGTGGTGAATAAATATTTTACCGGCGCCACTTCCCGCATAGAAGGCATGGGGCTGGATGAAATTGCCAAAGAAACACTGGCCAAACATTTTTATGCCTTCAGCAAAAAAGATATGCCGGTTGACCGCTTACCCGGAGGCGGTATTTATCAATGGAAAAGAAAAGGTGAATTTCATTTATTCAACCCGCAGACCATTCACCTGCTGCAGCATGCCACTAAGATGAATGATTATAATACATTCAAAAAATATTCGAAGCTGGTAAATGATCAGAATGAAAAGGCCTGCACGCTGCGGGGTATGTTCAACTTCAGAAAGAACCGGCCTTCTGTAAATATGGATGAAGTGGAACCGGCAGAAAGCATTTACAAACGTTTTGCCACCGGCGCCATGAGCTTCGGTTCCATTTCCTGGGAAGCACATACCACGTTAGCTATTGCCATGAACCGTCTCGGCGGTAAAAGCAATACCGGTGAAGGCGGTGAAGATGAAAAAAGATATGAACTATTGGAGAATGGAGATTCTATGCGCAGCGCTATCAAACAAGTGGCATCAGCAAGATTTGGTGTAACCAGCCTTTACTTAACAGAAGCAGATGAACTGCAGATAAAAATGGCACAGGGCGCCAAGCCTGGTGAGGGTGGACAATTGCCCGGATATAAAGTAGATGAATGGATTGGTAAAGTGCGGCATGCCACGCCGGGTGTCGGGTTGATTTCTCCTCCTCCGCACCATGATATTTATTCGATAGAAGATTTGGCACAATTAATTTATGATTTGAAAAATGCCAATCGCAAAGCAAGAATAAGTGTGAAGCTGGTAAGCAAAGCCGGTGTAGGCACTATTGCAGCCGGTGTTACCAAAGCCAAAGCAGATGTAGTATTGATAGCAGGACATGATGGTGGAACGGGAGCATCGCCGGTAAGCTCTATCAAACATGCAGGACTGCCATGGGAATTAGGTTTGGCAGAAACCCATCAGACATTAGTAAAAAACAGGCTGAGAAGCCGTGTGGTAGTGCAGGCTGATGGACAACTAAAAACAGGAAGAGACATTGCTGTGGCAGCATTGCTTGGTGCAGAAGAATGGGGCATTGCCACCGCAGTATTGGTAGTGGAAGGATGTATCATGATGCGTAAATGCCATTTGAATACCTGCCCCGTTGGTGTGGCAACACAGGACCCCGAACTTCGGCAACGATTCAAAGGAGATCCGGAACATGTGGTTAATTTTTTCAAAATGATCACACAGGAATTGCGGGAGATCATGGCAGAACTTGGTTTCAGAACAGTAAATGAAATGATCGGACAGGTGGACAACCTGGAAGTAAAGGAAAATATTGAACATTGGAAGTATAAAAATCTTGACCTGACACCGATACTGTTTAAAGAACCCAATTCAATTTACTCCACTTTGTATTGCAGTGAAGAACAGGACCATGGACTGGCCGAAAGCCTTGATTGGAAATTACTGGAGGCCGCAGCACCGGCCCTGGAGCACAAACAAAAAGTAAAAGCATCTTTTGCAATTAAAAATACAGACCGTACACTTGGTACGATCCTGTCAAATGAAATAACAAAAAAATACAAAGCTGCCGGTTTACCCGACAATACTATTCATTTTAATTTCAATGGAACGGCGGGACAAAGTTTTGGCGCCTTCAATACCAATGGCATCACACTGGAACTGGAAGGGGATGCCAATGATTATTTTGGAAAAGGATTAAGCGGTGCAAAGCTGATCATCTATCCACCCAAAACGGCTACCTACAAACCGGAAGATAACAGCATCATTGGCAATGTGGCATTTTATGGTGCCACTTCCGGAGAAGCCTATATCAGGGGAAAAGCCGGTGAACGTTTTGGAGTGAGAAATTCAGGGGCCAATGTAGTGGTGGAATCAGTAGGTGATCATGGTTGTGAATATATGACTGGCGGCCGGGTGGTGATACTGGGTGATACCGGAAGAAATTTTGCCGCCGGCATGAGCGGTGGCATTGCTTATGTATATGATGTAAAAGGAAAATTTGCCGACAACTGCAATACAGAAATGGTGGACCTGGATGAATGCGATGTGAATGATAAAAATGAATTGTTCACGATGCTGCAAAAACATTTTGAATACACCGGCAGTACCGTGGCAAAATTTATAGTAGAAGATTTGGATAATCAGTTACAGCATTTTGTAAAAGTGTTTCCGAAGGATTATAAGAAGGTAATGAGGCCCCCTGTCCCCCGTTCGGGGGAACTTAGGCCAAATAAATTTTAGGGCCCGGCCCCCTGTCCCCCGATGGGGAACTTAGGCCAAATAAACTTTAGGTTTTGTAAAGTTTTTGAAAGCAATAAGGTTCTCTGCCCCAGCGGGGCACAATGTCGGTAACTCCGGGTGAAACCCGGTGAAAGAAAGCAAAGAGAGAGCCAAACCCCGGAGGGGTTCAATGTCACTAACACCGGGTGAAACCCGGTGAAAGAAAGCAAAGAGAACGCAGAACCCCAGCGGGGTTCAACAACGCTGAGCAGCGAACAGAACCCTGAAGAGTGCGACGCAAGGGACGATGCCATGAAAAACCGAAGCCGGCTAAAAAAAAGTAATCGTATTTGCAGAATTTATTAAATAGTAAAAGGAACCCGATAGCTTAGTTACCAATAAACAAATAAACCAATTAACTAATCAACCTGTATTTCACCATGGGCAACCCAACAGGATTTATAGAATACACAAGGGAACTTCCCGGCAAAGAACCGGTACTGGAACGGCTACAGCATTACAAAGAATTTGTACACCGGTATTCTGACACCACCCTTAATCAGCAGGCAGCCCGCTGTATGGACTGTGGCGTACCTTTTTGTCATCACGGATGCCCGTTGGGAAATGTGATACCTGAATTTAATGATGCGGTGTATAAGCAGGACTGGAAAGAAGCGTACGACATTCTCAGTTCCACAAATAATTTCCCTGAGTTTACCGGCCGTATTTGTCCGGCCCCCTGCGAAACGGCCTGCGTACTCGGTATCAATCAACCAGCCATTGCCATTGAAGAAATAGAAAAGCATATTATTGAAATTGCGTTTGATAAAGGATTGGTAACTCCACGCAAACCAAATGTACAGACGGGCAAAAAAGTAGCGGTGATAGGATCGGGGCCGGCGGGACTGGCAGCAGCGGCACAACTGAACTATGCCGGTCATAGTGTAACGGTATATGAAAGAGATGATGCACCGGGCGGTTTATTGCGGTATGGTATACCCGATTTCAAATTAGAAAAATGGGTGGTGGACCGCAGAATAAAATTAATGGAAGAAGAAGGTATTATTTTTAAATGCCTGGCGAATGTGGGAGTGAATGTAAACGTGAACGACCTGCTTCGTGAATACAATGCGATTGTACTGGCAGGTGGCAGCACGGCACCGAGAAATTTATTTATTTCCGGAAGAGAACTGAACGGTGTGCATTTTGCTATGGACTTTTTAAAACAAAATAATAAGAGAGTGGCGGGCCTCTCCACCACCCTCTCCACCTGTGGAGAGGGAAGGGGTGAGGTTGAAAGTAACATGTTATACGAAGAAGTAAATGCCACCGGCAAAAATGTAGTGGTGATAGGTGGTGGTGATACCGGCAGCGATTGTGTGGGAACTTCTAACCGGCATGGCGCCTTATCAGTAACACAATTTGAACTGTTGCCAAAACCACCTGCCGATAGAAATAATTTTATGCCATGGCCTTCTTATCCGATGTTGTTAAAAACAACCACTTCACATGAAGAAGGGGCTGCAAGGCAATGGGCTGTTGCCACCAAAGAATTTATTGGTGATGATAATGGTAATTTAAAAGCGCTAAAAATTGTTGACCTGGAATGGAAGATCGTGGATGGCCGTCCCGCACAATTTGTGGAAATACCGGGCAGTGAAAGAGAAATACCCTGTGAGCTTGCATTGTTGGCCATGGGTTTTGTACATCCGCAACATATTGGTTTTATAAATGACCTCGGCATCGACCTTGACGAAAGGGGCAATGTAAAAGCCACCGAAAAAGACTACCGGACCAATATCTCCAAAATATTCACCGCTGGCGATATGCGCCGCGGCCAGAGCCTGGTGGTTTGGGCCATCAGTGAGGGCCGGGAATGTGCCCGTAAAGTGGATGAATTTCTCAATAATAATGCGCCCAGCATTTTGGAATCTAAAGATGCTATCCACCTTTTTCAATTGGGGTAATGCTGTATATAATATTCATATAAAGACTCACCTGATACATTATACCAAATAGACATTGGAAAAACACCTTCCTATAACCCCTTCGTATAAAAGAATTATGCAAAGCTTTTTTCCTGTCTGTTGGGCTTTGTCGGCACTCTTCCTCTCTTAAAACAACTAAATGGCACATTATCAGCATTTTGGGCTAAATAAACCCCAAAATCACCTCACTTTTAGGTAAGTGGGCCTAACAAAAAGTGAGGTGGTACCTATCAAAAGGTTAGGGTAACATAACAAAAAGTGAGGTGGTGCCTAACAAAAGGTTAGGGTAGCCTAACTAAAAGTGAGGTGGTGCCTAACAAAAGATTAGGGTAGCCTAACTAAAAGTGAGGTGGTGCCTAACAAAACGTTATGGTAACCTAACTAAAAGTGAGGTGGTACCTGCCAAAAGGCTAGGTGAATATGAGAAAAGGCCAGGCATATCTAACAATACCTTCATGCAAGCCCGGAATAGTATTGAATTATACACTATCTCTTTTTTTCAGTTTATTTTCAATAATTATCAACTATTTCAGGAAGTTATTGACAAATATTCATAAACTAACAAGTGTTATGCCACGTTTTTTATAGATTTGGCCGAAATAATTTATATTATTTAATAATTAAATGTTTAACTAAAAACCTAGCTCATGAGTAAAAGAAAAGCAAAACAGATCTTGCCATTCGTCCTGTTGGTTGCGGTTGCTATCATTGCCATGTTTATTAAACCTGCGGCTGATTATGTTCCGGGGGCTTCTGATCCACAGTATAGCTCATCGGACATAGCCTGGGTATTAGTTTCCACCGCACTGGTGTTTTTGATGACACCGGGCCTTGCCTTCTTCTACGGAGGCATGGTAAACCGTAAAAATGTTATCTCCACCATGATCAAAAGCGTAGTTGCTGCCGGTCTCGTGGGGGTGCTTTGGGTGGTTTGCGGATTCAGTCTTGCTTTTGGAGAATCAGTGAATGGTTTTATTGGCAACCCCTCCACCTACGCCTTTTATGATGGTGTAAAGTCTGGAGCTGCCTGGCCCCTTGCCAACACCATTCCCCTGTCCCTGTTCTCCCTGTTTCAATTGATGTTCGCTATCATCACACCCGGCCTCGTGGTGGGTGCCGTAGCCGAACGTATCCGTTTCACTTCCTATGTACTCTTCATTGTGCTGTTTTCTTTATTGGTGTATGCACCGGTGGCACATTGGAGCTGGCATCCCGAAGGCTTCCTTGCTAAAATGGGCGCCTGGGATTTTGCCGGCGGTACTGTTGTGCATATCACAGCAGGTTGTGCAGCACTGGCAGGGGCCATGGTATTGAAACGAAGAAAATCCCATTTGGAAAAGAGGGAAATTCCACCGGCCAACGTTCCGTATGTGTTGATTGGCACAGGTCTTCTCTGGTTTGGCTGGTTTGGTTTCAATGCAGGTTCTGCCGTTGGCGCCACACCGCTGGCTGTTAATGCATTTGGCACCACCACTACTGCTGCTTCTGCTGCAGGATTGGCCTGGATGTTCTTTGATGTTATCAAAGGCAAAAAACCATCAGTACTCGGTTTCTGTATCGGTGCAGTGGTAGGTCTCGTTGCTATTACACCCGCTGCGGGCTTTGTCGGCATCCCGCAAAGTATCATCATTGGTTTAGTGGGTGCCATCGTTTCCAATGTAGCAGTCAGCATCAAACAAAAATCCAAACTGGACGATACACTCGATGTATTCCCCTGTCACGGCCTTGGCGGTATGGTGGGTATGTTGCTTACCGGTGTATTTGCCAGTACAGCAGTACATGGTATAAAAGACGGACCGCAGGGTTTGTTTTACGGCAATCCGCAATTCTTCTTTACACAGCTGAAAGCTATGGCAATAGTAGCGGGATATAGTTTCGCTGTTTCTTATGGCATCTTCAAATTCATCAATTACGTAGTGCCGATGAGAGTAAGCGAAAGTGAAGAAGAAGAAGGACTCGATGCATCCCAGCATGATGAAAAATATCTGCAGGGCCATTTGCTGGTACAAAACAATGGCAACATTGTAGAAAAACCAGTTGAATTATAAATTGGAGAATTGAAAGGCAACAGACAAGGTACCGGAATAACTGGCCGGGCTGCATTACTACTATCAGCCCAATTGCGTCGCACTCTTGTACGTTCTGTTCGCTATTGGGCATTTTGTAAAAGTCATTATCGCCCGGCAATTCTTCCGCAGTAAATAAAATCGAAAAAGGCACTGCATAAATGGAATAATCTTCTCGCAAAAGCTTATTCCTGCAGCGCCCTTTTCTTAACATCTAAAATGTATTACAATGTTACAAAAACTTTTTGTGGCAGCCATCAGTGTGCTGTCATTTAACTACACAATAGCCCAAACAGCCTCAGTCATCCCCTCCGTTCCGGATTCTGCCCTCAAAGCAGTGGAAGAACAAAAAAAGGAACCCCTGCTCACAATAACCGGTTCTGTGGATGGGTATTACAAATATGATTTTGCTGATACAAAAGCCAACAGCTTTACCAGTTTCACCCAAACACATAACGCTTTCTCACCGGGCATGGCCAGTATAAAATTTGAACACAAAGGAGAAAAAGTAAGCGCCATGGCCGACCTCGGTTTTGGTCAACGGGCAAAGGACTTCTCGTATAATGACGACGGCATTACCCAGGCCATCAAACAATTATATGTGAGCTACTCACCTGCCGACTGGTTGAAATTTACCATGGGCACCTGGGCAACGCATGTGGGCTATGAGTTAGTAGACCCTCAGCTTAACAGGAACTACAGCATGAGTTACATGTTCACCAATGGTCCGTTCACCCATACCGGTCTCAAAGGAGAAATCTCCAAAGGCAAGCATGGCGCTATGCTGGGCATTTCCAATGCCACAGATTACCGTATTGTACCAGATGGTCAGATCAATAAAAAATTTATCATTGCGCAATACACGTATGCCCCCACCGAAAAGATAAAGATCTACCTGAATTATGTAGGGGGCAAAAATCCTGACACGTCAAAAACAAACCAGTTTGATGCGGTGATAACTGCCAGGTTCAGCGATAAATTCAATATCGGTTATAACGGCACTGTCAATTCCACTCAACTATGGGATGGTGCTAAAAATATTGAAAGCAAATCCTGGTGGGGTTCGGCCTTATACCTGAATTATGATCCGCAGTCATGGTTTGGCCTTACGCTCCGTGGAGAATTATTCAGCGATAAAAACCAGTTTAAAGTATTTGGTGCTTCTACAGAAGGAGGGAATATTTTCTCCACCACTTTATCAGCAAATTTTAAAAAAGGCGGATTCATTTTTATTCCTGAATTCAGGCTGGACAATGCAAATAAGGAAATTTTATTCACCAATAAGAGTGGCGCCTTTACAAAATCAGCGGCCAGCTTCTTAGTAGCTGCCGTGTATTCATTCTGATAATAAAATGGGTAGAAAAATTTATATGGCAAGCCCGTACTAACTATTGCATAGGATAGGGGACAAAATACAGGCACACGGATGACACGGGTTGGACGGATGAACACAGATTTTTTTTTCTACGAAAAAAAATTGGATATTAATATCCTAAAAAACAGGCACACAATGAAATATGAAGAGATCACAGAAAAGATAATACAGGCATTTTATAAAGTTTATAATACGTTGGGATATGGATTTTTAGAAAGAGTGTACTTAAATGCACTGTTCATAGAATTAGTAGCAATGGGCTACAAAGTGGAAAAAGAAAAAAAGATACTGGTTTATTATTTAGGAAAAGTTGTAGGGGATTATAATGCCGACCTGATTGTGGAAGAGGTTATTGCAGCTGAATTAAAAGCGATTGAAGCCCTGACTGAAGATAATGAACACCAATTAATAAATTATCTGAAAGCAACAAACATTGAAGTGGGCCTACTATTAAA
>JANOEQ010000126.1:0-36104 GCA_031441485.1 Chitinophagaceae bacterium
AGCTGAGTATGCCGTCAGACCGGGACGATCAGACGGAGGTTAGAGCTGAGTATGCCGTCAGACCGGGACGATCAGACGGAGGTTAGAGCTGAGTATGCCGTCAGACCGGGACGGTCAGACGGAGGTTAGAGCTGAGTATGCCGTCAGACCGGGACGGTCAGACGGTTAGCGCTGGCTTGCAATCAGCAAATTCAAATCTGTATATTTTAAATCAAACCGTTGGCTGAGGTAGAAATTGGTCAATGCGCCTTTAAAAAGATAAATACCGTTGCGCAGGTGCAATTTGTGCCAAACCAGGTTTTCAAATCCGCCTTCCTCTCCGGCTTCCAGCAGCAACGGCATTAATACATTGCTGATAGCCTGTGAGGCCGTTCTTGAAAAACCTGAAGGGATATTGGGTACGCAATAATGTATCACCCCGTATTTCATAAAAATGGGATGCTCATGCGAAGTGATCTCTGATGTTTCAAAACAACCGCCCCTGTCGATACTAACATCAATGATAACAGAACCGGGCCGCATATTACTTACCATTTCTTCTGTTACTATTAATGGTGTTCTTCCTGTTTCAGAACCCAATGCACCTACAGCCACTTCGCAGGTCTTTAGTTGTTTAGCCAGCAGGCGGGGTTCTATTACAGAGGTCCACATACGCTGACCGATATTATTCTGCAGCCGCTTAAGCCGGTATACACTATTGTCAAATACTTTTACCGAAGCGCCTAATGCAAGGGCCGCCCTTGCCGCATATTCTCCTACAATACCGGCACCGATGATGATGACTTTTGTAGGAGCTATTCCCGATACACCTCCCAACAACACTCCTTTTCCATGATTGGCAGAACCAAGGTATTGTGCCGCAATCAGCATCACAGCACTGCCCGCTATTTCACTCATGCTGCGAACGATGGGATAAGAATCACTATCGTCTTTCAGGTTTTCAAAAGAGATTGCCGTTATCCTTTTTCCCATCATCTTTTCCAGTATCTCCGCTTTCATTACAGAAAGGTGAATGGGGGAAATAATGATCTGGTTTAATTGTAACAGAGGAAGATCTTCATCTATTACAGGGGCGCTTTTTACCAGTATAGGTGCTTTAAAAACACTTTCCCTGTCATAAACAATTTTTGCGCCTGCCTCGCTGTAATCTTTATCGCGGAAATGAGAAGCTTCTCCGGCATTGTGTTCTATCACTACCTGGTGACCGTTGCTGATAAGTACACTTACAGCATCGGGGGTGAGTGCAATCCTGTTTTCCTGGAAAGCGATTTCTTTGGGGATACCAATCATCATCCCTTCTGCCTTGGGCTTTATATCCAGGGTTTCTTCTAATGTTTCATAACTGAAGGATGTACTTATTTTGGGTCGTTGCTGGCTCATGAAAACAGTTGCGGGTTATGCGTTTTGGGATACGGGCTGCTTAAATGCAAGTATACCTTACCTATTCCAAATGTACTTAAATATCGGCGATTTTGAGCCGGCGGGTTTGCCCGTCAACCAACTCTATAAACACATGCATGGTATCTTCGGGGAAAATACCGGGGGCTTTTTCGGGCCATTCCACCAGGCAGGTACAGGCACTGAATAATGCATCTTCCACCCCGGCCCGGATAGCTTCTTCCTCATCTTTCAGCCGGTAAAGGTCCAAATGAAAAAGAGCTTTTTTTGTTCCTTCGCAGCTATACTCATATTCGTTGATGATAGAAAAAGTGGGGCTGCCCACCACATCTTTTACCCCTTTCACTTCACACAAAGCATGGATGAATGTCGTTTTACCGGCCCCCATTTGGCCATGAAAGGCAACAACAGTTTTACCCTCCATTGCTTTCCAGCATTCTTTTGCAGCCACGTTGATAGTAGAGCGTGTGAAAACCAATTCCATAGTGCAAATGTAAACTGCTTCCCCGAAAAACTATATTTTCTGCAACTTTGTTGTTATAGTATTCCTGCTATCGCAATACAGGGGAAGAAAGTTTGGGTAATTTTGCAGCGGAAACTTTAGTGAGTCTCTCAAAAATGTTTCCCACAAACCCGTCCCGGCTATCCGGAAAAGACACTAAGGACACAAAACCAGTATATACTATTTTAATTTTTCTCTTTGTGTACTTTGCGGCCTTTGTGGGCAACCTCCTGTTTGAGACCAGGATAATTTGAACTTATTATGGAAAAAGTAGAATGGAAAGTGGAAGGAATGGATTGCACCACCTGTGCATTGAATATTCATAAATACCTTGAAAAAAAAGGCATGAAGAATATACGGGTGAATTTTGCGACCGGCAATGTAAGCTTTGATATAAATGGCCAGTTCAATGAAAAGGAAATTGCGACCAGCATCAATGGCCTGGGATATGAAGTGGCTGAACATAAAATTCAAAGTGAAAAAAGAAAGCCATTTCTCTCCACGCATATTGAGCGTTTCTGGTTTTGTTTTCCCTTTACTGCCTTGCTGATGCTGCACATGATACCCGGTATTCATATTCATTGGCTGATGAATCATTGGGTGCAGTTTGGGCTTACCATTCCCGTATACTTTGTTGGCATGAGTTTCTTTGGCAAAAGCGCCTGGAAGAGTATCCGCAACAGGATGCCGAATATGAATGTGCTTATTGCTATTGGTGCCACCGCCGCCTTCTTTTACAGCTTATATGGCTCTGTTACCGGGCAGGCTGAACAATTTATGTTTTATGAAACAGCCGCTGCCATTATCACACTGGTGTTTTTGGGCAACTACCTGGAAGAGGCTTCTATTACTTCCACCCAGCGGGAATTGAATAAACTGGCCAAATCACAAAAGGTAATGGCCAATATGATCGCTTTTGATGATGAACATAAAGAACAAATATTTCCCATAGAAAATACGGAGTTGAGAGTGGGCGATCTGATACTGATAAAAAGCGGGGAGCAGGTACCTATTGACTGTAAAATTCTCTGGGGCGATGCATATATGAACGAAGCCATTATCACCGGCGAAAGTGTACCTATACATAAATACGCCAGGGATACAATGATCGGCGGCAGCTTTATTACTGATGGCACAGTAAAAGCACAGGTTATTGCTGTGGGAAATGATACTGTATTATCAGGCATACTGAATATGGTAAAACAGGCCCAGGGTGAAAAACCACCCGTGCAGCAACTGGCCGATAAGATCAGCGCTGTTTTTATCCCGATAGTATTGGGTATTGCTGTCATAACACTGACCGTAAACTGGATTATATTAAATGATTTTACGCCTGCATTGATGCGCAGCATTGCGGTACTGGTTATCGCCTGCCCTTGTGCAATGGGCCTTGCTACCCCGGCTGCCATTGCGGTGGGTATGGGAAGGGCTGCCAGAAGAGGTATCCTTTTTCGTAATGCCACCAGCCTTGAAACTTTTAAGGATATAAAACAGGTGGTATTTGATAAAACCGGAACACTTACTACCGGAAAATTCAAAATTTCAACTTTCCAATCGCAGGTTGCGGAGGATGAGTTTAAGAAAATCATTTATTCCATTGAAAAATATTCCAACCACCCTATTGCAAAAGCAATTACCGGTGAATGGAAAACGAAAGATGAAATTCGCTGGAAAAAAATAGAAGAAGTAAAAGGCCTTGGTATGAAAGCGGCAGATGCGGAAGGGAATACCTGGTGGGCCGGCTCTTATAAAGTGGCAGCAGCACTTACCAATGAGGATACACATAATATTTACCTGCTGAAAAATGATACCCTGCTGGGATGGATAGATGTAAAAGATGAAACAAGGCCCGAAGCCAAAGCAGTAATTGATTACTTACACAGCAAACAGATCGAAACTATTTTACTCAGTGGCGACCGGCTGGCCAGGTGCAACCAACTGGCAGCCGAGCTGGGAATAATGACCGTAATAGCAGAGCAAAGCCCGGAACAGAAATTAGATAAGATAACAGAACTGAATTCCATTTCCCCCACTGCAATGGTGGGCGACGGTATTAATGATGCCCCGGCATTGGCCAAAGCCACCATTGGCATATCCATGAATGATGCTTCGCAGATCGCTATGCAAAGTGCACAGGTGGTATTAATGAATCACGGATTGAAAAACCTGCCCACTGCATTAGGACTTGGAAAGCATACATATATTACCATAAAGCAAAACCTGTTCTGGGCCTTTGCCTATAATGTGGTGGCGATACCTGTAGCCGCTTTTGGTTTACTAACGCCAACAGTAGGCGCCCTGGTGATGGGCATGAGTGATGTGGTGCTGGCAGTAAACTCAGTACGGTTATTTATTAAAAAAGTAGTGTAAATGATTCCTCAATTATTTTATTCACTCTCAAATCATGGCGGGTGCATTTCAAATTGTCGCAACTTAAATATTTCAGGACTCGCAGACAAAATACTGAATAGTCGTATAAAAAGACTTTGCCTCCCTTCAGGCCTGGGCCAAAAGCGACAATTTTAAATACCCCAAAATCATGGCTGTCAGTAAATAATTCTACTTTCACTGCCTGATAGCATGAAAAAATTACTACAACTCCTGTTCAATAAAGCTGCAATCATAATTATCGTTTGTGTATTATATGCCAAGCTTCTCCCTGCACAAACCAATTTGTTACTCAATGGCGGCTTCGAGGAGGTAAACACCTGTACTGAATATGATGCGGAATGCGGTGTGGAAGGATGGTTTTACCTGAAAGATGTAAAAGCGCAGATGCTGAGTAATGAGATCAACACAGAACGGTTCGGCACCAATTCTTTTGGTATATTTTTTAACTGGAAAGAGTATACCGGGTTTAGTCCCGTAATTGGCACCCTGCTGCCGTGTGGATTGCAAAAGGACAGCGTTTATACTTTCAAGGGACTTATTGCTGCAACACTAAACCCCCAATTGATTCTTAAAGCCGGGATATGTACCGGGCAAAAATTCTATGTACCAAACAGGCCCTTTGCCAAACAAATGCAGCCAGACAGCATTGTAAAGATGACCGCCATTCCCAAAACAAGTTTCTTTGAATTTGAATATAGTTTCACCGCCACCGGCGATGAGAAATACCTCACGTTCGGCATTTATATTGAAGAAGATACTACCGGCGCTAAGAAAAAACTGATCGGTGTGCAAACAGTATCGCTGGTGCTTGATAATTTTCAACTATTACCGGCCAATAGAAAAGAAATCATTTGCCCGGCTTATCTCCTGAATAAAGAAAAGATCTACCGTTATAATTTCCGGCACAGGGAAATGGATTACTCCTTGTACGGAAAGGGGGAGCTGGCTATTGATCTTTCAACGGTTGACAGTAATTATATCACACAAATAAAAGAACCGCCACCGCCACGTCTTACTCCTGACACCTTGAAACTTGGCGATGTTTTTTTTGATTTTAATAAAGCCTTTCTAAAACCCGGTGCCTTAACAATGCTGGAAACATTTTTTTTGAAAAATAAAAAAACCTTATCCATTGACAGTATTTATGTGGAAGGGCATACAGATTCTATTGGTACGGATAAACGTAACCTGGCATTAAGCGGGCAGCGATGTGAAAGCATCCGGCAATGGTTATTATTAAACAGTGTCCTTTCAGTATCCGATATACAGGTACATCCATTTGGCAAATCGAGGCCCATTGCTGAAAACAATACCCCGCAGGGCCGGGCGCTGAACCGGCGGGTGGAGCTGATCGTTTTCAGGAAACTTGAAAAATAATGACAATACAGTAATTTGTCGCGATAAACAATCAGCTATCCCATTGAAAGAACCGTCCAACATATTAAAACAATACTGGGGTTTCGATTCCTTCCGTCCGTTGCAGGAAGAAATTATCACTGCAGTACTGGAAGGTAAGGACACATTAGCACTAATGCCAACTGGCGGTGGCAAATCATTATGTTACCAGGTACCTGCTATGGCGCAGGATGGTATGTGCCTGGTTATTTCCCCTTTAATAGCATTAATGAAAGACCAGGTGGAAAATCTCCGCAAAAAAAGTATCACTGCCTTTGCCATCTTTTCCGGTATGAGCAGGAAGGAAGTGATCAATACTTTTAAAGTAGCTTCCGAAAGTAACTGCAAATTCCTTTATGTTTCGCCGGAACGGCTCGAAACAAATTTGTTCAAAGAATATTTACCCGGCCTTCATATAACACTGATTGCAGTGGATGAAGCCCATTGTATTTCTCAATGGGGATATGATTTTCGTCCTTCTTATTTACGTATAGCTGCATTGCGGGAAGAATTGCCGGAGGTGCCTGTACTGGCTTTAACGGCTTCTGCGACACCGGCAGTACAAGGAGATATTTGTGAAAAACTAAGCCCTCACCCCCTACCCCTCTCCACGGGGTGGAGAGGGGAGCAGACCCAGAGTATTGGAGATTCTTTTAATGGCTGGAAAATATTTCGGCAGTCTTTTGAAAGGCCGAATCTTTCTTACAGTGTGTTTGAAGTGGATTCAAAGATCAATAAGATCATAGAGATATTGAAGAAAGTAGCGGGTACCGGTATTGTGTATTGTAAAAGCCGCAGAAGAACAAAAGAGGTCAGCGAATTATTGCGGCTGCAACGTATTTCAGCAGATTTTTATCATGCAGGATTGGCACAGGAAGACCGCAGTAAAAAACAGGAAGCCTGGATTAATAATAAAACAAGGGTGATCGTTTGTACCAATGCATTTGGAATGGGTATTGATAAACCGGATGTAAGAACAGTGGTACATGCGGATGTACCTGATTGCTTAGAAAATTATTACCAGGAAGCCGGAAGGGCAGGCAGGGACGGCAAAACTTCCTATGCTGTATTACTGCATGATAAAAAAGATATACCTGAACTGGAACAAATGGCTTCTCTTCGTTTTCCATCGCTGGAAGAGATCAGGAATATATACCAGGCAGTGGCAAATTACCTGCAATTACCTGCAGGTACTGGTGAAGGAAAGTACTATGATTTTGATATCAGTGATTTTTTAAAAAAATTCAACCTGGCCAGTCATACTACACTGTATTCTTTAAAAGCACTGGAACAGGAAGGCTGGCTATCTTTTAATGAGCAGGTTTTTTTACCGGCCAAAGCCGTTTTTACGAGTACTAAAAATGTGTTGTATGATTTTGAAACTGCCAATCCGGCACTGGAACCTGTTATTAAAACTTTATTAAGAGCTTACGAAGGAATCTTTGACCAGTATGCTTCCATTTCAGAAAAAATGATAGCCGGTTTATTAAAAAAAGAGGTGGAGGAAATAAAAAAACAGCTGGGCCAATTGCTGGAAGCTGGAATTATTAACTACGAACCGCAAAAAGACACGCCCCAGTTATACATGTTGCGCAGCCGCATCAAAGCGGAAGATATTACTATTAATATGGTGGCGTATAATGAAAGGAAAGAACAGTTTCAGCAGCGAATGAAACAGATGGTGAGCTATGTGCAGGAAACGGTAGTATGCCGGAGCCAGATCATTGGCAGCTATTTCGGTGATGGCGCCATACGTACTTGCGGCATTTGTGATAATTGCTTTCGGCAAAAAGCCGTTTCATTATCCAAAGAAGAATTTGATGCATTGCATCTTCGTATTATCGACCTGCTAAAAACTGAACCTCTTTATACCAAAAACATGCTGCTTAAATTGGGCGGTGTAAAAAAAGAAAAAGCCTGGAAGGTGATTGAATTCCTCCAGGCTGAGAATACGATTGAGATGGATAAAAACGGTGTGATCCGGCTCCGGTAACATTCGCATTTACCTGCTAATACTGTACTCGGGATAATATTTCTTCTTCCCCATTAGCCTCGCAATACCGCCTACAGTAAATCCCATAATTTTCTGCAATGCAAGCGGCAGACTGGCCAAATAAATTTCATACTCGTTACACATGGCCATCACTTGCATAAAAGAAGGTGAGCCATTCCTGTCAGTCTTTCCGTCATTACCGAGTCCAAAAAATTGTTCAAAGAAAATTTCTGTTTTCAGCGCCGGTTGAAAAGTTACTGTCATCTGAAGCGGCTCTGTTAATGACCCGTTACTCCATTCGTGTGGCTTTTTTTCAGGTATCGTTACTTTGTCTCCTCTTTTATACAGTTTTGTTTCTCCATTGATCTCTAACCGCATCACACCTTCCTTTATTTCAAATGTTTCATCCTGGTTAGGATGCACATGTCTTACCGCCACCTTTCCTCCGGGCGCCATTTCACAATCAAAACGGATAAATTTCCCATTTGTATCTTTTGAAGTATCCAGCCAGGTAAATTTCTCCTGCGTTACTTTATTATAGATTATTTGTCCTTTATATGCCATAGGGGGATAATTATGATTGATTAGTTGTATATGCTGCTGTATCACGAAAGTAAACTGCTTTCCCTTCATTATCGAATTTCCAGTGCAATGCCCGGTCAGATGAAGATGATTTAACAATTGCTTTTGATATTGATGTCATATTCCAAAACGCCACCACTTCATTATCATTAATACTGCTGATGGAAAGGGGATTGAAACTGGTGAAGTCCACATTTTCATTCAGCCGGAAAAAAAATTAACAGCATCTTTCCCGGTAGAGGAGCCGCCCTGGGGCAATAATCTTTCGCCGGTGCCGATCCATTTGCAATTATCTGCAATATGGCTGATGATAAAAGGAATATCGCCGCCTTCCTCTTTCTTTTCGTTGTTGCAGGCCGTCATAAATAATGATACTGTCATCAGGTAAAAAATAACCTGTTTCATGTTTTTATATTTATAGTGTTTAAAATGGTGTACCCGGTCCAGACGGGCAACAGAAATCACATCCGCTTTTTTGCAGCATGAGCTATCATAGCCGGTTGTTTAGGGATAGAATCAGATACGGTGAATTTTCTTGAATGGTTTTCAACTTTTTAAGGACCTGTTGCCTGCGCTTCGGATGTCTTTTATTTCAAGTATGCAAAGTGGCACAGGTTTTTTTTCAACAGTATTTACCAATGCAGCCAGCATTTGATGTATAGTGACCAATGCCATAGCTCTTGCTTTATTTCTCCAGGAAGGAACGAGTTCTGCTATGCCATAAAACGGAAGTAAGAGTACAGGCCACCAATGACCCGGCCCCAATACGTACCAGGGACGGATGAATGTGCAGTTAAGCCTTCTTTCAATGCAATGATCCTCTCCTTCCTTTCGTACGGCCTGGTAAGCTGCCATCAGTTTGGATGGGACCATTGCCACGCTTACATAAATAAAATGTGAAACCCCTGCGGTAAATGCGGCGTCTGCCGAAGCTTTTACACTCCTCAAATCAATTTCACGAAACTGTTGTGCCTTTTTAGGCGAAGGATGAGATACTCCCAGCAACTGAACAAATACAGAATCTTGCGGAATCAATGACTGAAAGGAAACTGCATCAAAAGGATTGGCTATTACCACTTCCGCTCCTGCCGGTATTTTATGTTCACTTCCCTTTCTTACAAGTGTAATGACTTTATGCCCCTTTTTCAGCAATTGTTTCGTTACCCTTTTACCGATATACCCGGTTGCTCCTGTAATGAAAACTGTTTGCATAGAATTATTACTAGTAAATAAATACGCAATAGTTTCAAAGGCAGATTGTAAAAAATTAAAACAGGCTTTTTCTTTTGCTGCGACCCCCTAATCCCAATACGCCCAATAATGTTCTTACAATGGAGTTGCCTGCGGTACGGGTCATGCTTTTAACTGTTGGATCATCAAAAAAACCTTTTTCTTTTTTGCCTGGTGTTTTCTTTTCGGCTTTTTGTTCTGCTTTCTCCTGATTTTTTCCTTCATCCCGTTTTGCAGCCTCTTCTAATTTGCCGGTAAGTATTTCATAAGCGCTAACACTATTAATCTCCTGGTTGTATTTGGCAGCTATTTTTGAACGGCTGACCAATCCATCTATTTCTGCATCCGTCAAAATATCCATCCGGCTTTGCGGCGGCCGTATCATACAATGTACTAATGGGGTTGGAATACCTTTTTCGTTAAGTATGGTAACAAGTGCTTCGCCTGTTCCCAATTGGGTAATGAGGTCTTCGGTTTTATAAAATTCAGTTTCGGGATAATTCTCCGACGTTTGTTTGATCACTTTTCGGTCGGCAGCTGTAAAGGCCCGCAATGCATGTTGTACTTTTAGTCCTAATTGTGCCAGTACTGATGCCGGTACATCCCTTGGGTTTTGGGTGCAGAAATAAATACCAATGCCTTTGGAACGGATCAATTTGATGATGGTTTCTATTTGCTGCAGCAATGCATCATTGGCTTCCTGGAAAATCAGGTGTGCTTCATCAATAAACATTACCAGTTTAGGTTTATCCATATCGCCTTCTTCGGGACAGGTGGCATATAGTTCCGCCAATAGCTGCAGCATAAAGGTGGAGAAGAGTTTGGGCCTGTCCTGCAAATCAGTAACCCGTACAATCGATATTATTCCCCTGCCATCATCACTGATACGCATAAGGTCATCCACTTCAAAACTTTTTTCGCCAAAAAATACGTCGGCGCCCTGTTGCTGCAGTTCGATTACTTTTCGGAGTATGGTGCCTGTGGAGGTGGTGGATATTTTTCCATATTCTTTTTCCATTTCGGCCTTTCCTTCATCACTTATAAATTGCAGCACTTTGATAAAGTCTTTCAAATCGAGCAACGCCAATTTTTTATCATCACAATATTTAAAGATCATGGCTACGAAACCGCCCTGGGTATCATTCAATCCCAATATCTTGGATAGTAATACAGGGCCAAACTCACTAACGGTGGCCCGCAACCTGGCCCCTTTCTGGTTGCTTAGCGTGAGCAGATCTGCCGGGTATCCGGCGGGTTTAAATTCAATGCCAATTTTCTGACAGCGGTCTGTAACATTTCCATTTACTGTTCCTGCTGCTGCAATTCCGCTGAGATCGCCTTTAATGTCCATCAGCAGCACGGGTACACTGGCATTGCTCAGGCCTTCGGCCAGCATCTGCAGGGTTTTTGTTTTACCGGTACCGGTAGCCCCGGCAATAAGACCGTGCCGGTTCATTGTTTTTAGCGGGATCAGTACATCGGCGCCTGGCACCACTTCACCATCAAGCATTGCCGTACCAATTTTAAAGCATTCGCCTTTGAAAGTATACCCTCCTTTTACTGTTTCGATAAATTTTGCGCTGTCTGCCATAAGTTACTTTGTTGAAGAAGGAAATTAAGGAAAATTAATTAATACCGGAGTACTTCAACAGCAATCTTCCAGCCGCCTTCTTCCCTCCGCCAGATATGAAGATAGTTTTCAGTTTTACCGTTGATTAGGGTGGAGCCGTAAGTATATCCCATATCGGGCAGGGGTGATACGCCCCATCCGTCCATTTTATAGGCAGTAACAGGTGGTGTTGAATGGAGGATACCCTGTTGCTGAAGTGTATTTATAGCCGGACTTTGTGTATTGCGGTTCAAAATAGAATAGTGGGAGAGATAATTCCGGTATGCCTTTTCTTTATTTTTTGCAAGCAACGCAATAAAATTATTTTCTGCAGCTACCAAAGGATATACATGTGTTATCGCTTTTACATTCCCGCTTTCTTTTATTGCATCTATCCGGATAATATTTTTTCCTGTATCAGCCGGCGTATCACTTACACCCAGATCTACTAAAAACTTCCACCCGTCTTTTTGGGTAAGTTGCCAGACGGTGATGTACCGGCCCCTGGTCACCACGGTATCCTGCAAAGAAGGCTGAAAGGTCCAGGGGCCGGTAGTATATCCAACATTCCCTGATGCGGATATTTCAGCATACTGCGGCCACCAGTTGAGCACACCGGGACGCTTTTCCCTTTTATTCCAAAAATCAATTGCTTTTACTGCTTTCGAAGTATCAAACATGATGCTGTTGCTGTCGATATATTTTTGAAAGGCTTCTTTGGTGCTGTTGGCCACTGAATAGGCAGCAAAATTTTTTTCTGCCTGTATCATTCCTTCTATTCCGGGTTGCGCAGCGGCGGCTTTCATCAAAAGGAAATAGGTTGTTATTATGAGTATCTTTTTCATAGTTATAAATCTTCCCCTGTTCCGGTTTTTATTTATTTAGGCTGGCTAAAAAATATAGTCAGTCTCAATGGCTGCGAACAGGAGACCCAATAAATCCGGAGTTTTAATAGAATGTATCTATGAGAAAGATTATAAAAAACTGATGAAAACCTAAAATCAGAATACAAATGATTTCTTAAGGAGCCGGGAAACGATTTTGTTTTTTATTTTTTCAGCTTGCTCAAATTTGCCATTTTTCAGGTACAACGAAATCACTTCTCTCGTCTTTTGATGTATAATAAAATACTCTTTTACCCCGCAGGCCTCATAAACTTTTCTCTTTTTTATCTTATCAAAGTTTTCATTCCCGGGAGACATTATTTCTATGACAAGGTCCGGAGTGCCTTTAACCTTCCCTGATTTAATTATTGATAAATTTTCTTTCTGAATATAAACTATATCAGGCTGATAAACATTGTTTTCATCAAGATAAACATCTACTGGTGCAGGCGTACATTCGCCTATCTTTTTTTTGGATACAAAATCATGAATTTTAGCTGAAATAATCATTACCAATCGCTGATGATCATACTGAGGAGCTGGCGACATATAAATTACATTATCTATTACCTGGCATAAAACACCTTCCGGAAGTAACGTAAATACCTCCACGGCTGTTTTAGGACGACTTATTAAAACCTTACCCATATTCCTTATAAAAATAATACAAAAAAACTATAAATCCTCCTCTCTTTCCAACATTAATACTGCATTTTGCGGAACGATAAAATACTTCACATTTTCATACAATACCTCAATGGCGCTGCCTACTAAAAAAATGGCCAGATCACCCTCCCTGGCTTGTAATGGCACATATTTCACCTGTTCGTCTTCTCCTTTCCAGCTTTCATTTTCCACCGGCATTGGTATAGCATAGCCCGGCCCTGTTTTTATTACGTATCCCTGCTGCACTTTTTCCCTCTCCTGCACACCGGGTGGCAGGTATAATCCGCTGGCCGTTTTCTCATCGGGCCGGGTGGGTTTAATGAGCAACCTGTCCCCAATAACGATCAGTTTTTTCAGCCGGTTGTCGTTTGTTAAATGCATGGCACAGTTTTTTATTATATAATACTGAATAAAGCAAAAGTAGAACGGTTTGGGTTTGAAACCCCGGTCTTTTAACAAAATATTCGTGCCGGATACTTGAACCCCTGAAATGCTTTAACTTTATTTGTCACCAGTTCCCACTCCAACCACAGGTTGGCGGCCACCCTTCTTGTTTTAATAAAGCGGGTGTACAGGATATGGATTTAATAACGAAGAATGAACAATCTTTAAAACTTTTATCAATGGACACTAAGAAACCCCAAATTTTACTCTGCGAAGATGATCCGAACCTCGGAAGTGTATTAAAGAATTACCTGGAATTAAATGATTATGATGTAACACTGGAAAGAGATGGCCGTTTGGGCCTAGCAGCTTTTCAACGGGAAAAATTTGACCTCTGCCTGCTCGATGTGATGATGCCCAATATGGACGGATTTACCCTGGCGGAAGAAATCAGGGATGTGGATCCCGACATTCCCCTGTTTTTCCTGAGCGCCAAAACGATGAAGGAAGATGTGATACAGGGCTATAAACTGGGTGCCGATGACTATATCACCAAACCATTTGACAGTGAAGTGCTGCTGCTGAAAATAAAAGCGATATTGAAACGCAACGAAGAACAAAACAGGGAAAGCGAGAACAAAGAGTTTGACCTGTCTACGTATCATTTCAATCCCAAGCTGCGGCAGTTGATACATGGTGGCATTACACAAACTTTATCGCCGAAAGAAAATGAATTGCTGAAAATGCTGGCGGAACACCTGAATGATCTGCTGCCAAGGGATCAGGCATTGAAAAAAATCTGGGGCAGCGATACCTATTTCAACGGCCGCAGTATGGATGTATACATTGCCAAACTACGCAAGTACCTGAAAGATGATCAGAAGATTGAGATCGTGAATATTCATGGTAATGGGTTCAGGCTGGTGGTGCAGGGGTGATGTGAAAATATGGAAATGAGATAATTTGAAAATGAGGCTGTCTCAAAAGTGTTTAAATTTAATTTTCTCGCAAATACACAAAGCTGCAACGTTTTATTTTCAGTTATTTTATACTTTGCGCCGTAGCGTCTTTGTGTGATTTTCTGACTTTTGAGACAGCCTCATTTTTTATATAAATAATGTGCCTGTATTACCTGGTTTTAATTTTCCAAGATGCGTATATGCTTTGTCAGTTACTTCCCGGCCGCGGGGTGTTCGTTGTAAAAAACCTTCCTGTATCAAAAATGGTTCATACACTTCCTCCAGGGTGCCGGACTCTTCGCCAACGGCAGTGGCAATAGTGGTGATGCCTACAGGGCCTCCTTTGAATTTATCAATGATGGTGGAAAGAATACGGTTATCCATATCATCCAGTCCGTGTTCATCCACTTTCAGTGCATTTAAGGCATGCTGGGTAATGCCGAAATCTATTTGCCCGTCATTCAGTACCTGTGCAAAATCCCTTACTCTTCTCAATAATCCGTTGGCTATACGGGGAGTGCCACGGCTTCTGCGGCCAATTTCTTCTACAGCATCTGCAGAGATGTTTGTTCCTAAAATTCCTGCAGAACGCAAAATAATTTTATTCAGTACTGCCGCTTTATAATATTCAAGCCTCGATTTGATGGCAAACCTCGATAATAATGGAGCAGAAAGTAAACCGCTTCTTGTAGTTGCACCAATTAATGTAAACGGGTTGAGGTTAATTTGTATGCTTCTTGCATTAGGCCCGCTGTCAATCATAATGTCAATACGATAATCTTCCATGGCAGCATAGAGGTATTCTTCCACCACTGTGCTGAGCCGGTGTATCTCATCTATAAATAATACATCATTTGCTTCGAGGCTGGTAAGCAGTCCGGCCAGGTCGCCCGGCTTTTCAATTACAGGGCCGGAGGTTTCCTTAATATTCACGCCCAGTTCGTTGGCTACTATTCTCGATAAGGTTGTTTTTCCAAGGCCGGGTGGACCATGAAAAAGCACATGGTCCAGCGCCTCACCCCTGATCTTTGCCGCTTTAATAAAGATGCGGAGGTTTTCAATGATCTGGTCCTGCCCGGCAAAATCTTCTATATGCGAAGGCCGGATCGTATTCTCAAACACCACATCAGCCGGTGCCAGTCCTTCTTTTTCATTATTGAGATTGGGATTTGCCATGAACTTTTTTTTTGAATATTTGTAAAGCTAATTATTAATCTACAAAAATATTCAGCTATGAAAATCGGAATAATCGGCTCTGGCATTGTAGGGCAGGTTTTAGCCAACGCTTTTTACAGTGAAGGTCATCAGGTACAACTTGGCACCCGTAATATTGAAAAAGAAGAAATTGCAAAATTTAAGACTGAAAATCCTGCTGTAACCATTGGAACATTTGCTGAAACAGTGCAGTTTGGTGAATTGCTGGTGCTTGCTGTTGGCGGCTCGGTTGCAGAAGATGTTATTAAACTGGCGGGCCCTGGCAATTTTTCAGGCAAAGTAGTTATTGATGCCACCAATCCTATTGCTGCTGCACCACCGGTAAATGGTGTGCTGCAATTTTTTACCGGGCCCAATGAATCGCTGATGGAAAAGCTGCAGGTTGTTTTGCCAGAAGCCAAACTGGTAAAAGCATTCAGTTGCGTGGGCAATGCATTTATGTATAAACCCGTTTTCCCTGGTGGTGTACCCACTATGTTTATTGCAGGTAATGATGAAGAGGCAAAGAAAATAGTAACAGCTATTCTTACTGCTTTTGGCTGGGAAACTGAAGACATGGGCAAAGCAGAAGCGGCCAGGGCCATTGAACCACTTTGTATTTTATGGTGCCTGCCCGGCTTTACAAAAAATCAATGGGGGCATGCTTTTAAACTGCTGAAGTTATAATGCTGAAAAAACAAACCTGCCACATCATTAATACATGTTACAGGATATAAAATGCGGCAGCTTTGGTATTCAAGATCGTTGTAAATAATAATGATTACTTCGCAGGTGGTTTAAAACTGGCAAGCGGCTTCATAAAGTTGATCTGCTTCTAAATCATTTACATCCAGACTTGCTACTGATTAACCACCACGCAGCAATTATTCCTGCAATTAATAAAAGTACCAGCCCGGTCGATATTCGCAAGGCTTTCCTCCTTTTATTATTACCAGGTAAGCTATTGCTGTTTCTTTTTTTTGCTTTCCCCTTATGGTTAAAGGAAGAAGCAGCATCTGCAACTTCTCCAAAGCCAAGTATAAAAGTCAATTCCGCAAGTTCCACTGGCAGCCTTGAAAAAACCAATCTCTTTTGGCTTTCCAGCAGTGAAGCCAGCGCATCCACTTCAAGATTCTTTTCATCTGCATACTTTCCAATGGTACCTGCAGCCACCAATCCGGTCAAACTGCATAGAGAACTGGCTGAAGATTTTTCAATACCGGCAAAAGAAGAAATGGCATGTATGATACTGCCCAGTTTGTCTCCAAAAGTACTTTGAAGTATTTCTGCGCCTTTGTTCAGTAACAGGCCCCCGTCATTGAATATATTCCTTAGCCTGATCAGATATTTTTTTTCCTGAATATTTTGCGATGCCTTAAATACTTCTTTGGCACCGCAGTTGCCACCATCTGTTGCCCTGCTGACAATTCCTCTTATAACAATTGGTTCAATAACAGACAGGGCCTTGTTTACACTGATTTCGCTTTCGCCAAGGAACCTGCTTGTCATTACCACCAGGTCTGGCGCCAGTCTTGTCTTTACTTCTTCAGAGATATTAAATGACATATCCTGTAATTATAAGTTATACCTGGTGAATTTTTGTTTTGCAATTTTATACTGAACTCCTGAGCAATAATAGGTTAATTATATGCCTGTAAAGCTAAATTCGCTGAGGCACCTTATTTCAACGGTGAGCAGGTATCATTTGAAGGATAAGATTAGGATCGGGACAATTAGAGAGGTACTTTTCTTTTTCTGAAAATTTACATACCCCGGGATAATCCCCTGTTTTATTTTCCATATTACTAATTACCTGGAAATGCAGATGCGGCGGCCAATGCCCGTTTTCTTCTGGTATACCAAGCCATGCAAAAACATCTCCCCGTTTTATACTTTCCCCTGGCATGATATTTTTTATAGATCGCAAACTAAGATGACCATACAGTGTATGAAAACTTATTTGCCCCAACGTATGTGATAAAATGATTGTTGCACCATAATCACCAAACTTATCATTAAAAGCAAAACTGTGAATATGCCCGTCCAGTGGTGCCATTACAGGGGTGCTGGCAGGTCCCCATATATCCGTTCCCAAATGTAACCGCCTGGGCTCGTCTCCGGATGTTGCCCCATTAAATACTTTGCTGATACGGTACACGGTACGGTGTTCAGCGTAGCCTCCTATCCCATACCTGGCACCCGCATTGGTCAGTAACCGGTCAATATAAGCAGTAAATTTTTCGGTGTTTTCAAGAATACTGTCTGTCAAATCCGTATTGGCAGCGGTAAAATCCAGTTCCAGTAATTTATCTGTTGCCTCTGTGTAAGGCACCACCTGGTGAAACAGTGGCTGATGCTGCAGTAACACCTCACTTGTATCAGTTATTATAGACATATAAAGGCAACTGAAATTTAAAATTAATCAACAAAAAAGGCACCCGCCAAGTAGCGGATGCCTTGTATTCTTTTTATGATATTATTATCTTCCTATTACCACCACGAATCCTTTTTCTGATGTTCTTATACCATCATCATAATACACCTTAACCATGTACGTGCCTGAAGGCAGATTGCCCAGGTTTATCGGAATTACCCTTCCATATACAAGGCCGCCGTAAGTGGGTGAACTCACCGCTTCATTTACCACATTACCATTTACCAGCTGACCCGTCATATTGTACACTTTCACGCCAAGATAATTATACAAAGTGCTGTTCATCCTGAGGAAGAACTGACCCTTATTAGGATTCGGATAGAGTATCACTGCATTATCCCTCAGCAGACGTTGTCTTTCAGGACAATCTTCCACTTTAGCGATAGTGGTGGCAGTAGCAGTACAGCCAAAGGTATTTGTAAAGGTATAGGTGAGCGTATAGGTTCCCACCGCTGTTACACCCGGAACAAAATTGAATCCGGATACACCAATGCCACTCCAGCTTCCACCTACAGGTGAGCCTGACAATGCAATCAGGGTATCACTTAAACATATTCTTGCAGAAGTAAGTGACGTTACAGTTACAACCGGTAATGGATTTACTGTAAGTGTGGCTGCAGTTGAAGTAACTGTCTGACCACAATTATTGGTAACGATACAACGGTACCTGTTGCCACTAAGAGTGGTGGCAGCAGCCGTGATATTAAATGCAGGTGTAAATGCCGTGCCTGTTGTCAGGTTGGTCCAGGTAGCGCCGCCATCAGTACTTACCTGCCACTGATAAATAGTTGGCGTTGGAATACCTGCTGCCACTACGGAGAAGCTGGTATTGGCATTTGCGCAAATCGTTACGTTGGCAGGATTGGTGGTGATGACAGGAGCAGTAGCCACAACCAGCGTAACAGCATTGGATGTTGCAGCCGGTGGACATGTTCCTGAAACCACACAACGATACCTGTAATTAGTCATGGAAGCAGCCACATTCGTAATTAACAAACTGTTGGTGGTTACCCCAGAATAAGGAGCTGCGTTTGCCAGGTTATTATAGGTGGCCCCATTATCAATACTTAATTGCCATTGATAAGTAAGTCCTGCACCGGTAGCGCCAACTGTATAGGTAACATTGAAGCCTGGGCAGATTGGAGCTGCCAATGCTACAGGTTGCACTGTAACAGCAGGAAGTTGATTAACAGTTACCGTAACGTTGGCTGTATTTGTACAACCTGCAATCGTAGAGGTGGCTGTATAAGTAGTAGTAGCCGGTGCATTGGTCCATACAGTGGTAACAGGTGTACCAGCTATGTAAGGAATAGTTGCACCTGCATTGGTAAACAGGTTGGTAATTGGCGTAAATACTACCGGGCTTGGTGCATCATATAATATTGCCCAGTCAACCAGTACACCAAGATCGCCACCGCCATTATCAGAAACATTCAAGGTCCAGTTACCTGTTGCAGCACATGGGAACGTAAGACCCGCCCAGTTATGTGCAGCACCGCCAACATCTGAAGGCCTGTAACTGCCAGTTGGTATAAAGCCTGCAACAGGTCCGGTTTCCGGAATTACAGTTGCAGCATTCAAATCAAATATATACACAGCGGGAGGAGGTGTAGCCGCACTAGATGTTCCAAGATTAGCACCATTGCCAAAAGTTAATACAGGCACACCCGGTCTGTCAAAAAGGAAAGTAGTACCGCAAGGACTGATCAATGTAAATTTTAGATCTCCCACAAATGAGTGACGGGCATTGATTCTCACCCGCAACTGGTTGGCGTTAACAACATTAATACCAGCAGGAAGAGCAATCGGTGGGGTTGTTACACCTGCAGGCGTTATATCTGGAATGGCCAGATTAATTGTTCCTGAACTAAAAGTTTGAGTGTTAGCTGGTGTGGCACCGCCTGTCAATTGCAGAACAGTACCGGCACAAATAACCGGTGCAGCAGGTGTAATAGTCACAGTTGGTGTTTGGTTCACAGTAACCGTAACAGGTGATGAAACTGAACAACCGGTAACATCGGTAGATGTGAGGGTATATATCTGCACACCCGCAGGTATAGCACTCACACTAAAATTAGCTGTTGAATTATTAGGGCCTGTAGACGGGTTTTGTACAATTGTACCCGGACCAGTTAATGTATGTGTATAGTTGCCCGCTGTAACGCCGATGATAGCCCAGTCTACAAGTGTACCCAGATCCAGGCCTGCATTATCTGATACATTAAGGGTCCATGCTCCACCACCTGCACAGGGGAAGGTAAAGCCTGCCCAGGTATGGGCAGCACCACCCACATCAGATGGCCTGTAAGTGCCGCTGGCAATAAAGCCTGTTCCAACATTGGTCTCAGGTATTACTGTAGCACCGGCTAAATCAAAAGTGTAAACAGCAGGAGGAGGATTAGGGGATATATTACTTGTACCTAAATTATCTGAGTTACCTGCTGGATTGGGAACGGAAGGAAAACCCGGTCTGTCAAATAAGAAAGTGGTTCCGCAAGGGCTGGTCAGTGTAAATTTCAAATCGCCTACCCAGGTATGACTGGCATTTATTCTTATTTTCAAATCCGTTGCTAAAGCAATTGCAGTAGCTGGAAGTGTAATAACTGAATTAACACCCGCAGGCACGTTATCAGGAATAGCCAGGTTAATAGTACCTGATGTACCAAGTACTCCCGATCCACCGGTTGTAATGCCGCCTGATACCGTACCTGTAATGGCACTGGCTCCCGGCGTACAGGTAGTGGATGGTGTGGCAGATACAGCAGAATGTACCGGCTTATTTACGGTCAATTTAAATTCAGCCGTACTGGATGAACCGCCACCATTGGTACAGGTAACAGTACATATAAAATACGCCGTTGTATTAGTGGCAAATGTGTATGTGCTGTTCGTTGCACCAGCAATGGAAGTATAAGGGCCGCCTGGTGTAAGGGATGATTTCCACTGGAAAGTAATACCGGTAACTCCTGTTGTAAAGCCACTTAAAGTAAGCGTGGCATTAGCTCCTGAACAAACAACACTTGCAGGACCGGAAATTGCTCCCGGTGATGGAACACCTGAACAGGGGAATACGCAGGTTCTTGCCAGGGTATAAGCACCGGAATTAGTACTAAAACCAGTTACTAATATGTAATAAGTGGTTCCCACATTAGCAGTAAATGTTACCTGTGATTGAAGCCCGCAAAAATCATCGTTACCCGTAACGCAAACCAAAGAACCGCAGGATCCGCTGAATATACCAATCTTAGTATCATATCCCGAACCACAAAGGCTTAAAGTAGTTAGAGATCCATCACCGGCAAATGAATACCAAACTCCCGGTGCGGTACCTAAAGCAGTAATGCAAGTTCCAACCGCATCTGGAGTGGCTGCCGCAGTAGTGCCGGCAATGGTTTGGGCACAGTTAATATTTATTGCTCCGGCACAAAGATCATTGACTGGCGGTGGTGGTGGCACACAACTGGTACACTGGACTGTAGTGGTGCGGCAATTGGCATCACTGCCACAAGCTGGTGTATTCCAGTGGGCAAACAGTGTACCGGTAAAGGTATTGGCAAATACCAGTGGCGTAGTACCTGAGGCTACCACTGGTCCGGCCGATGTTCCCGAGTGAATGGTAATAAAATCTGTGGCAACACTACTGGTAAAACGTAAGGTTTGACCATTAACAGCACCACTAATGGTAGAATATTCACCGGCAAATGAGCAAGTGGAAATAGTGACTGTTGTTCCTGTGGTATTGATGGTGGCAGATCCAAAACTGGAAGTGTTGGTACACTGGCCCATTGCTGCGTATCCGGTTGACAATAGCAATGAAAACAGCAAGTAGTAAAACTTTCTCATAAGCGAAGTGTTTGGTTGATTGTAAATTTACCCCCGTCCGGGAAGGTATCGGGGGGAAAGTTATGATTTTTTTCAACTTTGGCAAGTTTTGACAGGAAAATATTAAGGCTGAAAAAGCGTTTGTCTCTTTACAATGTATACCTGTATGAAAAAAGCCGGAATTAATGTTCTTTGCCTGGTACTGGTTCTGATTATCAGCCCTCTCCTTTTTACCGTTTCTGCCCAAATGATAACAGGTACCTGGAAAGGAAAAATCAACCGGCAAAAAGTGGAAGTGAAGATCATTCAGCAGGGCGACAGCCTTACCGGCACTTCGTACTATTACGAATCAGTTAATAACTACCGCCGTTACAGCATTAAAGGCTATTTTGATGCAACCACCAATGAAGCCATTTGGTGGGATGACCGTCTTCTGGATGAAAAATCCAGCCGTTTCAGCATTACCACCCCCGGAAAGATGGCCCAGCTTTCAAGAGCAGATTTCAACTGCCCCGGTGACGGCCGGATGATGCTGGACGGGAAAGCTGCCAATAAAGAAGAGGAAGATGTTATAAAAGGGGATGTACACCTCGATAAAACCGGCAACCCGCAATTTGAAGACGAATGGGATTTTGTGATTGCTAATTATACTGTGGGTGCCAATGATCCTTATATTATTGACAGCATCGCTAATATTTCGCTGCACCCCGCACCGCCAACACAAACACAAGTGGTTATTTCTGCACCACCACAAGAACCAGTAATAAAGGAGGCCCCGCCTGCTGCACAACAACCAATAGTGAAGCCCGTGGAGAAACCTATAGCAACCGTTGAAAAACCAAAACCAGCCGCAGCAACACCAGCCCCTCCTGTGACAGAACCGGCAATGCCGCCTTCCATTGTTGAAAAATTCAAAGTCAGGCAGAAAGTCTTTATCAAAGAAATTCCTGTTACCGGAGACTCTATTGAACTCCGGTTTTATGATAATGCTGAAATTGACGGCGATTCTATTTCATTATTCCTGAATGATAAACTAATCTTCAGTCATATCCGCCTTACAGGTAATGCCTATTCTATTAAACTCCCGGTGGCTGGTCTGGGTGCCACCAATGAATTGATAATGGTGGCCGAAAACCTGGGTGCCATTCCTCCCAATACCTCCTACATGGTGGCCATTGCAGACGGGAAAAGGTATGATGCTTACCTGTCCAGCACAGAAGGAAGCAGCGCTATGATACGGCTTATAAAAAAAGTCCCGTAGCTGCAAATGCAACTGCGGGACCAATAAAACAGGATCAATATCCTTTTATTTCCTGTACACGATTATACTCACTGCCTTTTTAATAAACTCTCCTTCATCATTATAAATATATAATTGGTAAGTGCCGGAAGGCACCTGTGCCATTTCCACAGGGATGATGCTTCCATAACCCAGTCCGCTGAATGACTGTTCTTTTACCACCTTACCATCTGCAGCAAGTACTTTCAGGCCAAGCCGCTTATACAAATCTGTATTCAGCCTGATATTAAACTGCCCGTTGTTAGGATTGGGATATACATACACCGCTGTAAATGCATCTAACAATAAGTGGCGGTCTTTACATTCATTTACCTGTACCGATGTGCTCTTGGTTGTATTGCAACCGGCAGTGGTCAATGAATAGGTTATTGTTTTCAATCCAAGACCGGCTGCGGCAGGCACAAACTGATTACCCTGCACACCTGTTCCGCTCCAGGTACCACCGGCTACAGAAGCATCCAGTGTAATGGCATTATCTGAAAGACATACAACATAAGGAATATTGCTGAGCGTAAAGTCAGGAAGGGGATTTACTGTAACAGCAGCGGCAGCAGAATTTACAGGGCCACAACTGCCTGTTACCACGCAACGGAAGCGATACCCGTTTTGTGCAGTGAATGCTGTCAACACATAAGTGACAGCATTGGCACCGCTGATATTTGTATATGTAACACCGCCATCTGTGCTTACCTGCCATTGATAGCTGCTGACAGTTCCTGTGGTGGTTACTGATAATGTATTCGTTGCCCCTTTACATAGAACAGCACTGGCGGGCTGTGCCGTTATACTTACCGGTACTGATATGGTAAGTGTGGCAGCACCGCTGTTTACCGGTGAACCGCAACTTCCCAATACACAACGGTACTGATACCCCGTTAATGCTGCGGCAGCATTCGTAATGGTAAGCGTGGCTGCAGTAACACCTGAATAAGGTGCAGTATTGGTGAGATTGGTGAACCCTGTTCCTGTATTTACCTGCCACTGATAAGAAGTAGCCCCTGTTGCTGATATTGTGAAAGTTGTATTAGTGGCTTCACAAATGGTATTACTGACGGGATCTGCCGTTACTGCTGCATTGGCCCCTACAGATAAAGAAGCTGAATTGGAATTAGCGGCTGCAGTACAACCATTTGACACCACACAACGATAGAGGTACCCATTCATTCCTGCTGTTACACCTGTAATGGTAAGTGTGGCAGAAGTAACGCCGCCGTAAGGCGCTGCATTGGGTACATTATTAAACCCGCTTCCGGTGTTTAGCTGCCATTGATAAGTAATAGGAAGCCCGGATGCAGCTACTGTAAACGATGTATTGTTACCGGTACAGGTACTTACATTGGCTGGCTGGCCTGTAATTGCGGCAGCCACACATCCAATGGTTATTCTTGTTATAGTGTCTGTTACACCAATCAGCTGGTTAGTACTGTTGAACAGGTTTGATTTGATGAAGACAGCAGGTTCACTGAATATTTTTATATCATCTACAAACCATCCACCACCTGCCGGTGCTGTGTTATCATCTGAAGCAAAACGGAAGCGGATATTAACTGCCTGTCCTGCATAAGAAGATAAATTGATATCAGTTTTGGTAAAGTTGCTTATCAATCCTGTAAATGCTGCTCTTCCTGCCAATGCACTTCCTGTGCCAATTGAACCATTGTATTTTCCATTGATCATTTTTGAACCGAGATCCGTCCAGCTGGCGCCACCATTGGTGCTGATCTCCACCACACCTCCGTCCCATCCGTCTTCACTGTTGATCTTTTGCCAAAAACTGAGTGTGGAATAGTTAGATACAGTTGCAGGGTTTAATGTATAAGCTACAGTGGCAATTGTCTGATCTGATACAACTACCGGGTCAGGTGCAAATAACGAATTGGGTGCGGACTGGCTTGCTGTGGAAGATGCCGACCAGGTATTACCTGATGCCGGATTGATGGTCCAGCCAGCCGGTATAGAAAGCCCTGCCACTGTTTCATTCAATGGCGTAAGCGGTGCAAAATAAGTACCCGCATTTGCAGTAACAGTGAACGGATACGTTTGTGTTTGCCCGGAAGCAAGTGTTACGGGACCGAATGTGATGGTCCGGTTACCTGCATTATATGTACCACCACTAACATAAGTTACGTTGGTGAGCAATGTATCTGTAACAAAAGCATTCGTCAGCGGGCTGCAATTACCTGCTGTTATTTTATTTGTATAGGTGATGTTTTGCCCTTCCTGAACAGTTGGTGACGTTTGTGTAATGGTGAACACTGCATTATCCACAATAAAGCTGGGTATTTGATCCGTTACACTGCCCGATGAACCTTGCGAAGCTGTTCTTCCCATTCCTCTTTTTGCAAAGGCTTTCCAGATTGCACAACTGTATTGCGCACCAAAGAATAATGTGTCGGCTTTTAAGATGGCATTTCTTGCGTCAATGAACCCGGGGCTGCAGGGCTGGAGCTTCATTGCTTCTGTTACTAATTTAATAGATGCAGAATTACCCCCCACACCGGCTGCATTGAATAAGTTGGGATTGATGCCGGTAAGCTGTATCATTTCCCAGGTCATTTCCCATAAAGCCGCACACCAAAATTCACCGCGATCGTGTGGTGATGATGGTAAAGTTGCTGAATACACCCGTGGGTTAATGGCAATATTTGTTGAATAAGGAAAGGCCCGGATGCCGACACCTGTTACAGGCTGGCCCAGTGCATAGGTTCCGATTCCTCTTGCCAAAGCGCCGTCAGTAATTGTGGCGGTGGCCCAGTTCGTTGTTACCATCAGTCCGTAATAATCACTCCATCCTTCACCGGCTTGTTCAGCATTGCCAAGGCAGGAGCTGTTACCGGGTCCCCCGGTAAGGCGGTTACTGATCCCGTGCCCAAATTCATGTGCCACGATACCATTATCAACATCGCCATCCCTGTCAGGGTTTGGCGCAGTCCATACATACATCTGCATTCTGGGATTAAGTCCATCCACGGGGGTTCCGAAGTTGGCATTATTGGTGCCGCCGCCATCCTGCGCATCTGCAAAAACCTGGTCATTACCTAAGCCGCCACGTCCCTGGTTATTTTTCTGAAAATTACCTGATACTTCATCAAATCCGTAGATATATACAATATCATGCATGATATTGTTCCAGTAAAACAGGTTGGTGATATTGAACTGCTGATTAGGCGGTGAAGTTAACAGCGGTGATTGTGTAAAATCAGGAACATAATCAAAAGTAAGATTGGGTTGCGGCGTCTGGGAAACTGCTGCCTTATCAATCACTGCATTGGTGTTATTTCTGTCTTCTGCTGCATATACATTATTTCCCCTTGTGCTGTCGTGTTCTGTAGTACCATCATTATGCCATTTCAGTGAAGTGGCATTGCCTCCGGCCATTGTCCATGGGTCTGTGTGGAGAGATGGTGCGCCACCCGGATGCTGTGGGCTTTCTGCCGGATATTTTACCACCCTGTAGGTGGCTGAGTTGATCACAGGTGTTCTGTTTACCCGGAACCGGGGCATATTATTGTTATTACGGGTTGCTACATAATTCTCACTGAAATCGTGTTTTTTAGTAGCAGCGGTCGGTGCAGCATGTTCATCTTTATGCCAGTTGTCGTACACAGTCAGGTTATCCTTTCCGATTATTGACTGATCCTGTGCATCCACTCTTATCATCCACATATCTGAAGTATTGGCGGGTGCTACAAATATCTGCCAGGCAAGTTTTACTTCTTTATTATCCTCCAGAGGTACCCATATCAGTTCGGCAGTTACATCGAGGCTTGCCACGCCCAGTTTACCAAAATCAAATTTGCCCCAGGCATTTGTTGCCGGTGCATCCAGGCTTCCTTTTACCGCCTGCATATTGATTTTACTTTCTGTAAAAGCGGCTCTCACAGCATCCTGAAGTGATATGGCGGGCCTTGCCATGTAGTTATTTATTTTTTGTTCCAGCAATGGGATACGGCCACCTGCTACAGATACCAGTTTATCATTTTTAAAAGCCAGTACATGCATCTGGTTATGCACCGGGATGCCTTTATAACTCTGGTACAGGTATACCATCCTTATCCCTTCTTTGGAGATATAAGTGGATGACACGATAATATTGTTGAGGTCTTCGGCAGACAGGCCAATTGCACCGGCGTTTTTACCAACTACCTGCTTTGCTGCACTGATATCGCTTGTACTAAGCTGTGCCTTGGCAGGTTGTAATAAAATGCCTGCTACAAAAAAGAGTAAAATTTTTTTCATAATAGCGTTTTGATAAATATTTGTTTGGTGTTGAAATTTGATGCTAAAAGTAGGATTTGACGGGCATAAATACTGTTCTCTCTGAATATTATTTTCTTTCTACAAAGTATATAAGGTAGAAACACTTACCACTATTCTCCCTGTTATTTTTTTCGTAACCCCTTTACAATTAATCTGATACGTTTTTGCACTTACCCGGCCGGCCACCGGAACTTTGTTCCGGTAATATGGTCGTGCCGGAGCAGCGTTTTATCGCCGGAGGCGATAGGATAGAGCTGCGAAACTGGAAGTTTTCGCAGAGCGGGGGATAGGATAGGGCTGCGCAACTGGAAGTTTTCGCAGAACGGGTAATCGTTCATCCCCAGCCCCAGCCCCCGCACCTGCCAAAAAAAACCCACCCCGCAAGCGGGATGGGTTTTGTATATGGTTGTTCATTTATTACGGATGATACACCACAATCCGCCTGGCGGCCAGTTCGGCACCGGTACCGTTCACTATTTTCACTACATAAATACCGGCAGGCACATTACCCAGGTTCACGGAGATATTACTGTAAGCAACCCCCAGCGGAAGGCTTTGCGTGTACACTATCTGGCCCATGCTATTGAACACTTTCAGAGTGGCCGTTTCACCTGTCTGGTTGAAGAACCTTACATTAAACTGTCCGGTGTTCGGATTAGGATATACCCACAGGTGATTAGAGTGTTGTGCCCCGATAGCAATAGTTGCACCGGTTGATACACAACCATTCATATCTGTGTATACTGCCCTGTACAGGCCGATACCATTTATATTGATTGGGCCGAGTACCGGTCCGGTTACACCTGGAATCAGCGAGCCGTTTAACGACCATACAAACGCACCACCCGGAGGATTCACCGTAGCAGTGATAGTTGTGGTCTGGTTAGGCAATAATGCTATAAGCGGTGATGCTGTGAGTGAAATGGACGGCAACGGATTTACATACAGTGTGGCATGATTTGAATTCACCACGGTGCATAATCCGTTCAATACTGCACGGAAGCTATTGGTGTTCATACCCAGGGTTGCATTTGTAACTGTATAACTGGATGCGTTGGCGCCAGGGATATTCACCCATGCACTTCCATTCCATTGCTGCCATTGATATGTAACCACATTGGTGGCCACCACACTAAAGGTGGCGCTGCTGCCAACACAAACTGTTCTGTTGACCGGCTGTGTGGTTACTACCGGCAACTGGCCATCCAGTACCGTTATTGTAAACGTACAGGTGCTGCTGTTTCCGCAGGCATCAGTAGCGGTTGATGTAACCGTGGTTACTCCTATCGGGAAGGCTGTTCCGGAAGCCGGAGTGCTTACAATAGTAATGGCACCGTTACAATTATCTGTTGCTGTTACAACAAAGTTCACAACAGCAGTACAGGAACCGATTGGCGTTGTTACGGTGATGTTGGCAGGACAGGTAATTACAGGCGCTGTCTGATCATTTACCGTAATGATCTGTGTACACTCAGCAAAGTTGCCGCATACATCAGTGGCACGGTAGGTCCTTGTTATGGTATAACGGTTTGGACAGGTCTGGTTGCTTATCACATCACCAATATGCGTGATTGTAATTACACCGCCGCAATTATCTGTAGCTGTTACTAAAGTGATATTTGGTGCAGGTACCGCAGATGCACAACTTACAGTTACCGCTGCTGGACAGGTTACCACAGGTGGTGTCTGATCATTCACGGTAATGATTTGTGTACACTGGGCAAAGTTGCCGCATACATCGGTGGCACGGTAGGTTCTTGTTATGGTAAATCTGTTCGCACAGGTTTGTCCGCTTATCACATCACCCACAAACGTTACCGTTACCACACCGGCGCAGTTGTCACTTACTCCTGTTACTGCATTAATATTTGGTGCAGGCACGGCTGCTGCGCAACTTACGGTTACTGGTGCAGGACAGGTCAACACAGGTGGCGTTTGATCGTTCACCGTAATTATCTGTGTACATTCTGCAAAGTTGCCGCACACATCGGTGGCACGGTAGGTTCTTGTTATGGTAAACCTGTTCGCACATGTTTGTCCGCTTATTACATCACCCTGGTGAGTAACTGTTACTACGCCTGCGCAGTTATCGCTTACTCCTGTTACTGCATTAATATTTGGTGCAGGTACAGCGCTGGCACAGCTTACTGTTACAGGTGCTGGACAGGTCATTACTGGTGGTGTTTGATCGTTCACTGTTATGATCTGTGTACATTCTGCAAAGTTGCCGCACACATCGGTAGCTCTGTATGTTCTTGTAATTGTGTATCTGTTAGCGCAAGTTTGTGCACTGATCACATCACCCTGATGAGTAACTGTTACTACGCCTGCGCAGTTATCACTTACTCCTGTTACATCTGCCACATTTGGAACAGGTACAGCGCTGGCACAGCTTACTGTTACAGGTGCTGGACAGGTCATCACTGGTGGTGTTTGATCATCCACGGTAATGATCTGTGTACATTCTGTAAAGTTATTGGCAGCATCTGTAGCCCTGTAAGTCCGGGTTACTATATATCTGTTTGCACAGGTTTGTCCACTTATTACATCACCCTGGTGCGTAACAACTACGCCCGGACAATTATCTGCTGCTGTTACTCCGCCAGGATTAGGAACTGGTACAGCAGAAGCACAACTTACCGTTAGCGGTGCAGGACAGGTGATAGCTGGTGATTCTGCATCGACTATTGTTACAGTAAATGAACAGTTAGCACTTCCGCAGGCATTGGTCACTGTTACGGTAACATTGGTGGTACCTACATTAAAGAAGGATCCGCTGCCATCTCCTGCACCGCTTCCTGTGGTGGCTCCGCTAAAACTATATGTTACAGCGGGAGCAGGTAATCCGCCGGGTGTAGTGGTATAGCTTACGATGCTGCCGCACTGGCCAACAGTATTGTTCTGGGTGATATTAGCAGGACAGGTAATTGTGGGTGCCACACTGGTTACTGCTACTGTTACAGAATCAAGCCTGGTACAACCAACATTACCATAACCCATGGTAGCATAGAACGTAGTGGCTACAAATAATGGTGGTGTGATAATAGACTGTGTTGCAGCTCCACCCAGACTCCACAAATAACTGCCTGCTACAGGAGCTGTTAAGGTTGAAGTTCCATTACAAGTAACTGAAGGCGGTACTGCAACAATGACTGACAAATCTCTTGGCACATCCACAGTTAATGTATAATTCGCACATCCCACACCCACATTCACTTCATGCACCACCACTTCGATAGTGCCGTTGGCAGGAATTGTTACTTCCATAAATCCGGAGGCTGGGAAAGAAGAGCCCGGATCACCTAAGTAATTGGTACAAGGCGCTGCCGGATTGAAACTACCGAGATAAGCTACATTGAATATATTGGTACCACAACCGGAGGTTAAACCTATTGTAGCACAAACCGGTGTATTTCGGATATTAGTAATGGTATAACTGTCGTAAAATCTTGCACCAACTGCGGTGAATATACCCGGGCATGCTTTCGGTGCTGCACAGGTAGACACCACAGCAAAGCGGTTGATGCGGCCTGTTTGCTGTGCATCGCCAACACCGAGTGAGCCGCTGAATACATAGTCGGCTACATTTACGGCTGTGACCGGACCTGTTGTGCTGCAACCAAACTGGTTGCTTACCACCAACTGGTAATTACCTGATGTGGTTACTGCCTGTGTTTGCGCAGTACCCATATTGGTGAATGGAGCACCGGTAAGGCTTCTGCCCCACTGGTACGTATAGTTTGGATCCACAGGACCGGAAAGCGTGGTACCGTTGGGACAAACCGTAACACCGCCTCCCGTGATAGTAAAGGCTGCAGGGTTCGGATTTACTGTAACCGTTGCAGTATAAGGTGTGCCTGTGCAAGTGCCATAATAGGTTGGAATTACAGTAAACGTTACTGTTACCGGCGCTGCTGTTGTATTGGTTAATGCGCCGGTGATATTTCCGGAGCCGCTTGCTGCTATACCGGTAACGGCAACAGTATTATCTCTTGTCCAGTTATATACAGCGCCTGCCGGTGCACCAGATAAAACAATACCGGTTATTGCAGCACCTGAGCATATTGTTTGTGAAGCTGGTGCGGCAGTTCCTGTTACCGGAGCAGGACAACTGATTACTAGATTATACGTTGAACCGGTTCCTGTACAACCGTTGGCATCCGTAACAGTGACTGTTATCGGAAATGTACCCACTTCTGTTGGCGTACCGCTGAGCACACCGGCAGTTGATAATGCCAATCCGGCCGGCAATGTACTTGCGGTTGTATAAGTTACAGCGCCAATGGTATTGGCAGAAGTAAATGTTTCGCTAAATGCAGTACCCGCAGTGCCGCTTGTATTTACCGGGTTGGTAACGGTGATGTTTGTTTGACAACTGATTACTAAATTATATGTTGCACCAGTACCGGTACATCCGCTTCCATCAGTGGCAGTAACAACAATTGGGAAAGTACCCGTTTGTGTGGGTGTACCGCTTAATACACCGGCTGATGATAGGCTTAAACCGGTTGGCAATGTGCTGCTGGTAGAATACGTAACAACCGGTGTTCCGCCTGTTGAGGTAAACGTTTCGCTGAATGCTGTGCCTGCAATACCGGCAGTGTTAGCCGGATTGGTAACCGTGATGGTGGGGCATAGCGTTAATAAATAGTTGCAACCTGTTGGCAGGCTAAAGCCCGGAGGTGCTCCGTTTGTGCTGATCCAGTTCGCCTGGTTATTCAATGCGTCACGGAGACCGGTAAGCGGTCCCAGTACGCCTGGCCCGCTGCAATTGCCATACCGTGAGTTATCAAATTCTGATGCGGGCACACCTTGTGTACCTATCCATATTGCATTCACACCGGTTGTTAATCCTGTTGGCAATGCACTTCCATTAGTGGTATTGGCTGTGCCATCCCATGCAGCAGCAGTGGTGGTAACGGGGTCGCCGTTGGCAATGCTGTATACATTCATATGTATTGCACTTATAAATGTGGGTGCAGCAGCAGATCCCCGGTAAGCCAGTATCTGGTCACCACTGGTGGACAGGCTTAATGCAACACCTGTAACTGTACCGGCAGCGCCTCCGCCTGAACGGGTGGCTGTCAATGCTGAAATACTGATTTCTGTTCCGGCATATAAACCACCGGCAGGAGCTGTCCAGGTCACTGTTTCTTCTCCCACACGGAATACATTCGTACTTAACCAACCATTATTAGTAAAGTTGATGACTGTACCGGCTCCAATATTTTTCAATAATACAAAAGAGAAATCATCACCGGCACTGGTAGAAGTGTAGCCGCTGAAACCAATATCTCCTGCATTTAATGTAGTGGGGGCAGCTGGTAACGGACTCACTCTCCAAAGGGCCAGCACGGTATATGCACCCTGGCATCCGGCAGAGCAATTGGCCCTGCGGCCTTCTATAAATACATATCCTGATCCGGCAGCTAAACCGGTAGTACTGATATTGTTGCCTGGTGTATAAGGTAAATAAGATACGCCTCCGTCTGTGGTATACCTGAAATCATCTGAGCATCCTGTTCCGCCGCTGCCTGCATTGAATGTTGCGCTTACAGGTGTGCCATCGGCCACTGTATTCCCGGCTGGTGTTTTTGCCAGTAATGTTGGGCTTACAGGTAAAGCATTTACAGTAAGTGTAGCTGAAGCTGAAGTGGTGGAACCGCTTCCGTTGGTGGCAATGACACGATATAAATATCCGTTAAAGCTTAATGGAGTTGCATTAATAACAAGTGTTGCCGTAGTTGCGCCTGAATAAGTGGCGTTGTTGGTAATGTTCGCAAAACCGCCGCCATTATCAACCTGCCATTGGTAACTTGTTGCTCCTCCTGCCACCACGGTAAAGCTGGTGCTTATACCTTCGCAAACAGTACTGTTGGCTGGCGGCGTTGTAATATTTGGGGGATTGCCTACTCCGAGGTAAGGACAACCTGTTGGTAAGGTGAATCCGGGAGGCGTTCCATTATCACTGATCCAGTTGGCCTGGTTATTTAATGCTGCTCTTAATGTTGTAATAGGGCCTAATGTACCGGGGCCTGCACAATTTCCGTAGCGTGAGTTATCAAATTCTGAAGCAGGCACATCCAGTGTTCCGATCCAGATAGCATTTACTCCGGTAGTCAGCCCGGTTGGCAATGCACTGGCGCTTGTGCCGGTAGCGGCGGCACCGTCCCATGCTGCTGCTGTAGTACTTACAGGATCGCCGATAGTTGTGCTGAACACATTCATGTGTATGGCAGAGATAAATGTGGGAGCTCCGGCTGTACCGGTGTAAGCCAGTATCTGGTCGCCGGCTGTTGCCATGCTTAAGGCTGTACCCGTTACGGTACCTGCAGAGCCACCCGAAGCCAATGTGGCAGTAAGACCACCGATCTTTATTTCTGTTCCGGCTGCATAGGCTGCATTACTTGTCCATGTTACTGTTTGTTCAATATTGGTTAATGCGCCGGCCTGGAAACCATTGTCGGTAAAGTTGAGAACAGTACCGGGGCCAATATTTTTTAATAAAACAAAAGAGAATTCATCGGGTGCAGTGGTGGCAGTATAACCGCTGAAGGCGATATCACCTGCATTCAGCGTAGTGGCACCGGCAGGTAATGGAGTAACAAGCCATGAAGCCAATACTATATAACTGCCCTGGCAGCCAGAACCGCAACCGGCACGACGGCCTTCTATAAATACAAAACCAGTACCTGCAGCCAAACCGGTAGTGCTGATATTAGAACCGGGCGTATAGGGCAAATAAGAAGTTCCCCCGTCTGTGGTATAACGGAAATCATCCACACAACCTCCACCGCTGCCGCCGCTGCCTGCATTGAAAGTGGCGCTGACAGGTGTTCCATCAGCCACCGTACCGGTAGCTGGTATTTTTGCCAATAATGTTGGGTTTGTTGGCAATGCTGTTACAGTAAGTGTTGCTGGATTTGAATTGGTGGGACCTGAACCATTTGTTGCCACACAACGGTACAGGTATCCGTTCATGCCTGCCGTTGCGGCTGTTATATTTAATGTGGTGGTGGTAACACCTGAATAAAGCGCACCATTTGAAACGTTTGCGAAACCACCGCCATTATCCACCTGCCATTGAAAGCTGGTGGCACCAGTGGCAGTTATAGAGAAAGAAGTATTTGCACCGGCGCAAATTGTACTGTTAGATGGTTGCGTGTTAATAGTGGGAGGTGAGCTTAATATACCCACAAAGTTGCAACCTGACGGTAAAACAAGTGTTGGGCCTCCGTCTTCAGTAGCCCAGTTGGCCTGGTTATTTAAAGCAGCTCTTGCCAATGCAACGGTGCTTACATCCAGTACGCCGCAAGTAAACCTTGCATTATCTTTTTCAGAGCCGCTAACATCCTGTGTGCCGATCCATATACAGTTTACACCAGTTGTTAATCCTGTTGGTAAAGCGGATCCGCTACTTGTATTTGAGCCGGCCCCATCCCATGCGGCCGCAGTGGTGGAAAAAGGATCGCCAATAACAGTTGTGTACACATTCATGTGTATTGCACTGATGAATGTTGGAACTGCTACAGTACCCTGGTAAGCCAGTACCTGGTCCCCGGTGGTAATTAAACTGAGCATGGTTCCGGTACATACTCCGGTGGCGCCACCACCAGCCAGTGTGGCCGTGGCTGCTCCGCCAGAAGGGCCGGCAATTGTTATTTCACTTCCGGCATTCAGCGCTACGCTGGCCGTCCAGGTAACCGTTTGTTCACCTGCCCTGAAAACGTTTGTATTAAGCCATCCGTTATCAGTAAAATTAATAACGGTAGTTGCCGTAATGTTTGTAAGCAAAACAAACGAAAAAGACTCTGTTCCCACAGCAGTGGATATATACCCGCTAAAGGCGATATCTCCTGCAACCAGTGTGGTTTGTGCTTTTGAATTGTTTTGGAGAATGAATAAAAAGAAGAGGGGGAGGATAAGTTTGTACAACTTTCTCATAAGCGGAAGATTTTGATGGTTATGTTTTGGAAGTCTAAATACAAATGGCCTGTATGCAATAATATTTATACCCCCTAAAAATAAAGTTAATTCCGGAAGTATCAATCGTTTTGTGGAGTAATTTCTTTTCGGGTCCGGCCATTATCGGAAAAATACGCTACTTAGGGGTATACCCTTAATGGCATCGCTAAAAACCTGTCTTTCATTTTGACCGCTGAGGGTGTCTCAAAAGTGTTTAGCATTAATTTTATCGCAAAGACGCAATACTTGGCTTTCAGTTGTTTTTATACTTTGCGCTGTAGCGTCTTTGCGTGATTTTCTGACTTTCGAGACAGCCTCTTTTTAGAGATGCTCTTAATATTATTATACAGTCATCCTTAAAAAGATTGACTTCAACTGTTTTATCCTTCTAAACTGTATAGTATAATACGGCCGGCATACCCTGTATTGTTTATACCACCACGTTCACCATTTTCCCTTTTACAAAAATTATTTTCTTTGGTTGTTTGCCTTCCAGCCATTTTTTTACTATTTCATTATCTAATACCAGTTGCTCTACATCGGCGGGTGCGGCATCCAATTCAATATTCATGGTAGTGCGCAGTTTGCCATTGATGGAAATCGGGTATTCTTTGGAGGATTCGAGGACGTACTTAGCTTCAAAGGTGGGGTAAAGGACCTCACCCCCGGCCCCTCTCCACAGGTGGAGAGGGGAGTTATTCGATGACCCCGATAAATTGTATAACTCTGATGTTATATGTGGTGCGTAGGGCGCCATCAGGATTAAGATGGGTTTCAGTATTTTTCTTTTATGACATTTTAAATCGGTGCCTGCTCAAGAACCACCCGCTCGACTGCCCGATCTGCGACAAGGCGGGCGAGTGCGACCTCCAGGATTTCACGTACCAAGAAGGCCAATCCGCCGGCCGCACGCACGAGCCGCGGCGCAAGCTCGAGAAGCGCAAGAGCTTGGGCGACGTGATCGTGCTCGACGAGGAGCGCTGCATCCTGTGCAGCCGCTGCGTGCGCTTCATGGAGGAAGTGCCGAAGACGCCGCAATTGACGATCGCGGGCCTCGGCTCGCGCAGCACGGTCGCGACGTTCATGGATCGCGCGCTGACTGGCAACTACCAGGGCAATCTCGCCGATGTCTGCCC
>JANOEQ010000127.1:0-18479 GCA_031441485.1 Chitinophagaceae bacterium
TAGTTAAGACTGCTATTTCTTACCAGCGGCAGAGTTCACAAAGTTTATCCGTTCTTTGTCGCTGTTGAACCCTTTCAGGGTTCGGCATATTCTACGTTTTCTCTCGCCGGGTTTCACCCGGCGTTACCAACATTCTGCCCCCTCTGGGGCAAGTCGTTTTTTTATGTGTACTCCAGTCCTTAACTAAATGACATTGCCCTAAAGGGCAGTGGTAAGATTGCTGACTTACGGAGCTGGAAGTCTTACATGTATTTGAGTTGTGTAGCCTTTTACAATAATATGGTTTTAGTGCTCTCTTGCAAATTGAAAATTATGACTGTTCATCACACCTCGTTTCATCATGCAAAACCAGTAATACCATCCTTAAAAAACTGTTTTTACAGGCTGTAAATCTTCGAAAATCAAGGTTAATTTAATGTAAAGAGGTTCATGGCCAAACGGCTTCCCGGAAAATGCACTGCCAGAATTTCTCTCCTTTGGGGATAAACGAGATTTTCAGCATTTACAGCCGGTAACAATTTTTTAACATTCCCCAAAAACGGTGAAGCCCTGCTGACAAGGCTTTGGGGCTGTTCATTTTTTTAAATGCCCTGCCAGCAAGGATTTCAGCTATGCAAAACGTAAAAACCCTTGCCTGTTTTGTCTTTTAGCGGGCAGCTTAAAAGCCACAATTTTTTTAGTGTATGCCAACGGATTTTCCAAAACTTTTTTTCCAAAAAAGAGATACCCACTGTGCAGAAATCCTCTGAACGAGTACTGGCTTGCATTCGGGGTTTTTTACCCACCCTTATCCACAGAATGTGAATATCTCTGTCTATGAATTACAGTAACTTAAAAATATTTTCGTCGTGGATCATTACAGTTACTTAACCCGTTAGAAATTCTTTTTTAGTTATGGCTACCAAAACCAAAGCATCCGCAAAAAGCGGCTTGCAATTTCCCCGTCGCTTTACAAAAGACGATGTGAAAGTGTTCGATATGTTTGAGTATGATTACCGCACTTCCATCATTCGTAACCCGAGTGGGGAAACAGTATTTGAAATGAACAATGTGGAAGTACCCAAACAGTGGAGTCAGATTGCAACCGATATATTAGCACAAAAATATTTTAGAAAAGCAGGTGTGCCACAATCCGATGGCAGCCTGGGCAGGGAAACCTCTGCCAAACAAGTAGCACACCGCCTTGCCAATTGCTGGAAAGCATGGGGAGAACGGTATGGATATTTTGCATCAGAAAAAGATGCAACTGTATTCTATGAAGAACTGGTGTACAGCATCCTTAACCAGATGTGTGTGCCCAACTCACCACAATGGTTCAATACCGGACTGCATGAAAGCTATGGCATCACCGGTAAACCACAAGGCCACTATTATGTAGATCAGGCCGATGGTCAGCTCAAAAAATCTGAGAACGCATACGAACGTCCACAACCACATGCCTGCTTTATCCTGAGTGTGGATGACGATCTCGTAAACGAAGGCGGTATCATGGACCTGTGGGTACGTGAAGCAAGGATATTTAAATATGGATCTGGTGTGGGTACCAACTATTCCAACCTGCGTGGCGCCGGAGAAAGATTGAGTGGTGGTGGCAGTTCTTCGGGACTGATGAGTTTTTTAAAAATCGGTGACCGTGCTGCCGGTGCTATTAAATCAGGAGGCACCACACGCCGTGCTGCCAAAATGGTTTGCCTGGACCTTGACCATCCTGAAATTATAGAATTCATCAACTGGAAAGTGGAGGAAGAAAAAAAAGTAGGCGCTTTGATTGCAGCCGGCTATCCTTCCGGGTATGAAGATGAAGCGTATAAAACAGTAAGCGGACAAAACTCCAATAACTCTATACGAATACCCAACTCCTTCTTTAAAGTATTGGAAGAAGATGGAGACTGGGAACTGAAAGGAAGAATGGATGGACGGGTGATGAAAAAAATTCCTGCCCGTGAATTATGGAACCATATCTCTTATGCAGCATGGCGCTGTGCGGACCCCGGAACACAATACAATACCACCATCAATGAATGGCATACCTGCCCCGAAGGTGGTGAGATCAGGGCTTCCAATCCCTGCTCCGAATACATGTTCCTGGATAATACGGCCTGCAACCTGGCATCTGCCAACCTGATGAAGTTTTTTGATACATCAAATAATCATTTTGATGTGGAAGGATATGAATATAACTGCCGATTGTGGACAGTGGTATTGGAAATATCTGTGCTGATGGCCCAGTTCCCTTCTAAGGAAGTGGCACAGCTAAGCTATGAGTACAGAACACTGGGATTGGGCTATGCCAACCTCGGCACCATGCTGATGGTGAGCGGTATCCCTTACGATAGTGAAGAAGCAAGAGGCATTGCCGGCGCTATTTCGGCAATCATGACGGGGGTTTCTTACAAAACTTCTGCAGAGATGGCAGAAGTTTTAGGTGCCTTTCCCCGGTACCAGGAAAACAAAGCGCACATGATGCGGGTGATGCGCAACCATCGCCTGGCCGCTTATGATGCCGATGAATATGAAAACCTGAGCCTGAAGCCAGTGGGTATCAAAGCAAAATACTGTCCCGATTATTTATTGAAAGCAGCCTGCAAAGCATGGGATGATGCAGTGGAAATGGGAGAGAAATTTGGCTACAGGAATGCGCAGGCAACTGTTATTGCACCCACAGGAACGATCGGCCTGGTAATGGATTGCGATACTACCGGTGTGGAGCCTGATTTTGCACTGGTGAAATTTAAAAAATTATCCGGCGGTGGTTATTTCAAGATCATCAATCAATCAGTGCCTGCAGCGTTGAAGAACCTTGGCTATTCTGTAAGGGAATCAGAAGCCATTATTAAATATGCTACCGGTTCAGCCTCCTTTGCCGGAGCGCCTTTTATCAATCACCAGTCATTGAGCGAAAAAGGATTTATTGCAGATGAGATCAGGCGGCTGGATGCCGCTGCCTTAACAGCGTTTGAAGTTGGTTTTGTATTTAATAAATATACATTGGGTGAAGAATGTCTGCAAAGGCTTGGATTCACTCCTGAGCAGTACAATGATTTTGAATGGGGCCTGCTGGAAGCACTCGGCTATACAGATGGGCAAATAGAAGCCGCTAATGATTATGTATGCGGAACTATGATGCTGGAGGGTGCACCATTACTGAGAGATGAACACCTGGCTGTATTTGACTGCGCCAATCGCTGCGGACAAAAAGGACAGCGTTATATTCATGCACATGGGCATATCCGTATGATGGGGGCCACACAGCCATTCATCAGCGGTGCAATTTCCAAAACCATCAACCTGCCACACGAAGCAAAAGTGGAAGAAATAGCAGATGCTTATTTACTAAGCTGGCAGTTGGGATTAAAAGCCAATGCACTTTACCGGGATGGTTCTAAATTATCACAACCGCTCAGCAATAAGAGTGATAAGAAGAAGAAACCGGAAGACGGAAGTAAGATATCAGAAGAGGTGGCTGTGGCGAATGAACTGCCCGCTGAATCCAATATTGTGGACCTGGGTAAGCTTACGGTGGAGGAACTGCTGGAAGAAGTACAGAAAAGGGTACAGGCTTCACCAGATACCAAACTGAAAAGAAAACTGGCCAGCATCGTGGAGCGCAGGGCTTTACCTGCCAAGCGCCGCGGCTTTACACAAAAAGCAAAGATCAACGGACAGGCTATCTTCCTGCGCACCGGTGAATATGGTGACGGAACATTGGGAGAAATATTTATTGACATGGCGAAAGAAGGCGCCACCATGCGCAGTATGATGAACTGTTTCGCTATCTCCATTTCTATCGGTATGCAATATGGTGTGCCATTAGAAGAATTTGTTGACAAATTTGCGTTTACAAGATTTGATCCATCCGGATTTGTAGAGCATCCGAATATTAAATCCACCACTTCAATAGTTGACTTTATCTTCCGTGTGCTGGGTTATGAATATTTAGGCCGCACAGATTTAGTGCATGTATTAGACAAGCCGGAAGTACTGAATACCGGTGCTGATGAGTGGGATGAAGTGCCTTCCAATCCACTGGAGTATGCAAAAGATCCTGAATTGTCAAGTGTTCGAATTACGCCGTCATCCGGCAGCGCCACACCGGCGGCCACCCGGCAGGTGCAGGAGAAAAAAACTGCCCAGGCCATGAAAGTGGATAACAGTATGGATGCCATGAATGCGATGAACAAAGTGATGCAGGGCGATGCACCCGCCTGTAGCAACTGCGGGCATATAACCGTGCGCAGCGGCACCTGTTATAAATGCCTGAATTGCGGTACGCAGGGTGGATGCAGCTAAAAGTAGCAAGGACGGAAAACCAAATAAAGAATGTACCCATTAAACTCATCCCCGCACTATTGCGGGGATGTTTGTTTTTGGTAAAGTAGAAATGCCGGCTTTTTTTTATATTTAGTAAATGAAAAGAAAACTGCTTCCCTTTATTGCTGCCGGTTTTCTTCTTATGCTGCAGACATTCTGTTTTGGTCAAAAGCCCGGGAAGAACACTGTAAAGAAGTTTTATGTATTGCCCGTTTACCTTAGTCATGGAGGCCTGCCTTTCGACACTGCGGTGGGAAATATGGTGAAGGAAGCTTTTACCCGCCATAAAGTAAAGCTGATAAACTATTCTTCTTTTGATGAGCTTAACAAAGGGGAAGTGCTGCGGGTGGCAACAAAATTCAGGGCAAGGGCTGATCAGTTCGGTTCTGAGGGAGACGTAAAAGATGCGATTTCAAAAGAGCAACATTTTGTCTGTAATTTATTGACCATTACTTTCAATACGAATACGGTCAACGATACATTATTAATAACCGGCGCCAGCTGGGAAGCCACTCCGTCTCCGCCCAATATTTATAATGCAAAATCATCTGGTAAAGTAGAAACGGTACTTACAGATACCTGCTGCTCCCTCCGGGATAATATATACGCTATCGTGGATAAGATACTTTATTCGAAGTGGCTGCAGTGAGCGATTCTTCTGCAGTATTTTATATCCTGAAACCTTTATTCCTCTTTTTCTCTTTCCCTCTTTAAACACTCAGCTACCTGTATTTCATCCACCTTCTCTTTAATTTGGATCACATTTATTTATTGGGGACTAAGCAAAAGGCATCTGGCCAAAATTGCTTCTTTTTATATTTGCGGTATCGGCCTCACCCCAACCACTACCCTGTTATTTAAAGACGCTGAATCCCCTCTCCGGGTGGCGAGGGGTGGTGAGACTCCGAACGCATCGGCTGCTGCTAATCATCATTTCGTTTGTATTCAGGGTAATTGCTTCTTCAAATTGCCTGAACACAGATGAATGAAACCACTCCGATTTGCATTCCAATTTAGGAAGCTTCGATTCCCCTCTTCCGTCAGGAGAGGGGGTGCAGGGCCTTCGGTATAAATGTAAAGTGATGGGGAGAGGCATTTAGAATATTGAAAAAAGCTGGACAAGTGTTATTCAAAACCGGTGGATCATTCCTCATCAATATTTAACTATCTTTCAAAATAGATGCAGCCGCTAAAAGTATGTTTATACATTCTACTTTATAGTCTCCCGATTCGCTGCTAAATCTCATAAAATCACCTCACTTCTTGGTAGGGCCACCTACCGTTTTTGTAGGTACCAGCTACCATTTTAGTAGGTCCACCTACCATTTTTGGGAAACAACCTACTATAAGGGACAAGAGAGCTGGGACGGCTGTTTTGTTATTCCTTATATAAGGAATAAAATATTGGCGAACTACTATTCTAAAAACACTCCCCTCCAATACTTTAAAAATAAAGTACTCTATAATTTGCTGAAATTATTGTGTTTTGATGTTGTTGCTGTCAGACACGCAAAGGACTGCCGAAAGATTGAGTATCTGATCTTTACAGGTGGTATATTAATTAACAACAGCGGGGCGGTTACCTATTAGCCGCCCTTTTTTACATTACACCCTATCGGTTCGTAGGCTTCTATGTTTCCGGCTAATAAATCAGTTTCATCGTCAAATCTTTGTTTTTCGTTATTGTTCACCCTTAAGCAAAGGTGAGTGGCTCCCTTTTTAATAATCTGTCCCTCGGACAAATGGGCAGTTGTTCGGCCTTTTAAATCTCCTTCGCCAATATAGACTGCTAACCATTTATTACCTTCTTTTTTGGTAAAAATGTAATTCCCTGAATATCCGGGATTAACTGTTACTGAAATTGGGTGAAGGTCAAATGTGTAGGTTTTGCCGCTGCCTCCCGGCCATGCGACTGTGGGTACTTGCATTTTTTAAAATTTAAGTGGTAAAATTAATTAACAGAGCAAAATTAGTATTTCTTAGCAGAATTTGTGCGAAATTATTTAGTAGCCTCAAACCAACTGAGTTAGCTATTTCTTTTTTATTTTACTGCCTTTTATCGGGGTGGTTATGGCTTTCTTAAACAGTTCATCTGCTGTTAGTGTAGTCTTAAATACTATCTCTTTTTTCTTTGCTTTTTTAGCTTTAGCCATTCCCAAATTTACGCATAAACAAAAACAAATCCTCCCGTTGTCTTTTTACGGCCTTTCAGAACCCCTAAAATGGCTCTCTTTTTAATCCCTGTTATTTGTGCTGCTTTGGTAATAGTGGGGAATTGTGCCACTATTACGCCATCCTTAAGCTGATATACGGGTGTTGTCTTTCTCCCGGCTACTATTACATAGTTTGGTTTGCTAAGTGGGAAGCCTTGCGGGGTGTAAAGCGGGGTATTGATAAGTGTTTTATATGTTAGCCGTCCTTCCACTTGCTGCAATGACAGGGTGAATCGGGCAGCATCATTTATTTTACGGGTATTGTAACGATACATAGTTTCATCACAATAGCGGGAAAGGTGTTTTGGTGTTACTTGGTGGTAGATGCCGACAATTGACCGTTTAAGCAAGCTAAATGCACCCTCAATTGAATTGGTGTGAATACCTCCGTCCCGTACATATTCCTGATTAGTATGGTTTACTACTTCATGCCCTGCAAAGGTTTTATTTAATCCATCGTAGCCGGTTGAGCTATCAGTCATTATTACGGCATCCTTACCAACGTTATCTTTAACCAATGGCTGTAAGATATGCTGCCCTGCCTCTTTACCCATAGCCACTAATTTAAGATTGCCTGACCTTTCCAGTAATCCGACTACCATAGTTTTATTCTGAATAGTACCTCCTGTTTCAGTCCTTAGTCTGGCTCTTTTGGATTTACTCATATTACCAACTATTCCACCTATCCACGTTTCATCTACTTCAACTATGTTATCCAATTTAACGTTATCCTTTGGCCGCATCATTTCTCTTATCCTATGAAGCATAAACCAGCCAGTTGTTTGAGATACTCCAATATCCCTTGCAAGTTGGTAAGATGAAATACCTTTTTTGTGATTGCCTATTAAATAGATAGCGGTGAACCACTTCACCAATGGCACATTAGATGCCTCAAATATTGTCCCTACTGTTGCTGAAAACTTCTTATAGCAATCTTTACTTGCACATTTATACCTCTTTCCTTTCTCAATAGAATATGCCCTGCCATATCCACAATAGGGACATACTGGCTTACCGTTCCATCTTTGCTGCACCAAATACTCCCTGCACGTTTCTTCCGTAGGCATGGACAAAATCAATTCTCTTAGATTATTAAACATATTTGTAATTTTATTGTTTCAAACCAACTATTATGAGTAAAGAAACTTTTGATACTATTTTGGGAATTGTAAACATTTTGATTTTGTGTATTACTGCTTATTTTATGTACCGCTCTTTGCGTTCTCCCATAGATGCAGTGAAAGTGGGAAGGCAACTGAATAATGAAGAACAAAAGGATAATACAAAAAGGGAGCTTTTTTTGACACTATTCGCCTTAAGAGGCAATCCAATACACTTCGATTTTGTAACAGGTCTAAATGAGATTGATGTCGTTTTTGAAGATAACCCCGCCGTCTTATCAGCATGGCATAAACATTTTCGGGATTTGCATGATAAGGGGTTGACCGATCCTCTGAAAATGTGGGAAGTGGGACGGATTGAACTTCTTTCTGTAATGGCAACCTCTCTTGGGTATAACGCTTTAAAGCAGACTGAAATAATGCAGCACTATTACCCCGAAGGCCATAACACTCAATGGCAGGATAGCATGGATTTGCAGGAAGCGAATTTGATTTATCTAAAGAGTGGTGTTGCTTTTCACGAGGCTGTGCTCGAGTCTTTGAATAAGTTGCCCCCATTACCCCCAACTGAACCAAAAGGCTAACCATTTTATTTTCCATAACAATTAAATATTTACTTTATGCCAATTCAATTAGAAAACAAGTTTTTAATCTTTAAAGAGGATTTTAAAAAAGACACTGGATTTGAGTTTAACAAGGAAAACATGGCTCTTTATATCCAGTATGCAAACTTCAGGGCTAATCAAACATCTGCACAAGTATTGGGAGGTCTTACACATGAACTATTAAACAAATTGAATTTCCTTCCCGGTGAGATAAGCCTAAAGATGGCTGAAATGATGAAAGAGCATAGTACACTCAAAGACCTTGTTCTTGAACTAAAGAGGCGGCCTTAATAAAATTCATCAGTTCAAATAGAACTGTTTCAGCCTCTTTATAAGAAAACCCTGTAAACTGTTTAGCACATTCAGTAAATACTTCTTTTTGCTTGTCATTAAGCGATTGTGTCAGTTCAACTAACTCTATTGCCTTTTCCATTTTAATGAACTAAAGCGGGTTGAGTTTATGGCTACAACCTGAAGGGCTTTTCTTCCCCTCCTTTTTCTTGTACCTTTTCATCCCCTAATAACTGTCCTGTATTGTAGGTTGTAACCCATTTTTGCTAGGTCCACCTACCATTTTAGTAGGTCCAGCTACCATTTTGGTAGGTCCAGCTACCATTTTGGTAGGTACCGGTTACCTTTTTGGTAGGCACCACCTGCCATTTAGGTAAGCCTTCCCACCTAAAACTGAGGTGTTTTTGGGTCTTATTTGCCACAAGTTGGTGATAATGTGCCGTTTGACTGTTTTAAGCTGGAAAGGAATGCCTGTATAATTGATAAGAGCAGCCTTTTTTATGCACCACTGTCTGTAAAAGGGGTAAACCCTGTGCATATACTAAAAGTTTGCACTTAAAGAATACCATAAATATGGTATTTTAAAATCAGGAAATAAGCCTTTATTTGTCTTTAATAAGAAGGCTGGCCATACACACTCCATTAACAGCCATACACACACCACGAAATTAAAAGAGTATTAACCGGTAACGTAACCTGTAATAATACCGGTAAACATTTTATACCTGTTTACCGACAGGAGACCTGTTTTGTTATTACCGTATTTGAATTGAAAATGAAGAAATGAAAGGTTGCAGTGGAGATTCTGTAGCGGGTTAATACTTTGACTGCAGGCAAAATTATTTTATTGAATCAATTTTGCATAACTATAGAAATTATGAAAAGAAATGCGGAGAGAGTATGCAGTGGTAATATAAAGATACTGACCACAGACATAAACCGGGCGTTGGTGCCTGTAAAAGACCGGTCCATCGAATTTATTTTATAATAAAAAAATAAATGGGCCTATTTGTGAAAAATAACGATAAAGGCATCTTAACAATTTGAAAGCAGCAAACAATAATATTGTTTGTCTTAAAAAATAAGTCAACCACAACCAGTACCATGTTCCTGAGAGCAACTGTAATACTATTATTAATCTTTGCTTGTGAAAGCATAGCAGCTCAGCAGCCTGCAGCCTCCCCGGCTTCGGCAGACAGTATGCTCTCCCCCTTGAGGGTTCCCAAGCAAAGCGAAGGGAAGGAACGAAGTTTGGGAGGGGGCTTACCCGCCCGTTATTTAGAAACTGTTTCTTCCAAAGCGGATAAATATTATAACAGCATAACTTCTAAAACAGAGAAGACATTGGCGAAACTATCCAAATGGGAAGGGAAGATCAAAACCATTTTGGAGAAGGCAAGTCCGGAAACAGCGCAAAGGCTTTTCGGTAATAGACAGCTTACATTCGCCGGTTTGCTGCAACAGTATAAAGAAGGGAAGGCGGCGGCAGATGGATACAGGGGACAATACAACGAGTACAGGGACAAGGTGACCACTACGGTCAAGTACCTTGAAGAAAAAAAGGACCTGCTGGACAGTAATGTGCTGAAACCTTTGCAGCGTGCAAAGGGAAGCACAGCCAAACTGAATGAGCAGTTGAAAAATACGGAAGCAGTACAGCAGTTTATCAAAGAAAGAAAAAAGCAATTGATGGGCCAGGCCTTACAATATCTTGGCAAGAGCAAGTACCTGCAAAAGATAGGCAAGGAGAGCTGGTACTATGTTGAATCCATCCAACATTTTAAAGAGACCTTCTCAGATGAGAAGAAAACCGAAGAACTGGCAGTAAAGCTGTTGAAAAAAATCCCTGCCTTTAATGAGTTCCTGCGGAAGAACAGCATGCTGGCTTCACTTTTCGGTGTTCCCGGTGAAGGCAGTGCCGGAGGGGCGTCTCTCGCCGGTCTGCAAACAAGAGCATCTGTAAATAATTTGATACAACAGCAACTGGCCAGTGGCGGGCCTAATGCTCAACAACAGTTTAATCAGAATTTACAGGCGGCGCAGTCGCAGCTTACAGAGTTGAAGAATAAGATACTGAAAGCGGGTGGCAATAGTAGTGATGCCAACATGCCGGAAGGATTTAAACCGAATAACCAAAAAACAAAAAGTTTTTGGCAAAAATGGGAGACGGGGATAAATATCCAGACCAACCGTGCAAGCAGTGTGGTACCGGTCGGCACCCAGGCAGGCCTATCCCTGGGCTTTAGACCTCACCAAAACTTTGTGGCGGGTTTTGGACTTGCCGGGAGAATAGGCTGGGGTCGGGATATAAGTCATATTGCATTAAGCTATTCGGGTATAAGTGTAAGGAGTTTTTCGGAACTAAAGTTGAAAGGAAGTTTTCATAGTGTTATTGCGTTTGAAATGAATTACCGGCCGGAGATACGGAGTTTCGAGGTATTGAAGAATTACTCTTCCTGGGAAAAGAGTTTTTTGGTGGGAGTGAGTAAAGTGGTGGACCTGAAATCAAAGCTGTTTAAGAAAACATCGCTGAAACTTTTGTGGGATGTGCTTTCGTATCGCCGGGCAACAGGCAGTGAATCTATAGTATTCAGGGTAGGTTATAATTTTTAAAAATACAGGAAATGAAAAGAGGCTTAAAATTATTTGTTTTGACAATTGGAGTAACCTTTTTTACAGTAAATAAGGGCTATTCTCAGGCTATTATAACAACGGATAAGTTGTTGCCGAACATTATGTCACCGGAGGCTGCTTCGCTGGGTAAGTACGGCTCTTACGATGTAAATTTTTATTCCGGATCGCCTAACATTTCACTTCCACTTCATGCCATTAGTGAAAATGGATTGCAGATACCAATAATACTTTCTTACGATGCAAGCGGATTTATTCCAAATAAGAATGCAGGTACGGTGGGAATGAACTGGAATTTGTCGGCAGGCGGGGCTATTACAAGAGTTGTTAATGGGAGGGCCGATGAAACCTATGACCCTAATCCCGTTATTAACCCTGACCCGTTAGGCTATGACAAGGGCTACATTTACGGGCAACTAACCGCTGGTCTTCCGCAGTATACAAGCGAATTTATTCGAAAGATAGATTTTTTGATTCAGCCTGACCAGAGTGGGAAGTACATGAATGATCCTGGCTATAGTCCCAAGTATAGTTTGCAGTACGAATATGCTCCGGATGTCTTCTCCTTTAATTTTCTCGGACATTCAGGCAAATTCTTTCTGGGCAACAATGGCCAGGTGCAGGTAAGCAGTGACAGGCGTTATAAGGTTAACCTTACGCAAATAGGTTCTTTTTATGATTTCCGTACTAACCTTGGAATACTTAGCAATAACATATCAAAGAATACTTTGAATAACAACCCGTTCAGTAAAATAACCATGATTTCTGATGATGGCTATGAGTTTACATTTGGGGGAGCTTTTAAAGATATTGAAGCTCAGTTTAGCTATGCTAATCCCGTAAACAGGGAGGTTGATCCTGTGTCAGGGGTAATTAATGCCTGGTTTTTGACAAAAGTAAAAACACCGGAAGGAACAGACATTTTATTCAAAACCTATGAGTACACAGACAATGACGCTGAAGTTATTAAAAGACTGTTTGATCCATTTGGTTCATGGGACAATATTCCGGCAAGCTTCCTGGAAGTGAAAATATTCAGAAGCCAGACAAGGATTTTTAATGGAACAGCATCGAGCAACACAGGGAATCAATATTCAAAATCACTAATTAAACACTGTTATTTAACAGAAATAACAACGGAACTTCAAACCGTAAAGTTTAGTTATCTGCCAAAAGACCAGGTGGACAAATTTTATGGTGGAACAATTTATTATAATAGTGCTCTGGTAAACAGGAATTCCAATTATTATACATCAAAGCTCAATAAAATTGAAGCATATGATAATTTTAACGGGGGAGGGATTCCGGATTTATACCAGCCTTTTACGAATTCAAAAACAATAAACTTCGGGTATATAAACAAGCAGGCAGAAAATTTGACCGGAAACCGTTTGTTTCTTAATAGTATCTCTATTAATAATACACCCTATAGTTTCACCTATACAAATGCAGACAATCTTCCGGACCCAATAACAAAGGGAGTTGATATTTGGGGTTATTATAATGGCAAAACTGATAATACTGAACTGGTCGGTGACCCAAATCAGTCTTATGGAGTACCCGGTGAATATGAAGTAGATCTCCAGTCGCCCGGAAAGGACAGAAGAGCCTATGCCAATGTTTGTTTAAACGGTATGCTTCAGTCAATAACTTACCCTACGGGTGGTAAAACAGAGTTTACATTCGAAAATCATGATTATAGTAAAGTGCTGAAAAGAAAAGTCAGCGCGGGAATAACACCTGTTTTAGAAAGTGCAACAGGAATTGCCGGAGGATTACGAATTAAAGAAATAAAAAATACGCCTGGTACCACTACAACATTCAAATATGTTGCCAGCTATGAGCAGAATCCTAACGGGCCATCCAGTGGGCTTCTCATTAAGGGCGAAGTATATAAAAAAGATTTTGTTCCCAGTTCGGTTCAGGGCGGACCTTCAGATAAAGTTGTTTCAGATAATAATATTTCCGGGGCAGCAACTTATTCTCAACCGTACATAGGATATAAAGAGGTGGTTGAAATAAAGAGCGATGGATTTACCAAATATGAATACACTAATCATGAAACTAACCCCGATACCTATTTTTTGGGTTCAGATTCGTACAAATTAACAACTGAGCGTTCCACTACTAATTACAACAATCAGCTTTCACGTCTGTATAAATTTTCCAGCAGGGAAGATGAGCGGGGGAAAATAAGAAAAATGACCGTATATAATTCGGTGAATGCATTGGTAAAAAGTACCGAGTATACGTATAATACTGATCCCCAGAGAGATCTTGCCCGGACTATTGGAGTGTACTGCCCGTACAGCCTCCGTACAGGCGCCGTAACCAATACTTCGTACTTAGTCGCTTTACTACATTCTTATGCCTTATACACATATCAAAATCTTCCTACATCAATTGTCGAAAAGGATTATGGTAGTAATTCAGTAAATCCTTTAATAACTACTACGGCATTTTCATACAAATCAAATACAAATCCGCTCTTAACCCAGAAAACAATGACACTGAGCGATGGTTCAGTAATGAAGTATCAGTATGAGTATCCGGAAGACTTTGCTACACAGGCGCCATATTCTACCATGGTTAATACAAAGAACATCCTTACTCCTGTTGTTAAAGAGACTGTTTCAAAGGACAATATTGTTTTAACCATTAACAAGCACAATTACAGTGAGTTTTATGTGGTAAATGGATTGAACAATAACTATCTGTACCGGATTGGTACGGAAAAAACTGTCAATCAAACAGTACTTCCAAATGTAGATCAGGAAATTTTTACGGTTTCAAGTTATACTATAAAAGGGATGCTGCAGGAGGCCCGAAAGCCAAATGATCAGTATTTGGCATATATATGGGATTATAAGGGTCTTTACCCTGTGGCACAGGTATCGAATGCCACTCTTTTTGATATTGCATACACTTCCTTTGAAGCAGATGGAAATGGCGGATGGAATTTCGTACCATCGGCAGCTTTGACTAATTATTTATCTCCAACAGGAAAAAAATGTTATAAGCTGACGGGTAATACTATATCTGTAATAAATGATGTTTCCCTTTCTCCGCATATTCTTTCTTATTGGAGTAATAGCGGGCAATACAATGTAAGCGGCACCCAGACAGTGAAGCAGGGATCAACAGTAAATGGCTGGACTTTCTTTGAGCATGTAATTTCCGGAGTTCAGTCAGTGAGTGTATCGGGAAGTGGCCTGGTAGATGAAGTCCGTATTTACCCCAAAGGATCCCAGATGACAACCTATACCTATGAACCCTTATCAGGGATAACCAGTAAATGTGACCCCAATAACAGGATAACGTATTTTGAATATGATGCCAGGGGCCGCCTGGTCTTAATCAGGGACCAGGACAAAAAAATCCTGAAAAAAATATGTTATAACTATACCGGGGAAGTGGAAAACTGTTCGGCCACCACTGAACCAACATTAAACCAAACAGGCCTGACAAGATGTAAACCCTGCCCGGCTAACAGTAATTATGTTACTAATGTATTTCAAAGGCAGTATATTGATGTCAATCCTCAAAGCCAGACCTTTAATCAATATACCTGGCTTGATGACTTTTCGAATACCAGTTGTGTGGCTTCTCCGGCAGACTGGCAAAATACTTCTACCCCACTGCGGTGCCAGGTATACAACAATGCGAATACCGGCTACCAGGAACAGGAACAAATAGATGTAAATCCATGCAGCCCGACAAACACGTATAATCAAACCAGGTGGGTGGTTGCGGGATATAATCCGTCTGCTTGTCCGCTTCCCGCATGCGGACCAGGCAATTGCAGTGGTGATGACAGAAAATGTATAAACGGGATATGTGAAATCGGGGTTTGGTCATCAGTATCATCTGTAAGAAAGAAAATTGACGGCGTATGGATGTGGGAATGTGTTTATAAATATTGTTTCACTGACGGATCTTATAGTACCTACAGCCAAACATTGTATTTCTATAGCCCATGCGCCTTTTTATGTAACTGATAAAAATAAAATTTAAGCGATGAACAGTCTATTTATTGGCATACTTTCATTTTTCCTGACAAGTATTTACTCCATGCAATTTACCGATGTTGATGGAAACCAGGTAAATATGAGCAGCTACCAGAATAAAAAGATATTACTGGTTAATATTGCATCAGGCAGCCCCAAGGCGGCACAGTTAGCCGGCCTGCAGCAACTTCATCAGCAGTATGGCGACAGTGTTACAATTATTGCGTTTCCGTCAAACAGTTTCGGGAACGAATCAAGAACCAACGCTGAGATCAGGCAGTTTTGTCAGTCAAATTATGGAGTGTCATTCAGGATTGCGTCAAAGAACTCAGTATCGGGTGCGGATGCGCAACCATTATTCCATTGGCTCAGGTATGCCAGTGAAAACGGGGTTTTAGATGGAGTGACAGGCAGGGATTTTCAAAAATATCTTATTGGAAGGGATGGGAAAATCATTGGCATTTTTAACGCCTCTGTTTTACCAATGGACAGTACTGTCATTGATGCCATTATGGAAAATTAAAAATGTATTTACAATTCTATTAAAGAGCAAATGCTATGAAATACAGATCATGTAAACGGTTATTTATACTGGTTGTGTCAATTTGTTTGACCGGTATTGGTAAAAGCCAAACACCTGAAACGCCTCCCGGCCCATATACAGGGATAAGTATAAACTATGTCAGAACATGGGATGCTCTTGCACCTGAGATTAATGAGAATAACCTGATCGCAAGGCCGCTGCAGGATGTGAGTCAGGCAACACAGTATATTGATGGAATTGGCAGACCGCTTCAGGCGGTTATTAAACAGGCTTCCCTTGAAACAAACGGGGCTGCTACTGATATGGTTAGCCCAATTGTATACGATATATATGGAAGGGAAGCACTGAAGTATCTTCCTTTTGCCTCCACCGGCAATGACGGGAGTTTCAAAACCAATCCTTTTCAGCAGCAGGTTTCTTTTTACAACACACAGCTGAGCGGACAGGCAGGTGAGACTAATGTCGGCGCTGGCCTGCTTAACTGGGCTTACCGGAAAACGAATTTTGAACAGTCTCCCCTGAGCCGGCCGGAAAAAATGTTGCCTGAGGGCGTTAGCTGGGCAGGCGGCCCCAACGGAGGCAGGGGTGTTGAAAATAAATACTTTTTAAACACGACCGTTGATGCTGTCCGGAAATGGAAAGTAACTAATAACGGGATTACAAATTTTGGAAGCTATGCAAGCCCCGGTTTGTACAACCCGCAGGAACTGTATAAAACTATTGCCATTGATGAGCATGGGAAACAGGTGATTGAGTTTAAAGACAAGGAAGGAAAGGTAGTGCTTAAGAAAGTTCAGTTGACCGGCCCGCCTGATGATGGTACGGGAATTCCCCCTTCGGGAAGTGCGGGGGTCTGGCTTTGTACCTATTATATCTATGATGATTTAAATAATCTCCGGTGTGTTATCCAGCCCAAAGGAGTGGAAACAGTAAGCCCAACCGGGATTTTAACTGACCCCACTGTACTGGCAGAACAATGTTTTCGTTATGAATACGATGAGCGGAACAGGATGATCATTAAAAAAATACCCGGAGCAGAAGCGGTATATATGGTTTATGACCGATGGGACAGATTGATACTAATGCAGGATGGCAACCAGCGGCTTACCAACGGCTGGATATTTACCAAGTATGATGAGCAGAACCGGCCGGTATTAACCGGCCTGCATGGCGACCCAACAAATACCACTCTGACCGCCATGATAGCTCATGTAAAGGCGAATGAAAGCTGGCAGATAAGATATGAGAGCGTGAACACCAGTTTGCCTTATGGCTATACCACCACGCAAACTTATCCTTATGGCAGCAGCCCCACGATACTGACGGCCACACATTATGATGATTATAACGGGTTGCCGGCGGGGTTTACAGGCAGCTACATGAACACCTGGAACAGTTATTTCTCCGCCACCGGCAATACCTGGCCTTATCCGCAGCTGCCGCAGCAAAGCATGGCCACCAGGGGCATGGCCACCTGGAGCCAGGTGAATGTGCTTGGCACCGGCACGATGCTGACCACCGTAATGATCTATGATGATAAAGGACGGGTAATTCAGGTACAAAATACCAATATAACAGGAGGCCTGGATGTGATTACCACGCAATATACCTGGTCAGGGCAGCCACTGGTAATAGTTCAAAAACAGGAAAAACAGGGAGCCAATGCGCAAATAACGGTTGCGGTAACACAGCTTACGTATGATAACCTGGGCCGCCTGGTTAAAACAGAAAAGAAAGTAAGTAATACACTGGTGCCTGTTAATGGTGTTTTAGGAGCAATGCCGCAGACATTTAAAACGATTGCTCAAAATGAATATGATAAACTGGGACAGTTAAAAAATAAAAAACTAGCCCCTGCTTATAATAATAATGCCGGATTGGAAGCATTAAACTACGATTACAATATCCGTGGCTGGTTATTAGGGATGAACCGTGACTACGCAAGGGATGTGATCCCCCCTTCGGGGGGCGGGGGGGCTTATTTTGGATTTGACCTTGGCTATGATAAAGCCAATAATAATATCATAGGCGGGCAAACATATACCAACCCGCAGTACAATGGAAATATAGAAGGCATGGTATGGAAAAGCAAAGGGGCTGGGGAAAAAAGAAAATATGATTTTGCCTATGATGCGGCTAACCGGTTGCTGAAAGCTGACTTTACGCAATACACCGGCAGTACTTTTAATCAAAATGCCGGGGTGAATTTTAATATAAAAATGGGAGATGGTATAAATGCGAATACGGCCTATGATGCCAATGGTAATATACAGCAGATGCAGCAATGGGGATTGAAGATAACAGGCAGTGTGCAGATAGACAACCTGGCATATACGTATCAAAACAATAGTAATAAACTGGCGAAAGTAACCGACAGCTATTCAGACCCAACTACAAAACTTGGGGATTTTAAAGACGGTACAAACGGTGCCAGTGATGATTACGGCTACGATGTAAATGGCAACCTGAACCTGGATAATAACAAAGCTATCAGCAGCATTACGTATAACCATCTGAACCTGCCTTCAGTAATTACCGTTGCCGGTAAAGGCACCATCAGCTATACTTATGATGCGGGGGGCAATAAGATAAAGAAACAAACATCTGATATAAGTACCCCGTTCTCGGTAGTTTGTTTTGATTAAAAGAGGAAACGATGAATGAAAGAAAAACGATGAGAGATGAAAAAGAGCATGAATGGTTATGTTTAGTCTGTGACTAAACATCGGCTCCAAAGAGCCGTCAAAACTTAGTCC
>JANOEQ010000128.1:0-9642 GCA_031441485.1 Chitinophagaceae bacterium
GGACTAAGTTTTGACGGCTCTTTGGAGCCGATGTTTAGTCACAGACTAAACATAACCATTCATGCTCTTTTTCATCTCTCATCGTTTTTCTTTCATTCATCGTTTCCTCTTTTAATCAAAACAAACTACCGAGAACGGGGAAGGGGTTAACGCTTCCTTTAATAAAAAAAATCTTAAACGCTTACAGGATATTGAAAAACTTGATACCGATGTAAAAGATAAAATCTATTTCGTTATCGATAACATCATACAAAACGTAAAAGCTAAAAAAGCTCTCGCTTCTTAAAACAATAAAGCCCGGCGGTGCCGGGCTTTATTGTTTTACAAAACCTTTCTGAGGTTCTTTTTCCAAAACTCAATATCTTTCTCTTTACAACACTTACGCCAATCTTCCTTTGTTTTGATTACTTCAAACTGCGTTGCATCCCTGTTAAAAAAATTATATAAATATAAGTTGGTCGCCCAATCTGTACTTTCATTTGTCAATAAAGCAATCCAATCTTCATCCTTTACCTTTTTCAATTTTGCCCTATTGTTTGCAGTTATTGTCGCCCTAACTACTGTTTTAGAAACCTCAATACTATTTGAGTCAAGTATATTTGTACTTGTCCTAACAAGGACGAACTTAAAAGATTCATTATTTAAAATATGACTAATCTTACCCGTTTGGCATGATGTAGAATTAATAAAGAACAAGAATATAATAATAGAGAAAAAAATTTGTTTCATTCTGCATCTTTTAATTTCCTGATGAATTTTTTTTCTTTTGCTCCTCTTGAAAGTCTGTGTGGAGTTTTCTAATGTCTGCTCCTTTCTTCTCATATACTTCTCTAGCAGTCTTTCCTTTGTCTGGTCCAGTTTGCACTTTAAGTGATTCCAACTTCCCCATTACCGTCTTTTCCAAATCCGCTTTTGAAATTTTCCCTTCCGAATATGCTTTTACCCATCCATTCATTGTATTCTTGTTATTTCCCGGTATCTCCATCTTTAACTCACTAGCAACAACTACTTGATTAACTACTCCCTCAACTTCAGTTTTAAGTATTTCCGTTGCATATTGCTGAGGAGTTATATCTCCTTGACCAACATCTGCATAAGCTTTGTCAAAGGCATCACCATTCTTTCTATTTGTAAGTTCATGAGCTAGGTCTATAACATTTTCGTTCACTGATTGTCCTTTTGTTATCTGTATCCCTGGTAGTCCATTAATCTCTTTATTGGTTATTCCGGTTTCATTACCAACTGATATTATTGTCTTATAATTTGCACTAGTTACTCCAGCAGCCTTCATTAAACCTGAAAAGGTTGTTGATTTTTTACCTTTATCAATCGCATCTTTAATAGGGTCTCCTGCCTCTCTACCGTCTTTATCAATGTATCGTATCGGATTGTCCAACGCATAAACATAAGGACTCCATCCAAAATATTTTTCAGCTAATGGGTCAATCGTATGCCACCTGCCAATCTGATTATCGTACATCCTTGCGCCATAGTCTGTCCATTCTAAACCTGAACCATCAGAGAACTCTTTTGATTGCAATTCCTTGCCATTATATTTGTATTTATTCTCCGGTGCACCATTTAAAGCTTTGCTACTTATGCCGGCCATTGGAAGTCCGAACGGATAGTAATGCGATTCTTCTAACAAAGGCCCCCGCATATGCGTCACCTGCAAATTATCAAAGAACACATCAATATTTGGCGTAGCGTTGCTTACAAATATATACAAATATCCGCTTTTACTCACCGGCAGGTTGGTTTGTGTATGAGTGGTATAGGTATTACTGCTGCCCACCTGCTCAAAACCGCTGTTGCTGCTTACATAATTAAACCGCTCATCCAGCAACATCCAGTTGATAAATGATTTGGGCTTGCTGCTGTTATAGCTCTGGCTGTTCAAAAAACTGGTAACCCCGTTATACAGTTCCGTGCTGCCTGTTATTTCTGACGTGGTCGGATGCCCGGCACTTATACCCGGCACTGCATTCCCAAAGGCTGTCAATAAATCGTATAACGGATTTGTTGGCGACGACGGTGAATTGTTATTCTTCCACCAGCTGTTCACAGTTACATTAAATGTATCCCCGGCCATCACTTTTAAAACGATGGACGGCCCTACTCTTACCGTCAGGTCATTCATATCATTGCCATTCAGCTTTGCCACTTTGGCATTTCCACTTATGGTGGGATAACCACTTGGAATGCTCACTCTCGTTTGTGGCAGATTGGCATAATATATCTCTTCTGTGGTGGCAGCAGCATCCTCCATCGTAGCCACCGGGTACATATCGGTCTGCTGCTCTTCGGTCAGTACCATCCGCACATTGCCCAGGTGGTCTTTTATCATATAGTCGTACACTATGGCACTGCTGTCTGCCTTAATTCTTGCTCTTCCCTCTCCTGTGCTTATAAATTGCAGTATCTCGTTATAATCGTCCGGCTCTGGACTGCCTCCTTGGTTGGTTAACTTGCTGCCGTATACACAACCACCCATATAAATAGTCGTAATCAACCTGTTCACACCGTTATAATATACTTCATACACCACCTTTTTCAGTTTATTACCGGCAGCATCGTAGGTATAATTGATTTGCCGGTGGCTAAATGGAGGATTAGCCGTATACTCTACCTGTATTTCATCAGGCAGGTTAAGATAATTATACGAGATACCGGTAATTCGCTTATTGGCATCACTTATCATGTTTCCATTACCATCATAACTGTAATCCTGGCTGGTATTATTCAAGTATTCTTTAAAATCTCCCAGGTAAGTTGTGCTGTCATTAGTGCGGTCATTCACATAATTTAACCTGTTGCTGCTGGTGTTATATCCATACGCCAGGCTGTCTATCGTTACACTGCCACCCAGTTTCCAGCCCTTCTGGTTCATGTTCAGGATATTTCCATTCGCATCATAGTTCATCCCGCTTACACTAAAGTTAATGCCCGCTGCTTTGCTAAAACTGTTACTGTTCAGCTGGTTAAAGTCGGCACTTACAAACCGGTTGGCCGCATCATAACTAAAGTCATACTTTCTTAAATAATCATCACCGGTACTCCGCCAGAGCATGCCATTTATATTGCCATTATATTGCGCTGCTGCATAACTATGAGAGGTCCCGTTAACGGTAAGGCTGGTTTTATCATACCCCAGGTCAAACCCAAACCAGCTGGCCGTACTGGTGGTATCTTTTACATAGGCCCGGTTCATCCCCAGCATCCAGCCGCGGATATTATAATCGTAGTTCAGCGTCTCCAAAGGTGCTCCCCCCAGCGTTTTCTTTTTCAATTGCCCCAGTGCATCATATTCATGCTGATTTTCGGTGGTCCAGCTTCCCGGCATGGCCCCGCTGTTTACTATTGTATGGCTTATCTTCTTTTCCGTTTTGCTCAGCCTCCACAAATCATCGTATGTAAACTTAGTCAGTACAATGGTTGTTTGTGCGTTGCCGCCCGAGTATTGCTGTTTGGCTATGTTTAGCAATGGCTGTCCGGCCCAACTGTATTGGGTGCAGTTAATATCTGTACCACCTGATATATTAGTGGCCTGTGTTTGTATGGCCCTTCCCTTATCATCATAAAAGATCACGGAATACAAATAATCATTGGTTCCCAGTATTTTTGTTTTGCTGCCTGTTACCATTCCGGTTATCTGGTTGCTCTGCACAGTAGCATCCTGAGGGTAAGGCCAGCTTGTATTGCTAGCGCTCAGTAAATAACTGTCATAGCTTGTGCTTCTGGCGGCGCTTAATGGATTGCCTTCGCTGCTTCTCCAACTGTAATCATCATAAAACGTTTTGGTCAGTATTTCATTGGTATAGCTGCCGGTATTGGGATAGGCGGTGCTGCCTTCTGACTGGCTGAGGTGGTAAGCCGCATTGTTATAATACGTATTATCAGTAATAAGCCCGGTTGTCGTGGGCCTGTTCAGCGCATCATACAGTGTATACATCCATTTATGTGCAGCCCGCATACTGCTGTCCTGAGTCATCACCAGCCGATCTCTTGCATCATAAATCATATACACAGCACCCGCCCCCGGTACTTTCTTTACAATCATTCTGCCTCTTCCATCGTATTCATACCGGAAGCATTGTTCGTCCTGTATAGTGCCCGTCATGCTCCAGCTTCCTGCTGCCAGCGCTTCCACTCCTTTCGGCTGTACCACTGCCCGCAACTGGTTCAGGTTATCATAGATATAATAGGTGCATAGCCACCCGTAATAGCCTTTACCTGTGCCGGTATCCGCATCAGCAGTCAGTTGCACTTTTTTCAACAGTACTTTCCCTTCCTTGTCTTTAAATTCGATCACCTGTTTGTTATGCTCATCCTGTGTTACATTTTTATACAGTGTGCCTGCTGCATTGCTGCTGCTTGTAGCATAAATACCAAAACTGTTATTTACATTCGTCACTGTCCAAATTCTCACACTGTCAGCTGTTTTATTCACCCAGTTCTTCATTTTCACACCCCGTCTGTTCGTCTCACTGCTTTGTCCCGCAGTTCCCACCCAGTTATCACCCGGAGCATAGCTTTCAAGCACACTGTTCAATGGTGATGCTTCAAAAACGACTTTACCATAGTAATAAGTTTCATCGCTGAACATGCTTTTATTAAAAGTTGAATCCTGTTGAAAAGGGTTCAACTTGAACTTTCCGTCGCTGATGGAACTGTTGCCTCCGGTATTATTTGCTGCAAACGGCAGATATTTATATTGTTCCCTTCCAAACTCATCATATACAACCGGCGCCACCATATCCCTTGCCGTATCACCCGTTACCAGCGACCCTTTTTTTATCACCGTTTGCAAAGACCTTCCCAGCCCGTCAAAATAAGCAGTGGCCTGTTTTACATCTTTATTTGGCCTTGTCAGTATCGTATCTTCGTGGCTGATTGGGGCCATAGCATCCCATGTCCTGATATAATTTATTTTAATACTGCTGTCATACTTTGCAGGCATTGTTACCTGTGCATTAACTCCGCTCATTAATGCTGTCAGTCCAAATGCCAAAAACAAATATCTTCTCATTTCCATTTATTTTTTGGTCTTCAAAAGTCCCGTCTTTTAGGAGGGGATTTAAGAGAGGTTTATTGCTGAAATGTTCCCTGGTATTTATAATCAACTCTTTTCAAAATCCTCCCGTCCTCATCCTTCACCAACTTCAGTCGGTTAAAACTGTCATACTCATATTTGACGATCCTGTTAGTCGCATCACACTTGCTTGTCAGACCCACCAATCGCTTATACGTATAGCTGGTCATTTGTGCCCCCTTTGGGTACAGCCGCAATTCATCTATATAATGGCTTCCCGGGTCTGATACAGTCACTGAAGTTGTTGTCACTTCATGCTCATAGTAAGTCCAGTCGCCGATTGTTTTGCCCGTTCTCGCTGGTCCGGCGCTGTTTACATTCACACTGCCGTTCCTGCCCCAGTAAGAAACGATATAAGTGGTACTGGTCAATCCACTGCGGGTTATATTACCGCCACTGTTCAGATAGCTTTTACTGCCTGTCAGTGCATAGCTCCCCGAAACTCCACCGCCGTAAGTCCAGCCTCCTTTACTATCTGCTTCAAAAGAAGTAAAGGCTATTGAAGCGGTGTCTGCATTTATTACCTCAGCGACAGGATACGCAAAATTGTAATCCCATATATAGCTCTGTTTCACATTGTTTACCACCCGCTGCTGCCTGAGATTTGTTTTTGTGTCATATCCCTCGAAAACAACCCTCGGTGTATATCTTGAATCTTTGGAAAACCCTGAAATTGATCCGGAAGGCGGCAATGTCCCCGAACTCCGGTTTGAGAATTTAAAATCAGATTGCGCAATGGCAGTATCTGATTGAAGGACAAACACAGTATCAGCAACTATTGGCAGGGTTTTAAATTTGGTTATCACTCCTTTTACGATCCTCTTATTGCTGCCTCCGGCATCTTCTTTATACGTCACTGATTCTATCGGAACGCCTATAATATGTTTTGCCACCATTGAATCAATAAAGGGAGTTCCGGGACTATAGTCCTGGGGATAAGCAGATATAGTTATGCCGCTGCTGTTTGAAACACGGGTGGGGAAATTATAATCAGCATTATCATAGTAATAACCCGTGCCGGTTGCTATAGAATCTCCATCAGCATAAATCATTTCCACTGAACCGGTCTTTTTAACCTGTTCCACTACAATAGGGAAATAGTTATGCGTAATCTGGTCTGTATTAGTGTAAAGGGGCCATTCAGAAGTGGCATCGTAGAGAGTGTTGTCATATAAAAACCCAGCCTTAAAACTTGTGTCAGCATACTTACCTGTAAACTCATAGGAGTTAAGGAGTTTCCTTACTAATGTCCCCTGGGCATTGAAATCATTCTGTGTTTCTAAAAGCCCATTTCTCCATTCAAAATCTAAAGAGGGAATCGGAGGAAATGTTCCGTAAGTAACGGGGGCATCCGCATGAAAGTAGCTTTCGCTCTTTCCGTTCTCGCCATTTTGGCCATATATCGTTTTCACTTTTCCATAGCCGATATGGCCACCCTGAATACTTCCAAGAACATGGCTAACCGAAGAGCCCCTGCCAAAATAATAACATTTCGCCTCAGGTTGAACATAAACAGGAGGTGCGTCCTCACACTGGTCAAAAACTCTGCGGATATTATTGAAACGGTAGGCTTCATTATCTATTCCCGGTCCGGTAAATACAGGGGTCTCGTATTCAAATCTTTTTACGACCGGAGGGTTAGTTCCTGCGCTATCAATCATTTTTAAGATGCGTAATCCGCCAACCGGCCGGACGATAGTGTCAGTTGTGGGAGCAGACAGATAATAGAGTTCTGCAATCACATTCGATTCAGGCACATCAGGAGTGCCGATTTTAAGTTTATACGTTCCCGGAGTTAACCACACTGATGAAGATAAGTTACCGTCCCCGGAGTGAAATCTTATAACAGTATCATTACGGGTTAGTGTCATAGTGGGTACCGTGTCTTCAATGGGGTATCCTCCTGAATAGGCCTGGTATAAATAATTACACTCCTGCGCATTTGCTATGGTAAAGCTCGCTGAATCATATGTTGCCGGAAACCCATTTACCCGTTGTAATGATACTGTCAGGTAAGTGGAACTGGTATAAATGGTTACAACCTTGTTGGATTCAAATAGAAAATTAGTTGAACCTCCGGTGGGATACTGTATCCTTTTGAGAGAACCCGCCAGCATATACACCGAATCAGACTCTCTGTTTCCTGATTGAAGGCCGGTTGGTTGTCCTGCCAAATGAGGCAGCATTGTAGTATTTGTATAAGCACCGTTATAATATCCCCAATGGTCCTGTGCGTATGAATTACGGGCAGGTAACTGCACACTTTCTTCGTAAAAGAACTGATGCGGTCTGAGGCTATCAAGGGTGGAAGAAAACTCAGTTACTTTATCAAGTTTTAACCTTTTTTCATTTTCAGTGCCTGAGCCAAAATAAGAATGACTCAGATTATATTGTTTTACCAACTGGCTGTCTGCCCTGGAATATATTTTAATAGATTTCAGAGCATAATCCCCCGACAAATCCTCTCTATGTACTGTGTCACTTACAAAAACTATCCTGGTATTATCCGAAACAATACTGGTTAGTTTAACAGCATTGACAGATTGACTGCTTAAAACATAGGATGCCGCAGGCAGCCGTTCACACTCGTAGCACTCCTCAAATCCAAGTAATGGAAAAGGATAATTATAGTTGATCAAAAAATAATCAGTCTGTGAAGTAAACTGCTGCTGAGCTATTGAAACAGGGCTGCTGTAAGTAAAGGAAACTGTCTTTCCATTTGGGTAGATAACATTAGTAAGGTACCAACTGGAAATAAATGTCTGTGGGTCATCATTAGGCAGGTTTGTGGAGGAAGTGGTTTCCTCTCCGCTTCCAAAAATATATTTGATCCCTATCTCGTCCGTTATAGTACATGAACTAAAATCGCCAGCCAGTTGAATAATAAGATTATCATACGGCTGGGCATGAATAGCTCCTGTATGATCGAAAAAGAATTTGCCAGTCTTTCCTAAAAAATTAAAAACAAAAATATCCGGCTCCATATCAATATTCCCATAAGCCACTGCTTCATACTTTGAATACAGGGTTTGGCTTGTTATCGCCTGCATGGGTACTGTTAAAGGCGATAACATTGCATCCCTTTGCAGATATCCAGCAGTGCTTTCATCCGGCTTTCCCCTTACACTCCTGGTCACAACGCCTCCTGCATTTAATGACCAGCTCAACCCAACCGAACTGGCTATTTCACCCACCTTAATGCCTGACGCATGGTAATTCAAAGAAACAGGGATATTTACCTCCCCTTCGTTTATTTGCCACAGCGGAATACTTATTTGCGGTGTCCCGGTAAATAACCCTACCGGCAAGTCACCATATTTTCCCAATGCAGAAGCATCAGGTGCCGGAGGAGTAATTATTTTAAGTTTCTGGGGATCTGCCGGGTCTGATTGTGAACTTGCAGTATATCCCGTCAAAATACCCATGCCTAATAAAAAGCAAAGTTTTTTCATAATTAAAAATTGTACCCGATTCTAAAAATTATTGGTTGCGTTCCCCATATTTCTCGTTTACTCAAAAAATCCCATAGCAATTGCACCTTCGTTTTCTTAAAAAACTTGCTCTTTACCGGTACACTCTTGCTTATTCCAATCAACCCGCTCTGGCTCCAGGCACTCAGGTTTTTTAGTTGTTCAAAATCACTAAACGCTGTCCTGTGATTCAGTTCATATCCTCCCGAAACCCACAGGCTCCCTTTTATTTTCCAGTCGAGGAAACTGCGCAATCCCACCGCTTCATTTGTAATTTTGATATTGTTCCATCCCCTGCCCCATCCAATTTTATAAGAAATTCCAATACCAATTATACTTTTTCCATTGAGCTTGTAGCCCAAACTCATAGCGAGGTCGCTGGTAACTGGGAAAAAATTACTGGCCTTGGCAGTCTGCATGTTGGTACCCAATTCAAGGCGTTTTAAGAAGCTCCTTGTTTTTTCTTCATTTGGCCGAAACCCATCCGGCATCTCATCATCACTGCTGCCTTTGCCCAATTGTCCCAGTTTCGATTTTAATTGAGTTAGTTGCGACTGGGCATTCTGCAAACTTGCATTGAGTTGCTGCATACCCCCCGGCCCGGCTCCGGCAATCTGCTGTTGTATCAGTTGATTCACCTGCACCCTTGTTTGCAAACCAGCCAGGCTTGCCTGTGCTGTGGGGTCATTGGGATCACCCGGCATTCGGAATAAGGAAGCAAGCATACTATTGCGGCGGAGGAAGTCTGAGAATCCGGGAATTTTTTTCAAGACGTTCATGGCAAACTCCTCTGTCTTATGAGCGTCTGAGAATGTCTCTCTGAAATTTTTTAAGGATTCTATAAAGTAAAAATGTTCCTTAGAAATTTTTTGCAGGTACTTGCTCTTGCCCAGGTATTGCAAGGCACCCTCCATCAGTTGTTTTTTTCGGGCCTTTATAAAAGCTGCTGTGGCTTCTGTATTTTTCAATTGCTCATTCAGCTTTGCTGTACTTCCCTTTGCCTGTTGCAGTGGCTTCAGCAAATTGCTGTCCAGCATATTCTTTTTTTCTTCCAAATATTTTACGGTAGTGGTCACCTTA
>JANOEQ010000129.1:0-25348 GCA_031441485.1 Chitinophagaceae bacterium
TGTCATTTAGTTAAGGAATGGAGTACACATAAAAAAACGACTTGCCCCAGAGGGGCAGAATGTTGGTAACGCCGGGTGAAACCCGGCGAGAGAAAACGTAGAATATGCCGAACCCTGAAAGGGTTCAACAGCGACAAAGAAAGAATAAATTTTGTGAACTCTGCCGCTGGTAAGAAATAGCAGTCTTAACTAAATGACATTGCCCTGGAGGGGCGGATTAAGGGAAACTGAATAGTTTAAAAATATGGGGTGAGTTGTTGAGCAGCGGACCGAACCCTAAAGTGTGCGACCCTCCTTCGCTAATTTATCCGCCATAATTTTAACAAAGGCGGAAGAGATGCTTCGGAGGACAGGCGCAACGAAGCTGATAGTAATACAAACGCTGGTAACATAAATACATTAAAACTGAAGGAGATTGCCTGCCCTGTGGCTTCGCCTCGCAAATTAATATGCAACAAACAGATTTCTTAGTAATTGGTTCAGGCATCGCAGGATTAACCTATGCATTGAAAGTCGCCAACCAGTTTCCCGATAAAAAAGTACTGGTGATGACAAAGGCCACAGCTGATGAAACCAATACAAAATATGCACAAGGCGGCATTGCAGTGGTGAATGATATGGAGAATGACAGTTTTCAAAAACATATTGAAGACACCCTTATTGCCGGTGATGGATTGTGCAATGAAAAAGTGGTGGAGATAGTGGTAAAGGAAGGGCCGGACCGGGTGCAGGAAATAATAGAATGGGGCGCCAAGTTTGATAAGGGAAAAGATGGAGATTATAAAAGAGGCAAGGAAGGGGGGCATTCAGAATCACGCATACTGCATCATAAAGATGTAACAGGAAAAGAAATGGAAAGGGCATTGATAGATGCAGTGGCCCGGCAAAAAAATATTGAATTCATCAAGCATTGTTTTGTGGTGGATATTATCACTCAGCATCATTTGGGCTACCTGGTAAACAAAGCCACTCCCGATGTGGAATGTTATGGGGTATATGTATTAAACCTGGAGACTAATAAAATTGAAAAGATAATAGCACAAACCACGCTGCTTGCAACTGGTGGTAATGGACAGGTGTACCGTACCACCACCAATCCATCCATTGCCACTGGTGATGGAGTGGCCATGGTATACAGGGCCAAAGGAAGGGTGGAGAATATGGAGTTTATCCAGTTTCATCCCACCGCTTTATATGAACCGGGTGTAAGAGGGCATGCATTTTTAATAACAGAAGCCGTAAGGGGCGATGGCGGTATACTGCGCAATAAAGATGGCGAAGCCTTTATGGAAAAGTATGATGAAAGAAAAGATCTGGCGCCAAGGGATATTGTGGCAAGGGCGATAGATAATGAAATGAAAAGAATGGGTACAGAGCATGTGTGGCTGGATTGCCGTCATTTCAGTAAAGAAAAATTTACAGAACACTTTCCGAATATTTATGAAAAATGTTTATCCATCGGCATTGATATTACCAAACACATGATTCCCGTATCGCCGGCGGCACACTACAGTTGCGGCGGTATAAAGACGGATGAATGGGGAAGGAGCTCCATTAAAAATTTATATGCCTGCGGTGAATGTGCCTCCACAGGCTTGCATGGTGCCAACCGGCTGGCCAGTAATTCATTATTAGAAGCGATGGTTTTTGCACACCGGTGCTTTATGGATGTGGCCTCCCCAAACCCCTCCGAAGGAGGGGCTTTAGAGTCTTCATATGCAAGCAGGCTTATTACCTCCAGGGGTTTCCAAAGCCCCCTTTCGGGGGGGGGGTGGGCTGTACCCGACTGGAACGCCACAGGCACCACCGATCCCAAGGAAATGATTTTAATTACGCAAAGCCTTAAAGAGTTGCAGCAGGTGATGAGTGATTATGTAGGTATAGTGCGTAATGATGTGCGTTTGCAACGGGCATTGCGCCGCCTGGATTTGCTATGGGAAGAAACAGAACAATTATATGAAAGCAGCACCTTGTCACCGCAACTGCTTGAATTGCGCAATATGATAACAGTGGGATACCTGATTGTAAAAGGGGCCAGCTTCAGAAAAGAAAGCCGCGGCCTTCATTATAATACAGATTATCCCGGAAAGAGTAACCTGGTTCAAAATATCGTTTTATAAGCTCAATATTTATGTGTTAATGTACTATTTAGTGTATGGTCCCTTGTGGCTGGTTTCTTTATTGCCATTCAGGGCCTTGTATTTTTTTGCAGATATAGCTTACGGATTTGTATTCTATATATTCAAATACAGGAGAGATGTGGTGCAGCATAATCTGTTGATTGCTTTCCCTGAAAAAACAGCGGCAGAAAGAAAGGTGATTGAAAAAAAATTCTATCACAACCTTGTTGATACACTCATTGAGTCTCTCAAATTCATCACCATCAGTAAAAAACAAATTCAGCAAAGAAGCACCGGACAGTATGAACTGATCAATAGCCTGATTGAAAAAGGAAGGAATGTACATATCATGGCCGGGCACCAGTTCAACTGGGAATTTGCCAATCTTTTATATTCCATGAACCTGAAGGTTCCTTTCGCAGGTATTTATATGGAAATTGCCAATAAATCATTGAACAGGATATTTTTTAATTTTCGAAAGCAGTTTGGAACGATTCTGATATCCGCACAGGAATTTAAAAATAAACGCTTCGAAGTATTCGAGCATCAGTATAGCCTGGCATTAGCAGCCGATCAAAACCCCGGCCATCCGGGGAATGCGTACTGGATGAATTTTTTTGGCAAACCCGCACCTTTTACAACAGGCCCGGCAAAGGGAGCTGTTAAAAATAATACAGCAGTGGTGATAGTGGGATTTAAAAAAGTAAAAAGAGGGCATTATGCTTTTACCACCACTATGCTGGCAGAAGAAGGTTCATTATACAGCCCGGAACAACTGACCGTAATTTATAAAAATGCATTGGAGAAAATAATCCGGGAAGACCCTTCTAATTATCTATGGAGCCATCGCCGCTGGAAATGGGAATGGAAACCGGAATACGGAGCCATATTGGAATAAAGCCAGCCAGGCGGCAAATTAAAATACAGCCTTACCGTCACAAGATGGTAAATAATGGCATCTGTCATTCCTTTGACATGCGATAAACATTTGTCTTTGCTACTTTTGCCCCTCACCAGGTAATTGATATGTATTATTTTGTTTATGGACTCCTGTGGCTTTTCTCCTTATTGCCCCTGAAAGTATTGTATTTTTTTGCTGATTGTTTTTATGGCCTGGTATTCTACGGTCTTAAATACCGGAGAGAGGTGGTAATGAGTAACCTGCTGATTGCTTTTCCCGGGAAATCAGAAAAAGAAAGAATTGCGATTGCCAAAAAATTCTACAAAAATTTTATTGATATGTTTATGGAGACCATTAAGATGATCTCAGCCTCCGATAAATATATCGCTAAACGGGTTAGCGCAAATTGGGAAGAGGTAAATACCATATACCCAACTGGTAAAAGCGTGCAGGTACACCTCGGACATAATTTTAACTGGGAATGGGGAAATAATGTATTTGTAAATGAAACTCCTTTTAAACTGCTGGCAGTGTATATGCCAATAGCCAATAAAATAATGGAACGGCTATTTTATAAGTTAAGGACACGCAATGGCGCCATATTTTTGAAGGCGACTAAAATGAAAGAAGAGTTTTTACCTTACCGTAATACGCAATATTTATTAGGACTGATAGCAGACCAAAACCCGGGACATCCCGGCAATGCATGGTGGATTAATTTTTTTGGCCGGGCAACACCTTTTTTAAAGGGCCCGGCAAAAGCTGCCATAGTTAATGATGCAGTTGTAGTATTTGCTTTTATCCATAAACCCAGTCGGGGCTATTATGAAGCTGTCTTTTCTCTGGCCTGTGAAAATCCCGGAGTATCAACAGAGCAGGAGATCACTCAAAAATTTGCACATTACCTCGAAGGGGTGATACGGCAATATCCTGAAATGTGGTTGTGGAGCCACCGCCGCTGGAAACATGAATGGAAACCGGAGTATGGAACGGTGATGGAATAAAAAACCGTGCTTATTACCGTAAGCTTGGTAGTGTATCAGGTTGAATCTAATATGTCTTTCCTGCATTATCGAACCACATAGGAGGATAGATACATAGAAATACACGCAATTTGTCCCGCATCGCTTTCGCTAAAGCTTCAGCGAGCAAGGCCTGGTGCGTGGATAGATTTTTCGGATAATTTATCCTATGTGTATTTCTTATGATCGCTATGTCCTATGTGGTTCAGACTGAGACATCACCGGAGGCTTTCAATTGCTGGGTGTTGTTATTAAATTAACTGGTTTTTTTCTTACGGTGTTTTAGCTGTAGGTAATCCAGGAAGTAGATGACCTTAAAAGAAATATTGTTGTTTTGATCAGATTCAAGTGTACGGTCGAAATTCTTGAAATAACTGTTTTCCACTTCTCTTGTAAAATTCTGTGCAGCATCTTTCCATACTATATTGATAAAACTGCCCGGGCCAAACTGCCAGGTATATACCATATCAATATTAAAGAGATTTAAATTCTGGTTTACATCATTGATAAAATTCGGATTGGGTGTCAATTTTCCATCTGTCTGCAGAAAATAAAATTGCTTATTATCCACGGTGCTCAGGTAATGCCGGGCCCGGAAAGTAATGCCCATTTTATTGGTAAAATTATATTTTGCGGAAAAGATATTTTCTGTGGTATTCCTTTTTCTGCGGGCAAAATTAATATCGTTGTTATTGGGTACAAAGGTATAGCCGATATTATTAAACTGCGGATTAAAGTTGATCCGGTGGTTGATGGAAAACTTGCTGCTGAACCGGAAGTTTTGCCGCAGGCTCAATTCATAGCTAAATGCTTTGTAGAATTTAAAAAACGTGCGGGTAAAAAATTCTGAAGAAAAGGAATACTTTTTAGCTTCATTGCTTTCAAACCATCCTCCGAAGGACAGGCTCGAGCCGCGTCTGAAAAACCAGCCTTCGCTGCGGGGTTCATAAAAATCATTTGACCGGAAGCTGAAGGAGGTGAAACTGCCAACCCACCACAGTTTTTTTGACTGGATATTAATGTTATAATTTATCCGGGCATCCTGGTATTGCTGTTTTATGTCACCGATTGGTTTCAGCAGTTTGCTGAACCGTGCATTGGTGTTCATAAAAATGCGGTTGTAGAAACTTTTAGGAACTATCCATTTATAGGAGGTAAAGTAGCCGTGGTCTAAAAAATTATTATTAGTAAAATAGCCAAGGTCTCGATGGGTATAGCGGGTATCGGTAAGTTCCTGCCATATATTAAAGTTGAACCGTCCGCTGGTTTTACCAAAGTATACCTGCTGGCTGTAGCCGGTTTCTGTTTTTCCATCGCTGCGGTATCCTGTCAGGGTACTTACAGCGGCTTTACCGCCCACATTCCAGGTATTCTTCTTATCATTAAAATCAAAAAGGGCGGCGGTAACATTTGCATCATAAGCGCTGCCGCTTCTCCATACATTGGTATTAACCAGCGAAATACTGGAGTTGTTTTTCAATGTTTGATCGAATACCAGCACATTATAATTGGTAAGCGGTTCTGTTTCCACCGTGTATTGTTCTTTGGTATTGCTGTTTTCTATGGTGGCCAAACGTGGTTTGGTAATGCCGTTCAGGATACCGATGCCCAATCCTTTTTGTGTACGGCCGGATATTTTGGAGGCATTGATGAGTTTGGCTTCCTGTGGATCTTTTATCACTTCTTCACCGGGCTGCAGGTTGGCATAAGGATTTTGCCAGTATGCAGGTTCTACTCCAATACGCCTGGAATAAACCAATCCGCCTTTGCCAAACAATTCTGTGCCTTCGGTAAAGAAGCTGCGGTTTTCGTTGAACTGTACATCAAAGGGGCCGAGATTGAGTACCCGGTTATCGCTTTGTACCTGGCCGAAGTCAGGTATTACCGTTGCATCCAGTGTAAAAGCCTGGTTGATGCCATACTTTACATCCATACCGCCGTTTACCTGGCTGGTAAGATTTTTAACACCTGGCAGGTTGGAAGGGAAATGGTTGGCATATACAGAAAAATAAGGGGAGAACTGGAGCCGCATAGGTGGTTTGATATTGGTAACACCAGACCATTGCCCTTCTTGTGTAAGAAAACCGTTTATATTAGGATCTATCGGGTTCCACATAAATTGCTGACCTGTTTTTTGTTTGCGCCGGGTGATATTTAATCCCCAGTTTTGAACATCTTTTTTTCCGAAGCGGATAGCGGCAAAGGGAATAAAAAATTCAAAGCTCCAGCCATCGTTGTGTATTACCGCACTGCTTTTCCAAACGGCATTCCAGCTAAAATCCTCTCCGCCATTATCATTATTAGAAGAGCCAACTTTGGCATCCCATTGTTCGCCGAGTGGGGTGAGGAAATATTCAAACCCGTTTAGTTTGTCATTGTAGGTATCCAGGATGAGCCCGATAAAATCGTTGGTGCCAAATCCATCACGTCCGGATAATTCGGTGGCGATGCTGTCTTTGGTGCGTTCGTAGCAGTAGCCGCCAAAATAGATGCCTTCATCATCGTACATCAGCCAGGCTTCGGTGCGGGTTTCATTATTTTCTGCGGCGCCCACTTTGGGCCGGAACTCAATAAAGCCGGTGGCTTTAGCAGCATCTTTCCAGGCATCATCGGTAATAAGCCCGTCTATTTTTACGGGTTTGGCGGTTCGTTGCGCAGCCAGTTGTTTGGGTGGCGGAGTGTTATTGTTTTGTGCCATACAGCAGGCAGCGCCCAATAGCAGGCAGGCAATGAGAAGGGGGGTTGTTGGTTTGCGTTTCATGTTATACGTTAACAGCGGTTATACGAAGCGGCTAAACGGAATTGACCGTTTGAGGGTAATTACTAAGCCCTTCGTACTTCGAAGATAGCTGTCTGTTGCATAATCAATGGCCCGATTTACTTAAACTGTGACAATTTCCTGACGAATGGTGAAAAAACGGGGTCGTTAACTTTTTGTTGGGAAATGGTGTGGCAGTATTTGTGAAATGTTAAAGCGAAACATGCATTATTGCCAGTCGATTTATAGTTTATGCTGTTGCCAGTACTCATTAAAAAGCAAGACTTTTTTTTCATCTGCCGGGTTAAATAAAAATGGCTTTACGTCTTTTGCCATCTCCAGCATGTTTAGTGTTGCTATTTTTTTTGTGATCGCTTTTTTTAATTCTTCATCGCTGGCAATGCCGGTCTTCGCTTTTATATAGGCCATATCTGGTTGTACACGCAGGCCGGATAGAAATACCACATCATAAAAATCCCGGCCTTTATTCCGCTTCCTGTTTAAAATGGCATATAATTTTTGCGCCAGCAATACCGGTAAAGGAGTCGTGGATATTGTTGTAAATACATCAAACTTATTAAGAATTACCTGTTGCCTGATAAAAGAAAAATGCTGCGGTTCAGTATCTATCTGGATTAAAATTTTTTGTTCCTGCATATCCGATAAGCCCTGCTGGTATAGTAATCCCGGAAAGCGGATATAGCAATGCCAGGCCCCTTTGAACCGTTCCTCCATCTGCACCTGGTAGCCTTGTTTTTGAAGATCGGCCTGTATCAGTGATGATAAACCGGCAAATTCATTTTCGGATAATCCCTGGTTATCAAAATCCAGGTCTTCTGAAAAGCGGTTATTATTATGTACTATCCGTAAACAGGTGCCACCCATAAAACACAGCTTACCGGCATAAGGGCTGTTAAAAATAGTATCCAGTATTTTGTACTGGAGATATTCCTTCAGCATCATTTCTTTGAAGGGAGATAATGCGGCATCGTAATATTTTTCTATTTCGGTGATGCTAAGCATGGCAGTATTTTTTTAAAAGGCCTGTTTTTTTATATAGATTACGGCTGCCTGTTAGCTGCAGGTAACCTGTTAGCAATGGCCAGTTCAGTTGTTGTAAGACCGGAATATTCCAGCGGAGTGCTTCTATATCTTCAATTTTTTTTATGGCGGGGTTCAGGTATAGATAATCCAGTACTGCTTTTTCGGGATTGGCCATTCGTACGGCGCCATTTGGGTGAGATAATAACTGGTAACCAAAAAATAATTTCTTTTTTACCGATTGGTACATGCAATGTGCAAGGGGCGTGGTAAATGCTGTGGTTTTATTAGTACTGATGCTTGTAATACTGATAACGGCTTCAGGTATTATACTGTAAAAACTTAAAGCTGATTGCAGGCTGATATAGGAAGGTGTGTAAAGCAGGTTGGCCACCCGGTACAGGTCAAGCGTGGTATATTGCCTGTTGGCAAATGTATAAAAGCCATTTTTTACTTTAATAATATAACCCTGCTTTTGCCACCGGACCAGCGCCTTGGTATCAAAAGAAGGGTATAGTTTTTTTATTTCAACTATGGGGACCACTAATGATTTCTCGAATTGAGCTTTGAATGCAGGGAAATTCATTTTGTTTCTAAATATTACCAAAAATAGTAAAAAAAAGAAACAAAAGACTCTTTCTAGTTTATTTGCGAGGCAGTAATTTCCTGACGAATGGTGAAAAAAAGGGGTCGTTAACTTTTTGTTGGGAAATGGGTTAGAATGGCAAAGGCTGAGGTAAGAAAAAAGTACAAGGCCTTATACCAGCGCCAACCAGGAGGTGATATTTGTTTTATTCATTAAATAGGAATCGCTACCGGTGTATAAGAGATGTTTTTTTGATTTTATTCCTGCATCTGCCAATAATTCTGCAAAAAGATTGATGTTTTTAAAGAAATCTGCTTTGGCGGTAGTGCTGCTTTTTATTTCATACACCTGTAAATCGCCATCACCTTCTATCAGCAAATCCACTTCACGGCCATTACTATCCTGCCAGAAATAAAATGAAGGCGACAAGCCTTTGTTAAAATAGTGCTTTAGTTTTTCATTGATAACAAAATTTTCGAAGATGCTGCCATAGAGCTTATGCTGCTGCAACTGTTGCGGGGTGTTAATACCCAGTAAATAACATAAAAGGCCGGTATCAGAGAAATAGATTTTTGGCTTTTTAATGATGCGTTTATCAAGGTTATTATAGAAGGGGGGCAGCAGGTGCAGGATATAACTTGCCTCCAGCACAGCAATCCACCGGCTAATAGTCTTATTGTCCACTCCGGTGGAAGTGGCTATGTCTTGGGTGTTCAGGATAGTTCCCGTTCTTACAGCACATAGTTTCAGAAATTGCATAAAAGCCCTTGTATTATGCAGGTTTACTATTTGTCTTATATCTTTTTCAACATATGTTTTACAATAAGAGCTGTAAAACACAGCCGGGTTTATTTTGTCTTTGAATAAACGGGGATAAAATCCCTTCAGGCACAGTTGCTGCCAGTCTTTTTGTGTGGTGCGCAGGTAAGGGAATATTTCTGAAAGACTGAAAGGCAACAGGGAAAACACAGCCACTCTGCCGGCTAATGTCTGGCTTATTTTTTCCATCAGCAGAAAATTCTGAGAACCGCTCAGCAGGTATGCTCCGTTTTTATTTTGTTTATCAGTATGCTGTTGCAAATAGGGGAATAACGATGGAACAGCCTGTGCTTCATCCAGTATTATTTTATAAGCATATTTTTCTAAGAAGCCATTGGGGTCTTTTTCCACAAAATATTTATGCTCTTCAATCTCCATGTTAAGATAGGTATAACCGCTTGCAGCCAGGTGTGCCAGGGTGGTTTTGCCACTTTGCCTTGGCCCGGTAATACTTACTATCGGAAATTGCTTAAGCGCTTTGGCTATTATGCCGGCCATACTGCGTTGAACGATTGGCGATTTAGACATCCCTCTTTTTTTGATAAAAACAAAGTTATGTAAAGTTGGCAAAAAAGTTATGTGAAGTTGGTACAATATTCAGTAGTAGAACCAATATGCCGTACAGAAATGATAATAAACCTGATGAAAGAACTATGAGTAAATACAGCTAGAGAACGGGGGTGATTTTGTCTAGGAAAAAAAAGAGCTGACCATTAAGTCAGCTCTGATAAAAAGCCGGAAAGTAAAATATTAAAATCGGAATACTTCTGTATTAAAAGCTACACCAATATTTGAATTAAATCCTTTTAAATCTTTAATTGGTAATTTTTTTTCATTACCGAATACATTACGTACATCTGCAAAAATCTGAAAACCGTTGAGTTCAAATGAGACCTTTGCTCCAATCATTAAAAAAGAATTGTTAGTTGCTTTAAGGTTAGTTATTGTCTCAAAATTTTGATGGTCTTCATCAGGAATATTAACATAAGAAGCAAAGATTGAAAAATAGCCACCTATTTGATACACTTTACCCTCAATTGATTTTATTTTAGAGTAACCAAATCTATAGCCACCGGTATAATGTAAAGTATTAATTGCTAATTCCTGAAACTTTGGGTCTGTTGTATCTTTTTGATTTGTAATTTTTTTAAAAGCAAATTCTAAAAAAGGGCCACTTTGATAAACCAGGCCTTTTTCACCAGTTACAACTTTTTCTTTTTGCCAAAGCACGGAAAGAAAGGCAGTATGATTTCCAGCTTCCGGAAATACAAGCATAGTTGAAATGGCTGAATCGGTATTCGTAGCATTTTTATTGAATGAAGCAAAGTAATTAGCATGTAATTTTGGTGAATTTGGATTGGGTGTAAAACCAATAGCTATTTTACCACCAGCATTCAGGCTTTTGAGCGTTTCGTTATTTAAATTTCCAATTCCATATAGTTTAAAATGGAGCGAATCTTTTTTTTCAAGTCCGTCTCTCATGAATAGGGCTTTTAAACTTTTTCTATTTGGGGTTGATTCCATAGCCCATTTTGAAGAATCTTCAGGAAATTCTTGTTTAATAAACTTAGCATATTTAACACTGTCAAACACCTTTGATATTTCATACTTATGAAAACTGACAGGAAGGTTTTGTTGGGCTGATAATAAAACCGGGAAACAAAGCAGGAGGAATGCAAGCATTTTTTTCATATCAAATAGTTTTAGAACCGCAAGATTCAAAAACTATATAGCTATTAGCAAGGATGGATTAACCAGTTTTTGCAGGTGAAAACACGGTAAGTACTGTAAAATTTTATTTCATCAGCAAGATACCCTTCCCCGCATAAAAGTTTTTTACCAGTTGCATGTATGATGACATTTGTCTAAATTTGGAATTCAAATCCAAAAAAAGACAAAATATGCCTTTGATAAGACAGGCCGCCAAACGGCTGAAGTACTTGGCTTCCGGCTTCAGGGCTGTGGCAGTAATTGGCCCCCGGCAAAGCGGTAAAACAACACTTTGCAGAATGGTTTTCCCCGCTAAACCTTATGTATCATTGGAAAACCCGGTCACCCTGCAGTTTGCCAGGGAAGACCCCGAAGCCTTTCTGGCACAATACCCACAGGGGGCCGTCATAGATGAAGCGCAGCGGATGCCGGAAATATTTTCTTACCTGCAGCAGTTATTGGATGAAACAAAAAAGAAAGGTTTATTCATCCTGACAGGCAGTAATAATTTTCTGATGCAGCAGAATATTACCCAGTCCCTGGCAGGCCGCATCGGCTATCTTACGCTGTTGCCATTCTCTTTACAGGAAATGAAGCAAAAAAAGGGATTGATTAAAACCCGGTGGGCCAATCATGCTGTCACAGGTTTTTATCCGGAGGTTGTTACCGGAAAACTGAAGCATGAAGAATGGTATCCCGCGTATATAAAAACGTATATAGAAAGGGATGTAAGACAGATTAAGAATATTGACAACCTTTCTTTATTTACCAGGTTTATTGGCTTATGTGCAGGCCGGGCCGGGCAATTACTGAATATGCATGCCCTGGCAAATGATTGCGGCATAGATAATAAAACGGTAGCCAGCTGGCTGGGCATTATGGAAAGCAGTTTTATCATCTACCTGCTGAAACCGTATCATAAAAATTTCAATAAGCAAATTACCAAATCTCCGAAACTTTATTTTTATGATACCGGGCTGCTCTGCCACCTGTTGCGGATACATACACCGACTATGCTTAGCAGCAGCATGTACAAAGGGCCGGTATTTGAAAATTTTATTATTAATGAACGGATAAAAGAAGCGTATAACCAGGGATTGAAAACAGAGTTTTTCTTCTGGCGGGGCAAAACAGGAAACGAAGTGGACCTGCTTGCTGTGAATGCCGGTAAAATAACTATTGCTGAAATAAAAGCGGCAGAAACGGTGAACCCTGCATTTTGGAAAACACTATTATATTTTGAACAGCTCAGTAAAGAACAACTGAACAAAACCGTTTATTACGGGGGCAAAGAGAACCAGCAGCGGAGCAAGCAACTGAATATTGTTAACTGGCAGGTGTTGGCGGAATAAATTGCTTGCTGGTATTGTTGAAATTATTAAAAGGGTGATAACACGGGTGTTTATCAGTTAAACCACTTTTGGCATGAAAGCCCTATAAATGTCAAATTTGTGTGGTAATTTAATTTATTCTTTCACCTCAAGCTACTGTTATGAAAAAAATAGTTACCCCATTAATTTGTTTTATTGTTGGTGCATTAGTTGTGTTTTTTTTCTTTCCAAGAACTGAAAAAAAAGAACCGGAAATCAAAAAGGAAAAAACATCAAGTTTGTGGCCCCAAATAATACAAGACAGTTTGCCGTTGTATATTAAGAGTATTAAGTCAATTGCAGCAAGGGTAAGCAGATCCGGTATTCTAAAAAATTGTTGGTAGTAGTGAGTTGCCTGAATAAAAAACGGAAATTGAAAATAAGTAAGCTTTACACTGTTTATTGTAAAATGAATTTGATCCGCTTTCTGCACAATTACATTTGAAGAGAAACCGGATGTTAACACCTGCTTTTTAATTGTTACAGCATTTACTTTCCCCTCGGTAAATAAATCAAAATCAACGGATGCCCTGTGACCAAGATGTAAGGCAATAGCCGTACCCCCTACTAAGTAGTAATCCTTTGTGTATTTTTTTATGAACGGCAGCAAATCATGCTGCTCCTTATTCAGAATTTCAAGATGCATATTTCTTAAAATAAAGGCTAAAATAATTCCTGGAAATAGCCTCATAATTGTTAGCGGCCCTCTCCGATTTTTTAATCTGCTCAAAAAATACAGCCGCCGCATTTTTAATACCCACAATATTAAACAGGGCTTTTATGTCTTCTTGATCGGCATAATTAATAAAAAACTCCAGCACTACCGGCAATGGCAAATTCTCTTTTTCACTGTCCTTAGAATACCAGAACAGGTGCGCATTTTTGCGAATCAGCGCCTTTAATTCAGGACTGTTTTCCATTGGCTAAAGTTACTGTTTTTCATCTTTACTTTCAGCGGAAAATGAATGCGGATACACCCAATCACCGTGTTTTCCTCCTTTTTTATAAACGGCCAATTATAGATATTGCCGGATGGCTGATCATGAACAATATGAAGCATTACTGTACCAATATGAAGTACTGCGGGCCCGCCTGAAAGTAAGGGAACATTATTTAAAAACGGTTGTAAGAGAAGTATATGAAAATATTGGGCAGGTACTCAGCCTGATACGAGTACAGCTTTCCTCTCTGAATTTTGATATTGAAACAGCCGGTAAAGAAAAAATTGATACATCCGGCGAACTGGTAGGCCAAACAATCCGTGACTTACGAACAATATGCCAGCTATTTTACCCCGAGCAGGATATAATCACAAGCGCCGGCTTCAACCGGGTGTTGGTACAGGAAATTAATGCCCAGTATCCCGGTGCCTACTGCAATGTAGTGGAGGGAAATAGCGCCGCCGCAAATTTTAATGGGGAGAAGGGCCTTATTTTATTTGGGATATTACTGGAAATATTTATTTTAATAAAAGAGAAGCAAAAGGGGAATATAAATTCAGCCGAGGTAAAATATACGAATAGCCAATTGACAGTCGGCATTGATTATAGTGGTGAAATAATCAGGAGGGGAAAAATAAAGAACAGGCCCGGCCTTATTGAACTGTCAATCTTTGAGAGGGCCACTTTACTGGGCGGCGATTTGAAAATAAAAAATACCGGCGATGGAAACAGAAGAATTAAATTAGTGGTGCCAATCAATTAATTATATGGACAAAATAAAAGTGGCGCTTACGGATGATCATGTACTGCTGCGAAACGGGCTGGCCGGGCTTGTCACCAATCTGGGCTATACAGTACTGTTTGAATGCAACAATGGCAAAGACCTGATCAGCAAAATAAATAAAGACAACCCGCCGGACTTGGTGCTGATGGACATCAATATGCCGGAGATGGATGGTTATGCAACCACTTTATGGCTGAAAGAACATTATCCCCTTGTAAATGTGCTGGCGCTGAGTATGTATGATGATGAGAATGCCATTATCCGGATGCTGAGGAACGGTGCCAGGGGTTATATTATGAAAGATGCCGACCCCATGGAACTAAAGCGGGCCATTGATGATGTGATGACCAAAGGGGTTCATTATTCAGAACTGGTAACGGGCAAGCTGCTTCATTCAATCTACAAAGTGGACGAACCGGGCAATGGTACCAAACAAATGCTTGACCTGAATGACCGGGAACTGGAATTTTTGAAATTGGCCAGTACGGAAATGACCTATAAAGAGATAGCGGAACAAATGCACCTGAGTCCCCGCACCATTGATGGCTACCGTGATGCTTTATTTGAAAAACTGAATATTAAAAACAGGGTGGGGTTGGTGCTGTTTGCCATTAAGCACGGCATCGTGCAGGTGAATTAGTGTCACAATAAGTTTGTTATGCGTAAAATATTTTCTCACAAACTTGCCTCTCCGGCAGGCAGGGACACAAAGGGGCATTTCAAATTTCGACAGTCGGTTCTATTTTTTTACAAAAGCAGGGACTTTGCCTCCCCTCCTTGGAGGGGTATTGGTATAGTAGAATAAAAAACTATCGAAAGGGGGTGGGTCTGGAGGAAACCAAAATTTGAAATGTATCCCCAAAAAAGACACAAGCCTACCCGCTTACATAATCTCACAGAGTCTGCGACCTGCGGAGCTGACAATCAGGGAAAAGATTTTGTGGGAGATTCGTCATTTATAGATAACATAGCACTATATCTTTTCCAAGTGAATGGTAGCGCCATTGCCCGGCGATGATTCTATTCCAAACTGGTATTTTATTTCTTTAGCCCTGCGCTGCATATTTTTTAGTCCATTCCCCTCACTGGCAGTTCCTGTAGCAAAGCCCTTTCCATCATCTTTTATTTGAATGGCCGGCTTTCCTTTTTGCAGTGTTGCTTCGATAGCGATTGTTTGCCCCCCGGAATATTTAATGGCATTATTCACCGCTTCTTTCAGCATCATATAAAGATTCCTTCTTTCTTCCTGTTTCAGTTTATGGCTTCTGGCATTATCTGTCAATTGCAGTTGGTACCGGATTTGATTGGCCTCACAAAGTGGCGATGCAAAAGTGCTGATGCGGGAGAAAAGATGTTCCATCGTATCCTTACTGTCGTCCAGCACCCAGATGATATCCCGGATACCGGTGATAGCCTCTTGTGCTCCTTGTTTTATCAGCGGAAGATATTTGCCTGCCTGTTTCTCCATGATGGCCAGGTTGGCATACACTTTTACGCTGTTCATGGTACTGCCCAGGTCATCATGAAGGTCGCTGGCAAGTTTGGTGCGGATACGTTGTTCTTTTTTGAGTTGGTTGATGCGTAGGCGGAAGAGGGCATAGATAATGGCAAGTACTGATAGTCCAATAAGGGTCCAGAACCACCAGGTTTCGTACCATTTAGGGAGGAAGATAAGGGTGAACTCTAAAGTATCGCTTTCGAACCCATCTTCGTTAATTGCTTTTACTTTTAAATGATAGATCCCATGTTCAAATCCAATCAGCGGTAATGTGTTATTATTTAGGGTTGACCAAATTTTACCTCTTTCCTTGATGTAATAGAGTATTGAAGTATTTCCGGGGTCTATTGGGTTGATGACAGAAAAATTAATTGAGGCCTCAGTTGAATTATTTGGAATTTCGATTCTGGAAATTCTGAAATCAGTGGTATCAATTATTTTACCTTTCGTTTTAATTAGTATTTGGTTTATATATAATTGAGGCTGTGAAGCGTTTTTTGTAAAAAGGCCCGGCTGAATTAACGTAAATCCATTTATACCTCCGGCATATATAATACCATCTTTTATTAGTCCTGCAACCTCTTCAAATCCATTTGAGTGCAGGCCGTTTTTAGCGAAAAATCTACTTATTTTATTCTTTTTTGATTCAATCAGACTAAGACCATTATTAGATGTTACTAGCACCTGATTTCTTCCTATGTTGAAGATTTGATAAACGCCGTCGTTAGAAAGACCATCAATGGAACTTATCGTTTTATATAACTTATAAGCTGAGTCAAGTATCACTACTCCGGATCCATACGAAGTAATCCAAAATTGACCGTCAACTTCACTCATATCAAAAAATAACTTGTATGGCTGGTTGGTTTCTTTTTCAAAAGGCTTAATGAGAAGTGATTTTTTAAAATCAGGCGATAAAACCTGAATTAAATTATCTGAAAGTACCCAAATATTCCCTTTTGTGTCCCGATAAATATTATTTACAATACCAGATGATAAAATGCTGCTTGATTCGCCGTTTCCAATTGATTTGACTGATTTTTTTACCGGATTCCAGATTAAAACCCCATTGCTACTTTCGGTACCGAGTACGACCAGCGAATCACTGATTAACAGATGACTGTTAATTGATAACGATTTGTATGGAGCAAATTCCGGGTAAGTTGCAACAATCGAAGCAATGCTGCCATTGTTATATGTAAACATCCCATCTGGCCTTGAAATGTGTATTATTCCTTTGTGGTCCTGAAATATGTGATGTATTAAATGACCCGGATCAAATTTTCTGAACGTATTTGTGCTTTGGTCAATTTCTACAAGACCATTGCGCAAGCCGGCTAATATGATACCATTACCTGATGTAAACAAAGAACGGACATGCTCCAATTGAATATTTGTATGTTTATCAAACGAATATGGTGTAAAAGGATTATTTCTGATTGAAATAAATCCAAGGCCCTCCTGACAACCAAGCCAGAGATTTTTTTCTTTATCAAAAAATAAATATTGCACGGCTTTAAGCCAGTCGGTTTCTGTGGTTCTGGCTGGTTCCTCTAAGAAAATCGGATTTTCAAGCGATAAACTGAATTTGCCCAGTTTTCCGAAACCAGCAATATAGATCTCATTTGAAGCAGTATGTGTTACAAATTCGATGCTTTCGTTATTGAACGCCGGAAAACTTTTGCAGGGTGAATTGTTAATGGCGAAATGATAGGATCTGTCGTAATTTATAGTACGCAAACCCTGGTCAGTACCTACGATTAATTGTCCAGGTGCTGGATTTGTTACACTGTAGAAGCGCATATCATTTCGGCCGGCATGTTCATTTAAATCACGGAGCGGAATTTCACTGATTATTGTTCTTAATTTCCCATGATAAATTACTATTCCGTAACCACTGTAGCATGCCCAAACATTACCAAACTCGTCATTGAAAAGGGACCTTGTTTCATAACCTGTTGGGGTCACTTTTCTGGCTGGCAGCGGTAAAGATGATTCGTAGGATTTTGTAAGAATATTATAAATTTTCACACCTGTGGATGTTCCAATCCATAGAAGGTCATTGTGTTTTATCATTGAAATATTCCAGTCTTCCGGACCAGCGTTTGGAATAGGTGCGGTAAGTACCACTTCACTTGTATTGATATTAATTGCATTTACACCCACTTCGGCTGGTAACACCCACAGTAACTGATGCGCAGTATCTTCGATAATCGCCCTTACATCAACTCCGCAAATTTTATTTTTAAGTAAAGAACTTTTTGAGTAATTTAAAAATCTATTTCCGTCAAAGCGGCTCAGACCATCCTGTGTTCCGGCCCATATAAAGCCTTTTGTGTCCTGAATGATTGTTCTGATATTATAACTGGGAAGGCCTTCTGATTGTGTGTATTTATGCAGATGAAGTAATTTAGATTGATTGCTCTGTGCATTTGAACAAAGATTGCAGGCATAGATTATTAATAAACAATAAGATAATAAACGAAAAATCATATGAAAGAATGGACTTTAATTGTTGTAATTTATGCAGATTTACGAATAAATGGACTCGAAGACGAAAAGAAACTTATTCGGGAGCTAAAATTATTATACGGGGATATCGGATTCTGTAAATTGAGTGAAACTTTTGAGATTTTTGTCATTGCCAATCATCTAGAAGGTAATTTGCAAACAGGAACTATTATTAGCGACCGGTTTTCTGTTTTTCATGCAAAAAAATCAAGTGGCGGCATAAATTATTTATCTGAGTTGGAATCACATCCAACTCCCGGTGCCTTACAGAAACCCGCACTTTTAACAAGTGTATTTAAGAAAATCGATACTAACGGATATCCGGATATCCACTCTAAAGCTTCCAAGTATTTTGTAATAACATGGGATCATGGATCTGTTTTTGGGATTTTCCGAAGGGTAATTGATTGGAACACTGGCCAACTATTTAAGTCCGTACAGGAAAAGGCACTAGGTATTGTCCAGATATCTAAATCAAGGCTCATACGTGAGGAAGTGATGCATGTGTATATTAAAAATTTGTATTCAGGAGAAGTGGGGGACCGCCTTGCTCTGTCCCGTTCAAATGATCGATATTATAAAAGTTTTCAGATTGAAAAAGTAGGGCTTCAACTGTTAGTACTCAATGATTCAGAGCTTGACAATTTTATTTCATCAGTAACCCAATTTGATGATATTATCGATTCGATCAGACTTGATTTTATAGAAGATCAGATATGGTTTAATAAAATTTCTACTATTGGTTTTACTGATATGACGAAAAATGTCAATCCGGAGAATTCCTATCTGGCAAAGCTTTCTGATCTTATCGCCCCTAAAACATTTGATGTGCTTACCAATGAGGAGTTGGCAATGGCGATAAATGATGGTTTTGAAAAGAGAAGCGTCGATGTTATGTTAATGATGAATTGTTATTCTATGAATTTACACACCTGTATGGCTTTCTCAGAGAAAGTAAGATACCTTGTTGCGCCGCAAGGGGGCATTGATGAACCCAATTACAACTTTTCAGTGATTTTTGACGCGATACAAAAATTCAAACACCCGGATACAGCAGAAACGATAGTTAAGTCCTGTATTGATTCGGTAATTAAAGTTGATCCATTCCGGCGAATGTACACTTCAACTATTCAAACTTGGGCAATATTCGGGGTGAAAGCAGATTATATAGCCATAACTGAGTTGGTGGCAAATGTTGCACGCATTTGTATAGAGAATTTCCGGAATTCGGATTTTCGTCTGGCAGCGATTGATGCAAGGGCAAGATGTATTAAACTTGATGGAAACTGTATGTACAATACTGTTGATTTTATGCACTGGTTCGGACAGTTTATCATTAATCTTACAGAAAGAAATATAACTGGAATCTGGAATGCCGAACTTCAAGTTTTGATGGATACTATTTTACGCGAAATTACCAGAATAAAAAGCCGGGATCCATTCATAGGAGTAAAATGGTTTGGTGATAATGTTCAAGCCGGATATATCACGAAGAATTTATCCGGCTTGAGTGTTTTCTTTCCGAAAAAACTGGACACTTCAATTGATGAGTATCAATATTTTATTTCACCAACATCAGAATATCAATCAGCCTTTATTAAAAAGTTTCCGGAGTGGATAGATTTCCTTAAAGAGTTTTATTGAAATTAACTGCCATGATTACCCTTCACACCTTCCGTAATAAATTTGAGTGAAACCGTTAATAAATCACTTGCGGTATCTTCCTGAGAATAATTTATTAATACACTTCCTTTCCGATGCGCTCCGATGGGTAGAACCGCAAAGGAAGCTCCAGTGGGTAATTTATTCGGATCTTCCCCTATTTCGGGTTCTACATATTCCTGTTCAACTTTAAACTCATAGCAGATTTCCAGTTTGTAGTGTTTTGTATTTAATTTACTAATGGATGCTGTAGGGCTCCCTAATGGTGCAATTTGCTGACCGAGAAAAACTGCACATTGATCTTTTTTAAGTTCATTGACTGGCATAGATTTAGTTTTTAAGTGTTGTATATGTTTTAATCATTGTAACTTAATTATTAAATGTGAAAAATCCAAAGGTTATAATTCTGGATATTAAGTTCCCTTGATGTTTGAGAAAGGTATTACAGCTGCACTTACCAGGAAAGGGTTAAAACACCTGAAATGAGTAGTTCGGAAAATTTGACCGGAAAATTATTGCAGCTTTAAAGGAATGATGCATCGGATCAATTATCATTCCCTATTTCCCTCCTATTTCCATACTTTAGCATCCTATTTCAAAACCTCAAAACCATGTCCCCCACCCCAACCATATTCTGGCCCCACTCCGAACACTGGTCTGTAAAAATCCCCTTACAAACCCCCCATTACCGCATGCCGGTAATGAAAGAAAAAGGCTATGTGATCTTGAAAACACTGGACATCTCCCATATACCACCGGCAGAATGGGAAAACCTGACCTATATGGACTGGAAAAGCGGCGGCGATACCAATTTTGCGCCGCTGGCCTCCTGCGATGGAACCAATGAGTGTAAAGGCTTTTGGGAAAATGGCAAGACAGATAAGGATGCCATCTTTACCCCCAATTCAGAAGGATGCCCCAACCTGATGGCCTATATCAAGTCCATCCCCGCCAATTTCGGAAGGGTAAGGGTGATAAAATTAGAACCACAGACCCACGACCAGGCCATCCGCTCGGTACACCGGGATGATAATAACCGGTTGAACCCCGAAGATGAAGGCTGGGTGGTGCGTATGTGGATAGAACTGACCGACAACCCCGACAGCTATATGCTGCTGTACGATAGCGATGAGAATAATTTGCCCATCAAAGAATCAGAAGCACGGGTGCCTATGCCAAAAGGAGCACATTTTGTAGTGGATAGCCAAAGACTCTGGCATGTGGGAGTACACAATGGTACCAAGCCAAGATATGCTGCCATCATCAGCACAGAAAGCTCACCGGAACTGAATGCCTGGATAAAAGGAAAGATGTGACCACTGATATAGATTATAAGGAGTAGCTGCTTACGCAGCTATTTTTTTGCCACGAATTGCACGAATGCCACGAAGAAATACAGAAATACAGAAATACAATTGAATACAAATTGTACTTGCTTGCGCAGTTTTTTTGCCACGAATTACACGAAAAGCACGAATAAGAGAAAACAGCCAAAGGCTGTTATAATTTGTATTCAATTGTATTCATTCGTGTCATTCGTGCAATTAGTGGCCAGACTGTATTCACTTGCCGAGGGCAAAAGGTATTTGGTTAGTTCAATAAAATAAAGCTGCTTATGCAGCTATTTTTTTGCCACGAATTACACGAAAAGCACGAATAAGAAAAAACAGCCAAAGGCTGTTATAATTTGTATTCAATTGTATTTCTTCGTGTCATTTGTGCAATTAGTGGCCACCCTGTATTCACTTGCCGCAGACAAGAGGCCGCCGGTTAATTCAGAATACTACTCTCTTTTACGATCTCCGCTTTTTCCTGCTCTTTGATCTTGCCCCACCCTCCGGCTACATTCCGGATATTATGTATGCCCTGCCTTTTTAGCAAAGATGAAGCAATAACACTGCGGTATCCGCCGGCACAATGCACATAGATATTCTGATGCTCTTCCAGGTTGGCCATAGTAGCGGGATCGTTCATATCATTAAGCGGAATATTAAGCGCATCTTTCAAATGCCCGTCGGCAAATTCTGTTTCGCGGCGCACATCCACCACTACCAGGTTGGGATCATGCGGCATGTCCATCATCAATTCATCGGCTTCCACATCTATGATCATATCAATGGCTTCACCTGCAGCGGCCCATGCGGCATAACTTCCATCCAGGTAGCCTTTCACTTTATCAAAACCCACTCTCGCCAAACGGATGATGGTTTCTTTTTCCATACCCGGTGCTGTTACCAATACCATGGGTGCAGTAAAAGGAAGCAGGCTGCCGGCCCATTCTGCAAAACGGCCTTCCAGTCCAATGCTGATAGAGCCGGGAATAAATCCCATTGTAAATTCAGTGGCATTCCGCGTGTCCAGGATCATAACATCTGCCTGTACCAATTTTTTAAACTGCTCAATAGACAAAGCCGTTAACCCTTCTTTGAGTACAGTATCGAGACTGTCATATCCTTCTTTATTTATTTTAGCATTGATGGGAAAATAAGAAGGCGGTGCCAAAATACCATCGGTCACTTCTTTTATAAAGTCTGCTTTGGTGGCAGCTCTCAGGGCGTAATTAGTTTGCTTCTCTGCACCAATAGTGCTGTGTGTATGAGGGCCAAGGTTTTTTCCGCAGGAACTGCCCGGGCCATGTGCCGGGTATACGATCACATCGTCTGCCAGGGGAAATAATTTGGCGTGGATACTGTCGTACATCATACCGGCCAGGTCCTCCATTGTTATGTCAGCACCTTTTTGTGCCAGGTCCGGACGGCCCACATCGCCTACAAATAAGGTATCGCCGGTAAACACACAATGGTTCTTTCCACTTTCATCTGTCAATAAATAACAGGTGGATTCAAGTGTATGACCCGGTGTATGTAAAACCCTGATGGTGATATCACCGATAGTAAACACTTCTTCATCTTTGGCTACATGTACCGGAAATTTAGTGTGGGTACCGGGACCATATACGATAGGTGCGCCGGTGGCTTTGCCCAGATCTATATGGCCGCTTACAAAATCAGCATGAAAATGCGTTTCAAAAATATATTTGATGCTTGTATTTCTTTCTTTGGCCAGTTGCAGGTACTCATCAATGTCACGTAGGGGATCAATAATAGCTGATTCTCCTTTACTTTCTATGTAATAGGCCGCTTCACTGAGGCAGCCGGTATATAATTGTTTGATAAACATCGCTGATCTTTTAAAGCAGCAAATTTAGCCCATAATTGATAGTAATAAAAATGAGCCTGTCAAAAATGATTCCCATAAAGACACAAAGGACACAAAGAAAATTATGAGATTGATTAATACTACTTTGTGTCCTTTGTGTCTTTATGGGCAACTTCTAAAATCACTTTTGAGACAACCTTAATGCAGTAATAGCAGAAAAGTATCAACCCAGCAGGTCTTCTACAAATTTGTTCAATTCTTTAATCCGGTTCACATTTACAGAATAATAAATGAATTTGCCATCACGGGTGGTGTTTACAAATCCAGCTTTGCGCAAAATGGCAAGGTGCTGGGAAGCAACCGATTGTTCAAGTCTTAGCTTTACATACAGGTCGGTAACTGTTATCTTACCTTCCTCATCAATCAGTTTCAGAATCTGCTGACGAAGCTTGTGGTTTACAGCCCGCAATGTCAAAGCAGATTTTTTTACATTCAGTAAATCCACTTTGAGCGGTGCTCCATTGCTTTGGGAATTGTTTAGTGTTAGAGAGTAAGTATTCATGCTTATAATATTGTTAATAAAGGCGAAAATACAAAGGAGTTGGATTGGTTCATAATTTTTTTTGTTAATATGACTGCTGACTCATAATTTTTTTCCCGTACCAGAAAAAAAATCCTTGATATAAAGGGGTTCCGTATAGGCTGTATCCGCAAATTGTTTATTGAGAAACAGGGGATAGGACAGTTTTGCCAAATGCGCTGCATTGGCCCTGACCGTACTAAAAGCGGCGTTAGAATGCGAAAGGATTGTTTGCAGTTTAGGGCTGCCACTGCCACAAAACAGAATAGAATATGAGTCAAGCAGCGAAGAAAAACTGTCCGCATCTACTATTAGTGCTTTGGCCTTTTCTTTTTCCACCAGCTGCCGGTCATAAATCGCTGTAAAAACCTCCATTCTCCTGGCATCAATCATCGGGCAGATGAGGTCTTTTGCTTCTGCAAGGGCTGCCAGTGCCACCATGGAAAGGGTATTGACTGCTATTAAAGGTATATCCAAAGCATAACACAAACCTTTGGCTGCCGAAAGCGACACCCGCAGACCCGTATATGAGCCAGGCCCAATGCTTACTGCCGCTGCATTTAAATTGGCCGGAGACAATTCATGCTGCTGAAGCAGAGTTCTGATAGCTGTATGCAGCCAGGCCGCATGGTCATTCCGGCTATTATTAAATGCTGGTGGATAGATAGTTTCATCATCGGCCAGGCAAATAGAAGCTATGCTTTCTGATGTGTCTATATTTAATATATAACTCATTTACGAAGGGCCTCTTTTTTTAGTAAGGGGGCGGGTATGTACCTTGACTGGCTGACAGACAATGCCTCCAGCAACTGGTATACATTATTTAAGCCGATTTTTTCTCCCCATTCAAACGGGCCATAAGGATAGTTGGTGCCCAGTTTCATGGCTATGTCTATTTCTTCTTTGGTGCTTATTTCCTCCTCCAGTGCAAACCATGCTTCATTAATGATCATACTTACCACCCTGGCAGAAACAAAACCAGGCAGATCCGGCACACATTCCGCCGTTTTATTAAAAGCAGCACATAGAGAACTGGCTTTATCCATCCATTCTTTACCGGCAACGGTCATCTCAATAATGGGGCGGTTCACAAAACCGGGCCATCCGTTGAAACGAATAATATGGGAGGGAAGCTGGTCATTTACTTTCAGCACATCATTGATAAGGATAAGCGTACTGGTATATTGCTGCCATATCTCCAGCCTGTCGGGAGTTTGGGAATAGAGAAGGTCTATATAAGCTGTAGCGCCGGGTACCAGGGCCGGTTCATCCAGCCATATTACTTCAATATTGTGCTGTAAGCCTCCGGCCACCCATTCCGGTTTCAAAGTATCAGTTGTTACCACAGCCACCAGCATAATTCTATTTTTTGCAAAGAAAACGTATAAAGCTAAATTCGTTCCATGAATTTCCCAAGGAGGCTGTCTCAAAACTGTTTAAAATTGTCCCGGAAGTTTTGCGCTTAGGGTACCGACCGTATCAAGGGAATAGACCGGAATACGACCTTGCTGGAGAAGAGTGTCTGCTGAATGCGGAAGAGCCATGGTGTACCCGGAAGTATATCCAACTTCGCTGGCAATCGTGAGCACACGTTGGTTGACCATACCGTACGGGTACGCCAAGGACTGGATTGGTTCTCCTACAACGTCTTCTAGCGTTTCCTTCGAACGAGTGAGTTCTTCGCGAATTTTTCGTTCAGACATATGGCTGAGTGGACAGTGACTATGGCCGTGGGCGCCAAATTCGACCCCTAGTTCGGAAAGCTCTCTGATCTCAATAGCTGACAAATGGCGTGATTTTGTGAACGCGTGCAAATAATCCCAGCTATTTCCATTCCCTATCCAGAAAGTTGGAACGAAGACCCGTGGCGGAACTTTTAGTTTAGA
>JANOEQ010000130.1:0-32367 GCA_031441485.1 Chitinophagaceae bacterium
ATAGCTTTAACCATTTTTAAACGGATAAACTGCAATACTATCTTAAACCGGAAAATCAATAGTTTATAGCAAGGCCACCTACTAATTCCCTATAGCAAAGAAAAAGAGACCCTGCCTGGTGCCGGTCAACAAACAATAACCAAAAGCCCCCCATTAACAGGTTTTAATGCGGGGCTTCTTTATGGGGGCTTTCGGCTATTGTTCTTAATGTTGTACGCTGTTTTGGTATCCTATAGTTTAATTGAAAGTTGTAATTGTCCGCCAAAACCCAGTTCGACAATTTTTTGCAATGTTGAAATACGTACATCTTTAATGTTATTCTCTACTCTTGAAATATAAGCTTTGTTGGTTCCACATTTGTCTGCCAGTTGCTCTTGTGTCATTCCCTGTTCAAGCCTGGCTTCGTGAATCAATGCACCAAGTTTAAAAGCTTCAAATCCTTTTTCTAGCTTGTCACGTTTTGTTGTGCCAATTTTGCCGTAATGTTCATTCTTAAATTGGGCAAGTGTCTTAATATTTTTATTTGTTTTCATAATATTCATTTTTAATTTTTATCGCTTTTTCAATTTCCTGTTTCGGTGTCTTTTGAGTTTTCTTTTGAAAGCCATTTGCAAGAACAACTAAACTCCCTGCGTCAAAAAAGCAAAATATTCTAAAAATATCATTTCCGCTTTGAACTCTGATTTCAAAAAGTTTGTCTGTTCCTTCTAAATGCTTGAGATAGGTTTCAGGAACTTGGTCGATGAGTTCTATCAGGTCAAAAGTCCAAACTATTTTGTCTTTTACCTTTTGACGCTGCTTCACAAAGAAGTGAGCAAAATAGTCTTTGTAAAAAATGATTGTCCTTGTTTTTTTATTTCCTCCCAAGTGGCAAAGATACAAAAGTTGTACATTTGGACAACTTTTTATTTACTATTAATTGTAGTCTCAAAACGAAGAGGGGAGTCGAAAAAAAATAGCGTACAACGGAAGTTTGTGAAAAACTGCGTCGCTCTATAAATATACACACATTATTCAGGAGAGTAAAAGCAGTATGATTTTTGTTGTCTTAACGGTATGTAATATATCCAAGGTAGCAACCGCCATCAAAGTTATTTCAGCACATTGGAAGACCAGGTAAGTGCTGATAATGCAGTAAGGCTGATAGATGCCTTTGTCGACAAACTGGACCCGATAGCTATCGGGTTGCAAAAGTTGAGTTTTACAAATACGGTACATAAAAGCGAGGGCCGTCCGCCGTATGCGCCCCAGTGACTCGTCCTGAAAAAAGTTGAGCATATATTCGTCGCCCCGCCATATTGACCGAATGTTGTGCGTTCGCTTTTTGTCCACTGACAAAATGCGAACTAACTATTTTTCTAAAACCTCTTTTAGTTTTAGAAGTTCTTCGTCAAGCATTTTCATTCCCATTTGAAATGCTTCGTCTGGCATTTGTTCTGGCTTGGTAAAAGTTATCATAAAATGTGAACCCAAATTTCCTGCAACAACTCTGCAAGGAACTTTCCAATGTCCTTCGCCTGGGTCTATAAAGTCGTGGTCTAAAATTCCTGTTGTTTTGTCCTAGTTCATCTTAACTCTTGAAGTTCCTCTCAGTCCGTCCATAAGCCAAAATCCATTGTCGCCTTGTCGTACACTTTTCACATTATGAATTGCCCACTCTGCCCATTTTGAAAGGTCGTTTACATAGTCCCAAACCTTGTCAGGGTTTGCTTTGATATTGATTGTTTTTGTTACTGTAATTGTCATACTATTTTTCTTATTTGAATTTGTCTGTGCAAAAATGGTTGTAAAAGTAAAAATTAATAATGTCGTGAATAAAATTTTCTGTTTCATTTTTGATCGGGAAAGGCTACACTTTGGCAAAAGATTTTAGCCACGAATTGCACGAATGACACGAAACTGCCTGAAGGCAGGTAAATACAATTAAATACAAATTGATTGCCTTGTGGTTCATTTTTTTTCAAACTGAGACACTACCGGCTTTTGTGGGATAGCTTTTGTATTCGTTGAGAGGTATCCGACAAAGCATGATTGACTTAACACTAGTTTTCTATAGAAGCAGGGGTAATGAGAAATTGTTAACCATAGGTTTCTGAATCTGTATCTTTAATCATAAAAATTTACGGCATGAAAATTCCAAAGATCATCCTGATTTTTGTTCTATGTCAGTGTACCATTTTGTATGCACAGGTGTTTAAAGAAACCAGCCCCCTGGCACATACATTTTCCATTGTAGCCCGGGATTCAGTTACCGGAGAGATGGCAGTGGCGGTGCAGAGCCATTGGTTTTCTGTTGGCACATTAGTTAGCTGGGCAGAAGCAGGGGTGGGTGCGGTGGCTACACAATCTTTCGTCAATAAATCATTGGGAATATTGGGATTGGGCTTGCTGAAAAAAGGATACACAGCCCAACAGGCATTGGATTCATTATTAAAAAATGATGAAGGCAGGGATGTAAGGCAGGTGGCCATAGTGGATAATACGGGTAATGTGGCGGTGCATACCGGTAAGTCATGTATTCAGTTTGCATCGCATATAAAAGGCAGCCAGTTTTCAGTACAGTCCAATATGATGCTGACGGATAAAGTGCCGGCAGCTATGGCAGCTGCTTTTCAGAAAAGTACTGGTAAAAAACTGGCAGATAGAATATTACTGGCATTGGAAGCAGCACAAAGGGCCGGAGGGGATATCAGGGGACAGCAGGCCGCAGCCATATTGGTGGTACCCGGCATATCTGATGGTAAGCCCTGGAATGAAAGATTAGTGGACCTGCGGGTGGACGATAATAAAGAACCCATTAAAGAACTCCGGCGTTTATACCAGGTAAGCATAGCATACGGGCACATGAACAATGGCGACCTGGCCGTGGAAAAGAATGATATGACCGCAGCCATGAATGAATACAATGCAGCCATGAAAATGATGCCGGATAACCTGGAGATGCAATACTGGACAGCCATTACCCTGGCCAATAGTAAAGACCTGGGAAAAGCGCTGCCCCTTTTTAAAAAAGCGTTTGCCAAAGACAGTAATTGGAAAGAACTTACCCGTCGGCTGCCTGCGGTAAAATTGCTAACTGTAAGCGACGCCGATTTGAAAAAGATACTGGCTTTATAACGGTGGTTGAATAGTAAGTTTATGCGCTATTCTTACTATCCTGTTCCCTGCGGGGAAATTAGATATTCACATTTTCGCAATTAGCTATTGGGAAAAGGGCCTGTGGCATTTGTTTTGCAACTTATAGCCGCACCATTTATCCAGTTTGGGTTTCACCAGCCCGGTTAAGACTTTAATTGTGTATGAAAAACCAACCTTTGCTTTTTCTTTCTCCCAATCCTGTGCCTGCCAATGCCTGCATTACTGTACAATTTCCAGGTCATCCCAATAGTACCGATAATTACCGCATTATTAATGAAGAGGGGCAATTGATCCGTAAGGGAAAAATAACAGATACATCCAGGGACTTGCTGCTTAGTGTAGGTGGAATGCCCGATGGCACTTATTGGCTGGAATTGGGAGAACTGAGGGAAAGATTCAGTATTGTGTAAAAAGAAACATGTATTTGTGTGAAAGCCACTGACATTATGATTTTTTCTTTTGCCCCCACGGGGCAAGCCGCTGGTGTAAAGACTTCATATCCTGCCTCATTTACCGACCTTAGGTCCCTCCGGAATAAAGAAGCGTATTGTTTAAGAAAAGGACCAGTTCATTTAACCGTCATTCAATCACTCTGTGCAACATATTCACCGTTCTCTTTTTCGGCCAGGGAATTTTTTCAGATAAATAGGGCCTTATTCTAATAGCGTGTTCAACGTACATTATTAATGTCACTCCATTCCAGGCAGTATTTCCTTGTTTGTTAACTAAGTTGTCAAATGGATACTATGCAACGAGGCCCTGTTTAAGATTTACCTGAGCGGGAATTGCAGTACAGTATAAAAGAAAAGACAAGAGGAAAGTTTTCATAAGCGGCCATTATATTAAAACACAACGGTAAGGTTACCGGATCAGTACAAATGTTCCCTTCCTGAATACCACTGGTTCACAGGTTGTTTTTGCTTTTATCATAAATACATATACATCGGAATCTTGTAATACACCTTTGTAAAGACCATTCCAGCAGTCACCAATCTTTGTGGTGTGAAAAATCTTTTCCCCCCATCGGTTGAAAATGCTGAAATCAATTTCTGTGATGGTACCCCATAATTTTACGCCAAAGCAATCATTTAATCCATCATTGTTGGGTGTAAAACCATTGGGCATAAAGTAGCGGCCTTTGTTTTCGGCGCTTACTTTTACAATTATACTGTCAATATTGGTACAACCGGCCAGGTTGGTACCTGTAACGAGATACTGTGTAGTAAGGATGGGAGTGGCAATAGGACTTCCGGAATTAGCATTATTCAGACTGCCGGCTGGTGTCCAGCTGTATTGTATTCCGCCGCTTGCAGATAATTGGCTTTGCGGTGTTGAGCAATCAATATCATTTCTTTTACTGGCCCTGATCAGTGGTAAAGGCAGTACTGTTATTGTAGTGAAAAGGGTGGTGGTATTATTACAAACCGTATCAGTAATAAAAACGCTGTAAATAGTAGTAACAGAAGGTGTAGCAGTGGGATTAAATATGACCGGGTTATCCAATGTTACAGCGGGTTGCCATACAAAAATATCTCCACCCGAAGCAGATAACTGAATTGGTTTTTTTGGGCAAATATCAGCCGGGGGGTTTATAGCAAAACCAGTTGCAGAACGTACGGATACCAATACTGAATCTTTCCTTGAACAGCCATTTGCGTTGGTGGCAGTCAAATAAAACCAGGTGGTAACCGGAGGTGTGGCCGTTGGATTTAAAATGCCGGGATTGTTAAGATAGTTGGCAGGTGTCCAGGCAAATTGGGTGGCCCCGTTGGTGGTGCCTTGCAAATCGGTTGAATTGGGACTGCAGATTATATCATCAGGGCCGGCATCTACTCCAAGAGTGGAGGCAATGATATTGGTGGTAACGCTGTCTTTACATCCATTAATATCGGTGACAATCAGTTTTACGGTGTAGGGGCCTGGTAAGTACGTATGACTGGTATTTTGAGTATTAGCTGTTCCTCCATCACCAAAGTACCATTGCCAGCCGGCTACCGGATTGGTGTTGGTATAACCTAAGCCGTTGAAATTAAAACTGTCGCAGGTCACAAGTCTTTTGTTTATCCTGACCGAATCTATGTTAGGTTTGAAAAGAATGTTGTCGACAGGTACAACGAGGTTAAAGAGGGTGGTGCCGTTTTGGCCGGGTGTAGCGCCAAAGGGATCGTTACTATAGGCTGTGCAAACGCCATTTGTGCCACCATTGTTTGTCACGCTGATGTTAGCAGGTAAAGAAGGATTAGATAGATACAAAATTCCGCTTCCACCACCACCGCCGGGTCCAACTTTTAGAAAACCTGAGGCTGTCATATTTGCACCTCTACCGCCTATTGCTTCTACTATGGTATTGCCAATAAATGTGTTTGTCTTAATTAAAACAGCACCGCCACCCCCGGCTCCACCCATTCCTTCATGACACCCGGAACTGGTATTTCCACATGATATACCGTCATTACCATTGGCTATAATCTTATTGCCGGTAGCTTTAATCTTATCGGCCATGATTATTACTATACCTGCACCATTGCCACCTTTTGATTCAAAAGCCTCTGGATTATTACTATGCCCTGCACCACCACCACCACCTAAAAAAACTTTATTTACTGCATTGTTATATATAAGTGGTTTCCCGCCAATCCCACGATTGTCAAAAGGGGTTGTTGTGCAGGGACTGCCTTCAAAGTTGTATCCACCAAAGCCTCCTGCAGCAGCATTACTGCCACCGCCACCACCGGAATTATGTGAATTTCCGCCACCGCCACCATTAGCTAATGCGCCTTTGCCATACGATTTGCTTATTGAAATAAAGGCTATGCCTTCTCCTTTTTCTGATGCCAGATCGGGATTGACAGGATAGTAAAATTGATTTTCGTAACAATAAAAAACAGGAGGATTTGTATAAGGGTCGGCCCCACCCCTGAATCCCTTTCCACTTACATCAATATTAGCAGCAAGGTTAATTGTATCCAGTGCATTCAGCACCAGTACACCGCCTTTGCTTCCATCCCAGGGAAGGCAGGTAAGTGTGGACGTGATAGTTGCATTTGGATAGTAAGGAACTCTGATTAGTTGAACCTTCCCAGTCGGTATGTCGTATTGCCTTGTTATAGCATTTAATAATTCAATTTGGTTTCCGAGCTTGCTTTTTACATAATTAAATTCGTAATTACCGGCATTTTTATAATCTGTAATTGTTCCAAATGCGGCGGTGTTAGAGGAATCTATGACAGCGCCTTTCATTTGAATTAGTAAAACAGTATCGCCGGCACTAAAATCAGTTGCATTTTCAACGTTGATAATATTTTTGCATTTATCCAAACTGAGAACAGGTGTATAGTTGTTGATAATACCTCCAATAAAACTACCATTACAGGTATTAACAGTTAAGTTTAGTATTCGTGTACTGTCACAGCCATTACTGCCAAGAAAAATATCTGTATAAACTCCTGTACTGCTGTATCCTTGATACGTTTGTCCGGAACAAATTGTAACATTTACTGTTGTTGGAGGGGAAGAAAAGCAATTATTGGATAATGGAGCATTCAATGTATTATTCCATGAAACTGTTGGGTCAAGGGTACCGTCGAGAGAAGGATTATTAGCGGCATTGTGCAATGTTAACCCACTTGATTCATTGGACCTGTAATAAGCCGCAAGCCCGATTTCATTTCCTGTGAGACATTTGTTGTAATTAGCTAAAATTTCTGCACTGGACCTTGGTGTTTTCCAAAACCTGATTTCATCCATTTTTCCAACAAATCCACTGTCATTTGCAAACGTGTAAGTGCCAATTCTTGTTAGAATATTTCTATTAAAAGGGGATAATGTATTTGTTTTTGAATCTACTAATTGCCCATTAAAGTATAGCAGTGTTTGATTTGTCAGATAATTTCTGACCCCTGCCACATGGTACCATGTATTCGGTATAAACCCACCTGGAGGCCTGTAAAAACAGGGGTTATTATCCCTTGATCCGCATTGGCCCGGGCCATCGACTACAAAACCAATTGTGTTCCGCGGAATATTTTGCCATCCAAATCCTAACTGGATATCTTCACAAAGCACAGGATCTTCAGTCAGTAGTAAAGATTGTCCAAATCGAAAACTATTATCGTTGTTTTCAAACCAATTGCTGTTAAACCATGTTTCCCAGGTAAATCCGGCAGTAAAATAATAGTCCTGACTTAGTGGGAGTCTTACACAATCATTTCCATGCAGATCTAAAACCCCTATACAAGAGGCGGCCGTAAACGCATTTCGATTATTTTTTATATTCCCTTTATTAGTATCTACCGACGCCTGTATCTGCTGGAAGTTTACCTGAGCGGATACTGCCAGACTAAAAATAAGGAGTATAATCAGCAGTAGTTGTTTCATACAGTGAGAATAAAGATATTCAAATTGGCGTTATATCAGAAAAAAGGAATAACTGTGCAGTTTAAGGCATATCTGTATAAAAAGTTACTATACCCCGGTATAATTATGGGGAGAAATTTTCCTTAATTCTTTTTTCAGACTATCATCAATGCTAAGGCCGTCAATAAATTTGTGAATAACTTTCTTATCAATTTTGTTATTTCCCCTGGTCAGGTCTTTTAATGCTTCATAAGGGTTGGGATAATTTTCGCGGCGCAGAATAGTCTGGATGGCTTCAGCCACTACGGCCCAGTTATTCTCCAGGTCCTCATGGATCTTTGTATTATTGATTACCAGTTTTCCTAATCCTTTTTCAATAGAACGAAAAGCAATAATGGTATGTGCAAATGGTACGCCTATATTGCGGAGTACGGTGGAATCGGTAAGGTCTCTTTGCAGACGGGATACCGGAAGTTTGGCAGACAAATGTTCAAAAATGGCATTGGCCAATCCCAGGTTCCCTTCTGCATTTTCAAAATCAATGGGATTTACTTTATGCGGCATGGCAGACGAACCCACTTCGCCCCTTTTTGTTTTTTGGGTAAAATATTCCATGGACACATAGCTCCATATATCCCGGCAAAAATCCACCAGGATATTGTTCACCCTTTTCATACAATCAAAATGAGCAGCTAAATTATCATAGTGTTCAATTTGTGTGGTGTATTGTTGCCGGCTGATGCCCAGGTGTTGCAAAAATTCATTGGCGAATTTTACCCAATCCGTTTTTGGAAAAGCAACATGATGTGCATTGAAGTTGCCGGTGGCACCACCAAATTTCCCGGTAAAGGGGATGCCGATAAACTGTTCGATCTGGTTTTCTATTCTTTCCACAAAAACCTGTATTTCTTTTCCCAGCCGGGTGGGGCTGGCAGGCTGGCCATGTGTATGTGCCAGCATGGGAATATCTTTCCAGTTAGCGGCCAGTATTTTTAATTCAGTATTCAGATTTAGTAAAGCGGGCAGGTATTCGTATTCAATGGCATGTTTCCATGACAAAGGGATGGCTGTATTATTGATATCCTGCGAGGTAAGGCCGAAATGCACCCACTCTTTTGCAGTGGAGCCACCAGTTTTTTCCAGTTCATTTTTAATAAAGTATTCCACCGCTTTCACATCATGGTTGGTGGTGTATTCTATTTGTTTTATTTCCTGTGCATCTTCAGGGCCAAAATTTTCCGCCAGTCTTTCCAAATGTTTTGCGGCTTTGCCGGTGAGTTTAAAGAATTTTTTCTTTTCCAGGAAAAGCAGGTATTCAATTTCTATCAGCACCCTGTATTTCATCAGCCCGTATTCAGAAAAATATTCATCCAGATGGTGAACCTGTTTCCTGTACCGGCCATCCACGGCTGAAATTGATGTTAGCGCTGTAAGTTCCATTATTAGTTAATTGGTTAATTTGTTTATTAGTTAATTGGGAGGGCCGTTGTTCCTCTGTTCCTCTGTTCGATATCCTTCTTGCAAAAGAGCCTTATAGGAAAAAAGAGAGAAAATACACTCACACAGAGGCAAAAGAGAGAAAGAGGAATACACAATTCTCACGCTGGGCTGCTCACTTCTTCATTCCTCTGTTCCTTGTTCCTCTCTTCCTCCGTTCATCTGTTCCTCTCTTCCATTACCTTTGCCGGGCAAAAATAACCCAATTGAAGAAGATTCGTGTAGGCATTGTCAACTACTTAAATACCAGGCCGCTTATTTATGGACTGCAACAGCCGCCGGTTAGTGAATTAATAGAACTGACAGGAGCATATCCTTCCAAAGTGGCGCAGCAGCTCAAAGATGGTGAGATAGACCTCGGTTTGATACCGGTAGCTGTTATCCCGGAATTACCCGAGTATCATATTATCGGAAATCATTGTATAGGCACCGAAGGGGAAATTGCATCCGTGGCCTTGTTTAGTGATGTGCCGATGGCGGAAGTCGAGATAGTCTATCTCGATTACCAGAGCCGCACTTCGGTGGAATTATTAAAATACCTGATGCGTGAATATTGGGGCATCAATCCTCAGGTCATACAGGCAACCGGGGAAGATTACCGCAGCAAAATAAAAGGGACTACGGCGGGATTGGTAATCGGTGATCGGGCCTTTGAACAGCGCAAAATTTCCACTTTTATTTATGACCTGGGCTCCGAATGGCGTTCTATTACCGGGTTGCCTTTTGTTTTTGCAGCCTGGGTGAGTACTAAGCCATTTACTGCTGATTTTGTTGAAATGTTTGATGCTGCCAATGCTATAGGCCTGCAGCATATTGATGAAATTGTGACCCGGGAAGCCTTTGGTCTATATGACCTCTTTAAATATTATACCCTGCACCTAAGTTATGATCTTGATGAGAGGAAGAAAAAAGGGATGGAGAAATTTTTGAGTCAGTTGGCAGCGATGTGATTTCCTGGTATTATTTTTAAACTGGATACCTTATTTTAAAGGAGTCCCTCCTTATTGCAGTGCCATTATTACGGGGTGCATTTCAAATTGTCGCTTTTGGCCCCAGCCCGAAAGGTGGCAAAGTCTTTTTATACGACTATTCAGTATTTTGTCTGCGAGCCCTGAAAGATTTAAGTTGCGGCAATTTGAAATGCACCCTTATTACGGACTAATAGCCTAAATAATCTACATTTGTCACTCGTTAAAACAGACGTATGAAAGTAGTCATTTTTGCAGGTGGGCTGGGTACCCGAATTTCTGAAGAAACTGATGTCCGGCCCAAACCTATGGTGGAAATAGGGGGCAAGCCCATTCTGTGGCATATTATGAAGATATACAGCCAGTACGGGTACAATGATTTTGTTATTTGTCTTGGGTATAAGGGCTATGTAATAAAAGAGTATTTCATGAACTATTTTTTGCATAATTCTGATATTACTATTGACCTTGCCGGCAATAAGATGGAAATACACGGAACCCGAGCAGAATCATTCAAAGTAACATTGGTGGAAACCGGGATCAATACCAAAACTGCCGGAAGATTACAGCAGGTAAAAAAGTATATTGGTGATGAGGATTTTCTACTTACATATGGTGATGGGGTGAGTGATGTGAATATTGATCAACTGGTGGAGTTTCACAAAGCACATAACAAAACAGTAACTGTTACATCCGTACAGCCTGATGCAAGGTTTGGTGGTATGGATTTGGCAGCAGATGGCAGTGTTAATGCTTTCCGGGAAAAATCAAAGACAGACACTCAGTGGATCAATGGCGGTTTTTTTGTTCTTAAAGCGGCGGTTTTTAACTACCTGGAAAAACTGCAAAAAGATATGAGCGCTGTGATGTGGGAAGATGAACCTTTGGAAAAATTAACAGCAGATAAACAGCTGTCTGCTTTTAAACATAATGGATTCTGGAAGTGTATGGATGCCCTGAGGGATAAAATTGAGTTGAATGAATTATGGGAAAACGGTCAGGCTCCCTGGAAAACCTGGAAATAGATTTTTATGCGGATATTAATAATTGGTAATCTTGGCTATATAGGTCCGATAGTGGCTAAACATTTCAGTGCAAACCACCCTGGTTGTTTTTTAGCCGGTTACGATATTGGTTATTTTGTTCAGAATAATACATACAATGGAACTGCAGGAGATATTTTGCTCAATGCACAGTATTATGGTGATGTGAGAAATTTTGATGCAGCATTGCTGACTGGCTTTGATGCCGTGATTTATTTAGCTGCTATTTCCAATGATCCTATGGGAAATGCTTTTGAAAAGCCCACACTGGATATTAACTTTAATGCGGCTGTTGATATTGCAAAAATGGCCAAACAAAGAGGGGTAAAATCTTTTGTATTCGCCAGCAGCTGCAGTGTGTATGGTTTTGCTGATACTGCGCCACGCACTGAGACTTCTGAAGTAAACCCCTTAACTGCATACGCCAAATCGAAAGTATTTGCAGAACAGGGTTTACAGCCTTTTGCTGATAATAGTTTTCAAATTACCTGTTTGCGGTTTGCTACGGCTTGTGGATATAGCGACAGGTTAAGGTTGGACCTGGTATTGAATGATTTTACAGCCAGTGCTATTGCAGATAAAAAAATCACCATCTTAAGTGATGGCACACCCTGGCGGCCGCTGATTCATGTAAAGGATATGGCCAGGGCAATGGACTGGGCTGTTCACCGGAAAGACGGTGGCTATTTTTTAACTATCAACACTGGCAGTAATAAATGGAATTACCAGGTAAAAGAGCTGGCAGCAGCGGTACAGCAGTTATTTGCAGGCGTGGAAGTAAGCATTAATGCCAATGCCCAGCCGGATAAGCGTTCTTATAAGGTTGGGTTTGATTTGTATGAACAACTGGCGCCAGACCACCAGCCCCGGGTAAATTTAATGGAGGCTGTGGAAGATTTAAAGAGTGGTTTACTGGGTATCCAATTCACCGACTCTAATTTCCGGCAATCGCAACTGATAAGGTTAAAGGCTATTCAAAAACTGATTGATATGAAAATCATTGACGAAGAATTATTTCTTAAAAAATAGTGATGACAAAAATAGAATCTATCAAAGAAGTATTACATAACAACCCTGCTTACCGCACTCATTTTATTGAAGCATTGGTGGAATTCGAAAAAGAAGCAGGCCACCCTTATAATAATGTCAGGGATACCGTTTCGGGCCCGCTGGCAGATGAGCTGTTTATGGGAAAAACTTTTTCAAAATCACTTAAAAATGGACTGAAGATAAATTTTGTGTACAACTCTAAAATTGCCAGGGAGTTTTTGCTGAGCAGCCCTGCTGTTCCGAACCACGTATGGGAACCCCAGACCACAAAATTGTTATTGCATTTTTCTGCTGGTGCAAGAAATGTGATCATTGCAGGCGCTTACTTTGGCGACCAGGCAATACCTGTTGCAAACAATATGAGAACAACGGGTGTGTGTCATACATTTGAACCTAATAAAAATAATTCTGATCTGATAATTGAAAATACTAAACTAAATAATTTAACAAATATTATTATTAACAATCTTGCCTTATGGAATAAAAGCAACGAGAAATTGATTTTTGAAGGAGAAGATGCGCTGGCTTCAACTATTGAAGCAAAAGAAACTGCAGCCAGTGTATTACATACTGTTACCATTGACGATTATGTTGCCCAAAACAAAGTGGGTAAAGTTGATTTGTTAATGATTGACGTGGAAGGCAGTGAAATAAAAGTATTGCAGGGGGCTGTTGAAATGCTCAGGAAAAATAAACCTGTTGTGGTTTTTGAAACACATAGTTTGTATGATGACTGGAGTAATGGGCTTGAAAATTCCCCATCAGCAGTTTTGATGAAGGGATTGGGATATGAAGTATTTGCTGTGAGAGAATTTCACCAGAATATTGATACGGGAAATATGCCAATAGAATTATTGCCGTTGAACAGAACATTTTGCGAAACGCCTCCCCATCATGGGTTTAATATGCTGGCAGTTCCTTCGGGAGAATTAATAAAAAATGATTTGTTCAGGGTGGTCTGTGATTTAAGCCCTAAATTGATCCTCCCAAAAAAAGACAGTAAATTTTTGCCTACTATATTTTAATTATTATTTAATGATATTCAATCCGCTTACATTAAAAGGGGCTTTCACAATTGATGTGCAGCCTTTCCAGGACAACCGGGGTTTTTTTACCCGTATATTTTGCGAGAAGGAGTTTTCAGCCCATGATCTTGTGCAGCATTTTGTACAGTCCAATCATTCAGGCACACATGGAAAAGGAGTTATAAGGGGAATGCATTTTCAGCATTCCCCGTTTTGCGAGGTAAAATTGGTGAAGTGTGTACAAGGAGGCATCTTTGATGTAATAGTGGATGTTCGCAAAGACTCTCCGACTTTTTTACAATGGTTTGGTACGGAGTTAACAGCAGAAAACAAAACGATGATGTATGTGCCTGCTGGTTTTGCACATGGCTTTCAATCGCTGACAGAATATTCTGAAATTACCTATATGGTATCCAATTTTTATAATAAGGATAGCGAAGGCGGGATAAGATATAGTGATCCGGCAGTTAAAATAGACTGGCCACTACCGGCTTCGCTGGTGTCGGAAAAAGATTTGAAAATCCCGTTAAGTGATTCTTCATTTGCCGGAGTTGTTATATAAATATGCTAAACAATTCTCTATTAGTTACAGTTGGTATTCCCACCTATAACAGGCCGTTGGGACTGGAGAAAACTCTGCAATGTATCCTTGGACAAACCTACCGGAATCTGGAAATTATTATTTCTGATAACTGTTCCACTGATAAGGCTGTTTTACCCGTTTTGGAAAAGTATGCCAGAATAGATGGAAGAGTGAAATATTTTGTACAGGAGAGAAACCTGAGTATAGTGCCCAATTTCCAGTTTTTGCTTAACCAGGCAAAAGGAAGTTATTTTATGTGGGCTGCTGATGATGATAACTGGGATGCGAACTTTATTGAAGTTTGTGTTGAGGGCTTACAGGCAAACCCGGATACAGTGATATGCATGACTGATTTGAAATTTGCAGGTGTCGATGGCGTGATGACCGGGTCAAAGCTAAACAGGAGTTTCATGCAAAAAAATATTTTCTCAAGGTGCTTTCATTTTGTAAAGAGCTCAGGAGAGAATAAGTATTTTTTTTGCGGACTGTACAAAACTGAACTGGTAAAGAACATGCCTTTTGATAATAGCTGGGGAGGTGATCAGTTATTTATATATGAGGCATTAACGAAGGGGAAATTTTTGCACATAACCGGGAGGTCTAATTTTTATTATTCCCGCGGGGGCAGTTCAAAAGGGATGGATTCTGTAAGAAAAGCGTTTAATATCAAGAGCCGGTATTATTTTTTTGAAGCCTATATTTTGAAATTCACCACTCACCAGTTTGGGTTCAGGCATCTTTCACTTGGTAAAAAACTCGGATTGTTTTTTTTCAACTGGTCAGGATTGATAGTCAATGAAGATTTTATTTTGTATTACATTTTTATTAAAAAGCCTGTAAAGGCCCTCATTAATAAATTTAAAGCAAAACCAATTGGAAATACTTAAGAAAATAAAAAAGATTTTTAATACCCCGGCAAAACCAGGAACTGCGTATGACCAGGATGGACTTACCACAGTACATAACACAGGTTTTATGACAGTAACCGACTTTGTACGGGCTGAAGCCGCAGGTGCTGCCACAGGATCATGGAAAAATATCCACTGGAGGGTGCATACGATATTATGGGCAGCTGCTCATTGTAATACAATTGAAGGGGATTTTGTTGAATGCGGCACTAATAAAGGAGGCTTTGCAAGGGCAATTTGTGAGTATATTAAATTCTCAAATACCGATAGGCGATTTTATTTACTGGATACTTTTAAAGGACTTGATGAAAGCTTACTGACAAAGGAAGAGCAAAAGGCCGGCAAGAAGGAGCATTTCAGGGATGTTTATACAGATTGTTATGATGAGGTAAGAAAAACATTTTTACCTTTCCCTTTTATTATACTGGTAAAAGGTGCAGTGCCTGGTACATTAAACCAGGTTAAAAGCGGTAAAGTAGCTTTTCTTTCTGTTGACATGAACAGTGTGATACCGGAAATTGCTGCGCTTGATTTTTTTTGGGACAAACTATCTGCCGGCGGAATGATAATCCTGGATGATTATGCCTATGTAACCTGTGATATACAGTATGAGGCGCATAATAAATGGGCGGCCGAAAAAGGGATAAAAATTTTAAGTCTGCCCACCGGCCAGGGCCTTATAATAAAATAAGTATAGTATGAATGTACTGATAACAGGCGCAAACGGTTTTATAGGATCATACCTCGCAAGGTTCTTATTGGAAAAGGGGAATAATATCCTGGCATGCGCCAGACAGTTTCATGAATCAACCAGGCAATTACTGACTGGCGCTGAGTTTATTGAAATGGATGTATTAAACACAGAGCAATTAAACAGCATTGTTGTTAATGCAGACATTATCATTCATACTTCTACAGCGAATGATATCATTTCGAAAAATACGCTCAGTGGAATTGAATTATCTGCAATCGGCACCAAAAATCTTCTCGGGTTTGCAGTTAAGAATAATATTCCCAGGTGCATTGTTTTTTCCACCCTTCAGGTGTATGGTACAGAACTGACCGGCGTGATTGATGAGAAATCACCTCTGAATTTTCAGAATGATTATGCTATAAATCACCTGTATGCTGAAATGTATGCGGAAATGTACACCAGGCTTAAGAAAGTCCAATGTGTTTCTGTGAGACCCAGCAATGTATATGGCAGGATCAGAACGAAGGCTTTTAACCGCTGGAGCCTTGTACCGGGCTGTTTTTGTAAGGAAGCAATTGATACCGGAACCATAACCATTAAATCTTCCGGAAAGCAGATGAGGAATTTTGTAAACCTGCAAAACCTAAGCATGGCTATAGAGTGCATAATGCAACATTTTCCCGATAGCTATGAAAACTATAATTTAGCATCTTCGGAGGCAAATACCATGGCAGATGTGGCAGCAAAAGTGAAAAAGGTGTATGAGGAAAATTATTCCGGAGGTATAACAATAAATATTACCGGAACGGAGCCTTCAGCCAGTAATCATTTTGTTATCAGTCTGGACAAACTGAAGGAAATTGGTTTTACTGAAAACAAGAATTTTACACTGGAAACAGAAATAGCAGAATTATTTAATTACCTACAAACAAACAGACACGTATGAACCCCATCGAAGAATTTAAAAAAGAAAGGGCTGAGGCCATGAAGGCTATGGCAACTGATGAAGAATTGAAAAGGAAATCAGTTGAATGGATGCTTCATGCTGATAAGTATAAGTATACATACAATTTTAGCTGGATGGGCAGGCCTATTATTAAATACCCGCAGGATATTGCCATAATGCAGGAGCTTATCTGGGATGTAAAACCTGATCTTATTATTGAAACAGGTATAGCTCACGGAGGATCAATTATTTTTTCATCTTCAATGATGGAGTTATTGGGCAATGGCGGGAAGGTAATTGCCGTAGATATTGACATCCGGAAGCATAACCGTGATGCAATAGAACAGCACCCAATGATGAAAAATATTACTATGCTGGAAGCTTCTTCAGTTGATGAAAATATTGTGCAGCAAATTGCAGACTATGCAAAGGGGTTTAATAAAGTTATGGTGGTGCTGGATTCAAATCATTCCCATGAGCATGTGTACCGGGAACTTGAGCTGTATACACCATTGGTATCTGTGGGCTCATATATTTTATTGCCTGATACATTTGTGGAATTTTTTCCAAAAGGCTATGTGACTGATCGTCCCTGGGATGTGGGTAATAATCCATATACAGCTATGGAGGCTTTCTTAAAAACTACTAATCAGTTTGAAAAGGATGAAAATATTACCAATAAATTATTAATTACTGAGGCTCTGGGTGGAGGCTACTTAAAACGCATCAATTAATAACTAATCATGAAGGAAAGTAATGACTGAACCTGATGATTTACCGTCTTCTATTGAACAAGCCTATAGTAAACCGCTGGTAACTATAGGCTTGCCTACTTACAACAGGCCTGAAGGTTTGGCAAAAGCATTGGAATGGATATTCAAACAAACTTATTCCAATCTGGAAATTATTGTTTCTGATAATTGTTCCACATTAGATGAAGTGAAGCAAATTACCAGGGAGTTTGCTGCCAGGGACAAACGTATACGTGTATTCAGACAGAGCGAAAATATAGGCCTGGAAAACAATTTCAACTTCGTCTTTGCCCAATCTCACGCCTCTTATTTTATCTGGATGAGCGATGACGATTTATTTGAGGCAAACTACATTGAAGAATGTGTAGAATTTCTTGAACAGCATCCTGATTATGTTCTCTGTTCCGGAGAGGCAAAATATTATTCAGGCGGGAAATATGTTTTTAGTGAAAAAATGTTTAAAACGGAACAGTCTTCAATTACATCAAGAGTGCATGGCTTTTTTGCCAGGGTTAATAAAAACGGTAATTTTTATGGTGTATTCCGGAATAAATTACTTGCTGGCATTCCTATCCGGCCCCATGTTGGCTGCGATTGGTCCTTTATGGCAAAGCTGGCAGCTTTAGGGAAATTGGCTTATGTTGAAACCACCGCATATCACCGCTCAGATGAGGGTAATTCACAGACCCGGAAAAAGATGATTCAAAAATTTAAATTAAACCGGATTAAAAATATCTTTTTTGAAACGTATGTTGCTTATACGGTTGCAAAAAATATTTTTACGGATGATGCAGTGAATAAAAAAATAAGCCGGATAAAAAGGATGAGATTGACAATAATGGTATTTCTCCAGATTAACTGGAAATTATTTTTCAAATTTGCAAAAAAGATAACTTCCAGTCAGCATAAAAAATCGGCTAAACAAAGTGCGCTGAATACTCTCTCACAAAACAAAAAGTGATATTACTGATAAGTAATAACGAGTTTTGGATGCTTTGAAACATCAGTATGCCTGCTAGAACAAAAATTTCTTATGTTGTACGTAGCCTCATTTTGAAGGCGTATAATAAATCCATAATTTCCTGAACTAACCATGGCTGCAACCAAATCTTTTACATCAACATCAACGAGATCCAGAAAAGACTGTGATGTGTGTGGTATACTAACCTGATCAGTTGTGGAAACGCCAGGTTGTGTGAACCAGGTAATAGTGGGGCCGGTCCAGCTATTAGTATTTCGCTGGATATACATTGAGTTATTGGGTCCGGAATTGGCATTAATCAGGTCACCGTTTAATGGGGTTGGATTTGTATAAAGGGTCAGCTTGGCAGAAAGTATTGTAGCTGTTGCCGGAATAGTGCTAAGGTCAAATCTAAATGGCGACCTGAGTGTCAGCGGTATTCCACCCCATGTCCATGCGGCAGCACAAATTTCAGGAGGAGCATGATCAGATACATCAGTACTGCCGCGAAGCCCTAATAATACTTCGTTTATATTATTATTTGGTTGTACAGTCAGCGTTTGAACAGGCGAGGGGTTAACCTGGATCTTTGTTGTATCTATACCTGTTAATCCATCCGAATTTGTTGCCATCAATTGAAAAATATAATTTCCTGAAGTAAAACTGCTAATGGTGGTAGTGGCAGAGCCGGGGCTTGTTATTACAGGTACGTTTGGTCCTGAAACAAGGCTCCACAGATAGGCAGTAATGGTACCGGATTGGGTAGTGGCTGAACCCGAAAGAGTAATAGATACCGCAGGCAACTGAATAACCTGGCTATTGCCGGCATTTACTATAGGCGGGTTGGCAGAGTCATTGGGAAGTGTATCTGTTTCTTTCTGGCATCCGGCAAATAATCCAACCAGAACCGTAAAAAGAAACATATTCTTAGCAGTATAATTAGCAGTATAAAATGTCATGATGTGAATATTATTTACCTAAGATAGTAAATATCTTTATCTATATACTTATTACAGTAATACATATATCTTTTTTGTTATTTCACTCCAGTAGTAGGTTTTGTAATATCCCTCTGGTGTTGGTAATACGATATTCGAATGGTTGATTATCGCCTCCGCAAATCCCTCCCAATCATCATCCTTCACTACTTTCAGTTTTTCCCCGCATACCTCCCTTTCAATACCCGATGCGCCGCTTTCGGTGGCCACCACAGTAGTGCCAAAAGCAATGGATTCCACCATTTTTGTTTTGATGCCACCGCCGCTTTGTACCGGGTTTAGAAAGATATCGGCACCTTTAAAATACAACTCAATATCATCTACAAAGCCTGCATAGATAATATGCTGTGATTGGTATGCTTTCAATTCATCCATTTCTGCAGGCAACCTTTTACCACAGATAATTATTTTGTACCGAAATGCAGTTTGCTGCAGCAGCAACGGGTTTATTTTTCGCAAAATAGCATTTAGTGCATCCAGGTTGGGTTTATAATCAAGCAGGCCATTGAAGAGGAATATATTCTCTTCAGGACTTATACCATGAAGCCGGCCAATTTTTTCCCTGGATGCTGCTTTATCTGCCGGGTTTTCTTTAACAGGTACACCAAATGGAATATTAAAACATTTTTCGGCAGGGATGCCCCATTTGCTGATAGCAAACTGTCTTTCTTCCGGGGCGATAAAAAATAAAGCATCCGCTTTTTTGAAGCACCATCTCTCATACATTTTCAAAACCGGCCACCACCATTTCCCCAATGAACGGAAGCGCTGGTATTCGATATTATGGGTATGAATGATTGTCTTTACCCCTGTTTTTCTTCTTATCCTGAAAGCCAGCCAGGCATAATACGGATGCTCCCAGATAATGGTTTGAATACCTTCTTTCTTTACGAGGTCCGTTATTTTACCCACCAAACCGGTATCATAATATCTTGCAGCTCCCTTTTTTAAAAAGGGTAGCAGCCGGTAGGTTTTAACCAGGTCCATTTCATTATTAGCCACAGACACTACTGTAAGGTCCACTTCCTTACCGAGGTAATCCAGGAATTGTGCAATTGATTTCTGCCCTCCCGAAAAATACGGAAGATAGGAGTAAGGCATCATGTCAAGCACTTTCTTCATGGCAACTTATACTTTTGCCGCAATGGTTCTGCCGGTCTTCCATGCCATGAATAGTCCACCAATGAAACTAAGCAGTATCAATATGGATGCTATAAACATGATCGACTTTCCCTGCTTTACTGACTCCGGTTCAAATACAAACTTAATACTGTGTTTACCTGCCGGAAGCGGCATGCCACGCAGGATATAGTTGGTATTAAAATAATCAGTTTTCTTTCCATCCAGATAGGCATTCCATCCTTTGGGATAATACACCTCACTAAAAACAGCAAACTGCGGGCCATTACAATTGGCCTCATATTCTATTGCATCATTATCAAACTTTGTCATTTTTATGGAAGATAATGAATCGGGTTGCGGCTGAACTAAATTCGGCGCCACCGATTTTTCCACAATAGCAGTATCCTTCAAATTTGTATTGCCAAGGTCTGAAATTGCAGCCACACGATCATCCACCAGTTTCACATGCTTTACGAGCCAGCAATTGCCATACGCATCGGGATTTTTAATTAATCCGGGTTGCTGTGTTTGCGGATCGGCCACTATAATATACCGGGTATTCAGCATGTTTAGTACCGGAGGGTTGGGCCTGCCAGACAAATATTTTTCAATAATATCCTGGTATATCCGCAACTTGGCCGGGTGATAGCCGCCTGCTGATTTTAAAAAGTAGGAAGTCCTGGATTCACTGAAGGTGCTTCCGCTTGAAGTGCCCACCATATTAAACACCCTGTAATTAGGGTCTTTGTCTTTCAATATTTCCTGTTCTATGGCATTTGGACTGAAATTGGCGCTGCTGTAGTCGTCTGCCGAGACATACATTTCATCATTCAGGTATGTTTTGCTGGTGATGGTAATTTCAAGTGTGCTGATCACCAGTAAAATAATGGCAGCAATCAACGCATTGATTTTACTTTTTGCAAATAACCAGATGGTACTGCCTGCAAGAAGGGCAAAGGCCAGGGTTCTTACTAACTGGCCTCCAAACATTGACTGACGGTCAGCTTTCAACCCTGCTACAATCAATCGGCCCATTTCGTCGGAGCCATTGTTGGGGTCTCTATAACCATCTATTATTTGTCTGTCAATATCCGAACCGTAATTCATAGACAGGTACATCAATGTAAGAAAGGCAAACAAGCCACCAACGGTATATAAAATCTTTTTGAATTTGCCGGCAAGAAATTCCCTGCTCTTTTCATTATATAATAATTGCTGTAATGTAAGCGCTGCCATTATACCCATACAAAATTGCGGAATCACCTGGGCAAAGGAAGGCGCCCTGAACTTATTGTAAATTGGGATATGCTCAAATAAGAAAAGGTTGAAACCCGGAAAATTTTTGCCCCACGACATAAACAAGCCGAGTATGGTAGCTGCCAGCAACCCCCATCGCAAAGGTGTTTTAACAATAACAAATCCTACAAGCCCGAGTAAAAATATAAGAACACCCAGGTAAGCCGGGCCGGCCGTATAAGGTAATGCGCCCCAATATTTGGGCAGATTGCCAGCCAGTTCCTGCGCATTTGCTTCGGGCACACCTTTATCTGTCAGTTTTTTCACTACAGCCGAGTTCTCTCCCCATTTCTGGCTGTTTCCTCCACCAAAGCTATTGGGCATTAATAAAGTCATCGTTTCAGCCTTATCAAGACTGTATTCAAATGCATACGCGGTATCAAGCCCCGATGTTTTTGCGGCTGTTACAGTACCACCTTCTCCTATGGTTATATCTTTCCCGCCTCGCATAGTGTACCTGGCGTATTCTGAAGTTGTTTTCAGCACCAGCGCATTACCGGCTATGCCAATCACAGCAGACAGTATTGCTATCCCCCCTGCCATGCCAATATGTTTCCAGTCTTTTTCTTTGATCCATTTGAATAAGTATCCAAGAGTGATAAATACAAGAATCAAAAACAGGTAAAAAGTGACCTGCAGATGATTCACAGCTATTTGCTGGTAAGTGCCGAAGGTGGTAAGGGCAAAACCCAACCAATATTTTTTTTCATAAATGCTGACCAAGCCGGTCATTAGTAATGGCATAAAGGCTGTTGCCAGCATTTGTGTATCATGACCGGCAGCCACCAGCACCGGGTTGTAAGTGGAAAAAGAGTAGGCTAATCCTGCCATCATGCCTATCACCGGTTTTATTCTCAATGCCAGGCAAAGAATATAAAAGCAAATACAGGCCAGGAAGAAAAAATTGATAGGCTTGGGCAATCCCAGTGAAAATAGTTTCATTGTATCAGGCATCACCGTTTTCCCTTCCATGGCCACCTGGTAATTGGGCATACCGCTGAAAAGATTGGGGTTCCACAGTGGAAAATGACCATTTTTTTCTTTGTATTCAAACGCATTCTGGGCCATTCCTTTCCAGCCAATGGTATCATGCTGGCTCAGCACATTGCCTTCCAGCACCGGTTTACAAAAGAGAATGGACACGGCTAAGAAAATAATAATGGCGATTAAATGCGGGAGAATTTTTTTCAGCAGGGGATTGTTCATATACCTAATGTATTAAGGTGACAAAATAATGCTATTTTGGGCTAAAATTCCCGATGCGCCGGCTTTTATTTTTGTCCAGACTCGCCTTTATCTGCGGTGTATTTTTCCTGGTGTCAGTTTCGCTGTTGATAACTGACTGGGTAAAAAATCCCACACTGGAATCCACCATCATTACCATTGGATGGTTAATGGGTATGATACTACTGCCCATTACAAACCTTTGCTATCTTGTGGTGTTGCTTATAAAGAAAAAATTAAAGGAGTATGTGCCATTGTGGCTGGTAGTGGCTAATTTGTTTTTCCTGTTATTTTTAATCTACTTTATATTTTACCTGAATGATCCATACTATCATCAAAAATAAACCGACAAGGTTATTTATTATCTTGGCTGGTGTTTTTATCGCCAATGCACTTATTGCGGAGATTATAGGGGTTAAAATATTTTCATTGGAGAAAACCCTGGGCTTCGAACCGATGCATATCCGCTTGTTTGGGAATGACCTCTCTGTAAATCTTACTGCCGGAGTGTTGCTATGGCCTGTTGTATTTATTATGACTGACATTATTAATGAGTACTATGGAATGAAAGGGGTAAAGTTTCTTTCGTACCTGACTGCGGCTTTGATTGGATTTGCATTTATAATATTCTATGGTGCTATGAAGCTTACTCCGGCTGATTTCTTTATTACCGGCAAGCAGGGTAGCGGGGTGCCTGATATGGCTAAAGCATATAATAGTGTACTCGGTCAGGGTGGTTTTATTATTATCGGCTCACTTACTGCATTTATACTTGGTCAGCTAATCGATGTATTTGTTTTTCATAAAATAAAGAAGGTAACAGGCGAAAAAAGGATCTGGTTAAGGGCTACCGGATCCACACTTATTTCTCAGTTTATCGACAGTTTTGTGGTGCTATTTATTGCTTTTTATATCGGGACCAGGGTCAATGCATCCGGAAATGATTTTGTCTGGCCATTCAGCCTTTTCCTGGCTGTGGGTGTTGTAAACTATATTTACAAATTTATCGTTGCCTTAGTACTTACACCGGTTATTTATCTTGTACATAACCGCATTGAGCGATACCTTGGCCATGAACAGGCCGCTGCTATGAAAAAAGCAGCGATGGGAGATGAATGAGGGAAGAGCAGAAGAACAGAAGAACAGATGAACAGATGAACAAGGAACCCAGCTTCGTCAAGCAAACAGAGCCCCCCCAATTAACCAATAAACTAATTAACTAATAAACCAATAAATTTGAAAACCGTTTGTCCGGCGTTAATATTTTTCTTTCAGTAAGGCCGCTACTGTTTTATCTATCGGCAGGGTAAGATGCCCGGCTGAAAAATGTTTCCAATCAATAAACCGGAAGGTTTCGGTTTCTTTGGTCGCTTCATATACTTTTAGCTGTGCTTCATCAAAATCAAATGGGTTGGTTCGTATGGGGACTTTTATTTCTTCCAGGGCTTCCGCAAAATAATAAATGGAGATGATCTGGTGTTCTGTATTGAATGCAGAAATTTGAAAATAATCAGTGGTATAAATATGGTCGCCAATGTGTACACGCAGATTCATTTCTTCTAAAAACTCCCGCTGCAGGCAATCTCTTGTACCTTCTCCAAATTCCAACCCACCTCCGGGAAACTTGGTGATATAATTACCCCTGATCAGCTCATCACTTACCAGCACCTGCCTGTCTGCATTCAATAATATTCCGTATACCCTTATATTGAATAAAGCCATATCAGAAAATCTTTTTTCTCAGGAAAAACCAGCCAATGATGAGGGCAATGCCGAGGGATAAAAAGGCCACAATATAAAAGGCATACTTCGAATGTTCAAAGCCACTGGGAACATTCATGCCGAATAAACTGGCTATCAAAACGGGAAAAGTGAGAACGATAGTGATTACCGACAATCTTTTCACCACTTCATTCTGGTTGTTGGCAATGATACTGGCAAATGCATCCAGCGTGCTGCTGAGGATATTGGTGTAGATATTCGCCATCTCCAGGGCCTGCGAATTGTCCACGATCAGGTCATTCAGTATTTCTTTCTCCTCTTCTGTAAGGGCCAGGAAATTGGTGCGCTCCATTTTCATCATCAGCATTTCATTGGAGCGAAGGGCTGTTACAAAGTATACCAGGCTTTTTTGTATCCGCATCAGCTGCAGCAGGTATTCATTGCGGCTGGCGCCATACAATTTTTGTTCCAGCATATTACGGCGCTGGTTTATTTCTTTCAGGTGCTCCATAAAATTCTGCACAATCTTTTCAAATACTTTCAGCACCATCATATTCTTCTTGTCCGGATGACGGTTCTGCAAATTGTTCAGAAATTTTTTTATAGCCGGGTTCTCAAAGGAATTGACCGTTACGATCTGGTTGTGCGTAAGGATCACACAGATAGGTATCGTTATATAATACGCATCACTTTCATTGAATGAATTATTCTCCGTGGGAGTTTTTATAACGATCAGCTTTACATTATCATCTTCTTCAAAACGGCTTCTTTCGTCTATGTCCAGTGAGTCGGTGAGGAAGTCAATTGGAATGTCGAGCCCTTGCGACAATTCAGAAAACTCTTCCTGTTTCAGTGGTGGGGATACATTTACCCAGGCACCGGATTCGGGGCTGGTGATCTCTATGGTTTGCTGGTTATTATTTTTAAAGTACTGGATCACTGATGGTGGCCTGTCTTCATTTTATTGCGGCAGGCAGGCAAAGGTAAGCGCCACTTTTCATTTGTAAAGAATTTATTGCTTTATAATTCAACTACCGGAAAGGACCCCGATATGGTTTTTGGGAATAGGGATTGTAGGGAAGGAACGGATTGGGAACGGGTTTTCTCTGCTGCTGCGCAACAGAAATTATATTTATTCCTGACCAGTGTTAAGTCAATCACGTTTTGCCGGATACCTCTCAATGAATACAAAAGCTATCCCACAATGACCACGAAGCGCACAAAGCCTTTTCTTTGTGTCTTTGTGGGAAAATTGTTTACGTCATATCAGGCCTGACACAACACTGGTGTAAGGTAATGGATGATGTGAATGAATCCTGCATGCTGCGAAGCTGCATTGATCCGTTATTATCCATATCACCCGTGTGCTATGCGTTGTTGTGTTAAAAGATGCGGGCACACGTTACTTTTGCAAGGGATTTCTGTGATGCACTAATCAAATGTGTTACTTTATCTCCACAGTACCTTCATATACTTTTTCTGTAGGGCCGCAAAGCCAGATGTTTTCATATTTATTGTCATCAATTCGATCAAACTCCACGGAGAGTAATCCTCCCAATGTTTTTACTTCCACATCATTGAAACCATTTTCATTGTGATAGCATACAAGGGCAGCTGCAGTAACGCCGGTGCCGCAGGAATAAGTTTCGTCTTCTACACCCCTTTCAAATGTGCGGACAGAAATTTTATCGGCTTGCGGAAGCTGTTCTACAAAGTTTACATTGATACCTTCTTCTTCAAACTCTTTGCTGTGCCGTATTTCAAAACCTTTTTTATATACATCCAGGTCCGACAGGTTGGTCACCATTTTTATATAATGAGGGGAGCCGGTATCCAGTACAAAATCATTATGAAATTTGCGGATGAATTTTACATCCTTCATTTTCAGTGAAACAATACCATCCATATCTATTTCAGCTTCATGTACGCCGTCTGATGCTAAAAACCGGTATACTTCCCGGTGCAAGCCCAGGTGATAGGCAAATTTGGTGATGCACCGGCCGCCATTTCCACATAAGCTGCCTTCCCGGCCGTCTGCATTATAATATTTCATTTCAAAATCAAAACCGGCTTTTTCATTGAGCAGCATCAGGCCATCGGCACCGATGCCAAAGCGGCGGTCGCACAGTTTATGTATTTGTGCAGTGGTAAGGGAGGAATATTCATTCTTTCTGTTATCAGCAATAATGAAATCATTGCCGGTACCCTGGTATTTGTAGAAATGTATTTGCATAAAGCGAGTGGGGTTGGCTAAGGGGTAGCGGGGTTTTGCTTACGGTTATCAATCATTTTACTGCGCATTCTAAAAGTGGATTCAAGATATTGTTGCAGTTCTTTTAGTTGGCCATTATCCTGGTGCGATAAATTAAGCATATTTGTTTTTTTAGTACGCTGTATTCCTCACTCCTCATTCGCCATGCCCCACTTGCCGTTAACTGATCTCGTCCGAAAAGATTTGAATAAACTTTTGAATTAGATTCTCCACCGCTGCTTTCCCATCTTTGGAAAATTCTTTTTTTACCCGGTTGGCCACAATTGCATTTACTGCCAGGCAATTATGTCCCAGCAATTTTCCCAATCCATAGATGGCCGAAGTTTCCATTTCGAAATTGGTGATACGGTGCTGACCAAAACGAAAATCGGTGAGCCGGTTGATCAGTTGCGGGTTGCGGATGCCCAGGCGCAGTATTCGTCCCTGTGGTCCGTAAAAACCGGGACAGGTGACGGTGATGCCCTGGTGAAAATCTTTTACAAAATGTTTAATCAGTGATGCGGCCCCGCTGGTGATATATGGGTCGCCGATTTGTCCGTGTATCTGTGTATGCGTAATGAATGACTGCAGCAGTTCTTTTTCCTGCTCATTATGTTCATGGCGGTAAAAGTTCAGCAGGTTGTCAATACCCAATCCATGTGTGGAGGCCACAAAGCTATCTACCGGTATATCTTCCTGCAGTGACCCTGAAGTGCCGATACGAATGATGTTAATAGATTTTAATTCTTTCTTAATTTCCCGGGTTTCAAAATCGATGTTAACCAGGGCATCCAGTTCATTCATTACGATATCAATATTATCGGGGCCGATACCGGATGAAAGGACGGTGAGCCTTTTTTTTCCTACCAGGCCGGTATGGGAAACGAATTCCCGGTGCTGACGTTTTACTTCGATGGTATCAAAATACTTGCTTACTTCTTTTACCCTGTCCGGATCGCCGACGGTAATAACGGTACCGGCAATTTCTTCAGGCCGCAAATCGAGGTGGTAAACGGCTCCGCGGGGGTTGATGATCAGTTCCGATTCAGCAATTTTGCCCATTTTTTGTTTTTTGTTTGTACTGAATAGGGTGTAAAATGTATCTTTGCCCCCTTTCAGGTTCAAAGCTAACTTGTTAACATTAAAATCTGAAATTTAAGGTCTTTTGATAAACCGGGTGACGATTCTTTAAATCAGCGCTTCAACATTCAAAATTCTTTATTCGTTTGTTCGATATTCAACTGGTCCTTTGTCCGCCGGTTGGCGGATAGGCAAAGCAAGAAAAGCTGGATTTTGAAATTAAAATAAATGGTCCTTTGGCCGAGTGGCTAGGCAAAGCTCTGCAAAAGCTTCTACAGCAGTTCGAATCTGCTAGGGACCTCGGAAAAGTGAAAGCCATCCTTAAAAGGGGTGGCTTTTTTTTACACCCAAACCAACCCAAACCAACCCCCAAACCCCCTAAAGGGGGCTTTAGCGTCCGACAGTAGAATTAGTTTTACGTGATTCGATAGATAAATCATAAAGAAATCATTTTAGAAACAACGAAAAATAGCAAACCAAATTTTTTAATCAATTCTGAATTTGAGATTCGGGAAACGTCAAAAAGTAATGTATTTACAAATGGCGGAGTCTAAAGGTCCCTTTAGGGGGTTTGGGGGTTACAACTCAATCCACTTTGTATCACTCTTCCCGCTTTCTATTACCTTCTCAACAAAGGTCATCCCTCTGACCCCATCCTCTACCCCCGGAAAATCGAGCCACTCGGGTTGAGCTTCCGTACCGCTCATCTTTGCTTTTACGCACAGGGCAAAATTGCGATACAAATTGGCGAACGCTTCCAAATAACCTTCTGGGTGACCGGACGGAATACGGGTATTATGTTTGGCAAAACTACTGAGGTAAAGATTTCCCGTACGGTATATTTCTGTTGGCTTATCCACCCATTTCACTTTTAAACTATTGGCGTCCTCCTGTTGCCATTCTATTCCGCCTTTTTCACCATAGACTCTTATCCGGGTATTATTTTCTTCACCGGCTGCCACCTGTGTAGCGTATAAAAACCCACTCGCTCCATTATCAAATTTTAATAAAACGGTTCCGTCATCATCCAGCTTTCTTCCTTCCACTACTGTATTGATATCAGCACAAAGTTTTGTAACAGTTAACCCACTGACATATTCCGCCAGGTTGAATGCATGTGTTCCGATATCACCCATAGCCCCGGCTATTCCACTTTGTGCAGGATCGGTTCTCCAGGTAGCTTGTTTACGAGAGTGATGTGTACTGTCATCTGCTTCTAAAAAATTGGTGAGCCATCCCTGCGGATAATCAACATATATTTTCCGGATCTTTCCAAACTTACCACTCAATACCTGTTGCCTCGCTTCTTTAACCATCGGATAGCCGGTATAGGTATGCGTGAGACAAAAAAGTAATTGACTATTTTTAGCAATTTCCTGTAGTATTTTAGCCTCTTTCAGATCGAAGGCCAAAGGCTTGTCCAATATTACATGAAACCCGTTTTCCAATGCCAGCTTTGCTGGTTCAAAGTGCACATGATTGGGTGTAACGATACTAACTATATCCATTCGTTCATTTGCAGGCAATGAACTTTCGGTTCGTATCATTTCCTTATATGATCCATAGATGCGCTGTGGTGATAGATTCAGTGTTTCACCTGCCTGTTTGGATTTTTCCGGGTCGCTGCTGAAAGCACCGCAGACCAGTTCTATCTCTCCGTCCATTCCTGCGGCAATACGGTGTACGCCACCAATGAAAGCACCCGGCCCGCCGCCGATCATACCCATCCGTAATTTTCTAGTTATCATTTCAAACAATTATAAGTCTTTCTGCAAATTATTTTCTGGAAGCAAAGAAATGAATATGATTTTAAAAATAGTACATTTAGCTTTTACAACCATCTTAATTACAAATCTAACGACATGCAAGCCGTAAATAAAAATCAACTTTTTGTTGCCAGTTGCCTGGCTCTGTTGGTCACTTCACTTTCGTTCGGTATCCGTGCCGGTATCCTTGGCCGATTAGGCGTTGAGTTTGGCCTTGATAAGGGCGAACTGGGCACTATCGCAGCCACCGCGTTTTGGGGTTTTCCATTAGCCGTTATTATCGGCGGAATGGTCGTTGATATTATCGGAATGAAACGCCTGCTGGTTCTTGCATTTATTTTCCACCTGGCAGGTATCGTTCTTACCATTTATGCCGGAAGTTTTTCAAACCCTTTCTGGTCATTATTTATTTCTACCCTACTTATTGGTATTGCCAACGGTACGGTAGAAGCCGCTTGCAATCCTTTGGTAACCGCATTGTATACCGACAATAAAACTACCAAGCTCAACCATTTTCATTTATGGTTCCCCGGGGGCATCGTCATTGGAACGCTTATCGTTTATTTCTTTGACCAGGCTGGTATTGGTTGGCAGGTACAGGTGGCCATGATGATCTTACCAACTCTTATCTATGGCTATCTTTTCTCGCGGCTGAAATTCCCCGTTACAGAAAGAGTATCAAGTGGTGTATCTACCGCGGATATGTATAAATCACTGGCCAACCCATTATTTATTTTCATGATCATCTTAATGTTTGGTACAGCTATTACAGAGCTTTTCACAGGCCAATGGATAGATGTATTATTAAGAAATGTATCCAAAAACGCTTTGCTCATCCTTACCGTATCTACGGGTGTGATGGTGATCGGCAGGGCATTTGCCGGTCCCATAGTTCACAAGTTGGCTCCACAAGGAGTCTTATTAATGTCAGCGATCATAGCCACCATCGGCTTGTACCTCCTTGGTAACACATCTGGTAATATGATCTTCATTGGAGCTTTGGTCTTTGGCGCCGGTGTTTGCTATTTCTGGCCCACTATGCTTGGCTTTGTAGCCGAATATTTACCAAAGACAGGAGCGGTTGGGCTAAACCTGATGGGCGGTGCCGGTATGTTTGCTGTTTCTGTATACACTATGTTTATGGGAGGAGTTTATGACAAACATATTGCAGCTAAACTTCCTGCAGGAGCCGACCTGAAAGTTTATAATTCACCTGATGCAACGGAAGAAATGAAGGCTGCCTTAGGTGAGGCCAATAAAGCCGCAGGTCCGGAGATCATCAATACTACATTAATAATACCGATTATATTGATCGTCGCTTTCGCGGGTTTATACCTCTATATGCGAAACAAGAAAAAGCCCGTGCTACAAACAGCCTGATCAATAAATTTATACTAACGATATGAATCTGACAACCCGTGTCCAACTATCCGCGATGATGTTCTTCGAATTTTTTATCTGGGGCGGGTGGTTTGTAACGCTTGGAACTTTCCTTGGTAATAATCTCAATGCTACTGGTATCGAATCAGCCCGGGTCTTTTCAACGCAATCCTGGGGTGCAATTATCGCTCCCTTTATAATTGGACTGATTGCTGACAGGTATATCAATGCGGAAAAAATACTGGGAGCTTTACATATTATCGGCGCTATCCTGATGTATCAAATGTACAATGCTGATAATATCAGTGTTTTTTATCCCTATGTATTAGTATATATGATATTGTACATGCCCACCATTGCTTTGGTGAATTCAGTGTCATTTAATCAAATGAAAGACCCTGAAAAAGAGTTTTCCAATATCAGGGTTTTTGGAACCATTGGCTGGATCGTTGCGGGTTTATTGATCAGCTTTCTATTCCATTGGGACACCGAAGAAAACACGTCGAAAGGATTATTGAAAAATACATTCCTGATGGCATCAGTGGCTTCGCTCATTTTAGGCTTGTTCAGTTTTACACTGCCCAAAACCCCGCCTTCAAAAAGTGCCGGCGAAAAGGTAAGCCTGAAAGAGATCGTTGGACTTGACGCTTTAAAATTGCTGAAGGATAGAAACTTCGCGATCTTTTTTATCTCCTCCATTCTCATTTGTATCCCATTGGCTTTTTATTATCAAAATGCCCACCCTTTCCTATCTAATATTGGTATGGACAACCCTACCGGCAAAATGACGATTGGTCAAATATCTGAAGTATTATTCCTACTGTTACTCCCACTATTTTTTAAAAAATATGGATTTAAAAAAACAATTTTGGTGGGAATGTTGGCCTGGGCGGTACGGTACATGTTGTTTGCATTTGGCAATGCCGGCAACCTGAGTTTTATGCTAATCATCGGCATAGCACTTCATGGTGTTTGTTATGATTTCTTTTTTGTATCCGGCTACATTTACACCAATTCGAAAGCCGGCGAAAAATATAAAAGCGCTGCGCAGGGCCTTATTACATTGGCCACCTATGGTGTGGGCATGCTGATCGGGTTTGAGATCGCCGGCATGATCACGGATTCATATAAGATATCCGATAAAGAATTCGACTACAAAATGATCTGGATCATCCCTTCCGTTATCGCCGCGGTTGTCTTCTTATTGTTCTCCGTTTTTTTCAAAGACGAAAAAAAACAAATATGAGTTCCGGCTCATGATATTCACTCATTCATTAGTAACTTTAGAAGCTTGTTAAATATGAACAAATCAACCTCCCGTCGTAAACTCTTAAAGCAAATAGCAACCGGTTCATTAGCTGCGGCTGTTATGCAACCTCTTCAAGCATTTGCTGATACCAATATGCAAGAACAACAAAAACTTAAAGGCAATATCAATCATTCGGTATGCCAATGGACCTACGGCTCCATTCCCCTCGACCAACTGTGCCAGGAAGTAAAAAAAATTGGAATGAAGGCCATCGACCTGTTAGGACCTAAAGATTGGCCGACACTTCAGCAACATGGCCTTCAGTGTTCGATGTGCTATGTCGCAGGAAAGGCAACCA
>JANOEQ010000131.1:0-7175 GCA_031441485.1 Chitinophagaceae bacterium
CTTATGGCATTTTTGGGGCTGCAACTGCGTTGAATTTTTCGCCTTAGGCGTTTAGACTATGGCTGCAAAATTCGCCTGGTTTCGCTCCCAAAAACATCCATAATCCATTCTAAACAAATAATTCAAACAGCTTCTTATAACCTGGTAATCTTCATTTCCACTCTTCTGTTCTTTGCCCGGTTGGCTTCTGTATCATTGGTGGCAATAGGCATATCAGGCCCGTAGCCTTTAATGGTTGTGCGGCCTTCGTCTATACCTTTTGTGGCCAGGTAATCTTTACAGCTTCTTACCCGCTTTAGCGACAGTTCCCTGTTTAGCGAAGCGCCTCCTTCGGCTGAAGTGTGACCTGACAAAAGTATTTCAATTGTGGCATTTTGCTTCATGAATGCTACCAGTTTGTTCAGCTCGGTTTTACCGGCAGTTAGTAATTTGGCGCTGTTTACTTCAAACTGGATATTATTCATCACCAGGTTGTCGCCTTCCTGCAGGGTTTTATCATTGTATTTTACTTTTCCAGACCGTCTCAATTCCAGTTCCACTGGTTCGGAAACTATATCAGCGATCACATCCACCTGTTTTTCATCGGCTGAATAACCGGTGGCACTGCCTCTTACGATAGTGAGGCCGGCAGGAATATTTTCAATGATAAAATTTCCTTCGGCATCGGCTATAGCAGCACCATATTCGCCTACATTGGCGGTGGCATTGGCAATGGGTTCACGGGTTACGGCATCTATTATTCTTCCCTGTACTTTGCCCTGGTAAATGATCTTTGGATTGATAAGCAGTTTAACAAAATCAATGGCATAGCCATCACCCTGTTTTGAGACGGGATCATCAATGGCTATTACCAATGAGTCACCGGTTAATTTTTGCAACAGTTCCGGCGTAAGCCTGAAAGTGATAAGCTTTCCAATCGGCCCGGTTTGATTGACGCGGTTGATCATTTTTTCTGCTTCTGTAAAACGCAGCCCATTGATCTTTACCTGAAACTTTGATCCCAGGGCGGGTGATTGAAAATCATCAATAAAAAGCTGGATGGAGGCAGAATCGATTCTTACTGATTTTACTTCTGCCAGCGGAATAGCAATGGTATAGGGATTATTGCCCGGCCGTTTGGTGCTGCCGCAATAACCATCCTGGTTAAAACCTGTACCATATTTATAACTGGAGGGTATCATAATGCGGTCGGTGCCACGGGCATTTTCATTTTTTACCGGCCATGGAAAATCGTGTGAGGAAGTGGACCAGCCGGTAAAGGGATTAAAATCTTCGGCAAATCCAAAGCCGAGGTTATCAATATCACCCACCCGTATCATCAGGTCGGCTTCAGCGGTGTTTTTTAATACAAGAAATTGTTTGCTCCAGTCGCCATCGGTTTCGGTGGTGCGCTGGGAGGTGGAAACGAGTGCAGAACAACAGGTGAATAAAAAGAATAATACTCTTTTCATAAATAAATTTATGGCAATGTATATATTATTACGAAGTATTCCTATTACACGATTGGGTAATAGGAGTACATTAGAAGGAACAACATCTTTAAACCGCCAGGCCCAGGTATTTTCTATAAATACGTAGTAATCTCTATTGTACCTGCGGGTAGTAAGGTTTGCGGGAAGAATGGAATGATGCTTAAGATCACTTTGCAGCCTTCCCTGATTTTTCTTTATTACCATTTTTAATACTAATTGCTGAGTTTAACGGGAATAAGCAATTGACGAGCCTTTTTTTTGGTTAGAAAAAACTTAATCGTTCAAATTTGTGTACATACTACCTGAGTACGGTTAACCCATCTTTTTTGCACAATAACTAATTGTTTATGTTCAAGTATCTGTCATTTTTTGGTGCATTTATATTTTTTCTTGCCGCTTGTTCTAAAAAAGCAGATGATACACCGCTTACAACAATTCCAGAACGGCTTGAATTGTCACCGGCTACCACCAGTGTTGTGGTGGGTGGTACTACAACCTTTTCTGTAACTTTTTTTAATAACACAGGTCAGCTTGCAGCAGTACCTGCGGGTATTGTCTGGACCAGCATGAATACTAATATTGCCACGGTAAACCAGCAAGGCATGGTAACAGGTGTGGCGGCGGGACAAACGAGTATTCGTGTATCATATAATTCAATTTCGGCGACTGCTTTGATTACAGTTACGGCTGCTAATGTACCCGAACGCCTTGAAATTTCTTCCACCACCACTACTGTTGTAGCCGGCGCTTCCACCACGTTTACACTTACCTATTTTAATAACCAGGGCGTGGCAGCCCCAGTGCCACCAGGAGTTGACTGGAGCAGTTTAAATAATGGTGTAGCCACTGTAAACCAGCAGGGACTGGTAACAGGAGTGGCTCCGGGTCAAGCAAGCATCAGGGCAACATTAAATGCTATTTCGGCCACCGCATTAATTACCGTTACCAGTCCTACCGTACTTGAAAGGCTGGAAATATCACCAGGCAATACAAGTATTCTTGCGGCCGGTACGGCCACGTTTACGCTTACCTATTATAATAATCAGGGTGTGGTGGCACCTGTACCCGCGGGGGTGATCTGGAACAGTATGAATACTGCAGCGGCCACTGTAAACCAACAGGGAGTGGCAACGGGTGTAGCAGCGGGACAAACGAATATACAGGCTACGGTAAACAGTCTTACAGCAACGGCATCTTTAACTGTAACGGCGAATAACCAACTTGCCACCGTTACTCTTACCCCTTCCACGATGTTGGAGTTGAATCTTAATCAGGTTTCTGCTGTATCTGCAACAGGAAGAAACAGTAATGGTGATATAATCAATGGCCTGGTTTTTACCTGGGCCAGCAGTGATAATTCTTTAGTTACTGTGGATAATACCGGTATGGTAAGGGGTGTGGGTTATGGCACAACAACTGTTACCGCCACAGCTGCATCTATAACCAGCCCCCCACTAATGGTGCAGGTAATTCGTTCAGGTACTTTTAACGGATCATTCAACAGTGCTGGCCAGGCTAAACTGAAAATAGAAAATGGTGTGCTTAAACTGGAAACAAGTGCAAACTTTTCCGTTAGTTCCGGGGCACCTGATTTAAGAATTTATTTAAGCAACTCCACAAGCAGTATCAGTAATGCGGTGGAAGTGGCCACACTTAATCAACGCTCAGGGGCGCAAACATGGAATGTTCCGGCTACTAATGCCGGCGGCCAGCCTGTTACAATAACAAGTTATCCGTTTGTATTGGTTTGGTGCAGACAGTTTGGCGGAAACTATGGGCATGTAGTGTTGCCATAAGCAGCAGTATTATAATTTAAACCCGTTCACTCCCGGTTTTTTATTAGCCGCAGCCATCAGCAGAGTTTGTTGCAGCCTCGCTTCTCTTGTTTCCGGCCGTTTTGCACTGTCTATCCAGAATAAGAACTGGCGACGGTAGCTAACCGGGAAGGCTCGAAAATTGGCGAGGGCTTTTTTATTTTTGTTTAGCGCTTTTTGCAGATCTGCCGGCAGTGTTGCTGTATCAGCATGTGTATCACTGACGGTAAGTATATTCCAACTGCCATCTCTTTTGGCCTGTTCTATTTTGGCAAGGCCAGTGGCTGTCATCAGTTTATTACTGATTAGTATTTCTATTCTTAATTTATTCAATTTGCTCCATACACTTTTTGTTTTGCGGGGTGTGAATTTCAGCATGGCCCTTTCAGCATCCAATTTGCGGGGCAGGCTGTCTATCCAGCCAAAGCAGAGCGCCTCTTCTACAGATTCTGCATAACTAAGCGTTCGCTTACCGGTTTGTTTTTTATAATATACCATCCATACCCCGGGCGAGGATGTATGATTTTTTTTCAGCCATTGCCGCCATTGATGGCGGCTTTTGGGTTGATATGTTTTGTAATCGGGTGATGGCACTCGCAAATTTAAAGCATTCTTATTCTTCCATATTATCCGGTTTCAGTAAAATATTTTTTTCCACAAGGCTGCCGGCCATCAGTTGTCCATAGGTATGTGCCAGTGTGTTTTTAGAAGTAAAATCGAAAGAGCGGCTGCGGGCACTATAGATCATCTGGCGGGAACCGAGGTCGTAGAAATTATTTTCCCAGATATACTTTGTCTCTTCGCCGTAATAGCCGGGGGTATAAATCCTTTCTGCTACAGTATTATAATAACGGTTGAACCGGCCGTACTGGCTATAGTTGGAATAGTCCGTTATTTTGCCGGGTACATAATATCTTTCTTTCTTTTTGTCCAGCAATACTATTGTAAGGATAGCATCAAAACCTTTGCCTTCCAGCGCTGTCACTGCACGGGCAGTGTCACCCTTTGCAAAAGTGCCGGCAGGAAATACTTTATTGGCAGCAATAGCGAGGTATCCCATTCCCCGCAGGTCATCGGCCAGGTGGTTTTCTATTTTTGTTTGCAGTTCACTGTCGTTATCGGTAAGCACACCCAGCACCAGTATTTTTTTAAATTTTTTGGCTACGGCATCTTTGGCAGTCCATGTTTGGATGATCTTGCTTGGCTGGCAGGAGATGAAAAGGGCTAACAGTGGGAGGCAGAGTAGTTTTTTCATGACGATGCTTTAGAAAGTAAAGTTATTACGGGTGTTTACCCCAAAAGATGAGAAGGGTCAGGCTTTTGGGGGAGATTTGTCAGGGGGTTACTCACATTTTAATTCTAAAATCATTTGTATGGAGTGATCCCTTTCAACAATTTAAAAGAGTATTAAGAAAAAAATATCTAGCTATCTTTCTATTGGTTCAGTATGCAGCACTGCCCAATTTGTTTTCCCCACCTGTGAATAACTCCAAATCCCGAAGGCAGGTTGGGTTTCGTTATATTTGCGTAGACCCATACAAAGCCTCCCTGTTGGGAGGTTTTTTGTGGCATCTCACCCCAAGCACAAAGGTCTGGCATGTGCGGAGTCTTTACCCCTTCTCCATCAGGACAGGGGGTGCAGAGTCTCTGAAAATCGGAAATAGTAGTGGGGTGAGGCCGGATAAGCGGGCACAATATTCAATATTCAACAGACAATATTCAATGGGCAAACAAGCTGATAAGGACACTAATTTGTTTAATTACGACGAGGACAGTATCAAATCCCTCGACTGGAAAGAACATATCCGCCTGCGGCCGGGTATGTATATAGGCAAACTGGGCGATGGCGCCTCCCCCGACGATGGTATCTACGTATTGGTAAAAGAGGTGATGGACAATTGTATTGATGAATATACAATGGGCCATGGCAAAACCGTGGAATTGACAATTGATGGAAAGACTGTAATCATTCGTGACTATGGCCGCGGTATTCCCCTTGGCAAAGTGGTGGATGTGGTAAGCAAAATAAATACCGGCGCCAAATACGACAGCAAAGCTTTTCAAAAATCAGTTGGATTGAACGGGGTGGGTACCAAAGCGGTGAATGCGCTCAGTACTTATTTTAAAGTAATGGCTGTTCGGGAGGGAAAAGAAAAGACCGCTGAATTTCAAAGAGGTGTTTTAGTTAAAGAGCATAAAGAAACAAAGACCGGCGAACAGAATGGCACCCTGGTTACTTTTATTCCTGATGAAACAGTGTTTTTGAATTATAAATTCCACCCGGAGTTTTTAGAAAATCAGATATGGAATTATTGTTTTCTGAATGCCGGGTTGAAAATTGTTTTCAACGGGAAAAGCTTTATCAGTAAGAATGGATTGCTTGATTTACTGCAACGAAAAACCAATGAAGATGAAATACGTTACCCCATTATACATCTTACCGGTAATGATATTGAAATAGCGCTTTCACATACCAACGAATACGGAGAAGATATTTACAGCTTTGTAAATGGCCAGCACACCACACAGGGCGGCACGCACCAGCAGGCTTTCCGCGAAGCATATATAAAAACGATACGGGACTTCTTTAAGAAGGATTATGATGCTTCTGATATACGAACAGGAATTGTCGCTGCGGTATCAGTAAGAGTAGTAGAGCCGGTTTTTGAATCGCAGACAAAAACCAAACTGGGTTCAATAAATATAGAACCCGAAGGGCAGAGCATGCGGCAGTTTATGATGGATTTTTTGGGTAAGGAGTTAGATAATTACCTGCATAAAAACCCTGCTGCTGCCGATGGATTAAAAAAGCGAATTGAACAGAGTGAAAGGGAAAGAAAAGAATTATCCGGCATACGTAAACTGGCAAATGAAAGGGCGAAAAAAGCAAATCTTCATAATAAAAAACTAAGGGACTGCCGTTTTCACCTGAATGATGAAGCACCTGCAAAAGGAAAAGAAGTGTTTGTGGCTAAGCAAAAAGAGACCACCATCTTTATTACTGAAGGAGACAGTGCCAGTGGTTCCATCACCAAAGCAAGAAATGTGGAAACACAGGCAGTGTTCAGTTTGCGGGGTAAACCGCTGAACTGTTATGGTCTTACCAAGAAAGTGGTGTATGAAAATGAAGAATTCAACCTGTTACAGCATGCTCTGAACATTGAAGAAGGGCTGGAAGAGCTTCGGTTTAATAATGTAGTAATAGCCACCGATGCCGATGTGGATGGTATGCATATCCGGTTATTATTAATGACCTTCTTCCTGCAGTTTTTTCCCGACCTGGTAAAGCATGAAAAAGTATATGTGCTGGAAACGCCTTTGTTCCGGGTACGGAATAAACAGGAAACGATATATTGTTTCAGTGAACAGGAGAAACAGGCAGCGATGAAGAAACTGGGTACTAAACCGGAAGTAACACGTTTCAAAGGTTTGGGTGAAATAAGCCCGGATGAATTTGGACAGTTTATTGGTGCCGGTATGCGTAAGCAACTGATGCGGGTGGAAGAAGGGGAGCATATACAGCAGTTGCTGGAATATTATATGGGCAAGAATACACCGGACAGGCAGGAGTTTATTATTAATAATTTGAAAGTGGAGTTGGCAATGGAGAATTAATAATTAGTAATTAAAAATTAATAATTCTGTTATTGCGGAGATTATTATATTGGCACATAGTCTGAGATTAGAAATGATCCCTATGAAACAAGAGAATATAATACTAACGAAGACGTATAATTTCGGGTTGCGTATTTTGAAACTATATCTTCATTTGAGAAAGAAAAAAATAGACAGCGGACTTTGTTCTCAACTGTTGAATAGCGGGACATCCGTGGGGGCGAATACAGAAGAGGCAATTGGTGGTTCGTCGAGAAAGGATTTCATCAATAAA
>JANOEQ010000132.1:0-23109 GCA_031441485.1 Chitinophagaceae bacterium
CACCCACCATCCTGCGCGTGGCCACCGACACCGAGCAGCCTTTCCACCTGCAGCTTGCCGTGGTGCTGACGCTCATGTTCTGCATCACGGTGCTGATGGCGCGCACGTACAGCAGCGCACTCGGGCAGGCGATTGCGCTGAAGAGCCGCACCGATGAATTGGCGCTCAAGCTGCGCACCGAAAAAGTGGTGGCCGATTTTTTCTTTGCCATTTCCTGCAGCACATCTTTGTCTTTCAGTATCCATGAATTTTTGGTGAGTATACCCACCGACTGATTGAATTCATTGCATACTTCCAGTAATCCCCTTGTCAACCGGTATTGCTGTTCGGCCGGCTGATAGCAATCGGTATTGCCACTGAGCATAATGGGTGTTGCATCCCATTTTGGGTGCATCAAAAATTTTCGCAACAGTTGTGGTGCATTTTTTTTGACGATTATCTTCCGTTCAAAATCCAATCCTGCACTATAGCCCCAGTATTCATGCACATTACGGGCATAGCAATAAATACAGCCATGTTCACAACCGGCATAGGGATTCATGCTGTAGCTCATCCCCACATCCTTGCTCTCCACTTTGTTTACAATGGTCTTCGATTCCTGTTCCATGTAAATGGTTGGCGCATTGGGTTCTTCCCAGTCGTCTATGCCTTCGATATGCTCCCGGGTAGTTTCATTTTTCAAAAACCTGTTTTTGGTATTGAACTGTGCGCCGCGGCCGGCTAAGTATTGGCCCTTTCCTTCCTGTGCTTCCTCATTGTCAGCGGAAGCAGTTTTTGAATCATCACGTTTTTTGGGCGTTACTTTAAAATGATCCTGCTGTAATTTCTCTGACATAAAATATTTTAGTTTTAATTGTATATAAATAAAAAAGGAGAACAAAGAGTTGTCCCTTCATAATCGCTCTGCACATTTCCTTACTCTTTATTCTCCTTACTCACAATCCCCATCCCACTTATTTTTGAGCTTCGCTCAAAAGTTCTTGGCCACGAATTACACGGATTTACACAAATTTTTAACCCCGCTTAATCATGTTGCACATTTTTTACTCTTTATCCCGCTTCTTTTTTGGCCTTCGCTCAAATATTGCTGGCCACGAATGCCACGAACCTGTCTGTCGGAAGACAGGTTAATACAATTAAATACAAATTGATTGCCTTCGCTTTTCTCTTATTCGTGCCATTCGTGTAATTCTTGGCTAAAACAATTCTCCCTGCCTGGTGGCCACCGGCATGTTTTGAAATTCAAACCGCTGCGCAACCTGGTATTTCATTTCGCCTTCCGGCCGCTTTAATAACGTCATCCCGTCTGCAATGAAACGACCGGTGAAATGTTTATTACTGTACTCCAGCCATCCCTTTTCATATTGCCAGGGTTTCAATTTTCTTGCAATGGTCAGGTGCGGCTCCATGATGAAATGCGGCTTGTTATCATCATTCAGTTTCATCAGCCGCTGCCCATCTGTACGGATTTCTTTTACCAGGTTTTGTACCGGCAGTTTGCTGGTTACATTTATATAGATGGTATGAGAAGGAAAACTGCCGAAATCTTTCAATTCCACTTTAAATGGCGAAAAGCCCATAGCCATCGTCCGCAGCCGGTTAATGATCCGGTCTTCCATCATTCCATACTGTACAAAACTGATCAGCGTAATATGCGGTTTACCCCACCGGGCATAATCTGTTTTGTACGTTGTTGAAAACTCTTCTTTCACTTTCATGATACGGTTCCACAGTTCTTCATGCGGACTTAGTACCAATAAATACTCGTAGACCCGGTAGCCGGGAATCGTGTTTACAATTGTTTGCATAACCCATCTGTTTAGCTGTTAAAAAAATGCTTACCCATTTTCTTAGCACTAATTTACTAAATAATTTAGTTATTCCAAATAATTTTATCACCTTTACACCAGAAAATTTATTTAGTATGGAAGGGGATGAATTTTACGGCACTGCCTACAAGGGTTCTAAACAGTTTACCCAGCAGGAAGTAAAGACCGCCAACGCCACCGGTTTCGGCGCTGCGGCCGATGATTATATGGAGCGGGGCATCGACCTGAATGAACAACTGGTTAAAAATAAACCTGCCACCTATTTCTTTCGCATGAAAGGGGACGCTATGCGGGAAGCCGGCATTTTTGACGGTGATGTGTTAATAGTAGACCGGTCAGTAAAACTGGTGAATGGAAAAGTAATTGTTGCCGTATTAAACGGCGAATTACTGGTGCGCCGGTTTCATAAAAACTTTTCTTCAGCTTTTTTAATCCCTGAAAACAGCCGGTACAAAACCATCAACCTGGCTGAGTTTAGTGATTTTGTAGTGTGGGGGGTGGTAGTGTATACTATCCATTCCATGGGTTGAAACTCAGGGGAATTCATAAAATATGGAAAACCCATAAACTGGGATTAAATAACAATTTACGCCGGGTATCCACCCGGAGACAGCATTAATACAAATAACAAACGATAAATTTATTTATATGCCAATGATAAAAGTATGGCTTCATTTAGTATGGGCTACCAAGAGGCGGGAACCTTTGCTCGAAAAATGTATCCGGCAAAATGTCTTTCAGCATATCCGCAACAATGCAAAAGAAAAAGATATTCACGTTGATTTTATTAACGGACATTTTGACCATGTACACCTGCTGATTTCCTTAAATGCCAACCAGACCATTGCCAAAACTGTTCAGCTTATCAAAGGAGAAAGCTCTCACTGGATCAATGAAAACAAGTTAACTGCAAAATATTTTGACTGGCAGAACGATTATTTTACTGTATCGGTAGGCGAATCGGGTGTAAACAAGGTGAGAGACTATATTAAAAACCAGGAACAACGGCATTCAAAGAAAACTTTTCAGGAAGAATGTGATGAGTTTGTCAAGCGATATGGATTTGTGCTGGTGAAGGATGCCTTGGGTTGAAGCCCAAGGCAATTCATAAAATATTAAAAGGCTGTAAAGACCCGGCAAATCATGAAATGCAGCAAAAAAACAAAAAGGTCCTGCGCCATTTATGACTTGCTCAGGCCTTCAGCCTGAGAGAGAGAAGAAAAAATGAAAGCCATTATAGATTGTAATAATTTTTATTGTTCCTGCGAGCGGTTATTTAAACCCCATCTCGACAGGAAACCCGTTATTGTACTCAGCAACAATGATGGCTGTATTATTTCCCGAAGTGATGAAGCAAAAAAATTAGGCGTGGAAATGGCCGGGCCCTATTTTATGGCCAAGCCATTGATAAAAAAACACAATGTGACCGTTTTCTCTTCTAACTATAACTTATATGGCGATCTGAGCTGGCGGGTAATGGAAACACTGCGGATAATGCTGGGGAAAAAAAATGTAGAGGTCTATTCGGTAGACGAATCATTTCTTGACCTGAGTATGTTTGCACCCGAAGAACTACCGGCCATAGCTATGGATATAAGATTAACCGTAGAAAAATGGACGGGCATAAAAGTTTCGGTAGGTGTGGCACCCACAAAAGTGCTGGCCAAACTGGCAAACCGGTTATCCAAAAAAGATAAAGAAAAGACCGGTTGTGTAATGGTGCTGGACACAGAGGATAAAATCATTGAGGCCCTTCGAAAAACACCTGTAGGGGATATCTGGGGCGTTGGTCATCAATATGCACAAAAACTAAAAGAGCAATGGTGTATCTATGATGCCCTGCAACTAAGAAATGTAAACGAAGAGTTTGCAAAAACCCATCTCGGCGGAGTGGTGGGCGCCAGGCTGGTCCGTGAGCTAAAGGGCATCCCCTCAAAAGATATGGAAGAGGAACTGGTAAATAAGAAAATGATTGCCACCACCCGCATGTTTGGAAGCCCTGTTGGTGATATCAACGATATTAAAGAAGCCATAGCCACTTATACATCAAGAGCAGCGGAAAAATTGAGACGGCAACACAGCGCTGCAAAGGTCATCAGCATATTTGTGGTAACAAAAGACCAGGACCACATGCAAAATTTTAATAAGTATGGCACCATCAGCACCCACACTACACTGCCGTCTGCCACTTGCTTTACCAATGAACTGATAAAACCGGCCGTGGCACTGGTAGACAAGCTCTATGAAAAGGGGCAATTGTATAAAAAAGCCGGCGTGATGCTCAGCGGTATTGTACCCGACAATTCTATACAGGGAAATTTGTTTGTGCCGGAAAGTAAGAATACCGAAAGGATATTAATGGATATGATCGATAATGTAAACTTCAGCCAGCGGGATGATGTATTGAAATTTGCTGCTTCCGGTACCACCCGCGACTGGAAGATGCGACAGGAGCTGAGAAGCCCCCGGTACACCACCCGCTGGGATGAATTATTTGAAGTGCGTTAAGGGGGATCTCTAAAAACCTGTATTTTATTGTGACCTCTCCTTTTAATGCCTCTCCGAAGGAGGATAGGAAGGTTTTTAGGGATCCCCTAATCAAATAGCCCCTTTTGCTTTGGCTTTACTTTCGGCAATGTGGCCGGGTCAATAAATACTGGTTTAATGAGGTTCAATCCGCAGGCCGCATTCATCTTATCCACCAGGTACACGGTCAGTTCCGGTGAAGTGGCCTCATCATGCATGTGCATAAAGAAATATAGTTCTTCAAGGCCTTTATCCATCCAGTATTTCATTCGCTCAATCCATACATCTGTTCTCGTATAATCAGAAGAATGTAAACTGTTGCCCACATACCGGATAAAGGCCTTGGGAATAGTAAGCCGCATGTGGGCGCAATCCCTTCGGCCGGCAGTATCTGTTATTACTGCACCCATATTATTTTCCTGTAAAAAAGCAAACATATCTTCTCTGTCTTTTTCTTTGGCAAACCAATCCGGGTGACGAACTTCTAAAAAAAATTGCAGGTCTGTTGGCAGTGATCTTAAATAGGTAAATAATTCATCTTTCCGTTTGGGTGAAAAGCTGTCGCTTACCTGTACGAAGACGGGGCCAAGGTGTTTTTCAAAAGCAACCATACCCCGGAAGAATTCATTGGTGATGAACTCTTTTCCTTTTAAACTTCCCCGATGTGTGACACCCTGGTACATTTTGGGGCAAAAAAGGAAATCCTTCCCTATAGCTTTCTCTGCCCATTTACGAATACCAATTTCTCCATACACTTTGTAATGTGTGGCGTTCAATTCAATACAATTATAATGCTGCACATATTGCTGCAGAAAATCTTTTTCCTTCGTTTTGGGAGGATATATTTTTCCCACCCATTCCGTCCGCCCCCATTTGGCACAACCGATATATACGCTGGCATTCTTCACCGGCTTACCCTTCAATATTTTTTTATTAGGTGAAGGTTCTGCAGGTAATGAAAAATCAATATTGTCCAATTCATTCTCTGGTACTCTCCCAAACTCCATGATAATTCGTTTTTCTATTTACAATAAAGTTAGTGGTAAAATTTTGTACCTTGTCAGCAATACATTTTATGGTACGGTTACTAATTTTTCCCCTCTTATTATCTGTTGCTTCATTTGCACAGCAAAGACCAAATATCATTTTCATCATGAGTGATGACCATGATGCAGATGCTATCAGCGCTTATAATAAAAAACTGACCCGTACACCAAACATTGACCGCCTTGCAAAGGAAGGAATGCTCTTTACCCGGGCATATGTGGCCAATTCCATTTGCGGACCGGTACGTGCCACTATCATTACCGGACAGCATTCCCACAAAAACGGGATGAAAGATAACCGCACCCGGTTTGATTCTTCAAAAATTACAATGCCAAAACTGATGCAACTGAGCGGCTATCAAACAGCCATTGTTGGTAAATGGCATTTGCATTCTTACCCAACGGGCTTTGATTACTGGAAAATTTTACCCGGACAAGGTTTATACTTCGAGCCAAGGTTTATTTCCATGAAAGGAGATACGACCACCTATCATGGATATGCCACGGACGTAATTACCAATGAAGCTATAAAATGGCTTGACAACAGGGATATCAGCAAGCCTTTCTTATTGCATGTCCATCACAAAGCGCCGCACCGGTATTTTTTAGCTCCGTTGAAATACATTGAACAGTTTCATAATAAAAAATTTCCAGCGCCTTCCACATTATATATTGATACTGCCGGACATGGTACGGCCTGGCATTTACAAACAATGAGCATCCTGTATGACATGAAACTTTGCAGCGATCTGAAAGTTGATCCTGTTTATTTAATGGATATTCCTGAACTAAAGCCCGACTCTGCAGATATAGCCTATTACAATGCCATCTTTAATCGTATTCCGGAACCGGACAGGGGCAGCATAAAAAAAATCTATGCAGAGAGAGGAAAGCTGTTACAGCAATTAAGGCCGTCTGGAAAAGAATTGCTGAAATACAAATACCAATGGTATATACAGGATTATATGGCCTGTGTGGCTTCGGTTGACGAAAATGCAGGCCGCCTGCTGGATTATTTGGACAAACATCATTTGACAGAAAACACATTGATCATTTATACCGGCGACCAGGGCATGTACCTCGGTGAAAATGGCTGGTTTGATAAACGCTGGATGTATGATGTATCCATGCAGGCGCCCCTGCTGATGAGATGGCCAGGACATATAAAGCCAGGCAGCGTCAACAACAATATGGTGCAGACAATTGATTACGCCCCTACTATGCTTGATGCAGCCTCGGTAAAAATTCCAGACTTTATGCAGGGCATAAGCCTGGTACCTTCAGTTACAGGCAAACAAAAAATAATTCCCCGTCATTCTCTCTATTATTATTTCTATGAATATAAGGCCGATCATACGGTACTTGAACACCTGGGTGTAAGAGACGAAAGATATAAGCTCATTTATTTCTATACCGTAAATGAATGGGAGTTGTATGACCTGAAAAAAGATCCGCAGGAACTGAACAACCTTATACGATCTGCCGCTTATCAAGGGATAGCCACTCAACTAAAAAATGAGTTATCAAAGCTCAGAGATAAATATGATGATCACGAAACGGCGGGTGAACTTCATTGATATCCCTGTCCATTTACTGATTCGGATTTATCAAATCAGAAAAAACACAACATCATCCGTCATCAACATAAAATGGGAAATATATTACCCGGTATTGACTCTTTTATCAACCAGGCAGCCGCATTCAAAAAAATACGTGCAGGACTCGTTACCAATAACGCAGCTGCCACTTCTACGGGAAAGAAAAGCAGAATAGCCTTACTTGAATCCGGATTTCATATTGTAAAACTGTTTTCGCCGGAACATGGCCTCTCGGCTAAAGGAGAAGACGGGGCCTATCAGCACAACACCGTTGATAGCCAGACCCAATTACCTGTTGTCAGTTTATACGGCGACCATTTAATACCCACTGCTAAAGACGTTAATGATATTGACGTTTTAATTTTTGACATCCCCGATGTGGGTTGCCGCTTCTATACATACCTCTGGACAATGACCTACGTAATGGAAGCCTGTGCAGCCTATAATAAACCCCTTATTATTCTCGACCGGTCCAATCCCATCAGTGGTGATATAAGAAAAACCGAAGGACCTATGCTGAACGAAAAAGACTGTTCTTCCTTTATCGGCAGATGGAGTATTCCCATCAGGCATAGTTGTACGCCGGGTGAGCTGGCTGTTTATTTCTCCACTACCCGTAAAATGGATATTGACTTAACTATTATACGGGTAACTAATTGGAACAGGAATGAATTGCCTTTTAAAAACAAGGCCTGGTTTATTCCCACTTCGCCGGCTATATCAACTGTTGAAACGGCATTATGCTATCCAGGCACCGGTTTACTGGAAAGCATTACTGTAAATGAAGGCAGGGGTACTGCAAATCCTTTTAACTGTTTCGGTGCACCGTGGATTGATACGGCTATATTGCTTGAAGCATTACAAAAAAAACAACTGCCGGGGATAAACTTTACAACTGTTCAATATACACCCACCGATAGCCTGTATGCCCATGAACAATGCTATGGATTAGCGCTTTCAATAACTGACGAAAATATTTTTTTACCGGTACATACAGGGGTTACGATCATCCAACAGTTACTCGCCTTATTTCCGGAGCATGCTAAAGAACGATTATATAAAACAGTTGCCAACCCGTCTGGTACAAAACATGCCGGCAAATTACTGGGTGTAGCTAATAGCTTGCAACTATTAAAAGAAGGAAAAGATATATCCACTGAATTGAACGGGGAATGGGAAGAAAAGATTACACCCTATCTGCTATATCACTGATATTTTTTACTGAGTTGGTAAAGCACTTTCAATTGTTCTGGATTCAACCCTCTTGTAGTATCCTGCAGCCAGTGCCGTTTAAATCCAACAATTGCTGCATTAGTATCTTTCATATCATAGCCAACAATACGTAAGGCCTGTATATTGTTGAAGCCGGCAGGTACTATTATATTCGCTGCATCATCATACCAATAACCAAATCCTTTCTCCGCCAGCAGCTTCCAGGGAAAGCGCCAGTTGGGGTCATTCTTCCGGGTAGGCGCAATATCACCGTGACCGATAAAATTGGAAGCAGGAATACTGTAAGCTTTCTTTAACCGGTCGAGCAGCAACAGCAGGCTGTTCATTTGTGTTTCTGCAAAAGGTTCAAACCCATTATTGTCCAGTTCAATACCAATACTCGATGAATTTAAATCGGTGGTATTTCCCCATTTACTCACCCCGGCATGGTGGGCCCGCAACAAATCATTCAGCATGTGATGCACGGTTCCATCTTTACAAATAACATAATGGGCACTTACCTGGGTACGGGGTAATGTAAATGTTTGGAGAGTTTGCTCACAACTATTTTGCGCAGTATGATGAATGATTACAAAATTGGGGCGGCGCATGGAAAGATTGGTAGTACCCGCCCAATCAGCAGCATAGGGCAAACCTGCAGAATCTTTTACCGGGTATTCGGCCAGCAGTTTGGCATAGCCCTTTACCTGTTGCTTATATGTTTTGTTGGTGGCTGCGTACTTACTTTGCGTGCAGCTGTATATGACAACAACCGTGGAAAGAATAAATGCTAAACGATGTTTCATACTAAACATTAAAGGTTTAATACAATTTCCTAAAAAGTCACTACGTACACAATTAAAACAACTTAGCCGTCTTTGTGGGAAATTTTTTTATCTCCGCTTCGGTGCACCTCTGTTGAATTTCGTTTGTGGCCTTCTGTTTCCTGAACCACCTGACCTTGTCCTTGGATGATAGGATGGCGCTTCGCCAAATTCTTTGGGTACTTGAACCTTTTCCACTTCCTTGTTCAGCAATTGTTCAATAGCGGCAAACTTATTTTGTTCTTTCTCTCCTATCAATGTAAATGCAGACCCATCCCCATCAGCCCTGGCAGTACGGCCTATACGATGCACATAATCCTCACCATCACCCGGTACATCAAAATTTATCACCACATCTATCGTATCAATATCAATACCACGGCTAAGAATATCGGTAGCCACTAATATTGGTATACGACCGGCAGTAAAGGCGCTCAGTACACTTTCCCTTTCCGATTGTTCCAGATCGCTGTGTATCTCTGAAATATTAAACCCGCCATGTTTCAACTCTCTTGTCAGCTGCTTCACGGTTTGTTTACGGCTGCAAAAGATCAATGCATTTTTATACGGCGTTTCTTTCAATATCTTTTTTATCAATGGCAATTTTTGCGGCTCATATACCACAAAGGCTTTTTGGATGATCTTCTCCGGCGGTTTGGAAATAGCAATGTTTATTTCTACCTGACCATGTAAAATACGTTTGGCCAGTTGTCGTATCTTATCCGGCATGGTTGCGGAAAATAATAAATTTTGCCGTTTATCCGGAAGCGCCTTGATGATCTTGTTAATATCATCCTGGAAACCCATATCCAGCATTCTGTCTGCTTCATCCAATACCAAAAATTGTAACCCTTTCAGATTTACGTAGCCCATATTCAGGTGGGCGATCATGCGTCCGGGGGTACACACTATAATATCCGCCCCCATTTGCAAGGCTTTTTTCTCGGCCACAAAACTCTGTGCATCATTGCCGCCAAAAATGGCAATGGAACTGAGATGGGTAAAATAGGAAAGCCCCTCCATGTGCTGGGATATCTGGATGGCCAGTTCACGGGTTGGCACCACTATCAATGCCCCCACCTTTCCGTCCACATGGTTTTGTAACAGGCGGTTCATCACCGGCAACAGAAAAGCGGCTGTTTTGCCGGTGCCGGTTTGTGCCGAGGCTATCACATCTTTTCCGGCCATTATCGGGGGAATTACCTGCTCCTGAACAGGGGTGGCGGTTTCGTAATTGGAGGCTTCAATACCTTCCAGCAGGTTGGGATGAAAATTAAACTCTGTAAAACGCAAAATTCAACAATATTAATTCGATGACACAGGCGCTCCTGTAATTTTTTATGCCTGTGAAGATAGTGAAAATTTGGGGTGGGGGCGACAGTGCTGCTATGATCGTCCTTTGCTGCCTGTTCCGTCCGAATGGCGGGATCGCACTTTTGTACGTCCTGTAATTCTACTCCGCAAAATGCCAGAGCCTCCCTGCTAATGTCAGCTCCAGCCACATTAAAACTTAAAAAACACGGTCAGCATACCTGTCTTCTTATCCCCCTTTTCCACCCGCTGGTAGTGTTTCCTGATATGCGGCTGTTGCAAAAACAGTTCTATCTTTTTTACCAGCTTTCCGTCCTCCTTACCGGGAATTATTTGCACCTTCCGTATCCTTTTTTCCATTGCCTCATCAAACACCTGTTGCAGCGCATCCTCCACAGACCGGCTGTTGTTGTAAATATGATGCAGGTCGAGTTGCAGATATGGCATGGCAGTAATTGAAATACAATAATAAGTAAGAAAACCGGCTAAGTCTTCAATGCCGGAATATAAGTAGTGTACAAATTTCAGTGCTTCTGTGCAGATAAACCAGCCCCGCACCCTGCAAAAATCAGTTTGCCTGCTGTTTCAGGTCATAATAATAAGCTTAAAAGGGTTTGTAGCTTACATACACCGGATCTTATTATTTAACCTTAAAACTTCTGTTATGAAATATAGCTTTTTGCTCGGTGCCGTACTGATTTCAATGGCAGGGTATGGACAGGCATGGACCAAACAATATGACTATGTGGATAATTGTGTGTGCGGCTTATCGGTGGTGGGAAAAGGAGAAAAGCACGGATATGCAGATAAGGACGGGAAACTGGTAGTGCCGCTTATATACAATGAAGCCATGACTTTTTCGGAAGGTATGGCGGCTGTAAAACAGGCTGGTAAATGGGGATTTTTAGACAGTACCGGGAAACTGGTTATCCCGCTCAGGTATTCAGATGCTATGTCTTTTCATGATAAACTGGCCATCGTAAGCCTCAATGGCAGCTACGGATTTATTGATACAAGCGACAAGGCCGTTATTCCCTTTGTGTATGATAATGCAGCAAAATTTTCTGAAGGCCTTGCCGCCGTAAGTAAAAATGGCCAATGGGGCTATATCGATTTAACCGGTAAGGAAATTATTCCGCTACGATATGGTTTCGCAGGCACTTTTATGGAAGGACAAGCCAAAGTAATGAAAGAAGGTAAATGGCTGGTAATAGATAAGACTGGAAAGAAAGTAGCGGATGTTGAATAATTGTTGCTGATTTTTTTGATTATAGCGGCAGCCTCAATGTAAATACTTTATTGAGACTGCTGCTTTTCATTTACATATTTCTCCGGTACTGCCCGCCCACTTCATATAATGCATGTGATATCTGTCCCAGCGAACAATACTTTGATGTCTCCATCAGTTCGGCAAAAAGGTTTCCGTTGTTGATGGCCACTGTTTTTAATCGTTTCAGCATTTCATCGGCTTTATTTTCATTACGTTTCCAGAAACCATGCAGCGTTTGTATCTGCAATTCTTTTTCTTCGGTGGTACTGCGGATTACTTCTGCAGGTAAAATAGTCGGGCTTCCTTTTTTATTTAAGAATGTATTCACGCCTATCAGTGGCAATTCACCGGAATGTTTCTGGTGTTCATAATAAAGACTTTCCTCCTGTATCTTATTCCGCTGGTACATTCTTTCCATAGCACCCAGCACACCGCCTCTTTCTGTCAACCGGTCAAACTCTGTCAGCACTGCTTCTTCGACCAGCTCAGTTAGTTCTTCAATAAGGAAAGAGCCCTGGTTGGGGTTTTCATTTTTAGCAGTGCCCAGTTCCCGGTTAATGATTAGCTGGATAGCCATTGCCCTTCGCACACTTTCTTCCGTTGGTGTGGTTATTGCTTCATCATAAGCATTGGTGTGAAGTGAATTACAATTATCATAGATGGCATACAACGCCTGCAGGGTGGTTCTGATATCATTGAAATCAATTTCCTGTGCATGCAGGCTGCGGCCGGATGTCTGTATATGATACTTCAGCATCTGGCTCCGCTTGTTGGCCTTGTATTTATACTTCATGGCTTTGGCCCAGATTCGTCTTGCCACACGGCCGATTACACTGTATTCAGGGTCCATGCCATTGCTGAAGAAGAAAGAAAGATTAGGAGCAAAATCATCGATGTTCATTCCGCGGCTCAGGTAATATTCCACATACGTAAAGCCATTGGACAATGTGAATGCTAATTGTGTAATAGGATTGGCACCCGCTTCAGCTATATGATAACCGCTGATGCTGACGCTGTAAAAATTCCGGACCTTGTTCTGAATAAAATATTCCTGTACATCTCCCATCAGTTTCAACGCAAACTCTGTGGAGAAGATACAGGTATTCTGTGCCTGGTCTTCTTTTAAAATATCGGCCTGCACGGTACCTCTTACCTGGGATAAAGCTTCTGCTTTTATTTTTTCATATACATCCGCAGGTAATACATCAGTGCCGGACAAACCGAGCAGTCGTAAACCCAGGCCATTATTGCCGACTGGTAAAGCCCCTCTGCCTCTGCCGGTTGGCGGAGGGTTTTCGGACTCCGAAAGAGCTGGAAGCTCTTTCGGATGCACAGGATTCCCATCTGTTCCAATGTATCTTGGTAAATTGTCAATATTGTATTTTCTTTCTATGATTTTATTTACTTCATCCTGCAGCTTATTTGCAATAATATATTTTTCGCATTGCTGGTCGATGGCTGCATTCATAAAGAAGGCGAGCAGCATTGGTGCCGGTCCATTAATGGTCATGGATACGGATGTCTTCGGATCACAAAGATCAAAGCCGCTGTACAGTTTTTTTGCATCATCCACTGTAGCAATGCTCACGCCGCTATTACCCACTTTTCCATAGATATCGGGACGATTGTCAGGATCTTCTCCATAAAGTGTTACACTGTCGAATGCCGTAGATAAACGTATAGCTGGCTGCCCTATACTTACATAGTGAAATCTTTTGTTGGTCCTTTCAGGTCCGCCTTCACCGGCAAACATCCGGGTGGGATCTTCGCCTTCTCTCTTCAATGGAAATACTCCCGCTGTAAACGGGAAATGGCCTGGAACATTTTCCTGTGCCTGCCATGTTAATATATCGCCCCAGTCTTTGTATTTGGGCAATACCACTTTGGGGATCATCGTTCCGCTGAGGCTTTTAGAGGTCATCGGCTGTTTTATCACCTTATCCCTAACGGTATATTCATAAAAATCTTTTTTATATTCCGTCACTTTATTGGGCCAGTTGGTAATGAGTTTTTTTGCTACAGGGGTGAGTTGTTCGGTGTAAAAAGCAATAGCCTCCGCAAACGCCTCCTTCGGAGGGGCTTTAGAACCGGATTGCTTAAGAGTCTCAAAAGCGCCATGAAGCTGATATAACTTTGTGGCAATAGCTGCCTGATCTTTAACCAGCTGATCATACTTACGATTGCTTTCACTGATCTCACTTAGATACCGGGTACGATTGGATGGAATAATGGCCTGTGATACTTTTGCCGTTTCTGCAAAATGATATTCGCCAAATGCAGTACCGGTTTTTGTTTCAATTTTTTTCAGCAGCCATTCAAATAGATGGTTTACCCCATCATCATTGAATTTGCTGGCCATAGTACCAATAATGGGAAGGTCTTCATCTTTGGCAGTAAATAACTGGTGATTTCTTTTATATTGCTTTTTTACATCTGCCAGCGCATCCAATGCACCTGCCTTATCAAATTTATTGATGCAGACCACATCGGCATAGTCCAGCATATTGATTTTTTCCAATTGAGATGCCGCACCAAACTCCGGTGTCATTACATACATGCTTACATTGCAATGATCCAATATGCTGGCATCGCTTTGTCCCACACCTGCACTTTCCAAAATAATAAAATCAAACCCGGAGGCTTTACAAATATCGATGGCATCCTGTACTGCCCCGCTCAATGCAGTGTTATCATCCCTTGTTGCAAGGCTTCTCATATATGCCCTGTGGTGAGAAATGGAATTCATTCGTATCCGGTCGCCCAGCAATGCCCCCCCGGTTTTTTTCTTTGACGGATCAACAGAAATAACAGCAATGGTTTTGTCTGTAAAATTGTTGAGAAAGCGCCGTACTATCTCATCCGTGACAGAGGATTTGCCGGCACCTCCGGTTCCTGTAATGCCAAGTACTGGTGTTGCGCTTTCCAGCCCCCCTGCCTTCGCCGGTTGGCGGAGGGTTCCAGACCCCGCTAATTCAACAAGTTCTTTTAATTGTGCTGAATAGTTTTCACCATTTTCGGCCAGGGTTATTATTCTTGCAATACGTCTTATATCTTTTACTTCACCCAGCGGGAGCTTTCCATTCCAGTTTGGTTTTTCAACTATCACTCCTGCAGCAGGCCGGCATTGTTGTATCACATCCTCAATCATCCCTTCCAGTCCCATGTGCCGGCCATCATCCGGAGAATAAATACGGGTAATGCCATATTTATGCAATTCATCAATTTCATCTGGTAAAATCGTTCCACCGCCACCACCAAAAATTTTAATGTGTCCGCAGCCGCTTTCCTCTAACAGGTCTTTCATGTATTTAAAAAACTCTACATGGCCTCCCTGGTAGCTGGTAATGGCAATGCCCTGCACATCTTCTTCAATGGCCGTTTCCACTATGTCCTTTACTGACCGGTTGTGCCCCAGGTGGATAATCTCAGCGCCTTTGCTTTGCATGATCCGGCGCATAATATTAATAGCTGCATCGTGCCCGTCAAAAAGACTGGCAGCTGTTACAATTCTTACTTTGCTTAAAGGTGTAGTACTCATAAATTTAAGAATAGGCAAATTTAACTCTAAAAACCTAATGGGCGTTAGTTTAGAAAGAGGTTTTGGAATACAGCTCGCACAGGGGAGAAAGAGGAAAAGAGAAATACAGGGAATACAAAATACAGCTCGCACAGAGATAAAAGAGAGAAAGAGGAGTACAGGCATATTCGCTTTCCTCGACAGGCAGTACAAAATACACCTCGCACAGAGATAAAAGAGAGAAAGAGGAGTACAGGCATATTCGCTTTCCTCGACAGGCAATACAAAATACAGTTCGTACAGAGGTAAAGTAGAGAAGGAGGATACAACATATACTCTTCCCTGCCTGCCTGCATGGCCTTCCCTAATTTATCCTCCGAAGTCTTGACGCAGGAGGAAGCCTCAGAGGAGTAAGGTTGGATTGACAGGGTCGATATTCCTCAGGGTATGGTTTTCACTTCGTAATTCCTTGTTCATCTGTTCGATATTCCTCAGGGCATGGTTTTCACTTCGTAATTCCTTGTTCATCTGTTCGATATTCTTTCCCCTCCGGACGATGCCTTTTAAAATGCAGCCTATTTGAGTACATTTGCCCAATGCAGCAGCTTGTTGAATCCATTACAGCATTATATAAAAAATGGAAAGGGGTCGACGCTATTTCCGTAGACCTTCTTCCGCAAAGTGGCAGCGAACGCCGTTATTTCAGGCTGAATGGCACCGATGGACCTGTAATAGGCACTTACGGGGCCAATGTAAAAGAAAATGAAACCTTTTTTTATTTCACCAGGCATTTTAGCCAAAAAGATCTCTCGGTTCCGCAAATCCTGACCATTAGTGACGATCAGCAATTTTACCTGCAGGAAGACTTTGGTGATATATCCTTACTAGGCCGGTTGGAAGCCGAAGGGTTTACTGAAAATATCTATGCCCTTTTTCAGCAAAGCCTGAATGCCCTGGCCCTTTTACAGGTGAAAGGCGACAAAGAATTGAATTATGCCAACTGCCTTACTAATGCAGAGTTTGGCAAACAGGCGATCATGGCTGATCTGCTGTACTTTAAATATTATTTCCTGGATGCCCTTCGCAAACCCTACGACAAGCAAAAATTAATCGATGACTTTGAAGCGCTAAGCAATTACCTCACACACACAGAATACAAGTATTTTATGTTCCGGGATTTTCAAAGCCGGAATATAATGGTAACACCACCTATCGAAGGGGGTAAGGAGGAGACTGTACACTTCATAGATTACCAGGGTGGCATGAAGGGTGCCCCTCAATACGATGTGGCTTCTATGCTCTGGCAGGCAAGGGCCAATCTGCCGGATGAATGGAAAGAAAAATTACTGGAAGATTATATCAACAGTTTTGAAAACATCATCGGGCAAAGTATTGACCGTAATATTTTCCGAAGCCAGTATAATGGGTATGTGCTGATAAGATTGCTGCAGGTGCTGGGAGCTTATGGTTTCCGCGGTTTGTTTGAACGGAAGGCCCAGTTTCTCACCAGTATTCCAATGGCATTAAGAAACCTGAAAGAGTTTTTTTACAACCAAAGTGTGGGCATTTCCCTTCCGGAATTTAGAAAAGTGCTGGATATATGTGTCGCAGATGAAGTGATAAAACAATTTACACCCACACAGGCTAATGAACAAACACCTCTTGTTGTTAAAATACACAGTTTTTCCTTCCGTAAGCAAATTCCGCAGGATGACAGCGGCAATGGTGGTGGTTTTATTTTTGATTGCCGCGGCATTTTAAATCCCGGACGGGTAGATAGCATGAAAACGCAAACCGGCCGTGATAAAGACGTAAAGGATTTCCTGGAGCAGCAAACTAAGATGCCGGAATTTTTGAACAGTGTGTTTGATATTGTAGATACCACCGTGGAAGAGTATATAAAAAGGGACTTTGAAAGCCTGATGATAAGTTTTGGTTGCACTGGCGGCCAGCACCGCAGTGTGTATGCGGCCGATGCCATGGTACGGCATTTGAAAAACAAATTCAAAGTAAAAGTGGAATTGAAACATATTGTACAGGAAGAAAAGAATTGGCAGAATCCACTGCCAGCCAGAAAGGATTAACATTATTTCATTTAAAAAAGTGAACCACATAGATATATAGGAACATAGGAATGCACACATAGTTTTCTATGTGAAACCCTATGCTAACTATATCCTATTCCGAAATAATCGGAACAAGTTGTGGTAGTTAAAACTATGGAGGCAATGATTTTCAGCGCCGGGCTCGGCACACGTTTCAAACCCTGGACGGATAAACATCCGAAAGCGCTGGCATTGGTAAATGGCAAATCTTTATTACAGCGGAATATTGAATACTTACAGCAATACGGCATCAATGATGTGATTGTAAATATTCATCATTTTGCAGACCAGATAGAAAATGCCATTACAGAAAACAAAGGTTGGGACAGCCATATAATTATCAGTGATGAACGAACCGAAGTACTGGAAACAGGAGGCGGATTGCTGAAAGCAAAAAAACTGTTTACTCCCGGGAAACGTTTTATTACCTGCAACGTGGATATTCTTACCGATCTTGACATTAGTAAACTCCTCCGCTTTCATGAAGAAAAAAAGGCCGTGATATCGTTTGGGGTTACTGACCGTACTTCTTCCCGCAATCTTTTGTTCGATACCGGCAGCCGTCTTTGCGGCTGGCAAAATAACAAAACAGGTGAGCAACGGATTTCGATAGCCGAAAATAACCTTGTGGGAAAAGCCTACAGTTGTGTAGTGGTTTTTGAATACGATATTTTCCGGTTGATGGAAGAGAAAGACTTTACCGGCAAATTTTCCCTGATAGACGTGTATCTGGCACTGGCTGCTGATCATCTTATAATGGGGTACGACCATTCCGGCGACCGGCTGGTAGATGTGGGAAGACCTGAGTCTGTGGCTATAGCTGAATCTCTTTTTTTATGATACATTTTCCCGCTAAGAACACAAAGAACACAAAGAACACAAAGGTATAGTCAAAAGCATCTTTTTCTTTGTGCCTTTTCTTGGACACATTTTTTCCATAAAGAATTGCAAATACCCTTTGAACGGTAGGCCACATGCATCCTTTTACAGTATCTTTCGGACTTAAACTAAAGCGTTTATATGAAGAAAATAGTTCTGAGTTGGGCTGGTCTTTTTATGTTCATCACCTTGTTTGCACAAACAAAATATGACCAAAAAGAAGCCTTTAATCCGCAGTTTTATCCTTACCCCGGCAATGATTACCGCAGTGCCAGTGGTGAGCCGGGCCCTAAGTACTGGCAAAACCGGGCTGATTATAAAATAAACTGCACACTTGATACCTCCAGGCACAAAGTAAGCGGTGATGTGGAAATTTCTTACATCAATAACAGTCCTGACAATTTAAAGTTCCTCTGGTTACAATTGGACCAGAATATTTATCAAAAAAAATCCCGTGGTTCATACACCACCACGCAAACGGGTGGCCGCTGGGCCAATGCCAATTTCACCGATGGCTATGTTATCAAATCCATTTCAGTGGATGATGCCGGCAAGGCCTTTACTCCTAAAACCATTACTGCTGATACCAGGATGCAGGTATGGTTACAGGAAGCATTGAAAGCCGGAGGAGGAAAAATTAAATTGAGTATCCAGTTTGAATTTACAGTACCTGAATATGGTACCGACCGTATGGGAAGATTACAAACCAAAAACGGGATGGTGTATGAAGTAGCCCAATGGTTTCCACGCCTGGCCGTATATGATGATATACAGGGATGGAATACATTACCATACGTGGGAGCTGGTGAGTTTTACCTTGAATATGGAGATATAGATTTCTCCGTTTCAGCACCGTCTGATTTAATAGTGGTCGGTTCAGGTGAATTGCAAAATCCACAGGACTGCTACACGGCAGAACAATTAAAAAGATGGGAGGCTGCAAAGAACAGTGATAAAACAGTAATGATACGCAGTGCTAAAGAAGTAAAGGATCCCAACTCCAGGCCAAAGACGGCTTACACCACCTGGAGATTTAAGATTCAAAATACAAGGGATGTGGCATGGGCAGCATCCAGATCATTTGTACAGGACGCAGCAAAAATCGATTTGCCCAGTGGAAAAAAATGTATGGCGGTTAGCGTGTACCCGGCCGAGAGTATAGTAAAAAATGGCTGGCAACGCTCTACCGAAATGGTAAAAGCATCCATTGAACATTATTCAAAACAATGGTTTGAGTTTCCTTACCCGGCTGCCACCAATGTAGCTGGTATTGTAGGGGGAATGGAATATCCCGGTATAGTTTTCTGCAGTTCCGGTTCGTCTGGTGAAGGTTTATGGGGTGTAACAGACCATGAATTTGGCCATACCTGGTTCCCGATGATCGTGGGCAGTAATGAAAGAAAATATGCCTGGATGGATGAGGGTTTCAATACATTTATCAATGATGGCTCTACTGCTGCATTCAACAAAGGAGAATTTAAAGAAGCAAGTTTCTTTGGCGAGCCTAATTCTGCTTTCATGGTGCAATATACATTTGGTGAAAAGATGGATGGGTTATACAATATCCCTGAAGTGATACAGCAGGACAACCTGGGCGTGGCCGCTTACCTGAAACCTGCACAAATGCTCACGGCCTTAAGAGATGTAGTGCTGGGTAAAGAACGTTTTGAAGCGGCATTCCGTGAATATATCAGCCGTTGGGCATTCAAACATCCCACTCCCTGGGACTTCTTTCATACCATGGAGAATGTATCCGGCGAAGACCTTGGCTGGTTTTGGAGAGCATGGGTACTCAACACCTGGAAGCTGGACCAAACCGTAAAAAGTGTAAGCTATGTGGATGAAAAGCCGGAGAAAGGCGGAGAGATCACCATTGAGAACTTGGAGAAAATGGTAATGCCCGTTACCGTATTGGTAAAAGAAGCGAATGGTAAAGAACACCGTATTGATCTGCCGGTGGAAGTATGGCAGCGCAATTCAGAATGGAAATTTACAGTACCCACTACCAGTGAAATAAAAGAAGTGATACTGGACCCCGATAATAAACTCCCCGAATGGGATAGGGATAATAACACCTGGAAGAAAAAAGGATTCTAAAAGAAAGCCCCTTGGTAAACGAGGGGCTTTCATTTTTCAGTACATTACCATAAATAAAGTGACACGGAGTTAAGCATTAAAATATTGAGCCGGCGACATTGCCACAGATGATCGTCCTTTGCGTCGCACTCTTCATCTGCAGTGCATAATTCAACAATTGAAAAAAGATATTACTGTCGTAATTTAATGCCCATTTATGATACACGAAAAATTCGAAGCCTGTATTATCAGCGGTGCCATTGGCGATGCCTGGGGAAGCACTTATGAGAATGAAATCAAAAAGGATACTTCAAAAAATTACTATTGGGGCGTATCCGCTGAACAGTCCAAAACCTGGGCTATTACTGACGACACGCAGTTAACATTAGCATCCTGTGAAGCTTTATTTGACAACACTGATTTTACTCCTGAAATCTTATCAGGTTATTTTATAAAATACTATAAAGAAAGAAAGCTTAGTGGGATTGGGTCAAGTACATTGAAAGCAATACTGGAATTAGAAGCCGGGGGACACTGGAGCCAGGTTGGGCGTACAGGTGAATTTGCTGCTGGAAATGGAGCTGCCATGAGAATTGCTCCCTTTGCTTTTTCACGGAAAGTATCCAGGGAAAACATTCGGGACATTTGCAGGATAACGCATAGAAATGATGAAGCATATACCGGAGCTCTGGCCATTTTTCTATCCATCAGGGCCATTATAAACCGGGATTGGGATGGAAACAATAATCTTTTCGACATACTTATTTCACAATTACCAGATACCAGGGTGCGTGATAGATTAATTGAAATAAACGCTTTGGGTGATGTACCTGCAATTTCAGACATAGCTAAAATGGGAAACAATGGTTATGTAGTCAACTCTGTTCCCTTAGCCATTTTTGCTGCCTCGCAAATAATAAAAATTGGAATGACAAAAATGTTCGAGTCAATAATTGAATGCGGTGGAGATACAGATACCAACTCTTCCATGGCAGGGCAAATAGCAGGCACACTTATCGGACTGGAGAACATACCGAAAATTCTTTTGAAACAACTAAAAGCGCTAAAAGAATATACGTGGTTAAAGGAAATTGCAGACAGAGTTAAAATTAAGACAACCTGAACTGTACCTTATATTTTTGAGATAAGTACCATTGATTTCACCATTCCATTTTTATTGTGATCGATCTTCACAAAATACCCACCAACTCACTAAGCAACCCCTTCTCCAGCTCAAACCTTTCCGGCCTCTCCCCAACCAGCGACCATTTGATCAGCCGGATATACCCTTCCGAAATTTCAATCCCTGTTATATCACCATCACTGAAGCAGCAGCAGCCGCTGTTGAAATAAGAGGGCTTCATATTCATATAATCAACCGACACGGCTGTAAATTCTTTTTCTCTTTTTTTAATTTCATCCAGCAAAGAAATGAGCTGCTCCTGGTTCTTATCTTTTTCTGCCAGTTGAAATTGCTTATACAAATGTTCAAGGTACGTAAGCGACGCAAACACGGGCTGGTGCGTATGCCCTGTTACCAGCAGCATGTCTTTTTGCATGGCCGACCATTCATGCATTATATGGTTATGCAGTGTTTTCTTTTCTGCATCATAGGCCGGCGTATTGGGATTGATACGCAGCAATGCCTGCAGCGGCGCCCATATTTTGGCTACAAAAAACTTACTGAACCAGTTGCCATCACTTTGTGCGTCTCCCTGGTGGCCGTGGGTAAGGAAGATGGTGAATAGTGAATTGTCAATGGCGAATGGATTTCCCTTAGTCTCTTCTTGCTCATTATTACCCATAAAACCCGATGGACCTGCTGTAGTTTGTTGCCTGTCCACCACAGACTGCAACACCACTCCTTCATATACTTTTACTTTCTCTTTAAAAATACTTCGCAGTTGCCACCCTGCAAAAGGGTCATTGTCCCAGAACAGGTCGTGGTTGCCGAAAACTTTTATATACTTTTTCTTATCTAAGAATTTTTTCTCGGCTTCAAAAGCGGCTTTGTTTTTCTTTTTTACCTGCCAGAGATTGTTTTCCCACAATTCTTCACTATCGCCGAGGTTGATAAAACAATAATCGTGTCTATTATAATAGTCCAGCGCTGCGAGATAGTTTGGCTCTGCCAGTATAAAATCATCAGCGCCATTGCGACGCCCCTTATGCTGGTCGGAAAAAATAATAAACTTGTCTGTATACGGCTCAAAAGGAATGACAAGACCTTTCTTTCCCGGGTGTTTAATAATATGCCTGTACAATTTTGTAAATGCTTCAAATATTCTTTTCCGGTTGGGCCGGGAAGAAAATTTTTTAGTTGCCCACAGCACTGGTTTCAATAAAAGTAAACGGAACAATCTTCTCATGTTATTGTTTCTCGTACAATTTATACTTTTTCGGGTCTAAGAGTACCCCTGACAGGGCAAACGCATTAAAATTAACCTGCCTTCGGCAGAAATACAATTTGACCGCAGAGGCGCAGAGAATACAAATTGCCACTGAAACTCAGAGACACTGAGAATACAAAGAAATAAAATCCGTGTTTACCTGCCTGCTCACAGAGTCTGCGACCTGCGGACCGACAAAAGCAGGTGCGTCTAATCAGCGTCATCTGTGTTCCTATTTGCCATTTTAAACATTCTATGGGGAGACTTTAATGCGTTTGCCCTGCCCCTGACCTATCGTGTGGACACATCTTTTAGCACAACAGTTTTAGCACACGGATAACACGGGTTGGACGGATTAACATAGATTATTTATAAAAAGCTGCCAATACTTTGTAATACGGCTGAGATTCAAAGGATAGATACGGATTTATGCTGCTTCGCAGCATTTAGGATTCATTGATTTCCTCTTGATCTTAACAATATTCGAAAAAACATCCAATTTCTGATGCGTAGCAGCAGAAAAAAT
>JANOEQ010000133.1:0-7291 GCA_031441485.1 Chitinophagaceae bacterium
TGTTCCTACTATCTACATGGAACAGGAATCAAAAACCATAGTCAATAAAGTAGAAAGTAAAGATGTTGGTATGGGATACAGCATGAACCCCTATGCCGGTTGCGAACATGGTTGTATTTATTGCTATGCAAGAAATGTACATGAGTACTGGGGCTATAGTGCAGGGCTTGACTTTGAACGAAAAATAATTATCAAGAAAAATGCGCCACAACTGCTTCGCAAATTTTTAATGCACCCAAAATGGGATGGCACACCCATCATGCTGAGTGGCAACACCGATTGTTATCAGCCTGCAGAACAACAATACAGATTAACAAGAGGATTATTAGAAGTATGCAATGAATTCAATCAACCGGTTGGGATACTCACCAAAAACTCCTGGATACTGAAAGATAAAGATGTGCTGCAGGAAATGGCAAAGAAAAAAATAGTATCAGCCATGGTGTCCATCACTTCTTTCAATGAAGACCTGCGCAGAACGATGGAGCCACGCACCACCACAGCCAAACAAAAACTGAAAGTGATCAATGAACTGAGCAGCGCCGGTGTTCGCATGGGCATTATGATGGGGCCGATGATACCGGGCTTAAATGAACATGAGATGCAGCGTATCATGAAAGCGGCCGCTGATAACGGGGCTACTTTTACAGCTTACACTTTTATCCGGTTGAATGGCGCCATCAAGTTTTTATTTCACGACTGGCTCTTTAAAAATTTTCCCGACCGGGCCGATAAAGTATGGCACCTGATAGAGCAAAGCCATGATGGCAAAGTAAATGACACACGATGGGGAGTACGCATGCGGGGCGAAGGGCATATTGCCGCCATGGTGGCACAGCAGTATAAAAAGTATGGAAAGCTGTATAACATGAATGCGGAGGAATGGAGTTTGGATACGAGTATTTTCAGAAGGCCGGGGGAGCAGGGGAGGTTGTTTTGAAATTAACGAATAACTTTTTATTTTGCCAGACGTTACTATATTTACAAAAAACTATGTATGAAGATCAACCTAACTGAAGGCTTGAATCTTAGAGTTGAAGGAGAAATAGGTAAGTATAACACCTTGCCTGTCGAGTATTTAGTGAAACTGGCTCAAAATCTTCAGCAATTGCTTCAGGATATTGCTGAGCATCAGCTTGAAGTTGATGGCGCAATAGATTTAAGTAATTTTAAAGTGGAGTTAAGCGGATTTGGAATAGGTAGTGCGATACCAGAATTTAAATTTACTCCCAGAATTAAAGCTGTTACAAGCGGAGATATCCTTCAGCAGAGGAAATTTGTTAACGATAAATTTGAGAATTATCTTGAAGTAGCTAATGGTGGGGATTATAGCGAAATTAGGAATTTGATTCCCCAGGTAGCAACCAGAAATATTATTGTTGAGGACCTATACAATTTTACGACAACTTTTGGAAACTCGCCTTTTAGCATTGTTCAGTTGAAAAGGGGTAAAATTACTCCTGTCTATAAGATAAATAAATTCAAAACTGATGTAAAAGAAAAATTAATTACTACGATAACACAAAGCAAGGATTTAAAAGAAGAATTTGATGCAGTGGCAAAAGTTAGAATAATAAAAAGAGGCGGTATCGTAAAACGTTCTACCCAGGAAACGTTTGTTGGTAAACATACGGACACAGCTTTTAGTACAGATACTATTGTTCATAATAGCAGAGCGTATATTCTTTCATCTCCATTATTGTGCAAACTCGAAAAGGAAGATGATTATTACGTTATTGAATCAGAAATGCTTGGGATTGTCGGAACTGGCTTAAGTATTGATGATGCAGAGCAGAATTTTTCAGAAGAATTTCATTACATATATCAGAGATATAATGATCTCTCCGAAAAGGAAATGAGTGAAAGAATAAGAAGGATAAAAAGTATTATTAATGCAATCGTTTCTAAAATAGAAGAGTAATGGCAGTTTTGGATGCAAAAAAGACATATAGCAATTTGCTAAGTAAAGGGTTTAAGAGCGGGAAAGGGGATCATAAATTTCTAGAATTTTACTATGGGGAGAAGTACGTGCTTCAAACAAAAATTAGTCATGGAGAGAAAGAGCTGGAGGGCTATCATATTGGAATGATGAGCCGCCAGTGTAAGTTAGATAAGAAAAATTTTATTGATTTAGCGAATTGTCCACTTTCTGAGAAGGAATATTTGGAAATTTTAAAGGGAAATGGCGTGATTACAGATAATGATTTAAAATCACTTCAAGATATTAATCAAATAAATACACCAAACACCAAACAAAAAAAGAAATAACTTTTCTTTTCTAATGCTCCATTTTTAGTAATGGCACAATCCTCAATCGAATGGATCGAAATGACCTGGAATCCCACCACAGGTTGCGATAAAATATCAGCAGGATGTAAATTTTGCTATGCAGAAGTAATGTCCCGCAGTTTACAGGCAATGGGTATAGATAAATATAAAGATGGATTTAAGTTACGATTGCATGAAGATGCTTTACTAATTCCTTATAGCTGGAAATCCCCAAAGATCGTATTTGTAAACTCCATGAGCGATATGTTTCATAAAGATGTTCCGCTTTCTTTTATTCAGAAGGTTTTCAAAACAATGAATGATAATCCGCAGCATACTTTCCAGGTATTGACTAAGCGTTCAGATATTTTATTGAAGTATCATAAAGAATTAAACTGGACGCATAATATCTGGATGGGCGTTTCAGTAGAAGATAACAGGGTAAAGTATCGGATTGATGATTTAAGGAACACGAATGCAAGAACTAAATTACTTTCCTGCGAACCCCTGATCGGGCCATTATCCAAAATGAACCTGAAAAAAATTGATTGGGTGATAGTGGGAGGTGAGAGCGGTCGGAAACCAAGAGTAATGGATGTGGATTGGGTACTGGATATTCAGCAGCAATGCGAGAAAGCGAAGGTTGCTTTCTTTTTTAAACAATGGGAGGTACCAATAAAAAGAAAACAGGGCGCCAACTCAATGGGAGAACCTACGATGAAATGCCTGCCATTGAGCAATTAGAATCCATGGAATATTGAATCCTTGCAGAAACGAAAGACAAATGTAAGCCCGGAGAGGTGTGAGGCAGGCCATTAGGGAATGCAATTATTTGGTTTTTAAAAGGGTTATATCGATTAAATGACGGGCTTAGTCGAAAAAAGGAGTAAGAAATATAAAATATTGGTCAAATTGGCCAGCGAAATATTATTTATTTTATGCCTGAAGAATTTGACCACCTTAGTGATAACGAAAAGCTGAAAGTGGAAAATGAGTTTCTGAAAATGAAAATGATGCTGGAAAGTGGAGCTGAGTTTACAAGTATGAGTAATGAAATGGAGATCCCCCCGGAGCTTGAAAATCAGTTTCTCAACTATGTTGCCGAATTTGAAAGGCAATACCAGCAACAGAAAACGATCACTGTTTTTGATAAGATCGGCAGACCCACCCACTTTAAACCAGCCGCAGAAATTCCGGACAACGAAATTGAAAACAGCTGGACTGAGCTGTCAGTCTACCTGAATAAATACAGTATTCACCTGGATGTATGCAGCCCTAATATCCCTGTGCGGGAGCTATACCGGTTCACAGTCGAAGAATTATTTGCGCATGAAATGGATGATATGGATATCCCGGGTATGAATACCGGGTTTATCTATGACGAATTTCATCCTGACCTTGTATACGATAATACAAGGTCTGCAAAAGAGAATTGCATAAGCCCCATTCTGAAAAAAGAACCACTGGAGTGGACACATCATTTCAACACAGAAAACCTCCGGCTCAATCAGCATTCTCCGCTGAGCATAGAAGCATTTAAACAACTGGTCAACCAGTTTAAACTGGCGTATGATGAGATGGAATTAGCTGAGCTAAATGAACCGAAGTGCGAAATCGATAATAAACAATGCAGTGTCATTGGTAGTTACCAACTTGCAGCAACAATTGGCAAGGATGGGGTGACGCTGGCAGGGGCATGGAAAGTCCTGTTGGAGCTGGATGAAAAATTTGGTTATTGGAATATTACAGGCGTTATTATCGAAGGAATAGACTTTTGATCAATTGGAAGCAAATTCCAGCAATAGTTTTTTACCCCGGTACAGCAACAGTCTATTACCCTTTATTTCAAACATATTTGCTTTTCCCAGTTGTTGGAAAAAAACATCCTCTGTTTTCTGAATTCCTTCGCAATACATTTTGGTGGAGAAAATATTGGCAAAACTGATATGATTGCCTGCAGTAACAACACTGCTTCCAAAACTATTGCAACTGCCATTGCCACCGGCAGTTTTCTTTTCTGCGTTCAACTGGATGAATGCTTTTGTTTGTACTAACTCCCCGCCTGCAGTTGTAAATACTTTTTTTAAGACCCACCTGGTATTATAAAGGGAGGCTTTTGATTGATCGTCTTTTTTTAGTGCAACTGCCGAAAACAGGATAAACGCACCTGTACTGATAAAGGTGGTAAGCTTCATATACTGTGTTTTTATAGTATAAATTTGATGCAGGGCAAGAGTAGATTTCATACCAATGCAGCACGCAGTATCGATAAAATCTTGTTAACTGTTTTCACAGGATTTTATAAGATACCTGTTCGATAATAAAAAAAGCCGGGCAATTCCCGGCTTTTAAATAAGCAGGCTATCTGCTAATGGGTTATAATTAATTTCTCATTCCTGCTTACCACCCCATCCTCCATTACCTGCAACACATAAGTACCCGGTAATAATTGCTGTGTATTTATTTTTTCGCTGCGGTTGGTAATTGTTTTGCGCAATACAATTTTACCGTTCATATCCGTAATGGTGATAAGCCCCACTGCCTGATTAGTACGGTGTATCGTTATAGCATCATCAGCCGGATTAGGATAAACACTTATTTTACTTACTATCAGTTCCTTTGCAGATGGCAATGCCTGCCTTAATCCCGAAACCTGCGTAGTTGTTCCCGTAGCCATGGTTACATTGTTTGGATCAAATGAAATAGTGGCAGGAGCAAATGGAAGTGTGAATGAAATCGTATTGCCGGCTACTCCTGAAGCAAGGTTAATGCCATCACCGGCCACAAATACAGAATCACCCCGGTCGTACATGGTCAGGAATGTATTGGTAGTGTTGCCCGTATTGGCTACTCTAAGTACAACGGGCATTGGAAAATAAGTGACCGATGCTCCGGCGGTTCTTGTTTGGTTTAATTGTACCGTTATATTGCTGCCAGTGGTACTCCAGTTTACGGTATAAGAAGGTGTGCCAAAACCATATATCCAGGCAGTAAAGAAATGGCTCATGTCCGCACCGAACTGGTTTTCAAAATTTCTTTCTACATCCGCTGTGGCTGCAGCTTTATATGCCAGCAGCGGGTCAGTTAAGTAATCACGGCAGGCCTGGAAGAATTTTGTGTCTCCTAATAATGTCCGCAACATAGATACCACCATGCAGCCTCTTTCATAGATCGCATTATTATTGTTGGTTGTCCAGATCGTATTGGAGCTGCTTGCATCTGTGATATAGATGGGGGTGGTGGTTACACTTCTTGCCGTTGTTTTAATATTACCCCGGTGTGTTACCGCATTGCCAAGGCCACTCACCAATTCCGCTGCCAGTATTTCATTATACCTGGCAAAGCCTTCATTTACCCACAGATCATTCCAGGTGGCACAGGTTACCTTATCACCAAACCACTGGTGCGCCAGTTCATGCGCAATGATGGACCAGCTTGTTAATGCAGAACCACCCATGCCGGAAAATGTCTGGTGTTCCATTCCGCCACCAAAGCCAAATTCATAATAGCCATGTTTTTCATTCTTAAATGGATAGTCGCCATACTTATTGCTGAATTCCACCAGCTCGGTTTTACTTTTATCCAATGCAGCAAGGATATTATTATAGCTATTCGTTGATTTGCCCGGGAATAAATTATACACTACAGGAACATTGGTGCCGCTGATATTCACAGTACCACGATGATAACGTTTGTATTTTGCCACACCTAACGAAACAAGGTAAGAAGCGATCGGGTAGCGGTGTTTAAATTTGAAAATTTTGCTTGTACCGGATGTCGCCGAGTCAATCATTTTGCCGTTTGATGCCACCCAGAATGTGCTGGGCACACTTACAATGATATCCATTGAATCAATCTTGTCCGTCATATCATGTTTGCAGGGCCACCAGTCACGGTCTTCGTATGATTCAGATAAGGTATATACATAATTATTGGTGGAATTGCCGCCCCGCTGGTAGCCCAGCGCTTGTCCGCTTACAGCAGGGGGAGTACCCTTATAAAAAATCGTCAGTGAATCCTGGGTGCCGGCAGTGGCAATGGCAGCAGGAAATGTTAATTGTAAAATTTTCGAAGTATTCCATACAATACTGCCTCCAGTTAATTTAGTGCCATGATATTTTACGGAATCAATGGTATGCACATTATTAAAATCAAAAGTTACCTGGCTGATATTATCCTGCCTGGTTACAAAATAAGTGGTAACATTTCCCCGCAGGTATTTGGCCGGAGAAGAAGTGGAAGGTGAGTCGGGGTGTATACGCCAGGTACAGCGGTGATACACCACATCAATAGTAGATCCCTGTCCCGAAATGCGTTCCATAGCAGCCATTTTTTGAACAGCAGGGGTATGATAATAAAGGTTTTTGTTTTGAGCATTTGAAATTTGGCAAAGGCCGCAAAGAAATAAAATTGCGAATGCTTTTTGAAGTAATTGGTGTTTCATACCGGTTTAGTTTTAGTGAAGTATTGTGAAACGAAAGTTAGGGCATTAATAAATCGCAGAAATAATAAGCAGCCTTTTTGTTGATTTTTTTTAAAGGCACCCGTAATAGCGGTATGGTGTAAAGCATTTATACCTGGGTAAGTATACTTTGCAATAAGGGTTTCCTATTATCAGGATGAAGTAACAACCGCTACACTTTTACATATATTTTCTTTTTATCCATCCAGTAGCAGATGGCCCACATAAGGGTGATTACGCAGAGGGCATACAGCAGGGAGCCGATCTTCGGGTCACCTGGCACATGCACCAGTACTTTTGTGTATAACCAGTTCCAGGGGTTGGAATGGGCATCCAGTTTAATTAAAGCCAGTCCCTTTGGCAGAAAAGCGCTTAATGCAAAAACAAACAATGCATTTTTGCCAAACACATCAAAGAACCGGGCCAGCCCTCCTTTCATATTTTTAAATTCTATCAGGTAGATCATAGTGGCAATGGTGATCAATGCCATACCGGTTGTATAAACTGTATAAGAGCTGGTCCATATTTTTTTATTGATTGGGAAAACCATATCCCAGCAAA
>JANOEQ010000134.1:0-9244 GCA_031441485.1 Chitinophagaceae bacterium
CATAAGCAGCAAGCAGAACCAGACTATGTGATGGACTGTAATTCCAGTAAAATAGATGGTCTTAACTGCAGGGAGCTTTCTTTTGCTAAGTTATTTATTCCCCAAACATCAGCTCCCTGATTGTAGACTATGTGGTTCAAACTGAGACACTACCTAATTTCTTAAATTCCCCGTTAATGGAAATATACTCAATGCCCGTTCAGATACGCTGGTCAGATCTGGACCCCAATTTTCACCTTCGTCATTCCGTGTATTACGACTGGGCTGCTATGTGCCGGATTGATTACCTGCACCAAAAAGGGCTGACACCTGCCGTAATGCAAAAGTTGCAGTTTGGCCCCATCATCTTCAGGGAAGAATGTGTATTTCGCAAAGAAATAAAATACGGGGATAGTATAAGTATAAATCTGAAACTTGCAAAGGGCCGCCGGGATTATTCCCGCTGGACGATTGTGCATGAGATAAAAAAGAATGACGATACGCTTTGTGCTCTTGTTACTATTGACGGGGCCTGGCTGAATGTGGTGGAACGGAAATTATTTATTCCCCCGGCAGAAGTGGCGGCAGTTTTTCAGGAGATGCCGCCGGGAGAAGATTTTCAATGGCTGGATTAGCTTCTGTGGTTTGCCGGTAAGTTGGTTAGACGGGAAGTAAACAGCCTTTGAGAACCAATTCTTACGCACAGCGTTCTGCGGAGCGCCTTTCCGGCTAACAATAGCGGGAAAAAATCTTGTGTGTATTTCCACCTGCACTTGTTTTTTTTGCACCACATAGTTCATAGTGATCATAAGAAATACAAACATAGTGTTAGTTATTTGAAAAACTATGTGTGTATTCCTGTGCATCTATCCTCCTATGTGGTTCAGGAAAAGCGTTTATGCTTGGTTTTTTGCACCACATAGTTCATAGTGATCATAAGAAATACAAACATAGTGTTAGCTATTTGAAAAACTATGTGTGTATTCCTGTGCATCTATCCCCTATGTGGTTCAGGAAAAGCGTTTATGCTTGGTTTTTTTGCACCACATAATTCATAGTGATCATAAGAAATACAAACATAGTGTTAGGTACTTGAAAAACTATGTGTGTATTCCTATGCATCTATCCCCCTATGTGGTTCAAATAATAGCCGCAAGAGTTGTTTCGAATAAAATCACTTTACCGGGAAACCTTGCTGCATACCCATTTACCAGATTGCGGATATAACTGTTTTCTTTATACAGCGTAATGTATTCCTTTAATGCATCAATACCTGTAAGCTGTACATCAGTTGGCAGATACCCCATACCATAAAATTTTCCTTCCAGCACTAATATGCAGGACTGATCATCGCCATTGATCCCTTTATCAATAATGGCAAAAGAAGGTTGCGTCTGCAATGTGTTGCAGGCTTTTTTTACTTTTTCGTTATAATCAGCGGCAGTTTCTTTCCCTTCGCAGGCGCCGGCACAATGGCCATGCTGTATACCCTCACAGGCACCGGGGTCTTTTTGCATAAAACAAAGTTTGGGACAAAGGCCAAATTCAGTAATCAGCTTACGTATCACCGCATGTCCATCCACCAGGTAATGAAAAGTGTATACCGGGTGCAGCCTTTTCCTGTTTTTATCAATTGCCAAACGGTGATAGCCATTCTGGTCTTCAAATAAAAAAATGCCATATACATCTTCCCATCTTTTTTGGGAGGAATTAAAAATGGGCCATCGTTTTTTTATTTCAGTTGATTCTAAAATACAGGCCATCAGTTCTGTGCCGCAGGATTGAAAGCTGATAGCATGCACATGCTGCATAAAATTTTGCTTTTGCCTGCTTTCAGAATTATTGCTGAAATGACTGTTTACCCGGTAGCGGATATTATTGGCTTTGCCTACATACACCACTTTGCCTTTTTCATTATGAAAAAAATAGACGCCCGGTGTATAAGGCAGTTGTTCAAAATGTGCCTTTGGTACATTGGGCGGCAGGATGGATTCTTTGGAATTTCGCTGCAGGCTTTTTTGAATATGTTGTTCTTTATCTTTTTCTAACAGCAGTTCAAACACTTTTACCGTGGCTTCCGTATCACCACCAGCCCGGTGGCGGTCGTTGATGGTGATGCCAAGTGAATCACAAAGTTTTCCGAGGCTATAGGAGGGAAGGCCCGGAATAATTTTGCGGCTGAGACGTACGGTACAAAGTTTTTTTACATTCAGGTCAAGGCCCGCTTCTTTTAAATGTGCTTTCACAAAAGAATAATCAAAGTTTACATTGTGGGCTATGAAAATTCTGTCGAGCAACAGAGTATAGATTTTTTCGGCCACCTCTTCAAAACGGGGGGCTTTGGCCACCATTTTATCTGTGATGCCTGTCATGGATTGAATGTAAAATGGAATGGGCTGACCGGGGTTCACAAGGGTTTCAAACTTTTCGGTTACCCGGTTGCCATCATGCAGATGAATGGAAATTTCGGTAATTCCATTGGCAGCCGCATAGCTGCCCGTTGTTTCTATATCTACAATGGCATACATGTTCTGATGTATGATGTTTGATGTACGATGTATGATTTGCCGGCCAATGCTTCCATCGCCGTTGACGCTTCGGCGGATACATTAGTGAAAGCTGATGTTTTGTACACGATCCTCGATGTTTTTGCGGACTTTTGAATATTAAAATTCGTAAAAATATCAGTCAAAACCATGCAGAGCGATAAGTTTATTATGTTTGGCAACCGGCTGGCGAAAGTATTTCGCCACCTGGGCAAGCAGGCCAAAAGACAGGGAATCAGTTGTTTCCGGGTGTATGACCACGACCTGCCCGAGTTTCCCTTCTGTATTGAGTTTTACGGGGATAAACTGTACGTGGCTGAGTATAAGCGCCAGCATGGAATGGCTGAAGAAGCCCATGACGAATGGATGGAGAAAAGCCTTGATATTATTATTGAAGTACTCAGCGTGAACAGGGAAAATATTTTCCTGAAACTTCGGCAGCGTAAACCCGGCCGGCTTGGACAATACCAGAAACATGATGAAGTGCAGCATGAATTTGTGGTGGAAGAAAACGGGTTGAAATTTATTGTGAACCTGAGTGATTATTTAGATACGGGCCTGTTTCCCGATCACCGTATTACCCGGCAAATGGTACGGGAACAATGTGCCGGTAAAAAAATATTGAACCTGTTTGCCTACACAGGTTCTTTTTCCGTGTATGCGGCGGCAGGCAATGCTGAAGAAATAGTAACCGTTGATTTGTCTAAAACCTACCTCAACTGGGCGGAGAAGAATTTGCAACTGAATAATTTCCCGAATGCGGAAAAGTATACATTTATTCATGCAGACGTAAAACAATACCTGAAAACAATATTGCCTGACTATTTTGATATCATCATTATGGACCCGCCGACTTTCAGCAACAGCAAACGGATGGATGATATACTGGATATACAGCGTGACCATGTGGAACTGATCAATGATTGCCTGCGGGGGTTAAAGACAGGCGGCCTGCTTTATTTCAGCACTAACTCCAGGAAGTTTGTACTGGATAAAGACAATATAGCCGCTTCTTCCAGTAAGGATATTACAAAAGCCACCACCCCTTTTGATTTTGAAGGAAAATTGTTCCGGTGGTGTTACTGCATCGTGAAGTAATATCGCTTTGCCGCCGGCTTAATGCGGGAGCTATGGGTACTCATCTTATCAGGGTATACTAAAAAGCCGGGAAAATGTATATATTGTAATCGTAAGTATCTTCCTTTGCTTGAAGCCGTCATCATTTATACAATTTATACTCGTGTTTTTGTTGTCAGCCACTACAACTGGCAGTCATGCACAAATTTATTTCAAAGCAAAAAATATTACCACCGCCCATGGCCTTTCAGATAAACGGGTGACCTGTTTTTATAAAGACCGGAAAGGGTTTGTATGGGTAGGTACCCGCAACGGACTAAACCGGTACGATGGACATTCTTTTAAAGTGTTTCGTCCTTCGGCGGGCAATTCCATTTCTAATGAAGTGGTGAATGATATTGCAGAAGACAGCCGGGGACGGATCTGGGTGGCTACTATGGAAGGCCTGAATATGTATGATCCCGCTACCGGCCAATGGGACGTAATGGTACCTGATGCCGAGAAAACCGGAAATTCAGTACCTAATTATATTATCTGGGACATACTTATTGATACAAATGATTTGGTATGGATTGCTTCTGATGTTTTTGAATTTGGTAATTACAGTATCAGCGCCAAAAAATTTACATTTTATGACTGGCCGGGCTTTGCCAGGAAACATCCGCAGATTAAGCTGACAAAGTATCACTCCATTCAAAAGTTTGTCAAAAAAAATGACCATGAATGGTGGCTCGGTACCACCAATGGACTGGTAAGCCTGAACATACTCACAAAAGAGTTTCACCTCTTTGGCAGCGGTTATTATGGTGATGTGATTGACCTGCAGTATGACAGGAATAAGAGTATGGTGTTTATTTCCACTGAACAGGGAAACCTTTTTCAATTCAATGAAAAAGAAAACAGGTATTCCAAAATAGAAGCCGTACCCGATCCTTATCCGTCCACTCATTTTATTATGCCGGGCCTTTCTGAATTATGGCTGGCATCTGATAAAGGATTGGTGAAAGTAAGTGATGACCGTCAACAATTCAGGCTGGAAACGAATATTCCGCAATTGTCAGGCTCCCTGTTGCCTGGCGGGGTGCGGTCGGTGTTTCAGGATGGTCAGCATATCTACTGGATTGCCACACCCAACGGCATATCTGTATATGATCAGTCAAAAACCCCCTCTTCTTTTTTACCGCTGTTTCCCGCATCGGATAAAGAAGGCGTAAACGGAATGGGCGGTGTGCTGTATGATGACAGCAGCGGATGCTATTTTGCCTGTTCCTCCATTCCCGCTGCAGTATTTATCATTGATGCGCAAACGGGGCAGGTAAATAAAATAGTAACCGATGCAGACGGAAACAGGCTTTCAATGTGTGTCAGTATTGAAACTGATAAGGATAATAACCTCTGGTTACTTACCGGAACCAATGTATACCGGTATAACCGGGGCAATAAGAATTTTGTTTTATTTCCCACGCCTAATAAGGGAGCCGAGATCGTTTTCCGTGATATCCTGCTGGATGAAGAAGGGAATTATTGGTTTGCGTCGTTTAATCATGCGGTGTTTTATTATAAAACAAAAGAAAAACAATTTGCAAAACTGAAAGACACTTCGCTGAATAAACTGCGAACAGCTACAGGTTTTGGGGCCGATGTAAAAAACCATATAGTAGTGGGAGGTACCTTTGGCGAAGGGGTTTTTACCTATCATATTCCCACGGGAAAAACCACTGGTTATTATGAAACTTACCAGGCGAAAGATTATTCGCAGCTGAACCTCATCAACAATGTGGCCACCGATGCCAAAGGCGGTATATGGTTGGCCTCCTATTCGGGAGGGGTTTTCAGGTATAATCCGGGCAACGTATTTGAAAAATCATTTACCCGCTTTGATATGCGCAGTGGCCTCCGCAGTAATAATATTATATCCATTTGCAGTGATGCCGACAGTACGCTTTGGTTATTATCCGGACAGGGTATTTTTGCAATGAGTACCAGCGGACGATTTTTATATGAATTAACGGGTGAGCAATCTTTCAATTTTTCTTCCTGGGGATCAGACAGCCGGTATCCGCATGGTATCTTTTATAATCCGGTAAAGAAAGAATTACTGGCCGGGGCCGGGGGAGGTTTGTTTATTTATTCCTTACCTGCCAAAGACAGCGCACTGCATTTTCCATTGGCTATTACTGGTGTACGGATTAATGGCAAACAACTTTCCGAAGAGGAAATTAACCAGGCCTCCAACTACCGCTTGCCTTTCCGGTCCAATGCCATTACGTTTGAATTTGCCGGTCTGTATTATGGCAATGCCCCGGGTATTACATTCGAATACATGCTGGCTGGTAGTGATAATGTGTGGACGGATGCCGGAAAAAATTTTTCTGTTTTCTATCAGAACCTTCCTTCCGGTAATTATATTTTTCGGGTAAGGGCCAGGAACAGTACTGGTGTTATTGCCGGTGAAGTGGAAGGCTTTTCATTCAGGGTGGTACCCCCTTTTTGGAGATCATGGTGGTTTATACTGGTTGCAATTTTATTAACAGCATTTGTTATCTGGTGGATCATTTATTCACTGCAGCAAAAACTGCGAATGGAAAGAATGATCAATGCCTTTGCCACTTCATTGTACGGGCAAAATACTACGGAAGATATTTTTTGGGACACAGCTAAGAATTGCATTGAAAAATTAGGATTTACCGATTGTGTGATCTATCAGCGCAATGAAAGCAGGAATGTATTATTGCAAACAGCTGCTTTTGGGCCTAAAAACCCGCACCGGAGGGATATTGTAAATATTATTGAAATACCGGTGGGTAAAGGTATCGTGGGCTCTGTGGCACAAACGGGTAAAGCGGAAAGAATTGGTGACACGTCCAAAGACCCGCGGTATATAGTGGATGATGAAAAACGGCTGTCAGAAATTTCGGTACCGGTACTGGTGGATGGAAAAGTATTTGCGGTGATTGATTCTGAGCATCCGCAAAAGAATTATTATTCTGTGTATCATCTGCGGGTATTAAAAAAGATAGCGGCCATTTGTGCAGAACGTATCACCAAACATTTAACGGAAGAAAAATTGCGGGCCAAGATTGCCCGTGACCTGCACGATGAAATGGGGTCCACACTTACCAGCATCAACATCATCAGTACAGTGGCCATGGAAGAAAAGCAGGAGCCCGAAAAACTGAAGCAGTATTTCAAAAAAATAAAAGATCATTCGGGACGGGTGATGGAAAGTATGAGCGATATGGTATGGGCTATCAACCCGGTGAATGATAATTTTGAAAAAGTGATCCTGCGTATGAAAGAGTTTACTGCAGAACTGCTGGAACCCGCCCGTATCAATTATTATTTTACTGAAGAGGGAGCATTGGAAAATACACACCTGAACCTGGAGCAGCGAAAGGATATCTACATGATCTTCAAGGAGGCCCTCAATAATGTGGTGAAGTACAGCGAAGCCACAGAGGTAACTGTTATATTGCGCCGTACCACCCAAAATCTGGTGATGGTGATACAGGACAATGGTAATGGTTTTGATACAGGGAAGGTAAGCTCAGGCAATGGCCTTAAAAATATGAACAGCCGGGCAGAGGAGATGGGTGCAACGATAAAAATAGGTTCAGGGCCAGGCAACGGCACGACCATTATGCTGGAATTGAATGTAGGATAACTTTAAAATTCATTTTCTTTTTTTACCTGCAATCCGTGTTTTAAAAAGGCCTTTAAGGTATTCCGTGTAACCTGATTGAGGTATGGCACAGATGAAAAAATAGCTATAAGTTGCACCGTCCGGATTTTTCATAAAACTGAACCACCTATGCCGGTAACTATCATCATATTTGAAGACAATGCCCACCTGCGGGAAAGCCTCACCAGCTTATTATCGCTCACGGATGATTATTCTGTGATAAACAGTTTTCCTGACTGCTCCAAAGTGGCAGAACAGATAAAAAGATACCAGCCGGATGTGGTGCTGATGGATATTGATATGCCCGGAATCAACGGGATAGAGGCTGTAAAAAAGATACGGGAGTTTGATAAGAAAGTGCAGATCATCATGCTTACTGTGTTTGATGATAATACCCATGTGTTTGAAGCCATGTATGCCGGGGCCAATGGTTATTTATTAAAAAAGTATGTATCCGATAAATTGATTGATGCCATTCGTGATGTACTGGATGGCGGCGCCCCCATGAGCCCCTCCATAGCCCGCATGGTGATCAGTAATATGCAGCAGCCCATACATAAAGTGGCTGATAATGATTACCAGCTTACAGCACGGGAAAAGGAAACCCTGCAACTCCTTTCCAAAGGCAACAGTTTTAAAATGATTGCTGCCCAACTGAACATCAGCATTGACACCGTTCGCACCCATATCAAACGCATCTACGACAAACTGCATGTGCGTTCTCAAATAGAGGCGGTAAGTAAAGCTATCAATGAGAGGCTGGTGTAAGGGAAGTGAAAGACTGGTTGTTGTGTTTTCGGAGTGGTGCCGGTTCCAGGCAGTGAGTAAACCAAAGGGAAGGGGGGTGGTGTCCGCCTGCCAGACACCGGAACCCTGTTCCGGTAACTACTGTAGGGACAACATTTAGTCCTGCGGGAATGGCAAAGGCAGATTGTTCCCCTGCCGGACACCGGAACTCTGTTCCGGTAACTATTGCGGGGACAACATTTAGTCCTGCGGGAGTGGCAAAGGCAGGTTGTTCCCCTGCCGGACACCGGAACTCTGTTCCGGTAACTATTTCGAGGACAACATTTAGTCCTACGGGGGTAGTATAAAGCAGATTGTGTAAACAGCAGCCCTGAGGCCTTGGCCCAGGTATCATATCCATTCTCTCCATATTCCTCCGCCAAACGCTGCACTAAACCGGAAAAATCACCCAAATGATTGAAAAACAGGGTGCTGATAGCAAAAAAGTGCCAAAATGACTGGAAAATGCCAGGGATTACGGTCGAAGCAATAGAGATTACAGCCCGAACAATAGACATTACGGTCGGAACAATAGACATTACGGTTGGAACAATAGAGATTACAGTCCGGTCAATAGCCATTACGGTCGAAGCAATAGAGATTACAGTCCGGGCAATAGACATTACGGTCCGAACAATAGAGATTACGGTCCGGGCAATAGACATTACGGTCCGAACAATAGAGATTACAGTCCGGGCAATAGACATTACGGTCGGAACAATAGAGATTACAGACCGGGCAATAGACATTACGGTCGGAACAATAGAGATTACAGCCCGGACAATAGACATTACGGTCGGAACAATAGAGATTACAGTCCGGGCAATAGACATTACGGTCGGAACAATAGAGATTACGGTGCATTGCCGGATGAATGCTGTGCACAGATTGAATGACACTGCAACCCTTTCCAGATAACCATTGATTAGCAACGAGTTACTCGTGATTAGCATCGAATAACAAGGGTGCAGCAACGAATTAGCCCTGAATAAATAGTGAATAGTTGCTGAAAGGACAATTATTTAAATATTCGTCAAATTAGAATAGAACATAAAGTGCTTTTCCAACCGGTAAAAAGCTTCTTTAAAATCCTTGTCCATTTCGGAGAAGCGGATAAGGCTGAAAACGGCTTCGCCGGTGGCGATTAGTTCATCCAGGGCAAAAAGTTGTTCAT
>JANOEQ010000135.1:0-50364 GCA_031441485.1 Chitinophagaceae bacterium
TTGTAGAAAGAACATTTTCCTGGATTGATACCAACCGGCGAAACTCCAAAAATTATGAACGGCTCAATCAAACATGTGTGGCAATGGTTCATTTATCTGCAATTAGGCTTATGTTAAACCGAATTTAGACAGCTTCTTAGAGAAGGGTCATATGGTAAAAGTAATATTTCTTTTGAAAGCAAGAGATAAATGACTTTTGATTGATCACTTATCTCCCGCCTTGGCAAGCTGTTTTTTGTCCATATCAAATTTATTTTATTTTCTGCATTGCTGCAAACTTTTTTAATGCATTGGCAGCACATCCATCATTCATCATCCATTACCAGCGTCCTACAACATTAAGAACAATTGCCGAAAGTCCCCATAAAGAAGCCCCGCATTAAAAGCAATTAATGGGAGCTTTTGGTTATTGGTTACAAATTGCATGGTGGAGAGGATATCTTTTTGCGGCAGAATAGCTCCACCCGGGTTGCCCGGTATGGAGATCATTCATTTCAGTGCAGGTACGGTTCTGACGGGCCGTATTCCCGGGCCTTTCAGGAAACTCTGAGGAAGAAAGAAAAGATGAACAAGGAATGACAAACGCCGAAGTATACTTCGTCTGTTCCTTGTTCGTCTGTTCGTCTGTTCATCTGCTTTTTCTTTCATTCCACTTTCGTTATTTTCAAAATATTCGTGGGTAAATGTAAATGTACCGGTGTGCTGCCGGTACTTACCACCACATTGCCATTGCTTAAGAAATTTCTTTCTTTCAGGATATTGATCTGGTCGGAGAAAATATTATCAAGGCTCTCTTCTTCATCATAATAGAAGGCCCGTACACCCCAGCTAAGGCTCAATTGATTTACCAGTGACCTTTCTTTGGTAAAAATATACAGCAGCGATTTTGGCCGGTAACTGCTGAGCATAAAACCGGTATAGCCGCTCTGTGTCATTCCGATAATAGCATCCGCATTTACATCTTCAGCCACTTTGCAGGCATTATAGCAAACCGCATCACTTAAGAAAGAAGGGGAATGTGATTGCGGACGCAGCATTTCATCGCGGTTATAGTCGTATGCTTTTTCTTCTATTTTAAGAATAATCTTTGTCATTGTTTCCACTACCAGCCTTGGATATTTTCCGGTAGCTGTTTCGCCGCTCAGCATTACAGCATCGGCGCCTTCCAGCACCGCATTGGCCACATCGGTAATCTCGCTGCGGTTGGGTTTGGTCCTGTCGATCATACTCTCCATCATCTGTGTGGCCACTATTACCGGCTTGGCGCGGTGCAGACATTTCTTAATGATATCTTTTTGAATAAGGGGTACTTCTTCGATCGGCAATTCCACACCCAGGTCTCCGCGGGCAATCATTACTCCGTCACTCTCAACAATAATATCACGAAGATTGACCAGCGCTTCCGGCATTTCTATTTTGGCAATTACCTTGGCTTTGCTGCCGCCTTCTTTCAATCTTTTTTTCAGGTCGATAATATCTTCCGGTCTTCTTACAAAAGATAAAGCCACCCAGTCAATTCTTTTATCGAGTATAAAGGCAAGATCTGCCAGGTCTTTTTCTGTAAGGGAAGGCAATGATATTTTAGTGTCCGGAAGGTTGACACCTTTTTTGGGGAGTAAGGTGCCACCCAGTGTTACTTCCACTTTTACATCTTTATCTTTGGTGATTTCTGTAACCACCACTTCCAGTTTGCCATCATCAATCAATATTTTTTCCCCCACCTTCACATCGGTGTGAAGATCGGGGTAGGAAACGTATATTTTTTTCATCGTACCTATTACCTTTTCATTGGTAAAGGTTAGTATATCACCTTCTTTTATATCCAGTGCACCGCCTTCCAGGTCGCCCACTCTCAGTTTAGGCCCCTGCAGATCGGCCAGCACAGAAATATTATAGGGCTCTCTTTTATTGAGCTGGTAGATATAATCAATGATCTTTAGTTTGTCTTCATGGGTGCCATGTGAAAAATTGAGCCGGAAAACATTTACACCGGCTTTTACCAGTTCCAATAATTGTTCGTAGGAGTCGCAGGCGGGGCCAACAGTGGCAACAATTTTGGTTCTTTTATATGCATGCTGGCGGCCGGCATCATTGTCAAAATCTTTATGCAGGTACTTTTCAATGTTCTTACTCATATTTCTGTTTTAATCCTCCGAAGATTGATCGGGGGGTGGGTTGCCTGATGCTTATTTACTGAGTTTGCTTATCTGGCCAACAGCAGATCAACTGGCCAGTATCTTTACAATTTTCATCCATTCCTCACTGATCGTTCCCCTGTTTTTAACGGCAGCTTCCAGTGGAATATAGTGCATTTTGTTATTCAGGATGCCTGCAAATACATTGTACCTGCCTTCTAAAAGGCTTTCTACTGCATGATAACCCATACGGCTGGCAATTAAACGGTCGATACAACTGGGCGAGCCACCCCGCTGAATATGTCCAAGGATGCATACCCTGATTTCTGCATTTGGTAAACTTTGCTTCAAAATTTTTTCCACTTCGTTAGCACCTCCAAACTCATCCCCTTCGGCTACTACAATCAGGTTTACAAGTTTTTTTCTTCTTTCTTTTTCCAGCAGGGAGGCAATGATATCATCCATATTCGTTTTTCGCTCTGGTACCAGTATGTTCTCTGCACCAGTGGCAATACCGCTGTGCAGGGCGATATAACCTGCATCACGGCCCATCACTTCTATAATGAATATACGATCATGCGCATCCATGGTATCCCTGATCTTATCAATTGCTTCTACTGCTGTATTAACTGCTGTATCAAAACCGATGGTAAAATCAGTGCCATTGATATCTTTATCAATGGTACCTGCCAGTCCGATACAGGGTATATCAAACTCCTGGCTGAATTTTACAGCCCCTCGAAAAGAACCATCACCACCGATGATAACCAGGCCGTCGATACCCCGGCGTTTAAGATTGTCATACGCTTTTTTTCTTCCTTCAGGCTCATAAAACTCTTTACATCTGGCCGTTTTCAAAATAGTGCCGCCCCGCTGAATAATATTAGCTACAGAACGGCCTTCCATTTTATAAATATCATCTTCTATCATGCCCTGGTAACCACGCATAATACCGTGAACTTCCAGGCCATGATAAATACCAGTTCTTACAACAGCCCTTATAGCTGCATTCATACCGGGTGAATCACCGCCGGAAGTAAGAACGCCAATCTTTGTTACTTTCTGTATCATAATAATTGCGCAAAAGTAGGCATTTGTTTTGAATGTGTTTTCTCAACACACTAACGAGTGTTTGCATGGGTTACGAATATACCCCTGTAAATTTTCTTATAGTGTAAGTTTCTATATTCCCTTGCGCAGTATCCTGCGGAGAAGGGAGAATGTAAGATTTCTGTTTCGCGGCGGATACCCCCTGCTTATTGTCTGTTAATGTAAATGTCATTATTCCCTAAAGGGGGAATGTGAGATTTCTGATTTGCGGAGCTGTAAGTCTTACATGTATTTGAGTTGGTAGCCTTTTACAGTAACAGAGTTTCATAGCTCCCTTTAGGGAATAATGACATTTCGATTGCCCCTGCTTATTGTCTGATGATGTAAATGTCATTATTCCCTAAAGGGGGAATGTGAGATTTCTGATTTGCGGAGCTCTAAGTCTTACATGTATTTGAGTTGGTAGCCTTTTACAGTAACAGAGTTTCATAGCTCCCTTTAGGGAATAATGACATTTCGATTAATAGGAAACCTACAGGGGTACAGTAACAGAGTTTCATAGCTCCCTTTAGGGAATAAGACATTTCGATTAATAGGAAACTCACAGGGGTAAATAACAGAGTTTTATTGCCCCCTTTTCCGCAGGATACTGCGCAAGGGAATAAACACATTCCAATCAAGAGGAAACTTACAGGGGTTTAGGGAGTAGACATTCCGATTAAGAGGAAACTTACAAGGGTGGGGGTATCCGCCGCAAATCAGCAACCTTAGAAGCTGTTTGAATTAACTATTTTTAATACCGGCTTCATTTATCATTGATAGCAGCCTCCTGTAAAGAGGGCTTGTTTTTTTGCCACCATATTCTTTTATCTTTAACTGTATAAATACTTCTATTATGAAAAAGATATTTTACTTTTTTCTTTGCACCCTGCCTGTCCCGGCATCTGCACAATTGATCTATCCGGAAACCAAAAAAGGAGAAATAGTGGAAGACTACCATGGAACAAAATTGGCCGACCCATACCGGTGGCTGGAAGATGACCGGAGTGAAGAAACAAAACAATGGGTAACCGAACAGAATAAGGTAACCTTTGGCTTTCTTGATAAAATCACCTACCGGGCACAATGGCTCAAAAGGCTGGAAGAAATTAATAATTATCCAAAGTATACTTCACCCACTAAAAAGAATGAGTATTTCTATTTCTCCAAAAATGACGGGTTGCAAAACCAGAGCCTGCTTTACCGCCAGAAAGGATTGACCGGGAAACCTGAACTGGTGATCGATCCCAATAAATTTTCTACTGACGGCACCACGGGCCTTGGGGCATTTGCATTATCCAAAGATGGAAAGTATGCTGTGGTGGGTAAAACAAAAGGCGGCAGCGACTGGCGCACATTTTATATTATGGATATGAAAACACTGCAGTACCTGCCTGATTCTATTGAATGGGTAAAAGTATCCGGCGCTTCCTGGCAGGGTGACGGGTTTTACTACAGCCGTTATCCCACACCGGAAAAAGGAAAGGAACTGTCTACCAGGAATGAAAATCACCAGGTGTATTTTCACAGAGTGGGCACTTCTCAGGATAAGGATGAACTGGTATATGAAGATCCTGCCAATGGCCAGCGTTTTCATAGTGTGTTCACAGATGAGAATGAACGCTATGTTTTCCTGAATATCTCCGACCGCGGAAAAGCAAAGGACGGGAACGCCTTATGGTTTTACGATGGCAAATCGGGTGAATACAAATTTCAACCCATCATTAAAGAAGCCAGTGATTTTGATTATAATTTTATTGATGAAATAAACGGCAAATTCATCCTGTCCACCAATGATGGTGCATTGAACCAGAAAATTGTACTGGTGGATCCTAAAAACCCGGCCAAAGAAAATTGGAAAACAATTATTGCGGAGAGGCTGGAAAATATTTCCGGGATTTCTTCAGCCGGCGGCAAACTTTTTATCACTTACCTGAAGGATGTAACAAGCAGGGTATATGTATATGATTATTCAGGTAAACTGGAGCGGGAAGTAAAACTCCCGGCATTGGGTACCGCAGGGGGATTTGGCGGTGAAAAGAATGATAAATTTGTTTTCTACACATTCACATCCATCACTTTTCCCCCCACCATTTACAGGTATGATATTGCTACCGGCAAAAGCACAGTATTCAGAAAACCGGAAGTAAAATTCACGCCGGAAGATTATGTAACCGAACAGGTTTTTTATCCCGGCAAAGACGGAACAAAAATTCCCATGTTCGTTACATATAAAAAAGGCACGGTGATGAATGGAAAGAACCCCGCGATTTTATATGGCTATGGCGGATTTAACATAAGCAGTAATCCTTCTTTTTCACCATCCCGTATCACCTGGCTGGAACAGGGTGGTGTTTTTTGTATTGCCAATCTTCGCGGCGGCAGTGAGTATGGAGAAAAATGGCATGAAGCCGGTATGCGGTTGAAGAAACAAACGGTGTTTGATGATTTTATTGCGGCAGCTGAATTTTTGATCGACAAAAAATACACATCAAAAGATTACCTGGCAGCCCAGGGTGGTTCCAACGGAGGCTTATTGGTGGGAACTGTTATCAACCAGCGTCCGGATCTGTTTAAAGTGGCTATTCCACAGGTGGGAGTAATGGATATGCTGCGTTTTCAAAAATTCACCATCGGGTGGAACTGGGTGGCAGAATATGGCAGCAGTGATAATGCAGTTGATTTTAAAAACCTGTTTGCATATTCGCCCATACATAATATAAAATCCGGTATTAACTACCCGGCTACTTTGGTTACAACAGCCGATCATGATGACAGGGTGGTGCCGGCACATTCGTTTAAATATGCTGCTACTTTGCAGGAGCATTATAAAGGGCCAAACCCGGCGCTGATAAGGGTAGACGTAAATTCAGGCCATGGTGCCAGCAACCTTAAGAAGGGCCTGGAGACAGCCGCTGATATCTACTCATTCATTTTTTATAGTATGGGAGTAACACCAAAATTTCCCAATCAAAAGCCAGCAGAGAAAAAGGGATTTTAATCAAAGAAATATTTTTTTACGCAAAAGGCCGCACCCGGGTGCGGCCTTTTGCGTACTGACAATAGTAATTTTTTTAATGTAAAACAACGGACCCATTTTAATACGGGTTAATTGTATAAACGGTGATTTTTCTATTTGAGTTCCTGATATATTTGCAATCAATTTTAAAACCTCAATATGAATACTACAGGAAATATGGTTAAATTATTGACAGGAATTTTACTTTTTCTTGGGGCATCTTTTTCTGTAACGGCGCAGGATAATACCAATAAGGCCGATACAATGCAGGAAGCCAGCATTGACGACCTGGTGGTAAAGCCAATGCGGATACCGGCTTTATCAGAAGTGGGGGGATCGCCTTTTCTGTCGCCGGACTATAAGAATGGCCTTATTCAAATAAGTAATGATAAAAAAGTATCAGATGTACCCGTTAAGTTTAATATTTTGAGTAATGCCATAATGGTTCAAAAGGACGGACAGGAAATGAAACTGGAATCTTTTTATCTTGTATCCTATAATGAAACGGGAAATGATGGTGGAGTGAAGCATGTTCAGTTCAAGCAGGGCCTTCCGGAAGTGGATAACCATAATGCAAATTCAGTATACCTGGTGATCACTGCGGGGCCTAAGGTACAATTGCTGAAGTATCTCTCTCAAAAAGTAGAAGATGCAGCCACCCTTGGTGATTACAGCCGCAAAGAGCTGGTAATTACAGAACAGCTATATGTATATACTCCGGGTGGGACTATCAAAAGAATTAAATCCGGGAAAAAAGACCTGGTAGATGCATTGCCAGCCATGGCCACCAGAATTGAAGAAATTGCAACGGCCAATAACCTGAAACTGAAAAGTGAAACGGAAATTGCACAATTGGTGCAGGCATTGAATAAGCCTTGAGTTTTTTCTCGCACAGAGGAAAAAGAGAGAAAGAGAAAAGGCATTGATTTTTTTTCTCGCACAGAGGGAAAAGAGAGAAAGAGAAAAGGCATTGATTTTTTTTCTCGCACAGAGGAAAAAGAGAGAAAGAGAAAAGGCATTGATTTTTTTTCTCGCACAGAGGAAAAAGAGAGAAAGAGAAAAGGCATTGATTTTGCTTGGCCGGCAGGAAAATCCTTAATCTCTGTGCGAATTGTATTTGTATTCCTCTTTCCCTCTTTAATCTCTGTGCGAATTGTATTTGTATTCCTCTTTCCCTCTTTAGTCTCTGTGCGAATTGTATTCCTCATTAAAACGAAAAACTAATACCGGCTTTAATATATGCAGGTGTGCCGGGTGTATAATGTATCTCCGAAATAGGGTCTGTTTCAAATTTTAATCTTGATTCAGTATTAAATTGTGCTTCTCTCCATTTCCTGTTGGTTATATTTTCTGCGGAAAGAAAAAAATCGAATTTATTCAGTTTGTATCCGGCCACCAGGTCCAGTAAAAAATATCCCTGTGTCCGTACAGAATTTATTTCATCTGCAGGACGGCTGTCAATAAAACGATAGCGGATGGAACCGCTGATACCGTTTTTAGTTCTTGCTGTCAGTCCGCCAATACTGGTAAAAGCAGGAGCCAGGGGAATATAATCTTCACCTTTTGCCTCACCGATAGCACGGGCCCTGGTAAGGTTTATATCCACATCACCAAAAAGCCAGCTGGTGAACTGGTATCGGGCAGATACATCAATACCCATACGCCTTGATTTACCGCTGGGCTCTACAATTCCAGCATCACCCACATATACAAATTCCTGTTGAGAGTATAAATGCCACAAAGCGGTTTTCAGTATCAGGTGTTTATTGGGCTTGAGTATAATACCCAGATCGGTGCCAAATACCCTGGGCAAAATATCATTGGCGCTGTTATCTACTATCACCCTTGTATCATTAGAATGAAAACCAATACCATTGTTGAGGTACAATTTTATTTTTTGATTGGGTGAAAAACTGATATTCAGTTTGGGGCTTAGGGTTCCTTTTTGTTGTTTGGAAAAATCAGTTTCACCAACCAGTTCATCTTTGTATTTAAAAAAGAAATTATCATATCGCAAACCGGCATTCAGACTCATCTTATCACTCAATTCAATGTCCTGGTTTACATATAAGAAAGAATTCAGTTCTCTCACATCACCTTTTTGAATGCTATTTAAAAAAAAAGTCCTTGTGGCATGGGCCAGTTGAATATCATTTACATCATCATACCGGAAGCCGGCGCCAAACTCTGTGCTGGCTTTTTTATCTCTCAGCAGATAGGATTTAGAAGCAGTGGTGGTATAGCCAAAAATGTTTCTTGCTTCTTTCTGATTGATCATATCACCATTTACGGGGTCTTGCAGGAAGAAGGTGAAATTGGAAAACAGGTTGAATTTATAATGGGTGAAATAAAATTGGTCAGTTGTTTTCCAGTTGCTTTTCCATTGCTTGTTGAAACGTACATTAATATTGGTACGGCTGGTAGCGCCTCCTTCTGTATTATCAATAGCGCCAAAGCGGCCGATAATGCCAGCTTTCACTGCACGGTCAGGTACCTGCCCCGACGCATTCCATTTACTATCGAAGACAGAAGCCGTTATGGTTAATTGTGATTGATTACCATACCATGCATTGTATTTTCCAAGCAGGTTGAACCGGTGAAAATTCTGCGGGCTTTCGAAATAGCCATCGGTGGTGGAATATTCAGATGCTATATAGAACTGCTCCCGTTTTTTTTCCGTGGTTTTGTTCAGCAGTTTCAATAGTCCCACCACCCGCTGTGTATTGAATTGCCCCACTTCAGCTTTAATACTATTCTTATCTAAAAATTCTTTGGTGGAAAAATCAACATAGGCGGAAGTGGCCAGGTTTCCTTTGGAAGAAAAATAAGGGCCTTTATCAAAATTTACTTTTTCCACTGTTTCAGGAATCAGGAAATGCAGATCAGCATATCCCTGCCCGTGTGCATGGCTTACCATGTTTACCGGCATACCATCCACCGAAATGGAAATATCTGTACCATGGTCAATATCAAAGCCTCTTAAAAATATCTGCTCTGCTTTACCGCCCCCTGCATGCTGTGCAATAAATAAACCTGGAACGATACGCAGCACATCCTGCGATGTATTAACCGGGCGCAGGCGGATATCCACTGCACTGATGGTATTAAGGCCGCTGGTTCTTTTGCTGTTTATTTTTACCTCAGAAAGATCGAGATTGGCTTTTTTCAGGTTAATATTTATACTGGAACGGAGATTGGATTTTACTTCCACGGGAATGAGCTCGGTTTTATAGCCAATATGGGACACGATCATTTCATATTGGCCGGGGTTAACTGCCGGTATGCTGAATTTTCCAAACATATCGGAGTTATCTCCTTTATTACCTGCTATATTAATGGAGACCCCGTTTACAGGTATTTTGGAATCAGCATCTGTGATCAATCCTTCTATAGTTCCTTTTTGGGCCATGACCTGCATGGTAAGGGAAAGGAGCAGGCAAATAGCTGTCAATTTTTTAAGCATAAATAGTTTCTTCATCTCTAAATACGGTATAAAGTAACAGCCAGTTTCTAAACGGATGTTTTTTTTGATGAGTGGCAGCCTGAAAATTCTTTTAAAAGTAAAAACCAAAATTTCCCATCCCTCGTAACTAACAGCGGTTTAACAAAATTAAAAGGACGAGGGAGTTATTAGCGAAATACAGTAAAAAAGATTTTCTAAGAAACGCCTGAGCCAATTCCAATCAATTAAAAATTTTATTTATGAAAAAGAAAGTTCTCTTAGGCGGTTTGCTGTGTGTAATTGTGGCTGGCGGAATTATTTTCGCTGCAGACCATATTGATGCACCTGCAGTAACCGGCCCCGGCAGCACCAGCCCGGGCAATGATATTACTGACGTGTATGGTTTTCAAAGCCCGGCAGATAATTCCAGAATGGTATTTGTAATAAATACGCAAGGCTTATTGTCGCCTACAGCTGCGGCTGCTGCTTCGTTCCCATCCAATGTGATGTATGAATTAAATATTGACAACACAGGGGATAATGTAGAAGATCTCGTTATTCAGTGCATTGTGCAAAATGGCAAAATGAGGGTGTATGGCCCTGTAGCCGCCGGTACTCCCGGCACTACCAGTACAGTGAAAACAAGCGGCCCGTCTACAGAAGTGTCGGTAACAGCTTATGGAGCCGGTTCCATCAACACAGCCACAAATGCAAATGGCACCCGGATTTTTGCCGGACCAAGGGATGATCCATTCTTCTTTGACCTGGTAAGATTCAGAGAGGTCATTGCTGGTACGCAAACAAGTTTCCGCAGTCCCGGTGTAGATACATTTGCCGGAACAAACGTAATGTCTATTGTGGTGGAAGTTCCCAAAACTTTATTGGGCAGTGCGGCCACCATCAATGTTTGGGCCGAAACTAAATCTAAATAATATCTTTTAAAATTAATAAATCAAAGACTATGATACGAATAAATAAATTTTCAACGCTGCTTATTGCCGCTACTTTAGTTCTGGCTGTTGGCTGTAAAAAAGAGGATAATCCACCGGCAGATACATTTGATACAACTGGTACGTATACACAAAACGACCAGATGGCCCGCCCGGCAATCAATACCGTATTTGTAAATTCTGCACGGAAAAACGAATTTAACAGCACCACACCTTCGGCCATGAATGCTGCCTTTAATGCACAGTTTCAGAGTGTGCTCACCGGGTTTGGTTATACTACAAATATCCTCGGTTTGGATAAAGCAGCATTTGCCGGCGTACTGGTGACTGATGTGCTGAATGTAAAAACAACCGGCACCACTACTTTTTATGATGGTACCAATGTACTTACCGGCCGCGCTTTGGCAGATGACGTAATTGATACTGAACTCACCCTTATCTTTGGTGGCGCCACAGGTGCATCAAACCCCGGCTTAACAAAAGATAACGTGAATGCTAATGACAAAGCGTTTTTGACCACATTCCCTTATATGGCAGCTCCTTTTTAAAAACTATATCCGATAATTCAATGGTCCTCCGGCATTAATTATTTAATGCCGGAGGATTTTTTTACAACGTCTTTTAAATGGTATAAATTACCAGTGTTATGTTATCCGTAAACTAGTGTTATGTTAAGCATATTTTGTCGTCAGTGAAATATACCAGCAATAGCACTTTCAGGTGTTTGATAAGTCATTTTACGCTTAACATAACACTAGTGTCGTGTCAAATCTGATATGACGCAAACAATTATCCCACAAAGACACAAAGAAAAGGCTTTGTGTGCTTCGTGGTCTTTGTGGAATAGCTTTTGTATCCGTTGAGAGGTATCCGGCAAAACATGATTGACTTAACACCAGGTACAAATGAAATCTTTTTTTGTATTCACGTAAAAGGCTTACTGAAAATAACACCAGAAACATGAATCGTTTTATTAAAATAGCTGCCTGCTTCTTACTAATGCTGCCCCTTTTTTCCAGCCCGGTATTTGCACATGATGTAGTGGGGGAACTGGAAAATATGTCGAAGACGGATACGGCAGTTCTGTACCTGAAACTTGGGTATAAACATATATTACCGCTGGGCTTGGACCATATACTATTTGTACTGAGTCTTTTTCTTCTCAGCTCCAAATTAAAGCCGGTACTCTGGCAATCTCTGGCATTCACCGTTGCACATTCAGTTACACTCGGGCTTGCCATGTATAGTGTAGTAAAGGTATCACCTGCCATTGTAGAGCCGTTGATCGCCCTGTCCATTATGTATGTGGCGCTGGAGAATGTATTTGCAAAAAGATTACGGCCATCAAGAATTGGAGTGGTATTTCTATTTGGTCTTATACATGGCCTTGGTTTTGCCAGTGCATTAAGCAGTCTTGGCCTGCCTCAAAATTCTTTTATGAGTTCGCTGATCATGTTTAATGTGGGGGTGGAGCTGGGGCAACTGACAGTGATCTTTGCAGCTTTTGTTCTGTTAGGATATTGGTTTGGTAAAAAGCCGTATTATCATAAGTATATAGTAACACCGCTTTCTTTATTGATTGCGGCAGTGGCTCTTTATTGGGTGATAGAACGTACTTTATTCTAAGTTCTTCTCCAGGTACTTCACTTTTGAGGGGCTGAGGTCATACCGGTTTTCCCAGGCTGCTTTGAAGAATTGCTGTGCATTATAGCCCTTATCCATCTCCTTCATAAGCCGGCCCATATAATACAGTTCAAGCCCTTCCAATGGCTTTCCGGATACAAACCCTTTGAATATTTGATATGCCTTATCTTTTTCATTATTGCAAAATAAACTCCAGGCATACCATGCATAGGTCTGCGGGGTAGAGCGGTTACCTGTTTCCTGCAGCGCTATTGCTGCTGCTTTGGCCGGTTGGTTCAGTATTCCTGTATAGATATCAATCAGGTATTTATTATACATATTGCCATAGGCGCTGTCATTCACCTGTTGTACAAATGCTGCTGCATATTTTTTTTGCAGCAGGCTGTCACCCCTTGCTTCCGCCACCTGCTCCAATTTTAAAAGGGCATCGGGTGATTTTTGATGTGCATGAACAAACTGAAATATTCTTTCTGCCAGGGTGTCATTCTTATCCTGTACAAGTGCTATCCAGCCTATGCCCATTATACTGTGAAAATCTGCGGCATCAATTTTTATACTTTGCAGGTATAGCCCGTATGCCTGTTTAAGGTCGCCTTTATGGATACAGAGATCTGCTGCATTAGAAACAGCCACCTGAACAAGGTATTTATTGGTCCCTGCTTTTTCAGCCGCCTGCATTAAACAGGAAATGGCAGTGTCTAATGAACCATCATAATGTTCATATTTTGAACGCCGGAATAAATAGCTGTATGATTTATCCTTTGCTAATGAAGCTAAAATATTTTTTGCCCTGGCATAACCACCCAGTTCAAAGGATACATCAAAGTCAAGGAAAGCATTGGTGATGGTTTTGCCATCTATGTTCACCGCTTTTATCCGAAAACTGTCTGCTTCTTTAAACCGGTGCTGCATCATGGCGAGTGATGCAAGCGTTCTGAATAGTCCAGGTTCTTTTCCCTGGTTTGCCTTGTTGGAGCATTTAAATAAGCTGTCGGCCCTGGTCAGGTCATGTATGTCGCCATACATTCTAAACCTTGCGGCAAGTGTGGAAGCATATTCTGGCCCGTTTACAAAATTATCAGGTAAACTTTCCATCCTCCGCTGCCAGAAAAGTAAATTACTGTCTGTTGTTTTTGCTTGTACGGATGGGGAATAGTGGAGAAGCAGGCTGTCTGTAAAGGCAGCGTTTACGATTTTTTTCTCTGAATTGTTACAGGCAGCAAAAAAGGGAAAGGCTAGAAAAATAAAGTAGCGCAGGTTCATTTTTTGATTTATATAATATACGATAATGTTCCGTCAGTGGTTCTAAAATGAACAGGGCAAACGCATTAAAATTAACCTGCCTTCGGCAAAAATACAATTTGACCGCAGAGGCGCAGAGGGTACAGAGAATGCAGATTGCCACTGAAACTCAGAGATACTGAAAATACAAAGAAATAAAATCCGTTTAAACAGCGTAACCAGTTTTCCTATTTGCCATTTTAAACATTCTGTGAGAAGGTTTAAATGCGTTTGCCCTGTTACTTAATGGCCTTTCCGGTATTTCATCTCACCCGATCTGACAGCCACAGGCAGGTCATTTTCTTTTGGTGGAATGGGGCAATTATACACATCACTTACATAAGCACAATAAGGATTATAGGCTTTATTGAAATCAAGCAGGTAAATACCGCCGACAAGGTCCTGTATATTCATCTCAATATAGCGGCCATTTTCATAGCTTTCTTCACCATTTGTTTTATCTGTAAAAGGTACAAAGAGGTTATCTGTATATTCCTTTATGTTCATTAATTGCTGCGATTGATATACCCGCAGTTGCAGCAGGGTATCGTTCAGTGTAAAGCTGAGAATGCCATACACCCGGTATGCTTTTTTGCTGTTACCGGAAGTTTCCATATCAAACCAGTTTGCCTGATAGATGCGCTGAAAACGGGCGGACACCCTGTATTTATCGTTCACTGTAAAAAAGCGAAGCAGCGACTGGTCTTTACCTCTTATTACTCCATGTTCCCGTACATATTTTGACTGGTATTGCTGCAGTGAATCTGTATATGTATTTTTTTGTGCTGCCAGGCTGCCTGCGGTGGAAGTAATTAATAAAGCTGCTAATAATAACCTTTTCATTGTGATATTAGTTGGCAGTGGTTCTAAAATGAACCATCCGGTAATGGGTCAGTTTGAACCACATAGGTCATAGAACAGATAGAAATACAAACATAGGCTTTTCTATGTGTGTATTTCTATGACAACTTCTTTTATAGTGGTTCAAGAGCATTTTAGAAGCAACCAATTTTCAAACTGATCCATTACGCATTAGTTCATCATTAATACATTCACACTCCGTTGCAGAATATTGAATGCTATTTCTGCCATCAGGTTTTCTTTATCAAGGGTGGGGTTTACTTCTGTTATTTCAAAGCAGCATACTTTCCTGTTCTGCATAAACTTGCTGATAAGGTCTTCTGCTTCTCTTTCTTTCAGGCCATTGCTTACCGGCGTGCCGGTGCCTTTTGATATGGAAGAATCCAGGCTGTCCACATCAAATGAAATATAGATGTCGGTGCAATCTGCGAGGTAGCGCAATACTGCCCTTACCACATTTTCTGCACCCTTACTTCTTACTTCTTTGGTGGTGATCACTTTCATATCGTATTTCTCAATCAGGTGCCTTTCTTCTTTTTCATAGTCCCTTAATGAAATAAACACCACATCTTCCGGCAGTACTTTGGGGGCGATCTTACCAATATTTTTCAGGTAATTCCATTGTTTGGCGGTTTCATCATCTATATCATGCACGGCACAGTCTTCATTATTTTTATTGATGGAGACTGCCATGGGCATACCATGCACATTACCGGATGGTGTGGTGTAGGGGGTATGCAAATCCGCATGTGCATCTATCCATATTACTCCCAGTTTACTTTTTGGTTTGGCTATTTTAATACCGGCGATGGTGGCACCGGCTGTACTGTGATCGCCGCTCAGGATAACGGGAAAGAAATTATTTTTCATCGAATCAGACACCGCTTTGCTCACCCGGTCATAAATAGCGGCAATGCCCTTGATGCGTTTGGCATAGGGCGATTCGATTGGTTCGTACAATAATTTATTTTCAGTCTGGATCTTTTCGGATGGGAAATGAATAAAAAAATTACTCATAAAATCCAGCGCTGCAATTTTTATCGCTTCTATGCCAAGACTGGCGCCGCGGGTACCGGCACCGATTTCAGAAGGCACTTCTATTATTTTGATATTTTTCATATAAAAATGGTAATCGTTAAAATAAAAAACAGGGCAGCATCCTGCTGCTTTTAATGGGTGGGGAATGAAAGGGGCTGGTGGCTGTTAATCCGGGATGTAGAAATTGGCAGGCAGTGATTGCTCTGCAAAAGAATAAATATGACACGATATGGTATTGTTATACCCCATAATGGAAACGGAAACGAAATTAAACATTTGTTCCTGTATATACAATACCCCGCGGGTATTATTCATGCACGGCCAAAACCGGCACAGAACTATGATAAATCAGCTTTTTGGTATGGCTTTTTACAAATAATTTGGAGAAAAGGCTTTGATCTTTATGAATAATGATGATAAAATCAATCTTTTTGTCTTCTGCAAACTGGTTGATGGCTTCATCCACATTTTGCAGGCCCAGGAAATAAAATTCTGGATGAAAATCGCTGAACATTTCCTGTAATTTGGCCTTTTCTGCCTGGTATTCTTCTGTCAGGGCCACATAATGTTCGGTATCAGCGTTCATAATATGGAGATGCGGGTGAAACGTCTTTAATACCCGTTTGATCTGTACAGAAGGTGTTTGTGCATGCACATTTTTAAAATCTGAGGTCAGCAGTACATTTTTTACATCCTGGAAGCGGGCATCTGCAGGAATAATAAGCACCGGGCAAGCTTTTTGTTGCACCATTTTAAGCGTATTGGTACCAATAATACTCTGTCCAATAGCGGAACGTCCGGTAATACCCATGATAATTAAGTCTGCCTGGCGATGACGGGCCAGTTTTTCCAGCTCTGTAATGAAATCAGCGCCTTCTTCCACCAGGGTTTCAATTTTTACAATACCACTTTGTTTTAACTGTGTTTTCAACTCTTCTGTTTTTTGTATGGCCTCTTCGGCCTGAGATGCTTTGTCGTAAACGTGATGGAGGATCATGTTTACACCATAATGGCCGGTTAGTAATTGCACCGCATAACGGGCGGCATTCAGGGATATTTCAGAAAAGTCAACAGGAACGATAACAGTTTGCATAATTAGAGGTTTAAAAGACCGTTGGTTTGTCAGGCGCAAATGTACGAATATTCCCAACTGCAATGGTCACTTTGTACTGATACCTGTTTATTCATGTGCTGCCAGTATCGGAATATGGCTGTGGTAGGCCAGCCTTTTTGTATGAGAGCTTTTAAACAGGGAACTGGAATTGCTCTGGTGCTTGGGAATGGTGATCAATACATCAATATGGTAATCTTTTACAAACGTATCAATGGCCTCGTAAAAATCATTCATCGTAATGAAATAACACTCAGTACGGAATTTTATAAACATGTCAAGCATCTTTTTTTTCTCTGCTTCGATTTCCACCGGGAGCGACACATAAATATCCCTGTTTATATGTACGATATGCAGTTTGGGGTCAAACATTTCCAGTACGGCAGTAATAAGCGGGGCAGGAGTGGTATTCTCCACATTTTTAAAGTCAGAAGCAAAGGCCACATTATTTATCCCGTTAAAAGTGGCATCCGGTGGAATGATCATTACCGGGTACAGGTTTTTATCAATCAGCCTCAGGGTATTACTCCCAAACATGACCTGCCGTACTGCCGATTTACCGGTAATGCCCATGATAATTAGTGTGGCCCGGATAGTATGCGCCATTCGGGAAATATTATCAGTAAGGTCGCCCCCCAGTTCCTGTTCGCACTGTACATTCTTTACTCCGGCGAGCAAAAATTCTTTTTTCAGGCTTTCCTGGTAATTATGTGATACGTCTGCATCATCGCTGGATTCATAGTTGTGGTACAGGATAACGGTGGTATCATCCTTTCCGGCCATCATTTTGGCCGCGAAGCGGGCAGCATTCAATGAAGTCTCAGAAAAGTCAACAGGTATGATGACTCTGTGCATGGTATGTTGGTTTTTTCGTAAAGATAAATGTAATGGATTTGAAAAGTAATTCAATAAAACAATTATCCTGATTTTGCCTGGGATTTCTTTTTCAAATCAGGACCAGGATAGCATGCTTCATTGATATGGTGGCATATTGGACCGGCTACTGTTTTAATGACCTTATTTTGTCATCAACAACAGCCAGCATGTCTTTTTCGGCCGGTAACAATTTTTCCTTATTGCTATTAATAAATGAATAGGGGGTTTGCCCAACCTGGGAAACTGGTACATTGGAGTTCAGGTTGTATCCCTGAGGGGCCTGTGAATTAGCCCCAATTGATCTTAATCCAAAACGGTAGGGGGACGGAGGTGCAAAAGATAGAAGAGTGGCCCTGGTTTTCACCTGCCATACATCACCGGTATCTGTAATCACCACTTTTGTCAATAGCTTATTATTCTTGTTGTCAAACAACAATAGGTAACATTGAAAACTGTAATAGGTTACAAAATCCCATACTTCTGTGGGTCTGTTGGGATTATTATCTGAAGAAATATGATTGGGGTAATAATCATGAATATAGGGTGCCGACATATAAAATTCGAGGGTGTATTTTGGGTTGCAATTATCGCCGCAAAGTTCCTTGTCTTTTAATTCCTCGCATACTTCGGGGAGTTTGTCGGTTAGTATTTGCCAAACCTTGTTGCCAGGCTTCCAATAGGACGGAAGATTAAGGCGGTATTTATTGGCATTTATTTTTGCCGGCTGTGCCAATACTGCAGCAGCAGAGCAGGACAGGATGATAAAGCAGAGAACAAGCTTTCTCATAGCACTTTTTTTTGAAGTTAATCTATTTTTCTTAAAGGAGGAGTAATACCAATTCGACATTAAAACGAGACAGCGTCCAGTTAAAAATAAATGAATCGCACAGAGACAAAAAGAGAAAAAGTAATGCTTCGCATCTTTTGTATTTCTCTTTTTCTCCTTTTTCTCTGTGCGGGGTGTATTGAGAGACTTTAATAAATTGATTCAAAAGTTTGTTGCTGCATCAGCCTTGAAAAACCGGGCCGCTGGCCGCAAAGTTCTGCCAGTTTCTGTAGATATTCCCGAAAGGTGGCCGATTTGAAATGCTGGTTAGCCACCGCTTCTTTCTTAAAACTTTTGAGATGAATAAAAGTGCTTTCATTGTTATTGTCAGAATAACATTGGCTGCGCATACCGCCAGGGCCATTTTTGTACAATTCATCAAAATACTGATCAATGATTCTTTGGGCAGTCTGTTGCCTGCCATCCGGGACAGAGAAGGACATAAAATACCTTACCATAACGATGTAGTTTTGGGTTAGCACAGCCGGTAAAGTAATGGCAAGGATTAAATTAAAAATGCTGCATGAATGATGACGGAAAGCTTTTATTAATGATGAGTGGTAATAATAAAGGAATATTGATATACGGATCAATACTCCTTTATACAGTTGTGTAAAGCCATCCTGTTCACAGGGGCCATTATTTTTATTTATTTCGCAACGCTGAACATTTTCTGCATTTGCTCACTATCATGCTGGTATACATCATCCCTGAAATTCAACTGGCCGTCAGCAGAAGCCCAGGCGGTATAATAAATGATAAAGACCGGAACAGCCTCTTTCAGTTTTACCGCTTTCTCTGTGGTTTGATTCATCGCCGATACAATTTTCTCCGTATTCCATTCAGGGTAGTTTCTCAATAACCACTCTGCCATTTTTTGCGGCTCACTCAGCCGGATGCAACCATGGCTGAATGCCCTTTTATCCTGCCCGAACAAACTTTTGGAAGGGGTGTCATGAAAATACATATTGAAGCTATTGGGGAAAATGAATTTTACTTTTCCCAGTGCATTGCCGGGCCCGGGCCTTTGCCGGATCCCATTACCTGATCTTTCCATGTTTTTACCGGCTAAGTAATTAGGGTTCCTGGCTATGGAAGGGTTTATTTCCTTTTCTATAATACTGGCCGGTATATTCCAGTAGGGGCTGAATATAACCTGGTTCAGGTCGCCGTTGAACATCATTGTGTTGTTACCCACACGGCCTACCACCACCACCATATCAAATACAGTCTTTTTGCCATCGTACACATGCAGCATAAATTCTGGAATGTTTACAATGATCAGGTTGCCGGACGGGTTTTGGGGTAACCAGCGCATCCTGTCCATATTCAGCAGAATCTGTTTCAGCCTTTCCAGGGCAGGCACATTCATATCCTTTATTAGTCCGGCAGTTATATTGCCATCCTGTTTATAGCCATATCTTTTTTGAAAATTCTTTACAGCAGTTACCAGTGTATCAGTAAAAACTTCGCTGCTGTCATTACCCGGCATATCCTGTGTCAGTTGCAGCCTTTTTTTAATGAAAGAAACAACAGGATTTGTTTCCCCGGCTTTAATGATTTTTACAGAGGGAATAGCAGACCATCCACCTGCTTTTACAAGGTTATAATACAACTGCAGACTCTTTTTCAGATTGCCGTACATATCATTTACCTGTTCATAATATCTTTCGTCACTGTGTTTTTTATTCAGCAGTGAATCGGCCATTGCCACAGGGTCTTCTTTTTTGATGGGAATAAATTTTTCCTGTTCCTTTCTTTTTACATAACCTTTTTCATAAGTGCTGTTGATAAACCGGATAAAATGTTCGGTAAAACCAAATTCTGTATTCAGTACCAGGCTGTCTCTTGTGCTGGTCGTCATTTTTTCCATATTCAGGTACCGGTCTGCCTGTTTATAAAAAGCACTGTTCACCAAAGAAGTATCCTTCAGGTGGGTAACGGCATAATCGTACTGGTTCCAGAAAAACCGGCTCTGTTCAGTAAGGCCTTTCGTAGAAAACCAGGCATACTGGTAATTGCGGGCATTGTAAAAACTGCGGATACGCCGGGCAATTTTTTTATCTGCCAATTCTCTTTTGATGATATACCGCTCCATGGCCAGGCTGTCGAGAAACATGTCGGTATAGGCATTATCCCCGGTAATGCTGAAGTCCCTGTCGGTTACTTGCTTCTTCCTTTCTTTTTCGTCAATGGGTTTGTCCACATCTTCCGTTACCAGTTCAGTATCAGTACCGGTATCGGCTTCTTCTTTTTTTGTATTGTTACAACTTATTAATAAAAAAAGGGAGGCTGTGAGGCAAAGGAATTTTGTACTCATTCTTCTAAGGTTTATGGTTTGTGGTATAACTGCTGCTAAGTTAAGTTTGTTATGTCGTAAAATATTCTCCTACAAAGGATACAAAGAAAAAGGCTTTGTGCCGTTATGGGTGATACGTCATTTTATGTATAACAGGGCACTACTGCATATTGGCATAAAAATACAATATGTAACCGATAAAAAAAGCCCTGCCCGCAGGAAGCAGATCATAAAAACACACTTTAGTAAGCGGCAGTTTCCTTTTTGAGGCGGCCCGGCAGCTTCTGCATTGGCTTCTCTGTAAACCAAGCCGAATAATTGCCACTTGCGCATCACTAAAAAGCGGCTGTCGCAAAATATTAAAAATTTTTTTCCCGCAAAGACGAATGCCGCAACGCTTGATTTTCAGTTGTTTTATTCTTTGCGCCGTAGCGCCCTTGCGTGGTTTTCTGACTTTTAAGACAGCCTCAGAGGTTAAAAAAGATGAAGGTTTTTAGAGATACCCGCTTATCTGTTTGTTTCTGGCAGTTAAAAAAGGGGAGTATTTCAAATAGCAGCAACAGGAAAAATAAAATGCTTTTGAAATCAATAATTATTGCCGTTTAGCCTGCCGGGGTTAAACGATCAGGAAACATTTATGACGAATATTATTAGCGATGTCATTTTATTTTTATTTCGCTGGTATGGTTTTTTCTATACCAGGAGTGAATAATATAACCATAAACTGTTGTAGCCGGGTTAAATAATTTTTTAAAAGCGTGGTTCGTTTTTATATGTCAGATCTATTTTAAAAACCAATACCTATTCTATGAACCTCTATTTAAATGACCAGGCATATATTGCAGACGGTCTGCTCCTGGCGGATGATTTATTAGCACAATCGGCCCGGTTGGCCCATTTTAAAATCAACTATTATAAATTTACCTTAATCCGCCCTTCATTTAAACAGACAAGGGAAGAATTGCGGGGGAATATCAGGAGCAGCTTATTTAATTTTATACATCCATCCTTCATTCTTGAATCAGTAAACTTTTATAAGTTTGAGCTGGGAAACTGAATGATTGCGAAGCTGAACTGATTCGTAAACGAACCGCAATTTTTATTGCCGGATAGCTGCTTAAAAGCGAAAAGACGCTTTTAAGCAGCATCTTTATCAGGATTACTAGTAATTAGCACAGGTAGATCTACGAAAACAGGGTGTTAATTTCAATTTTTTTTTAATTTGTTGCTGGCAGTCTCAATTTTTTTTTCACCTTTAGACTGTTATTAAAGTTCAATCCTTGTAAAACCAATATCCGTCTGTATGAATAAACTATTCTACAATGACCAGGCATATATTGCCGAAGGCTTCCATCTGGCTGAAGACTTTACCGCACAAACAGCCCTGCTGGCCCATTTTAAAATAAATTCTTACAAAGAAACACTCATCAGGTCTTCCTTTCGAAAGACGAGGGAGCAATTGCGGAGTAATATCCAGATGAGTTTATTCAACTACACCAGTCCCTGTATTATCCTGGCCGATCTTGGATTTTTTCAATCGGAGTCAGATAATTGATTTGCATAGCCAGCCAAGCTGAAGACCCTCTGCATTATTTTCTACATGCTATTCATGGTAATTCCGATTATCCGGAGTTTTTCTCTAATTTACTGCAATGAAAAAGGGTTTTGTGTTTCTTCTCCTGGCGTTTGTTTGCCAGGTATCGTTTGCGCAGGATATACTGAAGCAAATAGATGAACTGGATACCGCATTGTATCGGGGGGAATATGCCAATGCAAAAAAACTGATTGACAAAATTTATAACGGAGCCACCACGCAGATTAAAAACGATACGCTGGTGATAGAATTTCTGAGTACCTGCGGCTCTGTTTATTATCACACGAATGAATATGATAAGGCAATAGGCTATTTTACCCAAGCCGCAGACAAGGCCATTAAAACACTCGGCGCTGATGAATACCATTATTCATTGGCCATTTTTAACCTGGCATCCTGTTATAAAGAGCAGGGCCGCTATGCCGAAGCTGAGCCCCTTTATTTAAAATCACTGCCTGTACTGGCCCCGGCAATGGGGCAAAGCAGTTTGCAATATACCCGGTGCTTTTATTCATTGGCTTCCCTGTATATTGATATGGGTAAATATGCAGAAGCGGAAGGCATGTGTGCGGCAGCGGTAAATTTTTATAAAACAATATTGGGACAAACCAGCGATGATTACCTGGGCGCATTGGGTTCGATGGGTGTTATCTACCAGGGACTGGCAAAGTATGAAAAAGCAGAGGAGGTGTTTCTTTCATTAAAGAACTATTATGCATCCCTGCCATCGCCTCCTAAAGAGACAGTACAGGTGCTGGAGAATAATTTAGGTGAATTGTACCGCCATACCGGGGATTATGAAAAGGCAGAATCATTTCTTCTGAGTGCTGTGGCAATGGCTGGCGACGGTTCAGAACAGGCAGCAAGCTCTTTAAACAACCTGGCACTGGTACAGAAGGCAACCGGTAATTATTCCGGGGCAGAGCAATCGTATAAAAAAGCGATCAATATTTATTCCGTACTTGGAAAAACCAATCACCCGGATTATACCAACCCTGTAAATAATCTTGGAGAATTATACCGGACAATGGGCAGGCTGCAGGAAGCTGTTTATGCTTTTGAAGAAGTGATCGGGCTCAGAAAAAAACTATTGGGCGTTGATCATCCCAATTATGCCAATGCGGTAAACAATCTTGCCTTAGTTGAATTTGCCATCGGTCATTATGAAGATGCGGAAAAACATTTAGCGGAATGCCGTGATATTTATAAACGAACACTGGGGGAGAAGGATAAGTTTTATGCCAATAGCCTGAACAATCTTGCTTCGGTATATAAAGCGGAAGGCAAGTTGCAGCTGGCTGAAGAAAATTACAAAGAATGCCTCCGGATATTTAAAACCACTTATGGGGAAACAAGTGATAAGTACGGCACGTACCTGGGCGGTTTGGCCGGCACATACAGGCAGATGAAAAGATATGATGAAGCGATCGCCCTTACCTTGCAATCTCTGGCGATCATTAAGAATAAACTGGGGCCCCTTCATTACGATTATATTGAAACGGAATATAACCTGGCAGAAACATACCGGGAGGCAGGCAAGTATCCCGAAGCGGAAAAGCATTACCTGGAAGCGATGAAAGGATACCTGCTGCTGATAGAAAAATATTTTCCCTACCTGAGTGAAAAAGATAAGACAGCTTTTTATTATTCCGTGAGTAATGCATTTGAAACGTTTAATTCTTTTGTTATCCGGCTGCAACTGGATTATCCGGCTAATAACCATGACGCATTAATCGAAAGGATGTACAATAACCAGGTGGCATTGAAATCTTTGCTGTTAAAAGAATCGGAGAAGATGAGAATGCAAATTGCCGCCAGTGGCAACGCAGCTCTGCGGAAGGAATACCAGCAATGGATAATGATGCGGGAAACCATTGTACAGCAATACAGGCTGGGTACAGAAGAATTGGCCGCAAAAGGTATCAACCTTACTGCTCTTGAGCTGCAGGCCAACGAACTGGAACAGCGCATAGCGATAACACTGAAAACTGATCTGCCGAAAGGGAATAACCGAAACACCACCTGGCAGGATATACAGGCAGGATTAACAGCCGGGGAATGCGCAGTGGAAATAGTACGCATAGAATATTATACCACAGGCCGCTGGACAGATACCGTTTATTATGCGGCACTTATCATTGATAAATTATCGGTAGTTCCCCGGTTGGTATTGCTAAAGAATGGAAATGAGCTGGAGGCAAAACAAATTGCCCGATACCGTATTGCTGTAAAAGCACGAGAAGCAGATGAAAGTTCTTACGCTGCTTTTTGGGGCATACTGAAAACGTATATCGGAAAAACGAAGAAGGTCTATTTTTCACCGGATGGGGTGTACCAGCAAATTAATCTTAACACACTTAAAAACCCGGAGACGAAGCAATATTTGGTGGAGGAAACAGATATTAATTTAGTAACCAATACCAGGGATATCCTGCGGCATACCGCTGCTGCAACATCCCGGGATGCAGTAATATTTTCATTTCCTGATTATGGAGTGGCAACAACCGGCGCTGCCATTACAGAAACCCGCCTGCCCGGGTTTCCCGATTTAAAAGAATTGCCGGGGACTAAAACAGAATCGGATTCCATAAAAAAAATAATGACGGCCCGGCAATGGAACGTTCATGATTACCTGCGTAAGGAAGCAACCGAAGAAACTGTAAAAAAAGTGAACAGCCCCCGGGTATTGCATATTGCCACACATGGTTTCTTTTTAAAGAATGTGAAGGATACCGAGGAGAAAGTGTTTGGCATGCAAACGAGCAAGGCAAAACAAAATCCGTTATTGCGTTCCGGGCTTATATTGGCAGGCGCTGCGGCTATTGCCAGAGATACACTGGTTGACAATACAAAAGACGATGGGATTCTTACCGCATACGAAGCAATGGGACTTGACCTGACTGGCACAGACCTGGTTGTATTATCAGCCTGCGAAACAGGCTTGGGTGAGTTGCTTAATGCACAGGGAGTGTACGGTTTACAAAGGGCTTTTTTGGTGGCAGGCACCAAATCTGTTATCATGAGCTTATGGGTGATTGATGATTTTGCAACACAGGAACTAATGACCGGTTTTTACCGGGAATGGCTGAAAGGTCCGGCTGAAGGAAATAAACAACAGGCATTCAGGTTGGCACAATTGAAATTAAAAGAGAAATATAAAGATCCTTATTACTGGGGTGCGTTTATAATGATCGGCGAGTAGCTTGTATCCTGATTTGAACCACATAGCCCATAGTTAATACAGAAATACACACAACTTGTCCCGCATCGCCTTCGCTAAAGCTTCAGCGAGCAAGGCCTGATGTGTGGATAGAAAGATCTCTGTGTTTATTTCTATCAGTTTTATTGTTCTCTTATGCATTTTTGAACCATAATAGGATATCGAGCAGATAGAAGTACAACATAGATATTTCAAATAATAAATCTATGTGTATATTCCTTATGATACTTATGGACCATGTGGTTCAGAATTATCCACAGGTCAAGAAAATTTGTCTTGTATGCTTTTCGTTTCTTGCATCACCAGTATTTGCAACAGGCCTTTAACAAAAGTTTGTAGCAGTATTAGATGAGTTAAGGCTTTGGGGACTTACTTTTAAAAATGACTTGCCGTCATCTGCTTGTACTGGTATTGTTGTTAAACGGTTCTGCTTTTCTTTTTGCTCAACAGCAGGTGGAGGGGAGAATTTATTCTGCCGCCACTGATTCATTGATCGCTTCTGTTATGGTGTACAATAAAAGCCAGAAACTGGTAAAGAGTTCCCGGCGTGACGGATATTACAGTGTCACTGCTGTTGAAGGTGATACCCTTATTTTTTCAGCCACAGGATTTTTGTCCGATACAACGGTGGTACAGTTGCACATGTTGCTTACACGGTATGATGTAACACTACAACTAAGAATAGTGACACTGCAAAATGTAAAGGTCGTCAGTACCTACCAGCAGGATTCGCTGCAACGGCACATTGATTACCGTAATATTTATAAAAAGCAGCCGGGCGTTACCGGGTTTAATGCCCCGGCCGATGGATTTGGTGTGGTGCTGAGCCCTGCCAGCTATTTTTCGAAAAAAGCAAAAAATATACGCACACTTAAAAAGCGCCTTCTGAAAGGGGAGCAGGATGATTATGTGGACCGTTCTTTTCCGAAAGAGTGGGTGAGCAGACTGACAGGACTAAAGGATGATTCGCTGCGATTGTTTATGTATCAATACCGGCCATCTTATAACTTTTGCAGAAAGACAGACCGTTCAGGCATGCTCATTTATGTTAATGATAAGCTGAAAGAATTCCTGAAGCCGAAAAAAAGCGGCTGACGGACAGGTACTGAATCTGGCAAATTACCTCATCATCCTGTTTTTTGCAGGGAGAAAGAAAATATACTGCCGGTGCCGGGTTCACTTTCTATGTGAAGATGGCTGGAGTTTCGCTCAAGAAATTCTTTGCACAACATCAGCCCCAGTCCTGTTCCGGATTCACTGGCAGTCCCCTTTGTTGTAAAAAAATCATTATTGCTGATTCTCTGCAGCGTTTCATTACTGATTCCGGTGCCGCTGTCTTTTACATATACTTCAATAAATGATGGATGTTCATGCACCCCTATTGAAATGTTCCCTTTTTCGGGAGTAAATTTGATCGCATTGGATACAAGGTTCCTGATCACCAGGCTGATCATATCTTTGTCTGCATAACAATACATACCGGGAGGCGTATCATCAGTAATAATAATTTTTTTAGATTTTGCCGGCTCGTTAAGCAATTGCAGCACTTCATGTATCGATTTTTTCAGATCCAATTCCTGGAGATACACAGCATCGGCCTGCATTTGCGCTTTTGCCCAGTGCAGTAAATTATCCATAAGGCCAACAATATAATTCAGGTCGGTTTGTATATCCGGTACTGATTTTTTTAATTCAGTGGCTGTCATTTTTTTCTCCTGCATATTACGAAAGAGATTACGCAAACCATATATCGGGGCCTTCAGGTCATGCGAAATAATACCGAACATCCTGTTCTTTAATGTATTTAAGTCCTTCAGTTCTGCTGCCTGCTGCTTCAGCCGGCTGGCATCCCTTTTTATCTTTTCGGATTGCAGCATGATCTCCCGGTTCTTTTCCATCAGGGTTGTGTTCTTTGAAAGTATATGTAATTGATAGCCGGTGTTTTCTTTTTTTATCAGGAACAGCCCGTAAAAAATGAAAACAATTGCTATAGCCTGGTTGAAAAAATAAAAAATATCATTCATCCTGTATAATTCATACGGGTACTGTTTGATAACAACGGCCAGTAAAAAATAGCTTACCAATGAAAAGAAAAGCGAAAAGACCATGTACCCGGTATCTTTTAAAAAGAAAACAGACAGCACCCCGTACAGAATGAAAAAAAGTGTGGTGCCGGGATTTATACCGTATAGATAGATAAGGCAGGTAACAAAGGGATATAAAAGGAAGCAGGCAATAGTTGCAACTTCATGTTTTTTCCTGTAGTTAAGGTAGAGTACAAAAATACTCACCAGTGCAGGCAGGCTGGCAATTATCCAGGCACCGGCAGGCAATTGATTGGTATGTACCAAACCTGAAACCGGTATAAGGATGCCGGCAATTAATTGCAGGAAAATAAGCAGGTTGAATATCTGCAATTTTCCCTGTTCATACTTTTCCATATCGGGGCTAAAACCAAAATGTTTTACCTGGTTAAGAAGAACCGTTATCCCATTTTTAAAGTTAGACAGGAGAGCACTGCGTTTATATTTTGCAGTGGCAGGATTAACTTCATCGGGGCGAAGCTGTGGGGCAGTGATTTCCATTGGTTTTCTTTTGTTAGAATATTGGAAGAATCAAGATAAGGGTTTTTAAACCCAATCAGCAAAATTTACAGGGGAATATAAGGCCGAATCGTAGATTCACTACGAGTAGTGTTCCGAAAAATCATACTATCGGAAAATCAGTAGAAACCGGGGTTACATTTCTACGACGTGAGGTTACTATGCCTGGTTTTTTAACTGAACTGTTGCAGATACCTTAGTTAGCCGTTTTATAGTACGTGATAGTTATCTTTTTCAGGATAAATTCTGCATAGTGGTAGCTTCCGTTCAGGCCCCTTACCGTTTCTATCGGAAAACCAAAACCAAATTGAAGAGTAATAGCGGAGCCGGGAGTTACATATCCTTCAATCGTAAATGATGAATCAGCGGTTGCATGAAACTCACCGAAATCTGAAGTAATAGTGTCTGCGGGGTACAGGGTGGCTGCTTTTTTCCATCTCACGTTTTGTGTGGAGTAAGGAAAATCATAAACCGGTAATTCATTGTAAGAAGAGCCGTTTAATTTATTGTCTGCTTTTACCACCAGGTCCATACCGGTTCTGGCACCGTATGTATCCCAGCCGGTATAAAAAAAAGAGTATTCAAATTTAACTTCTGCGGCTATTATTTCCGGGTTGGAGGGTACAGTAAATGCCTGTAAATATCCCTGGCAATATTGTCCCAGCCTGACCTTAACTGGATTGGGAGGCGGTCCATATATAAAAATGGTTTTTCCAGCCGAAAAAAGAGAGGCTGTGGTATCGGGATATACATTATTAAAACCAGCCTGGTTGGATTGGAACCAACTGGCATCATAGGGTGGGGTTTCAGTCTTAAAAATTTGCTGGTTCACTTTTACCATTTTGCCGAGAATAGATGCTTTAGTATATATCAACGGATTGATCACCTTCTTAGGTCGCTTTGTATTCATTACCTGTGGCGCTTCGATGCCAATTTTTGTGTATATTCTTTTTAACAGCATATTGTTCCGGGCCAGTAATGCTTTTACTGCACTGGCATTAGTATTTTTACCGGTGGCAGTTTTACTGAGGGCATCCACTTCAGCCCGGAGTTTAAGATAAGCAGGATCTTTAGTTGCTTCCGTTGCAAATTTTTGAATAATATGCGGGTCGCCCCACAGCTTTTCCTGTTGTGCTGTTGTTTCCAGAGCCGGCAACAGGAAACTGATTACTGACAGGCATAATAATTTTTTCATCGCATTATCATTTGATCCTTGAAGGTAGTATTTTGATTATGGAAAGACAAGGCCGTCACATCATAAGGGTATTAACTGCTTTACACTGCTCCGGGATTTTTCTTCCACCGGCAATTGATTTGCAGCGATCTGCTGTAAAGAAATCAGGAAAACTCATCTGTTCCTGAAGCTCGTGGAGAATATTTCGATAAATTCAATACACCAACCCCGGCATGTTTTATTTTGGGAACTCCTGCAATGGTATAAAAAGAGGCTGTCTCAAAATTGTTTAAAATTAATTTTCCCGCAAAGACGAAAAGTCGCAACGCTTGATTTTCAATTGTTTTATACTTCGCGCCGTAGCGTCTTTGCGTGATTTTCTGACTTTTGAGACAGCTTCTTTTTGGGGTTAGAGAACAGCGAATTGAAACCTGCCACTTACTTCGACCAGATACCTTCAAAATGCTGTACGCCGCCGTCCTCATATCCTGTTACAGCACGGGTAAGAAAACCATTTCCCAGCTGCGTGGTATATTCAGTTTGAAATTGCGGAGTATTCAAATGATGTTTGGCCCACCAGGCATTGTAGTCAGCAACGTTTTTATACCAGATACCACTTAACATAGGCACTCCGTTTTTTGTCCAGGCATTTAAATAGACCAACTTAAATTTTTGCTGGTCGCTGTAATCTTTGAAATAGTCTTTGTATTGCTGCAATGTCATGGCAGGACGGGCATAAAATCCGCCGGTATTTTTCTTTTCCCATATCGCTGTTATATATGTTTCGCCACCAACCGACAATACGGCTACATTCACCGGCACAAAACCTTTATCTGAATTTGCTTTAAAGTTCGCTTCATGCCATGCCAGTGTTTTGCCGTGATAGGCTATTGGTTTTGCTTTACCGTCTTTTACCCAAACAGCAGCATAATTGACAGCGCCATTTCTTTTATAAGAATCTACAAACAGCAGGCGGTAACCATCGTTGTCCCATTTGTTGTATTCAGTTTGATAAGCGGTGCCGTCCATATTATGACGGGCCACCCATTGCACACCGGCAGAAGGCCGCACAATAACGTTGAAATAGGTTTTACCTCCTGCATCATAACCATCCACCCAGATAGGGTAATAACCACAGGTCCATATCTTATCAAACTCGGTCTGGAAATTATCATTTGAAATTCCAAATTTGCATACCTCACCCCAGTTGGTGGGATATGCACAATACGGATGATCGCCGGGGTAAATAAAAGAAGACTTGCCCTGCAGGCCGGTTATACCTTCTTTATTAAGAGCAGACCATGCCACATTTGAAAAAGGAGAAGTATAATTTTCTCTTCCTATTACGTAGCCGTTGTTGAAAATGAGTGGGCGAAACCATTCTCCTCCCGGTGTGTTATCATCTTTATAAGTTTTTACATGGGTATGCAAATGGGGCCCTGTGGAGTTTCCTGCATTGCCTGCCAGGCCAAGAAAGTCACCTTTTTTTATTACTGCGTTTTTGGAAAGGAATTTAGCGGGAATGCTTCCTTTTTGCATGTGTGCATACAGCGCTACAAGGCCACTATGACGTATGCTCAGGTGATTACCACCACCGCCGCCCTGGTTTTCATAAGCTCCCCAGTAATTTGTTTTTTGATCCGCCATAAACTGGTCACCTTGTGCATCAGTAAGTCCGCCGGGCATTGGGTTTGCGTTATCAGGACAATTATTTAAAAATTCCAGCACATAGCCATCTGCCATTGCATAAATAGGTTTTTCCCATATCCTGTAGTGATCGTTTTTTGTGCCATCCTTATTTGGCAGCAGATCAGACCAGCCATCTTTATAACCACTCACCCCCATATCGTATGCAAATACCTGGTCTCCTCCGCCGTGCATGGCATAGCTGCTCCAGTATTCATTTTCACGCAGGTCACTTTTTTTGAAAGGGAGTATAAGTCCTGTATTATAGGGTTGCAGCTTTTTCGTTATCGTGATAGGGATAGTAAAATTTTTGAAATAAAACTTGAAGGTGGCTTCAGTGGGCATAGGGGATTCCAAAAAGATCACATCGCCGGGCACATGATAATCCCTGCTGTTTTGCCAGCACCAGGTGTATCCCGGATCTACTTTTAACTGGTCAGTTGCCAGGATGATGTTTTTGGTGATCTTTTGATTGCCGCGGTCATACTCAATCGTTACTTTATCAAGATCAACCTGTGAAGCACCTGTATTGCTCACGCAGCCATATACTGACAACTGGCCTTTTTGCGGTTCATAAAAAGAGAACCCGGGTTCTAAAAGATAGGTAACGGCATCTCCCTGTTTTGGTTCAATGAATACACTTACATTTTGCGGGGCGCCGGTAATGCGCAATACTTTATCAAATGTGAAGTTGGTTCTTTGTACGGCGATATTCTTTTTTTGCAGCTCTATCTTGTCAGAATGACGTATGTTGGTGATTTGAGCATTTGATGGAGTAATGCAGCTTACTGCAAAAATGGCCATCATTAGAAGTGGATGTCTCATAAAAAAAAGTTTAAGGTTTAATGGTAACCAAAATTAGGTTGCTTATCGGAAGTGACAATACCACGATCAGGGTATTTATTTTATTGTAATTGATGGGTTTGCTGATATTTCTGCAATGCACCCAGCCGGTAATTACTGGCGGAGATTTTTAAGTGGGTGATATTATTTCGAAACCGGCATTACAACAGGTATTTTTCATCAAATTTGATCTTATGCTCTTTCAACAGGGTTTTGTATTCCGCTATAAAAGTTTTCTTCTTGTGATGCTCTTCCTGGTTTTTCACATATTCAATCAGTTTGTTTTTCGCTCCGATATGATACGTAAAAGCGCCATATCCATCCTGCCAGCCATTGAAATTTGGAAAAATTCCCGCGTCTCTTATAAGTGAGGTGGTAGACAGTTTGATATCTTTCACCAAATCGGCCAGCGCTATGGAGGGATGCAGGTGTGTGACGATATGCAGATGATCTTCCACACCATTGATACGGTAGAGGTGGCAATTCTTCTTTGATAGCAGGCCCCAGATATATTTGAAGAGTTCCGGCCTGTCTTTTTTGATCATCGTTTTTTCACGGTACTTGGTACTGTATACGATTTGATAGAGGATTTGGGTATAGGTGCTCATATTGTTGGATTTTTAGTTACTTGCTCATCATCTCACTCGCTCACTCTCCACTCGTACCGCCACCGGTATGACCGGTGGTTACTCACATTCGACCCTTTCAGGGTCTGGTGTCAGACCCCGATAGGGGTATACCGGGTATTCATGTATGTACCGTATATACACCACCAGTACTACGGCCTGTTACTCACTCACTTTCCACTCGTACCGCCACCGGTATGACCGGTGGTTACTCACATTCGACCCTTTCAGGGTCTGGTGTCAGACCCCGATAGGGGTCGAATGTGAATAACATCGTATCATATGCGATGTATGCCGCAACATATGCGATGTATGCCGCAACGTATGCGATGTATGCAGCGACGTATGCGATGTATGCAGCGATGCTGCGATGCCGCAGCGTATGCGACCTACACTGCGACACATGCCACGTATATCGTGCATGATACGATGCTGGAAGTGTACTACGGGGAAGTGTTGGTAGGAGTAACCCTGAAAGGGTTGAATAAAGAGATACTAACCCGGCTGATGCTGAAAACAATAGCCGTTGGCGATGCGGGTCTTATGTTTACAACGGGTGCCGCTTTTGGTGAAACCTTTGCATTGAACGGTGGCAGTTATCTGTCCCTGCGCTTTGTTGGATGACAAACCGGATGCATAGCCGGATTCAGGTTTGCAAATATTGCAGGGTTGTAATCCTGCTGCTTTTGCCTCCTGTACGGTCATCTTTTCTGACACATTCTTTACCGTATGGCAGGTAGCCAGATGATATTTGGCACCGGACGGAGTTTTATAAACCGTCTGTGCCTGTAATGAAACAGAAAATAATAAAAGGGCAATAATTCTGAGCATACTGCTTTGAAATGTACAGTAAGGTAGAAAATATAAATGCTATTTGCAAGGGAAATGTTTAATACTGCCCCAGGAATTCCTCCAGTATATCCTTATCCTCTGCCAAAATAATTAACCTGCCTAAACCGGGCCGGCCGAAGCAAGTGGCTAATGTTGCGAGTGCAAATATGTATGTTGTATCATCTGAAACCTGATTTATACGAGCCAATACAAATTCATTTAGCTCCTGCAATCCAGTGTTATAATAATTCTGGTATTCCTGTGGCAATTCAGGATTGCTTTCGGAATGACGTTCCTGTTCAATCACACAGCAGAGACCTAACAGGTTCCAGTCAAACAATGATTTAGCTTTACAGATTCTTACAAGATGCGGTACGGCCAGGTAGGAGGCCAGGCCCACATCGCCCTGGTGATGAAGATTTTCCCAGAGAGCTGCCCAGATGTTGTTGATAGTTTCCGGCTCATTTGTTTGTTCTAGCTCATGCAAAGGAATGGACACATCATACGGGGTTCGGTATCCGCCTTCGAGGGTTAGCCATATTTTATTGGTGAGTTCCATTTTTATTTAATAAGGATAAATTCCTTTGTATAATATAGCTAATTGTCAATGTCATTTTTGCAAAACCCTTAAGGTTAGTAGCTGATCAAATTTGCCATAAACTATGGTAGTCTGAACCACTTACCATATTTGTGAACAAGTATTGTTTTAATCTGGTCCATTGGGATTACTTTGGTATAAGAAAAGTCTATTGGGGATGTGAATTTATAGAGAAAGACATAGTTATTCGTTTTGCCAACTAGTATTAAAGAATCAGATGTGTTAATTATTGTGCTGTCTTTTAAAATTAAAGTAGAAGAAGAAAAATAAGCACTTGGGTTATTTTTGACTGACCATAATTTATGTGATGCTGTGTAGTAGATGGAGCAAAAGAAAATGAGTACAAAGGCAATAATATAAATGTTTATTTTTTTAAGCTCAAATTTCGTTCCTAAAAATGGAGCCATTGACCATGATATGAACACGAAAGTGATAATTACTCGAAGAAAAAAATAAACCTCGCTAACAACAAATTTTCTTATTGAAAATCTTATAGGCAGCATAAAAGGGCCGAAATATAATATCATACAAATCAGTCCAATAAGAGCTGAAGATTTAAAGGTTTTTAGCTTTATTTTTTTTTGTTCTTCAATGCTATATTGGTTAATATTTGCAATTTTGTTAATTCTTTTTTCGAAAACCATAATTAGAAATACAATATAGAAGCTAACAGTTGCACAGATGAGAAGTAAAAGAGGGATTGCGCTTAAAAATAAACTAATAATTTCTGAGAAAGAAATATAACTAAATATGTCAATTCCAACCGCATTATAGAACAAATATTCAAACCAAATCGCACCGATTAGTAAAAGGACACCAAATAATGACACATATTTTGATAATTTATCTACCATTTTCATTGGTTTGTTTGTTCATAGTTGGATTATTGTTTATAACAAGGAAAATAACCCTTTTTTTGATTTTAAGCGTGATAATAAAATTATGATTTTCAAATGCAAGAGAAAATATTTATTCTATTAGTTTTAATAGATGCCATAAAAACCGAACGCACAAGCGTGCGACGCAACAGACGATGCCATGAAGAACTTCAGCCTGGCTCAAAATCTCTTATCTCGACTTCATTTCCATTCCCACCCCCCATCCCAAAAATCTTCCCACATTTTCCACCCCACACTGTGAATAACTGCCCCGCCACCAAACCCCATTTTCTCTTTCAATAGCCTAAATTCGCTGCCTGACTTAACAATTACTTTAAACAGATAACCGTGAGACTAAAGAGTTTAGAAATCAAAGGATTCAAGAGTTTTGCCGATAAAACCGTGGTGAGTTTTGACGACAATATTACCGGTATCGTTGGGCCCAATGGGTGCGGTAAATCCAATATCGTAGACAGTATCCGCTGGGTGATAGGGGAACAAAAGATCAGTCACCTGCGCAGCGAAAACCTCGACAGCCTGGTGTTCAACGGCTCCAAAACCCGCTCTGCCAGCGGCCTGGCCGAGGTAAGCCTTACTTTTGAAAATACTAAAAACCTGCTGCCTACCGAGTTTACCACCGTAACTGTAACCCGCAAATTCTATAAAAGCGGCGAAAGCGAATACCGCCTCAATGATGTGCAATGCCGCTTAAAGGATATCCAGAACCTCTTCATGGATACCGGTATCAGCACCGACAGCTATGCCATCATCGAGCTGGGCATGGTGGACGACCTTATCAAAGACAAAGACAACAGCCGCCGCAAAATGCTGGAACAGGCTGCAGGCATCTCCATCTATAAAACCCGTAAAAAGGAAGCCAAAGCCAAACTGGAAGCCACAGAAATGGACCTGGCCCGTATTGAAGACCTTCTTTTTGAGATCAACAACCAATTGAAAGCCCTGGAAAGCCAGGCCAAAAAAGCAGAGAAATACCACGAGATCAAAAAAGACTACCGGGAAGTAAGCATTGAGCTTGCCAAAGCATCGCTGGAAGGGTTCAACCTTACCTACAAAGACCTGAACGGGCAACAGGAAACAGAGACCGACAAAAAAATAAAATTAGAAGCAGAGATAGGTACTGAGGAAGCTGCCCTGGAACAACAGAAACTGGAATTCATTGAAAAAGAAAGGCAGTTGCAGCGCATGCAGCATGCATTCAATGATATGGTGCAGAACGTTCGTACCAAAGAAAATGAAAAGAACCTGTCGGCACAACGGCTGGAGCATCTGCAGGAAAAAGAGACCAGCCTGAAAGACTTTTTGCAAAAAGCGGAAGGCAACCTGAAAGGCATTGAGGAAAGCATCGGCTTTACAAATACACAGGTACAGGAAGAGCAACTCTCCCTGGAAATACTGAATGAACAACTGGCCCAACTGAATAATGAAGTAAGGGAAAAGAAAGAAGTGCTGGATGAAAAAAGAGAATCGCTGAATGAACTGCGGGGTGAACATCAGCAGATACAACGCAGCCAGTTTGATGCGGAAAAGAAAGTGGCTGTGGCCGATACATCGGTACAGAACCTGCAACGGGTGATCAACCAGATGGAAGAGGAAAGAAAACAAAGGGAAGAACAGCGCCATCACCTGGACAGCGACCGCATACTGAAGGAAAAAGAACTGGGTATTAAAAAAGTAGACCTGGAACAATTACAGCACCACCAGGAAAATACCAAAGAACAGATACTGCAAACACAATCTGTTCTTGATAACCTCCGTAATAACCTGGCGGATGAAACCCGTAAGCTGGATGCGAAAAAGAATGAACACGACCTGCTGAAAAGTATGATTGATTCGATGGAAGGTTATCCGGATTCGGTTAAGTTCCTGCATAATAATAATAACTGGAATCACCAGTCTCCTATATTGTCGGATGTGCTGTATGTAAATGAAGAATACAGGACCGCTTTGGAAAATGTGCTGGAACCTTACCTGAGCTATTACGTGGTGAATGACCTGCAGGAAGGATTGCAGGCCGTGCATTTACTGGATGCCAATAAAAAAGGGAAGGCCAATTTCTTTTTGCTGGATAAAATAAATGACACTCAGCCGGATATTTCGTCTCATTCATTAGAGGGAGCAATACCTGCATTGAGTGTGGTGGAAGTGGATGAGAAATATAAAAGGCTGGCTGAGCATTTACTGAGCAATGTATTTATTGCAGACAGTGAAGATGCGCTGCAAAATAGTAACGGGTTTGTGGTAATTGAAAAGCATGGGAAATATGTAAAAGGAAAATATTCACTGACCGGTGGCAGCGTGGGTTTGATTGAAGGAAAAAAAATCGGCCGCGCCAAGAACCTGGAAAAACTGCAGGACGAAATAATGGTACAGGATATAGTGGTGGAAGCCCTGCGTTCGGAGATACAGGGCCGCCACAATGAAGTCATCGCTTTTAATGAAGACCTCAGGGAAACTGCCGTCCGTGATACAGAACGGGAAATACAGCAACTGACCAATGAAGTGTTCTCCCTGCACAACAAATTAGAGAACATTCATTCTATGCAGACCAATAGCCAGCACCGCCTGGAAGAACTGGACCTGCAGATGCAACAGACACATGAATCAGTGGCAGGCGTTCGCAACCAGTTGGGCGAGTTCAATGAACTGCTGCTGCAAAATGCCAACCGGCTGGCAGAGGCGGAAGAAATGTTCCGGCAGGCGGAGAGCCATTATAATGAATCCAACAGGCAGTTCAATGAATTTAACCTGAACGTAACCAGGCAGCAAAGTAAGATCAACGGGCTGCGGCAGGAGCTTGACTTTAAGACCAACCAGTTGAATGACCTGCGCCGGCAAATTGAAAGTAACAGCTCTCACCTTACTGATACGGTGTTCAGTATTGAGCAGTCATCCCAATCGCTGAAGGATATTGAAGAAGGCTTACTGCAGTTATTAAAGAATAAAGACGAAGAAGAGAAAAACCTGAATGAAACGGACCAGGCGTATTATAATTTCCGTAACCAGCTGGCAGAAAAGGAAAGTGCTATCCGCCACCAGGTAAAAGAGAAGGAGCAGATTGAATACATGCTGGCTGCTATTAAAGATAAACTGAATGAACTGAAACTGCAGTTGGCCGGTATGAAGGAACGGCTGAATGTGGAATTCAGGATCAACCTCGAAGATATACTCGGAGATTCAAGAACGGGAGAGGTGCCGGTTGAAGAATTGCAGGAGAAAGCCGACCGTATGAAAAAGCGGCTGGAAAATCTGGGCGAAGTAAACCCGACTGCGATAGAAGCTTTTACTGAAATGAAGAAGCGGTATGATTTTATCGTGGAGCAAAAAACGGACCTGGTAAATGCAAAAGATAGTTTATTGAAGACGATAGAAGAAGTGGAAGTAACAGCGAACCAGAAATTTCTGGATACTTTCCATAAGGTGAGGGAAAACTTTACCAAAGTGTTTCAGTCATTATTTACCGAAGATGACCAATGCGACCTGGTGCTGGATGACCCGGAAAATATTTCAGAAAGTGGTATTGATGTAATCGCCAAGCCAAAAGGTAAAAGACCATCATCACTCACTCAGTTGAGCGGTGGAGAAAGAACATTGACGGCAACGGCACTGTTGTTTGCCATTTACTTAATTAAACCCGCTCCATTCTGTATTCTGGATGAGGTGGATGCTCCGCTGGATGATGCCAACGTAAGCAAGTTTACCAATATGATCCGCCAGTTTAGTGATAACTCACAGTTCATTATTGTAACCCACAATAAAATGACGATGAGCACCGTGGATGTGATATATGGGGTAACGATGCAGGAACCGGGTGTAAGTAAACTGGTGAGCGTGGACTTCAGGAATTTGCAGCAGAACCAGAATTAGACAAAAGCGAACAGATAAAAACTAATAGTGAATAGAGTCCTGCGAGAGCGGGACTTTTTTTATAGTGTTGCATCAATTATTATTGCCAGAAAAACTGTTAACAATAGTAAGAGTAAAGACCAGGTCCACCATGGATGCCGGTATTTTCTTGTTAACCCTTTGCACTGTTCAAGCAGGTTTGGGCCAAACCTTTCCGCTTCTCTTGTAAAATTACATTCAGAACAGGTGGTAATTATAAGTTTATGATCAGGGAAGAAGGGTATCCAGAAAACATGAAAGTAAATACTGTATATGACAGCATAGGTAGTATTCACTTTTTCACAATGCGGGCATTCATACAAGTCAAACTCGTGCAGACCAGCCGGAGTTCGCTTCCAGCCATAAATAATAAACTCCATTCCAAAGTTTTTTCTAAATTACCTGATTAATTGATATTCTTTATGAGAACAATCATTTTACTCATTGCCTCCAATATCTTCATGACCTTTGCCTGGTATTTTCACCTGAAGCAGGGAGGGATGGCCCTTATGGAAAGCGATTGCTATGAGTTGGTTTATTGCCCTGTTTGAACATATTCTGATGATACCTGCAAACAGGTCGGGCTGTGCAAAAGGCCTATCGGGTTTCAGATAAATACTCACCCTCCTTTGTTAAAACTCCGGCGGGCAAAGCCATTGGCTATTCACGATTGACTATTCACTATTTCATGTTCAGTAAAGAGCCCGGGCAGGTTTAGTCATTAACATTTGCTTTCTGGCTTTCCCGCTGTTTGGTCCTCTTGCTGAATTCTGATTTTACTTTATGTACAAAGGCTGTCAATGCAAAATAAACACCGCCGCACATTAAAAAGGCTGCAACGATTGCCCAGAAATACCAATCTCCTTTCTCGGCACCTGATTCGAAAAAAGCATAGAAGATAACAAAAACACTGGATATAATAGAAGCAAAACCGATCAATAATTTCGCAAAGTACTTTTCTGAATGACTATCTGACATAAATAAGGTATTTTGATAATGGTTATTTACTTCAAAATTAGGGGAAAAATAATCTAATGTTAATAGTTAGCCGGTGGCCGGACATATTTTTTTAGTATACTATATTTGTAATATAAAGTTGAACTATGAAAAAAGGATTGGTTTTTGTACTGCTGCTTTTAGCCGTTACCCTGGTAAAAGCACAACAGGCTCCAGAGGGTTTATTCATTTCATCCAGAGCCCCGGATTTTAAAGCAAAGGACCAGAATGGAAAGGAAGTGCGGCTGAAAGACCTGCTGAAAAAAGGCAAAGTGGTACTTGTATTTTACAGGGGCCAATGGTGCCCTTACTGCAATAAGGCCCTGTCGAGGATACAGGACTCCCTGCAAATGATAATGGATAAAGGAGCTACGGTGGTGGCCGTGTCACCTGAAAAATCAGAGAACATCACCCTCACCGTAGAAAAAACAAAAGCCACCTACTCAGTGTTGTATGATGAGGGATTAAAAATCATGAAAGCGTATGATGTGGAATATGAAATGCCGGAAAATACAGTTACCCGGTATCGTAATGCGGGGCTTGACATAGAAAAAATAAACGGCAACAATGGTAAATACCTGCCCGTGCCGGCTATTTATATTATTGATAAAGAATCAACCATTACCTATCGTTTTTTTGAAGCAGATTATAAAAAAAGGCCCAGTGTAAAGGAAATACTGGATAATTTATAAGGCATCTTTTGTTGCCACCAGGCACATTGACTGAACCCGGAATGGTTTTCCATTGAAATCTATTTCGGGTTCATTTATTAATACCGCTTTACCCGGCGTCAGGCCGTTATTAATCAACAATTCATTCCAGCTGTTTTCTGTATAACTGGTAAATCCGTATTGTGTAAACGGCATCAGTGCCATACTTTCTTTGGTGCGAATGGAAGCAAAAAATTGTCCGCGGGGTTTTAACACTCTTTTTATTTCCTGCAGATGCTGTGCAGGGTCATCCCAAAAATAAATGACGTTGATGCAGAAGATTTTATTAAAACTGTTATCTGCAAATGGCATCTGGTTACTGCTTCCCTGTGTAAGAACCAGTTTATCTTTATCAATAAGGTCCCGGTTATTTTCCCTGGCGGCATTCACCATAGTGGATGAAAAATCCAGTCCTGAAATATGCAGGTTATCCGCCCTTGCAAAAACGGTATTGAAAAATTTACCATTGCCAAATCCAATTTCCAGGATGGAATCATTGGCAGCAGGCTGCATAGTATCCAATGTAAATTCATACAGGAAGGTATTGGCCTTGTTCATCATCTTTCCTGTTTTAATACCCGCAGCGCCGCCGGGCTTACGAAGCTGGCGGGCCATCATTTTGTATTTCAGTGTTTGGAAAAACTGTTTGAACATGTTTGTATTGTTAAATGTAGTATTTCAAATTTAATTTTGACTTTCACTTCCGCAACTTTGAACCACATAGTTCATAGATATCATAGGAATACACACATAGGTTGATTTATTCTTAGAAATATTCTATGTTGTATTTCTTATGCTTCCTATGAACTATGTGGTTCAAATTGAAACGCTGCCTGGTAAAATTACCGCCAATTTATTTTTGCTACTTTCCCATTATTGCCGGCCAGGTATATTGTTGTGCCCAGTTTGGCAATACGGCAGGTATTAAAACTTTCTTTACTTATCCATTCCCAGGTCTTTCCACCATTGCGGGAATAATCCACCCCGTTTAATCCACAGGCCAGCACATCTTTTTGCGATAGATATTCCACACAGCTTCGGTATCCATGCGGCGGCACATTAGGGGCAGTCCATGTTTTTCCTCCATTGGTGGTATAAAAACAATTTTTAAGAGATGATGTGTCTGCGTTAAAATCGCCACCCACCACAATCATGCGGCCAGAACTTTTCAGGTTAGGCTTTCTATATACGGCTATTGAATTGGCGCCGGTTGTTTCTTTGCCCTGTATAAGCGGAAGGGGCAATGTATTTGTTCGTGTAAATAACCTTGATTTGGCGCCGCCACTTACCAAAAAAAATTGTTTGTCAGGAAACAACCTGATATTGGTGCCACTGGCGGCAAAAAATGCTTCGCCGCTATCTGCAACAGGGCGCTGGTATTCAATCCAGGTATCTCCGCCATTATATGTTTCTGACAGGAATACTTTATTATTGATAGGGTCGCCCACCACGATGCCATATTTTTCCCCTACAAAATCCATTGCATCCAGGAACATTCCTTTCGTTTTATTTTCGTACACTACCTTCCACGATTCACCACCATCCGTTGTCTTCAGTATATAAGCAGGTTCGGCAATACCCATGATGATGGCGGTACTGGCATCGAAGGCTTCTATATCGCGGAACTCTGTTTTTTCATATCCCTTCACTGTAAACCAATTCCAGTTTTTGCCCCCGTTATTGCTGCGGCCCACCATGCCGCCACTGCCGCTTACCCATATCACATTATCATTTACCACACTCAGCCCGCGGAGGCTTGTCTTAGTGCCGGTGGTCAATATTTCCACCTGCGGCGATTGTGCAGAAAGGTTACTGAAACAAAAAAATGCAAGAGTTAAAGGCGCAATAAATTTTAGCATGTATTCTTTTTGTAAGTAAATGTAAATTATTGTTGTCTGACTAAATCTGTTAACTCCTTGCATACCGGAACCTCCCTGGAACCCCTTGATGGTAAATGGTTTCAAAGGAAGATAATATTTTTAACCGCGCAATAATGAAAATAAATGCCGTTTAGCCGTATTTAATCATTGTTCTTTTGGAGCTGCCATCTGCAAACAGGTCAATCACGGCATAAGCGGGATCAAATTCCTGGAATGCCCCTTTCCACCAGTTGCCGGACACGGCACCGTTGCACCAGTAGGTAGTGCCGAGATAGTTCACTTCATCCTGCAAATGTATATGACCGCTGATGCAGAGCCTGATATTCGGGTGCTGCATAAAAATTTTCTTTAGTTGTATGAAATCTGTGTGCATCAGGTTTCGTTTGATCAGCAGGTCGCCATTGGTTTCTGTTTTATCAAAAAATAAAGCGGCGCAAACTGACAGCAACGGTATATGTGATACGATACAGATAAAGGTATCCGGGCCGGCCTGTTTCAGTTCCTGCTGCAGCCAGTCAAGCTGTGCTTCATCTATTTTGGCGATATAACCACCGGCAGGATTTAGCTGGGTGCTGTCCAATACAACGAAATGCCAGTTGCCTTTTGAAAAACTGTAATACCTGTTCTTCATTGCCAGTGTTTCTACGGCCCATACTTTTCCATAAAGCCTGTCATTATCCGGCTTGTTCTCCTTAATGAACCATCCCCATACATCATGATTGCCAATAGTGTGATATACAGGCAGGCTGTTTTCTTTTTTCAGCAGACCGGTAAAAAGGTCAAACTGCTGCTGTGTTTGCTGTTTGTCCTTTTCAAGGGCATCCATTATTGCATCGCCGCCATTGATGATAAAATCAACTTTTGGTAATAGTTGCTGCACATGCTGCAGCGCTTTTGCCATACCTGTTTCGGGGATCAGGCCGGACTTTAAATGTATGTCGGTGACATGCGCAAACCGGATGGATTTTTTCTTTTCATTGGTTGCCAACGCGTCAAAGGGAAGCAATGCACTTCCAATAACAGCGGCTGATGTTTGTAAGAAAGATTTTCTTTTCAATGTGAGTTTCTTAAGAAATTATTTCAAATGGGCCGTTAATTCTTCTTTGCTGACGATGCCCTGTTTTCTCCAGCTTTCCACCCCGCTTTTATATATAATAAAAACAGGGAGAGTCTCCACATTCATAACCTTCATCACATCAGTATGCACACCGCCATCCACTTTTATAAACATAAAATGCAGGTCGGTATCATTTACCAGTTCTTCCAGTACCGGGACCATTTTTACACAAGGCGGGCACCAGGTAGCCCCAAAGTCAACCAGGGTTATTCCCGTAGAAGGGATAGAGGCCTTATACTCTTCCAGCGTCATTTGTTTTTCTTTCACCAGGCTTTCCAGCGGCATATTGTCCCGTTTCCAGGCATTGATGCCACCCTGCAGCTCCACCACATTTTTATATCCATTTGTTCGTAACCATTCAGCGGCGGCTGCACTGCGGCCCCCGGCCAGGCAATAGACATATACTGGTTTGTCTTTATCTACATATTGAATGCGGTCGGTAAATTGTTGCTGGTTATTCCAGTCGGCCAGCAGGGCATTTTTAATATGGCCTGTTTTAAACTCTCCGGCTGTTCTTACATCCAGCACCTGTACACTGTTGAGACTAATGCCTTTTTCAAAACCGGCAGGGTCCACTTTGGTGGATGCAACGTTTTGTGCATTGCAGGCTGTCAGGAAGGGAAATAAAAAGAGGAAAAATACGTTTCTCATTTGTTCCAAATTTTATCAAAAGTAGGATTTTGTAGAGACAGAGTTCTTTTCGACAGGCTAACGGGGTTCTATTTGGCCGTTACGCAGTTCGTTTCGTCGTTGCACCGTTTTGTTTGGCCGTTGTCGCAGAATTTTTCGCCGTTCCGTAGAGACAGGGCATGCCCTGTCTCTACGGAATCACGGTCGGTTGAAAGATGTAACCGGGTCAGACGGAGACCGTCGGACTCGGAGTTTTTAGCAAAATAGTCTTATTTTTAGGCGATTAAAATAATTCCCCTTTTATGAAAAAACAGTTTTTGTATCTGCTGGCATTGATAGTGGTGATAGGGATCGGGTGCCAGAAAGAATTAAGTTTTGAATTGGGCGACAGCCCGGCTAAAGGCTCGCTGCAAAGCGATGTAAGCGGAGACTGTTTGCCTAAAACGGTGAATGGGATTTATGTGGCCACTACTCCGCTGGTCTCCACTTCCAATACCATTACAGTTTCTGTAAACGTCACAAAAACAGGAACTTACGCAATAGGAACTGATACAGTAAATGGTTATTTTTTCAGGGGAACCGGTCAATTTACCACGCTGGGAGTAAATACAGTTACATTAAGGGGCAATGGAACTCCCTTTGCCCAGGGCACTAATAATTTTGTCGTAAGCTTCGACGGTACGGTTTGTGATATACAGGTAGATGTATTGCCTGCTGGTTCCGGCCCTGCCACGTTCACACTGGCTGGTGCGCCCAATGCATGCACCACGCCTGTAATAAGCGGTGTTTATGTTAAAGGAGGTGCTTTAAATGCCACCAATACAGTTGTGTTGAATGTGACTGTAACAGTGGCTGGTACTTATAATGTCACCACTGCATTGACCAATGGGATGATTTTTTCAGGATCAGGTTCACTGGCAGTCGGTGCTCAAACAATAACATTAACAGGGTCTCAAACACCCACAAATTCCGGCAATACTCCAATTCCGATAACGGTAGGAACATCAACTTGCAGTTTCACCATACCAGTAGTTGATCCTGTAGCCGGCACATTAGGTGGCGGACCAGGCGCTTGCACCCCTGTTACTATTAATGGAACATATACAAAAGATGTTCCATTAACGGCTGCCAATACTATACAGGTTCAAATTACTACCGCTGCTATAGGTCCTTATAGTGTTTCTACAGGAGCTGCCGTTGCAGGTATCAGTTTTTCGGCATCAGGTACATCAACCGGAGCCACTCAATTAATAATACTGACAGGTACCGGTACCCCGACTGCAAGCGGCCCGCAAAATTTTACAGTAACATTTGGCGGCAGCACCTGTACTTTTTCGATACCGGTTGGCGCAGGGTCAGCTTTTATAGCAGATTGTTCTTCAGCTTTTGTAAATGGGATATATGTAGAAGGTACGATGCTTAATGCAACGAATAATACAGTGGATATTGATATTGATGTTACATCAATAGGGCCTTATAATATTTCTACCACTGCTAATAATGGTATGGTCTTTTCTGACGCAGGCACTTTTACAACGCTTGGTATACAAACCATTACACTTGTTGGGTCAGGAACACCAATAGCAGACGGCACTTTCAATATAGCTATGCCGGGCACGACACCCTGTACCTTTCCTGTGGATGTAGATCCTGCTCCCAGTATTGACTGGCAGTTCACTGCTGGCGGGCCTACGACCGTTTTTAATGGTAGTGCAGATGATGTTCAATTGATTCCAATTTTTCCTCCAATAATTACACTAATATATCTTGGTTCTAACGCAAATGATGATATTGCTTTTGCATTAGTTGACATAGCCGGAGGCATAAATGCAGGAGAAACATACAGCACAAATGCAACTGTTACTAACGCAGCCACATTTACTTATCTTGTTAATGGTGGTGCTGATGATTTTTCTACAGACGCTACAAGGAATCTGACTTTCACAGTTTCGAGTCATATTCCAGCTACCAAAACAATAGTTGGTACATTTAGTGGAAACGTATTAAATTCTGCTGGTGTTACGAGGACGATAACACTTGGTACTTTTACAGCAGTATATCAATAATTAATTGTTATTAAATTTCTAATGAAAGAACCCTGTCCTTGTCAGGGTTCTTTCATTTTATTAGTATCAAAATCCTTTCTTCTTCCCCGATTCCAGTGGCGGCAATTTGAAATTATCAATCACACTTTTCTGGCCAATCATCTTTTCAATATCTTCTATTTTACGGGGGGCAAAATGGGAGAGGAGTTCATAACCGTTTTCGGTAATTAATAAATCATCTTCAATACGCACCGCAATGCTCCACCATTTCTTATCACAATTACTTCCTTCGGGAATATAAATGCCCGGCTCAATGGTGATGACCATATCTTTTTTCAGTGAGTCGTAAGTACCCCTGTCATGTACATCCATACCGATATGATGTCCGAGGCCGTGGGGATAGTATTTACCCGATTCGGATTTGTTTTTAATAATGCCCAGTCTCAGCAATCCTTCGGCTATTACATCCGAAGCCGCTTTATTGGCATCGGCCCATTTAGAACCATTCTTCAGCGTTTTAAAAGCCGCTTCCTGCGCATCATATACGATCTGGTAAATAGTTCTTTCTTCTTCTGAAAATTTTCCGTCTACAGGTACGGTGCGGGTTACATCCGCCGTGTATCCATGGTAGGCAGCTCCCACATCCATCAGCAGCATAGAGGTACCCACTTTGGTTTTCGTGTTTTCCATGTAGTGAAGTATACAGCCATTTTCTCCCGCACCGATGATGGAGCCATAGCCAACTTCTTCGGCGCCATATTTTTTATGTACATATTCATGCAGCCCCTGTATCTCCAGCTCCGACATATCGGGCCTCACAGTTTTCATCACTTCGTTCTGGCCCTGGCAGGAAATTTCCACTGCTTTGCGGAGCAGGTCAAGTTCTTCGGAGGTTTTTATTTCTCTTAAACCGGCGGTAAGCTGGCGGTAGAGTTTTGTATCAAACTTTTTTTGCTGGGTCAGTATTTCCGGGAAGGCGGATTTCAGTTTGAATTGCTGAATAAGGTCAAAGAGATCGGCATTGTCTGAGCTGTTGGGCACATCTACCGGAAACTTATCATAAATGATCTTATCAAATTTAGCAAAATCAACATTGAAATTCTTGAAGTCAGCTGCATTGTAAGTGGCTGTAAAGCCCAGTTTATCCTTTGCGCCTTCCACACCGAGGCGGCGGCCTGTCCATTGTTCTGCCTGCGGACTTCTTTTTTGTACAAATAATAACTCACTGTACTTGTTGCCCAATGAATCAGTCTGTGGGTCTTTAAACATAAGCAGCAGCGAATGGGGTTCTTTGTAGCCGCTGAAATAAAGCAGGTCGGGGTTTTGGTGATAGAGATATTCCACATCATTGGAATATGTGCGGGTGGGGTAGGCAAACACCACCGTTACAGAATTTGCGGGCATCAGGTTACGAAGTGCATCCCGGCGGCCGGCATGAAATTCTTTGGTAAGATAATCGGTGGGCAGGTTTTCTTCATTGGCAGCCGGTGGAGGTTGTGCAATGAGGCTGCCTGAGAGTAGTGCAATTGCAATAAACAATTGAAGTTGTTTGATAAAGTGTTTAGCCATAGATAGTAATTGAGTGGACTAAAAGTAGAATATTTAACCTGTCCTTGCCGGAGATTTATATGAACGGAGCGGGACCCGGGGACCGGGAAAGTTGGAAGTGGGAAGAGGGAAGTGGGAAAGTTTCGTGTCAGCCTGGGGCATCTGATGTTTACTATCAGCCAAGCGCCGGCATCTTGATTATTCTCGGGAAAAGTCCATTAACAGTAAAAGAAACCGATAACCGGCAGCATTAACTAATAAACCAATAAACTAATTAACCAATTAACTAATAAACGAATTAACCAATAACCCACGCTCACTCATCCTCATCTTCTTCGTAAAAAGCATCTTTATTGCTGAAGAAATGCGTTTCCCAGTCTTTTACTGCTGCATCACTCATGCATTCGATGATGTCGTGCAGGTCATCCTTTTTAAGTTTCCATTGGGTTTCCATTGGATCATCATATCGCTGAATGAAAAGGCAATGATCGGACTCTACCGCCACTTTTATCATGACAACAGGGGAGTCTTCTTTCTCCTTTACCAGGTAATAGCAACCTTTTTCCAGCAAATCATACGTATACATAACTATTCCCTTTTATTCTTTTTAATGTACAAAGGTCAACGCATTTCTAAAATCAACTCTTATAATGCAGCGGGAATTGTTGGGTTAGAAGCAGAATTCAAAAATAGGGATTTGGTGGATTTAATGTGTATGAAATTTCCATTTCCGTAAAAACACTGAAAAGTTAAGATACTTCAAAATATTGATTATCAAATTTATATATAGAATGTTTGGAATTATAGATTCAGATTAATTTTTCTGCTTTGTACAGCTGACTTTTGCCGGATATTGCCAAAGCTGTCTTGTTTCATCCTCATTTGCGGGGATTTGGCTACTGCTTTCAACCATCGATTTTTCAACGATTTTGCGATTCAGTTCTTCAGAATAATCCTTAAATAATGAAGCGATATGGCCGGCCCTGGCCTGGTTGATGTCCCATGCTTTGGAAGGGAGGGAACAACTAAAGTTGAAATCTGCAAAGGCAATATTTTTGACGGAAGTAAAACCATGGCTTTTAAAAAAGATTTGTTTATGGCCGATATCATACACAATACTCCATTTGGTATGTGAACCCTGGGCCACTTTATCTAAAATGGAAAAAGAGTAATCAATTATTGGTACTGTCATTTCAGTTTGCTGAAATTGTTTTACCATATAGCTTGCCTTGGCAAAACGGTCTAGTGAATTATCTGTAAATGAAACATACTTCACATCCGGCGATGAAATGGCAACGCTTGCCTGGTTGATGCAAGAGGCATAAGTATTATTTGTGAGTACAGGAAATGGAAGTTCCTTTCCTTTATGTACCACCATTTTTCCTTCCAGAAACTCGATGGTTGCGGCATTGCCTGTTGCATCTGCCACCAGGTAGTGCAGCGGGGCGGTCTCTTTGGAAGCAATTCTTAATTTATTGTCTGTGGCTATCAATTCGTCCACCGTAGCGCAATTGTCAAGTTGGTATTGAATCCACTGCAGCACTCCCAGGGCCGGCCTGTTATCTGCAGCAGCGTATTGTGTTCCATCAAGCCACATCAACTCCACCACCAGCCCTTTTTCATTCATGCCACCCGTGGGGAATTCTTTACCATATTGATTAAAAGTAATGCTGCTGTAAAGAGAAATCCAACTGATCGTTTTCCCGTCTGATGTGTTAGCAGATTCTTTTGCCATAGCCCTCTGGTTGGTGCATACCATACCATTACCCGTTATCCAGTCGTAATTGCGGCCAAATACCATTTGCCCGTCTTTATTGATAAAGAAGGTGGTGCAGGTATATGCCGGAAAATAAAGCATTGTTGCCAATAGGGCTATCACTAATTTTCTCATACACTGAAATTACAAATTAGCAGCAGTTAATATCCCTGAAATGGTACGGACGGTCAAAAAGAAAATACCTCCTGCCGTATATAATCAGCAGGAGGTATCTTTTTTGTGCCAACAGTTTAACTGAACATACACTTATGGCTGCATTGTTTTTTCTCCTTACCATCTCCGGATTTTTTTTCAATGCCTGATTTCTTCTTGTTGTTATTGAGACTGGCAAATGCCACTACGGTAACACCAGCCATCAACACAACGGCCACCACTATTTTTTTCATAGCTGAAAATTTAGATATAAAAGGTACACCTAATTCCTTTTATGTAAACTTATGTTTTGATGAATGGTTGAAATTGGCTGGTAAAAGTTAAACAAGCCGGTCTCAGGCATTGATAACCTGCTGCAGGTTCAGGTTTTTATTTCGGAGGTCCAGTCCGCCTTCCAATACCGATTTCAGGTTGGTTAAATAAAAACCCCATCCTTTACCGCATTCAATAAAAAAATATTGCTGCCCGGTTTCATCATCCATGGGCATGTCCTGCACCAGTTCGCAAATGGTTTCACCATCCTGTTGTTTAACGGTTACGGTAACTATACAGCCGCCGGAAAAACTGAACTGCAACTGATCCCACCCATTGGCCAGCAATATTTCTCTTTCTTCAACCTCAGTATCATCATGGCCAAACCAAAGCCATTTGAAGCGGTCGCCTTTTTCTACAGGGCTGTTCCTGGGTTTGGGAGTGTTATCTGTTTTGGTAAACTGAGCCAGTCGTAGAAACCAGCTTTCAAGTCCCTGCTGGGTTGTCCAGGCATCATAAATAGCTTTTGCCGATGCTTTTATTGGGATCCGCTGGGTGAATTGTTTCCAGTTGTATGCCATAGCGATAAATTTAGAAGCTGTTTGAATTAATTGTTTGATATGTCTTATGGCATTTTTGGGGCTGCAACTGCGTTGAATTTTTCGCCTTAGGCGTTTAGACTATGGCTGCAAAATTCGCCTGGTTTCGCTCCCAAAAACATCCATAATC
>JANOEQ010000136.1:0-27174 GCA_031441485.1 Chitinophagaceae bacterium
GATTATGGATGTTTTTGGGAGCGAAACCAGGCGAATTTTGCAGCCATAGTCTAAACGCCTAAGGCGAAAAATTCAACGCAGTTGCAGCCCCAAAAATGCCATAAGACATATCAAACAATTAATTCAAACAGCTTCTAAATCTGACACTGCATTTGCAGATTAACTATTCCATATCCGCCAGCTTTCTTCGGCCTGTAATACCAGCATTTCTTCCCCGTTTTTAATCCGGGCACCCCTCTCCTCTCCTTTCTGAAGGAATAATGGTTTGGCAGGATTATACACCAGATCATACAACAAATGTCTTTCATTAATATATTGGTAGGGGATATTAGCGCATTCATCCGTTTGCGGATACATACCTAACGGAGTAGTATTGATGATTACAGTGTGTCCAGTCATGATCCGTTCATCCAACTGCCCATAGGTAAATGCAGACCCTTTGTGTATGATGCGGCTCACGATACTCACCTCGATCCCCGCCTTCTTCAATACAAATACCACGGCTTCGGCTGCGCCACCATTACCCAATACCAGCGCTTTTGTATGGTGAGGTTGCAGAAATGGAAGCAGGCTTTTTTCAAAACCGATAGCATCCGTATTATACCCCGTCATTTTCCCATTTCGTATCCGGATGCAATTACAGGCTTCTAATCCTGCAGGGAGGGCAGACGAATGCAGGAAGCGCATTACCTGTTTCTTATAAGGGATGGTAACGTTCAACCCCTTCAGTTCCGGGTTACGGGCCAGCAGCACAGGTAATTCCTCAATGGATGTGATAGGAAATAATTCATACCGGCAACCGGCTATCTTTTCTTTCTCAAACTTTTCAATAAAATATTTTTTGGAGAAAGAATGGGATAACGGGTAACCAATTAATCCGAAAAGCCTCATGCCCGAAGTCCCGGATGGGGAATTAAGGAATTCATGCATTTTGTTTTTTATCCAGGTATAAATCAAAGGTGTCACCCCGCAGGCCAATTCGCATTGTTTCCAGTGGTATTACTTCAGAGGGAGCAATATTGCCAAGGTTTACATTGCAGCCAAGTATTTCAATAAAATAAAGTTGTTGTGCTTTTTGCGGTGCTTCCCAAATTACTTTTTCACCGGGTATTTGTGTAAGTATCTCCTGCACCAACCCCTCCCTTACTTCGCCACTGCCACGATAGATACCCACATTACCAGCTTCCCTGGCTTCTGCTATCACATAAGTAGACCCGGCTTCCAGTTCGGCTTTCATCAGCTCTATCCATTTGTAGGGCGGTATAATATGGGCGGCATCTTTACTGCCTACTTCACTTAGTACAATGCCATACTTTGTCAGTTTTTCAATATACCCGCATTTTTCAGCATGTGGGATAGTGATTGAACCATCACTTACTTCCATATAACTGATGCCAAACTCCTTGCAAACATTGATATAATCATCAAACTGGTTGCGGATCAAAAAAGCTTCAAACAGGGTACCTCCAAAATAAACAGGGATATTATATGATCGGTATATTTTCAGTTTTTCTTTCAGGTTAGGGGTAACAAAAGATGTCCCAAACCCGAGTTTTAATATATCCACATGCGGGTGACAAACACTGAGAAAATTCTTTGCTTCTTCCACACTTAATCCTTTATCCATCACCATGGTAATACCTGACTCACGGGGTTTTGGTTTTCTATCAGGAATCTGCGACAAATTAAAATTCATGCTGGTTCAGTTTGATTTATAGATTATTAAAACAGTTCAGCTTATGCATAATGGGCAAATCACCGGGTCTTTGGTCATGCTTTAGCGAATGAAACAAAAATAGGGAAGAATATGCAGAGTGGGGTTGATTGACGCAGGGCAAACGCATTATAAAAACCCTATCTTTCATTTTGACCTCTATTTTTCGAACTTCGTTCCTAACCTTCTCCCGCCCTTTTGGCGAAATCGGTTATCTCCGAATGAGAGGAAAGGAAGGTTTTTAGAGATGCCTGCAAGTTACTCCTAACCAGCAACCAGTACCCGGCTATATAGATTTATTCCGTTTAAACTTTGCCACCATGTCCACTACCGACTGGTTTTGCAGGATAGCAGGATTCAGTTCAATAAATTTTTTCAGGAGCTTTGGTGATTTACTCATGGCATCTTCTAAGTACAGTAACCCCTCTTTGGTTTTACCGGCACTGAAAAGAACTGCTGCTTTATAGAACAGGAATAATGGTTTGCCGTTGGTTACCAGCATGGCCTCATTGGCCTTTTCTATGGCCTCATCATAAAATTCTCCTTTATAAAGGCAACGGATCAATGATTCCCAACCGGCAACATTTTTTGGTCTTGTCCGGACCACCATAGAGAAGTATTGAACAGCTTCTTTAAACAATCGCAATTGCATTTTACACTCCCCGGCCAGCATGTTAAACTCGGCCTGGTGCTTGTGCATCCGCAATGCTGTATCCAATTGTTTCAGGCAGCTTTCCCATTGCCCTTCATTAAAATAGGTACAGGCAATTTTATAAAAAAGTTTACTGTCGTCCTGCTTCATGTGGGAAGCTTTGCGATAATATACCCTTGCCTGTGCAAAATTTTTCAACCGGTCGTAGCAGTGTCCGATAGCTTCATAGATGACTTCTTCCGGCTTTGCCAGTTCGGTTACTTTTTCCAGCGCTTCAATAGCTTCCCTGTATTTGCGCAGCCTGATATATGCATCTCCCATATTTCGGTATGCATAATCAAATTTTTCATCAATAGTAATGGCATATTGATAAGCATCAATTGACTTTTCGTATAATTTTATTCCCTGGTAAGCAGCTGCCAGGTTGAACCAGGCCAATTCATTATAAGGATATTCATCTATGATCTGCTGGTGCAGCCGGATGCTTTCTTCATTGCGGCCTGTAAAATCTGTCCAGAAACAAATCTTATATAATGCCTCTTCATTATTCGGTTCATCTTCCAGCACCATTTTGAGGCAGTCAAATACTTTATCAAAATCCTCGTAATCATCATACACATCGGCCAGTTCAAACAGCAATTCTATTTTTTCCTCTCCTTCAAATAATGACAGGGCTTCCTGCAGCAGCACCACGGCTTTTTCCTGTTGGTCCAAAGCGAGATAGGCATCCGTCTTTAAAATGTAGAGGTCAATATTTCCACTGTCAAGCAGTTCTGCTTTTTCCAGTATATCCAGGGCATCCTGGTAGCGCCGGTTCGCCAGAAATATATCTGCTTTTTTTATCAGCAGCATAGACGAGTAAGGAAATTGCTCGCTGCCGGTTTCTGCGGCCTCCAGCGCCTTTGCCAGGTCTTCTTTTTCCTGGTAGTAGTCTATTATTTTCTCAAAGGCATCTTCTTCAATAAAGGAGTGGCTATGGCCGTTTTTCAGGTTTTCAAATTGCCTGAGCAGTTCCCGCAACTGTTCCCGGTCTTCCCGGTAGGGGTTATTTTCTTTCATCTATCGGCGTTTAAGTGAGCAATCCCGATAACCTCGGGAGTTTCAAGAGCCCGCCAGGCAGCAAAATCCCTTTGCCCCCTGAATTCAATTATTTACAACAAGTTACGTGAAAAAGATTGGCTTCCAAAGGGGCTAATTTTCCCCACATGTGCAAAATAAAGACAAATTTCGGGCAACGATATGTAACAATTTGTCATCTTTCCCGTTAATGAAGTATTAAAGTTCTGGACAAACGGTTTGTTTTATATCAGTTTTTGTATTTATTTTTGTAATAATGAGACTTTCAAGGGCAAATATGGTGAGAAGGGGATTAGCTAAAAAAATGGCTGTACTGTTATTAATAACAGTAACAGGCATCGCTTCTTTTGCCACCTTGGGCGATGGAGATAAAAAGTCTGATTTAAAAAAGAAGTCCTTAGTACTATCAGGGCGCAACAGCAACCGTCAGGGTTCTTTTTCACTTCGTTCCGGTTATACTTTCCGCGGCAACCAGGTAATTAATTCCCAGTCCGAAAAAAGATATATCCGCATCAATACCAGTGTTACCATGCAAAAAGGCAACACAACTTACATTGTTCCGCTTAAAAAGAAAGTGGGAATCGGCAATGTGAAAATCGACATTGGCAACCGCCAGTTCCAAAGGAATTAATTTTTCTTCCCCATTATTTCTTCATAAGGCATTACCCGGTAACCAGATTTGGGTAAGTCAAACTTTGCCTGTGCCACAGGATTAAAATTGATACCCGAAACTGTATAGGTTACCACCATCTTTCCCATTGTAGCTTCATATTGCATAGCCAGGCCCGGAAGATTTTTATTGAGGTACAGAAAATCCATATTTACCGGTAAGAGATCTTTGGTAAAATAAACCGTGAAGGTGGTTCCATCTTTTAATGTGCCTACTGCTTTTTTGCAATTATATCCTGCGATTACTTTCTCTTCTTCAAAATAGGTAAACATTACACTGTCATACTTTTTATTGGATTCCTTCCAGTTATCATTTGTCATCTTTATAATATACTTCTGCTCTCCATAATCCTTTAATACTGTTACATCACCCGACTTACCATCTATGATAGTGGCCTGGGTACCCAATGAGCTGATCATTTCTGAACGGCTGGAATTGCCTTTCAGATAAATAACACTGGTGGCCCCATCCAGCAGGTCAGCTGCACGGGGTTTATCATTACTTGTATTAATTACAATATCATAGGATATAGTGGCTTCTGTCAACTTACGCTGTGCAAACATTGTTGCAGAAGAAAGCAATACCAGAAATCCTGTCAATATGTATGTTATCTTTTTCATGGTAGTAGTATCCGCCTTTATATATTAAAAGACGTGCCAAAATTACTAATAAGTTGCAACAGGGGCCTATCTCAGTTTACTTTGTGATAAGCCATTAACAAAACCGGGTAACTGAAGCTGAACCCGGTTTTTTATATGTTTTATTTAACACCAAAGTCCCGGTAAAGCCCCTCGGCCTCACCCCAACTACTATTCTGAATATTGTAAACTCTGATTCCCTTCTCCTTGAGGAGAGGGGTGGCAACACTCCGAAAGCACCAATCGCAACTGTTCAAGATTTTGCTTGTGTTTAGGGTTATTACTTCTAAGCATTGCCTGAACCCGAATAGCTTGAAGCCAGGCCGATTTATTGTTTGATTAAAGTGAGAGCCGATTCCCCTCTCCCTTAAGGAGAAGGGGTGCAGCATCTTCGATATAAATGAAAAGTGCAGGGGGTGAGGTTATCTTTTATTCTTTTGCTGCATTTCCTTCATCTTCTTTTGCTGGTCCTGCATCTGTTCCATCCGTTCCTGCCATTTCGACTTGGTTTTCGGCTTTTTCCTGTTCACCTCAATCTTTGCCATAATCTTATCATGGTCAATAATATAATTCTGGATCACATATTGCAGGGCCAGCGTAATGATGTTGGACACCGTATAGTACCAGGTAAGGGCCGAAGGAAGCTTGTTAAAAAAGAATAGCAGGAATACCGGGAAAATATAAGGCATGTATTTCAGTACGGGATTACTCTGATCAGGGGTAAGGCTCATGCTGTAGATGGAAATAAGAAAACTGGTAATCACCGCCGTTATATTGAACAGGCTCAGGTGGCTTCCCAGCAGGGGAATATTAAATCCAAACTTTATCACTTCATCATAAGCGGCCAGATCACTGCTCCACAGGAAGTTGGCGCCACGCAGTGCCACATCAGAGTTGAACAAACTAAAAAGGGCAAAGAAGATAGGTATTTGCAAAAGCGCCGGCAAACATCCCCCTAATGGGTTCACACCCGCTTCCCTGAACAATTTCATCTGGTCCATGCTCATGGCCTGCTGGTCTGTGCCATGCTTCGCTTTTAATTTGGCAATTTCGGGACGCAGCATTTTCATTTTTGCACCACTGAGATAGCTCTTATACAATAAAGGGGAGGTGATCAATTTGATAAAAAGTGTTAACAGCATAATAGCTATACCCATACCGCCAGCTATACTTTTCAGGAAATCGAAAATGGGAATAATAACAAATTTATTGATAGGCCGTACAAAGGAATAAATACCCTGGCCAAGATTGATCAGTTTTTCAAACTTCATGTCATAGTTCTTCAGTATATGATATTCTGAAGGACCATAATATATGCTGAAGGGTATGGCAGGCTCTGCTCCAGCCGGCACCTGTATTTTCATTTTAGCAGTGGCGCTTACCACCGTTCTCACAGAATCCGGAGGAATGGTCCACTCCATAGAACCAGAATTGAAATTATTTTTTGCTGTAAGTATGGTTGCAAAAAACCGCTGCCTTACCCCAATCCACTTTACCGACTCATCAAAATTCTTACTGCTTTTCCTCCCAATTGTATGGTAATCGAAGCTGCCGTCTTTTACATACCCCACCTGTGTATTCTGCTGCTCATACGAAATATCTGATTCCTGTTGTGCAGCTGCATACTGCCAGGTAAGGTTCATACTGCCACCGTCCAGTAATTGATTCACCCCTTTCAGTTTCACATTAAAATCAATCATGTAATCATCTTTCTTCAGGGTAAACTCATGTGTAACTGCTGTAGCCGTTGCCCCTGAACTATCTTTTGATTCCAGCGTGAAAGAAATAAACTGTGAACCATCTGCATTCTTCTTTAATTCGCTCCCGGAAAAATACTGGTCACCCGTTTCTACCACACCGGCGGCACCGGGCATACCAGTTTTGATTGCATAGCTGATCTTATCAAAATCTGTAGCCGCCAGTTTTACCAATGTGCTGTCCTGGCCCTTGTATTTTTTCAGTTCCACCATTTTCACCTGCCCGCCTTTGTTAGTAAAGGTCACTTTCATCAGTTCATTCTCTGCCACTGCAGTTTTCTCTGTAGTATCTGAAGAACTTTTGAAAAGTGTTATTTTGACGGTTTTCGCCACGGAATCCTGAATACTGTTCAGCGAATCCTGCCTGGGCTTGTTGAGTTTAGCAATAGAATCATCTTTGACTTGCTGTATTGCCAGATCAGCTCTTTTCTTTTTGTTGGACTCAGCCTGTTGTTTGTTGTTGAAATAGAAATAGCCGAAGAACAAAATGGCCAGAATCCCAAAACCAAGGAGGGTATTACGATCAAACTTCATTTTTACTTTTTTGGAGTGGGCAAAGATAGGGTAAAGCAGGAAGTCAGGGGTACAAAGTCGGCAGCCTGTGGTTAGGGGCCGATGGCCCAGGCCTGATGCCAGGGATATGCAGTCGGATGTCAGAAGACACCGATTGAGCAGGGTTTACCTTTTCATGCTTCAACCCTCAGACCTCAGATTTCAGGCGTCCCATTTCGGACATTCTTTCTCATATCATCTCACTCTGCAACAATGGATTCTTCACTTCCAGTTTACGTTCGGCATATTTTTTAGCGGCCTTAATAAAACTCACAAATATGGGTTGGGGGTTTTCCACGGTGCTTTTCAGTTCAGGGTGATACTGCACACCGATAAAGAAGGGATGATTGATTAATTCGATAATTTCCACCAAACCGGTGCCGGGATTCTTACCACTGGCGATCATACCTGCCTCTTCAAAACCGGGCAGGTATTTATTATTGAACTCCCAGCGGTGGCGGTGCCTTTCAGTAATGGGGGATTGACCATAAATCTTATAGGCAAGGGAGCCTTCTTTGATATCGCAGGAATAAGAACCCAACCGCATCGTACCTCCTTTTGCTGTTACTTTTTTTTGTTCATCCATCAGATCAATTACCGGTTCCTTTGTATCGGGGTTCATCTCTGTGGAGTGGGCCTCTTCCATCCCGAGTACATTGCGTGCAAATTCAATGGCGGCCATTTGCATACCCAGGCAAATGCCAAAGAAGGGCAGCTTATTTTCACGGGCATACTTTACTGCCACGATTTTTCCTTCCACTCCCCGGTGTCCAAAGCCTGGTGCCACCAGCAATCCATCCAGCCCTGCCAATTTCTCAGACACATTATCATCCGTAATAAATTCACTGTGTATATTCACAATTTCCACGTTGCATTCATTCAGCGCTCCGGCATGAATAAATGATTCAAGAATGGATTTGTACGCATCCTGCAGTTCGATATACTTTCCGATAAGACCGATTGTAACTTTTCCTTTTGGATACTTTAATTTATCCAGAAATCCTTTCCATTTGGTCAATTCCGGTTCTTTGTACCCGGTAATATTCATTTTCTTCAGTACGATCACATCGAGACCTTCCCGCATCATCGCCACAGGCACTTCATAGATGGTCGGTGCATCCATTGCTTCAATTACAGCTTCCTGCTTTACATTACAAAACAAAGCAATTTTTCTGCGCAGTTCCGGCGATAAGGTCATTTCAGTTCTGCACACAATAATATCCGGATGCACGCCTTCCTGGCTCAGCATTTTTACGCTGTGCTGGGTGGGCTTTGTTTTTAATTCTTTGGCCGCTTTTAAATAAGGAATAAGGGTAAGATGCACCACCACTGAATCTTCATCGGGCAGTTCCCACTGCAGTTGCCGTACCGCTTCCACAAAAGGAAGGCTTTCAATATCACCCACCGTACCGCCAATTTCTGTGATCACAATATCATACTCGCCGCTTAGTCCCAGTAGCTGCATCCTTCTTTTTATCTCATCGGTAATATGTGGCACCACCTGAACTGTTTTACCGAGATAAGCGCCTTCTCTTTCTTTATTAATAACAGTTTGGTAGATACGCCCGGTGGTAACATTATTAGCCTGTGTGGTAAAAATGTTGAGAAACCGTTCGTAGTGTCCAAGGTCCAGATCGGTTTCAGCCCCATCTTCTGTTACATAGCATTCACCATGTTCGTAAGGGTTCATTGTACCGGGGTCAACATTGATATAAGGGTCAAATTTCTGGATAGTGACCCGCAGCCCTCTTGCCTGTAACAGTTTGGCCAGGGAAGCCGCAATAATACCTTTACCTAACGAGGAAGTAACACCACCCGTTACAAAAATATACTTAGCCATACAAAATGGTTATTTGTTTAAATCTAATTATTGTACCGATTCTTAGTACGCTGTAAAATGATCTGATTTAGTAACCCAGTCCTGCCTTACGAGAGGCATTCAAAAAAGACCAGCGGAGATTATGATAAATGAACAGGACAGTAAAATTTCCGGGAGGTCATGCAAAGCTAACAGAAATTTAGCTGCTCATAAAATTTCATACCCACAGAATGTGGAAAATAATTACTGAAGCAGATTCAATTTTACCAGTAGAAGTTGTGAGCGGGGTATATAGTGAAATTACTTAATAGGTATTCGGCAGGCTATAAGATACTCAACGGGATATATCAGAAAGCCTGGTGATAATAACCCGGCATCCGCCTGGCGGCACACTATCTTCCTCCCTTCCCCAGGGATTCATTTTATCCAGTTGAATTTTGATATTACCAATATAGACAGGATTAAAATCATTTCCGGCCATTATGGTGGAATCCTTTCGCTTTATCACCAGCCCGCAATAGGGCCTTTCAGCATTTCCCTCCCATTGCCTTCCGCATCCGTTATTGGTGATGGATAAATTCAGTTCATTTACCCTCACCGTTTCCTTACTGGCTATTACCAGTCTCATTTCGGTAAATTGTTTTGGTGGGGTGGTGCAGCCCGAAGTCATTAACATAAATACTGTTACAGCAAGGATGACGATGCCTGTTTTTATTTGCATACATGCAATTTTATCTGTTATTATGAATGGCTTTATTGCCCGCAGGAAGTAAATTACAAATTTATATGACACAATTCTTTGGCTTTCAGGGAGCCTCACACGTACTCCCGGAGTTGGGCCTTATTCCTGCTCTCTCCTGACGGCGGGCCTCACCCCTACCCTCTCCTGGCGGAGAGGGGGCGTGGAACCCTAAAGAATATAATACCGGACAAATTGTAAATTTTAAACCAAAGAATAGTGACTATTTTAGTACCACAACCAATACTATCATGAAAAAAATACTCCTTATTACAATCAGCCTCCTGTTGCTGGCCGTATCCAATGCCCAGAAAACGTATATCTGGTGCGGTACATTAATTGACGGCATTTCCAATGAGCCAAAAAAGAATATGACGGTAGTGGTGGAGAAAAATAAAATCATTGCGGTGGAAAATGGGTTTTCAAAACCGGGTACTGCGGATATCTCCATTAACCTGAAAACAAAAACAGTTACGCCCGGCTGGATAGATATGCATGTACACCTGGAGCATGAAACCAATCCAAACCGCTACATGGAAACGTTTACGTATAACCCGGCTGATTATGCTTTTCAATCGGTAACGTTTTCCGAGATCACTTTGCTGACAGGGTTTACAACCGTAAGAGACCTTGGCGGTACCGGTGTAAATATTTCCCTTCGTAATGCCATTAATAAAGGAATCATAAAAGGCCCCAGGGTGTATACAGCCGGAAAATCCATTGCCACTACCGGCGGCCATGCCGACCCTACTAATGGTTACCGTAAAGACCTGATGGGCGATCCCGGTCCTGCCTGGGGGGTGGTAAATGGGCCTGGTGAATGCCGGCAGGCTGTTCGTCAGCGTTATAAAGACGGAAGTGATCTAATAAAAATAACGGCAACAGGCGGCGTATTGAGTGTGGCAAAGAGTGCCAGCAACCCGCAGTTTACCGAAGAAGAAATAAAAGCCATTGTAGAAACGGCCAAAGATTATGGTTTTAAAGTAGCGGTGCATGCACATGGTGCTGAAGGCATGAAGCGGGCCATCCGTGCCGGTGTTAATTCAATAGAGCATGGCACTTATATGGACGATGAGGCCATTGCCTTATTCAAACAATACGGCACCTGGTATGTACCCACGTTGACGGCCGGCGCAGCAGTAGCCGATTCAGCCAAAAAGCCGGGTTATTATCCAGAGATGGTAACACCCAAAGCATTGGAAGTAGGCCCAAAGATCAAAGCCACATTTGCAAGGGCCTATAAAGCGGGCGTAAAGATTGCATTGGGTACCGATGCGGGAGTATATAAACATGGAAAGAACTGGCTGGAATTTGTATATATGATAGAAGCGGGTATGACAGCGATGGATGCTATAAAAGCGGCTACCATTAATGCAGCTGAATTGTTGGGTGAGAAAGATAGATTAGGAAGTATAGAAGTGGGAAAGATGGCCGATATCGTGGCAGTGGATGGTGATCCGCTAAAAGATTCGCAGGTGTTTGGAAAAGTGGTGTATGTGATGAAGGATGGGGTGGTGTATAAGAATGCGGGACAATAATAAGCAGTTCCATGGCGAACTCCGGTGACATTCGATTTCTTAACGATCCTGGCCTGTCAGCTATGTTCTTCTTCGTTACCAAGTTTCTCCATTTCCTTCTTCATTTCATCCATCAGTTGCTGTTCAGTAGGCAGGCATAGCTGATATTTACTGGCAATGATAGTTTTGTTGTTTTCCGGTAACGTGATTTTTACGACTGCATCGTTTTTATCGGCGCACAATAAAATACCGATACTGGGGTTTTCAAAAGATTGCTTCTCAAACCGGTCATAATAGTTTACATACATTTGGAGTTGCCCGATATCTTCATGAGTTAGTTTACTGGTTTTAATTTCCACTATCACAAAACATTGCAGCAGCCTGTTATAGAAAACAAGGTCAATGGAAAAATCATCGCCCTCAATATTTATACGTTTTTGCCTGGCCACAAATGAAAATCCGTTACCAATTTCCTGCATAAATTCCTGCAGGTGAGTAATGATAGCGCTTTCCAGGTCTTTTTCATAATAAGCCGCTTCTCTTTTTAAGCCCAAAAATTCCAATACCATCGGATCTTTAATGATCTCTTTTGCATCCGACGGCAATTTTTCTTCTCTTGCTACTGCCAGTACAGTTTTGATATCATTGCTTACCAGCAGCCTTTCAAACAACTGGCTGTTTACCTGCCGTTCCAATTGCCTGGCCGTCCAGTTATTTTTTTCGGCTTCTGCTATATAAAACCCTCTTTTGTCCTAATTATCAATGCTTATAAGGATTTTGTAGTGTGTCCAACTGAATTGCGTCCGCAGTGCGGACGCAATTGAGAAAAGCCGATAAAACTGCCTGTACCGTTCCAACTGGCGGATGGAAAAGCCACTCCCAAACTGGGGTTGAAATTTTTCTGACAATGATTTTATTAAAAACTCCCCATACCCTGCCCTTTGCTTACCTTCTTGTTCTTCTTCCAGAATAACCTTACCTATTTGCCAGTACATGACCACCCTTTCTGTATCTACCGACCGGATAGCCCTTTCGGTTGCCCCGGCTATAATAAACTGTATTTGCTGTATAAGCTCTTTTTTTAACTGCATAGTTTTATTGATGATTTATATCTTTTCAATCTTGTTGTCTCCATAAAGGTTATCGTGCCATTCATCAATTCCTTCTTTTGTCATATTGAAATACAAATCAGAAATAATTAAGAATAACGCCGGCAAACTGTATTACAGCATGCCAAACATTGAAAATAACCGGGGAAGTATTTGTGGGGCTATTAAGCTGTACTTTCATTGTGTTAGAAATTTTCTGCAATTTCGATTAATGAAGTATCCTGCTGCGCAAATAAAATATCTAACCTGGGAAGTGTTTTTGGAAATCCTAAAATACAGGTTTTTCAAATAGGAGAGAGCATTTTGATGGGGGATTCAATCCATTGAAAGATGCACAGGTATTGGGGAAGGTGGTTTTTGTGATAAAGGATGGGGTAGTGTAAAAGAATGCTGTACAATAAAATATTTAACCATGAGAAGAGAATGGGTTAAACTAATGAAGCACCAGATATGCCAGGATTTGATTGGCAAAGATGCTTTTCGGGGTGTAACACAAAGCTATTCCTGGTTGGCGAACCAATTTGGCCATTTCGGATTAGGCTTTATTCCCGTAACGATTGTGTATGCCCTTGTTTATACTAATGATATAAGCAAACTGTGGATTTACATCCCTTCAGGGGGAGTTTGGCTGGCGTGGTTTGTTTTTGAGGTATTCAATTTCCGTAGCTCCGTGCTAAAAAAAATGGGCAACTCCTATTTCTATCAGCGAAAAAAAGGGCATTTCATAGGGGACACCATAACAGACCTTGGTTTTTTTGCATTTGGGATCCTGGCTGCATTATTAACTTTTTTCCAGAACCTTGTTATAGGACTGATGTTGATTGTGGTAGTTGTATTTCTTATCAGGCAATGCGTGTATTGGTATCTCTCCAAAATATACCTGCAAAGAGCGGTATATCCATTTCAGTTCAGGCTGAGCCAATGGAATGAAAAATTAAGTTCAGCACATAAATTAGATATAAAAAAATTTATGGATGCACCTTATTCGGGTACTCACCTGCTGGTTTTTGGAGAAGACGATAATGAGAAGATTCATATTTGTGTGGGAATCGGGTCTGAGATATCATACGATCTGAAAAAATGCAGGTACCTCACTGCCATGAAAGTATTCGAATGTTTTTACCGTGAGCAGGCTAAAGACAGCCCATCATCACATAAGTTTTGCTGGAACTGGGAAGAAGCGGAATTGCTGATCATAGATGATATTAATCCCAGCCATTCGGATATACCGGAAGTAATAACTGCCCCGGAATTTTTGAAAATGATTGATGCTAAATTCGGCAACAGGAACAGGCAAAGACTTATGGAAAGAAAAATAATTTGGATGATGGGCAATGAAAACAACCCAAAGACTGAACAAAAAGCCTGGAATGAAATGCTGGTCACCATCGGTGTAGCCCCCAAGAATATTATCACCATCAATCTATCTGATAGTAATCAGCCTGTTGCAGAAGCGCTCAATAATTGAAGATCAGTGCCTGGATAATTTGCCCGGTAAGGCAATGTCATTATGTTAAGAAATGGAGTACACATAAGAAAACGACTTGCCCCAGCGGGGCAGAATGTTGGTAACGCCGGGTGAAACCCGGCGGGAGAAAACGCAGAACATGCCGAACCCTGAAGGGGTTCAACAGTGACGAACATGCCGCATGAACGAAATGCCGCTGTTCCAAAATCTCATATCGCTAATTCCTTACCTTACTCACATTACCATCACGGCAAAATATGATTCTCATACGCAAAGCTCACCAAATGCGTAATGCTGTTTACGTCAAATCTTTTATACATAGGTATGATCCTTTTATCTATGGCAGAAATAGAAACATTTAAATTGTCAGCAATCTGTTTAAATGAATATCCTTTAGCAGCCAATGCCAGCGCTTCTTTTTCCTTATCAGATATGGCTAAGTGATAAAAGAGGGTTTTATTAAGTTCTTCCTCAAACTCATTCTTATCTGGCCCGTAAGCGGCATAGCGCATTATTTTACCAAATGTGATGCTGCGGTTGATCCTGAAACTTCCGATAATGGAAATCACCCTGCCATTTTCCACTCCGTACACCCCTACCCGTGCAATAACGGGTACCTCCTTCCCATTTTTCTGTGTTTTTTTCAACTCAATGGTAAAGCTGTATTTCTCCAGGTCTGCCGACTTGCCCATTATAAACCGGAGGGCTTTATCATTCAGTTCATTGGAAAAGGGGGCAAATACCGGGGCCGATGCGTTTACAATGGTTAGCATGCTTATTTCATCATCCATGTACCCCAGCACATCTTCCCAGCCATCGGCGTAGATCATCCTGTTTTCTTTAAAGGAATAGATATAGACTGCCTCTTCCGGGAAACGGGGTATGGTAAGTTTGAAATGCTGCGCCGCACTGCTGTTTAAATCAGCGGGAACATCCGATATATGCGATTTAGAATAGCTGCCGTATTCCACTGCCGGGTCCATAATTTGTTTATGTTTTGCTGTGTATGATACTAAGGGTAACTGCGTATTTACTCAGTTGCCTTGTGTCTGCCTATTTATTACTTTCGACAATTGCGGTACTAAAATCCTGTACCGGCATTTGTATGCCAGTGCTGATAAACAGGTGTGGGGGTGTTTTTCCTGTATTTTGGTATTTATACAGGATTATATGGGACAGTTTTTAAAGTTAGTGAAAAATATATATACCTTACTGTAGCCTCATGGCGACAGAATTTAATCAGCATACCGGCCGTTTATTCCATCCTTTGAAATCTTCCCTCCTTACCCTAAGATTAGTTTGCCCGGCTAAAAGTATTACAGTGTATTGATTATATCTTTAAAGGGATATTTCTATACGGCAAACAATAAAATTTTACTTTAATGACAAAGATTTTTTTAGATACTGAATTTACAGGGCTTCATCAGCAAACAACTCTTATCTCAATAGGCCTGGTAGCAGATAGTGGAGAAGAGTTTTATGCAGAGCTTACCGACTACGACAATCTACAAATAACTGACTGGTTGAAAGAAAACGTACTGTCAAAGCTCTGGCTAACCAATAACCAGGATTTTGCCACAACTGAAAAGGGAATCTATTTGAAAGGGGACAGCGCTACGATAAAAGAAGCCCTTCAAAAATGGTTTAGCCAGTTTGAAGGAGTTGAAATATGGGCTGATGTGCTGGCTTATGACTGGGTATTGTTTTGTGAACTGTTTGGCGGGGCATTGAAGATACCGGGGAATATATTTTATGCGCCGTTTGATTTGGCTACTTTGTTGCGGATAAAGGGAGAGATTGTACCAATAGGTCAATACGATAAGGATATTGACAGATTGAGCTTTGCCGGATTAGAAAGTAAATGGCGGCATAATGCTGTCAATGATGCGAGGGTGGAAATGTTGTGTTTTAAGAAATTATCGCTTTCGACAAAAAATGGAAAATAAGGAATTACATAGTGTTCATGCTTTTATGCTCCCATTGCGGTGGGATTATTTACCCAAAGGGTATAGTCCTGTAACTGGAAAAGATAAATTCAGTTTTGATGAACGTACCAACATGCAGAAGATGTGTGACTATCTTCTTAAGAGTGGTTGGGAACGAAATTTTTACAGAATTGAAGGGCAGGCAGAAAACTATAATGAACTTACTTATTTTCATGCTTTTGCTGCTAAAACACTTTTTGATCTTCAACAGCCATTAGAGAAAAACAATACGATCATTGATGATCATAAGGTGATGGCCTACTTTTGTATTGAGCCTGAAAAAGGGGAGAACGCTTATTACAAAATAGCAACTTCCACAGATGAGTTTTTATTGGAACTAACAGGAATAAGTTTACATATATACAATTCCGGAGTGGCAATACTTACTTATAATCTTGAAAACTATTCCTATTCAAACCCTGAAGAAATATTAAAGATTAATGAATTCGGGAGAAGAATTTATCCGCAATTTTTAACAAACAACGCCAATGCAACTGACGCAGTAAAAAATGTTTTTCATCCCTGCTCAATTCAAGTTTTCAGTACTAAGATTTCCAATGGATACCCTGTTAAGGAAGATTTTTCTCATTTCGATGACATAAGTACTTTGGAAACACATAAAAATAGTGGCAACGGGCAATATACCTATGGCACAATTGTAAAAATACCGGCTTATGTTACTTGCTTATTCAATGATTCATTTGTATTTGCCGCCAAAGAAGAGCGTCAAGAAAAGATAAGATTCAATTTATTGGCTGATGACAGGATGTTTTTTCAATGCTGGTATGGCAATAACGATGTGGCAAAAAAATTAAAAGAAAAAACAAGTACTGCAAAACAAGAGGAAATTTATGGATATGAAAACAGTTGTTTCTTGTATGCTTTTCTAAATGGCGACAGGTCTACAGACAAACTTGGAATAGGAAACAACGCTATGCTGAAAAAAAATATTGAAGATAGTGTTTATACCCGTTGGGCAGAGTACGGCACAATTTACGGCTTTACCAGAGATTCATTTGTAGCTGTTACTCAAAGCAAAGAAATTATGGGCGCATTGGATATTAGTATGCATGTAAAAACAATGTATTACCAGATGGCAGTTATAAGCCTGGCACAGAGAGCCATAATACTCCGTTTTTCAGCAGAGGTATCCTCACTGGCAGATTTAGGCAAAACTAACAGGATACAGGCCTCAGATTTAATCGGAAAGATTTACCTGAATTATATTGAATTTATCAATAAGATATATTTTAGAGAAGTTACCAGTCATTTGCAGGGTATAGAAATTTACAGTCTGTTTCATAAAGTGATGCGAATAGCCGATGATGTAAAAGACTTAGATCATGAAATTCAGGAGCTGCATAATTTTTCAACAATGATAAAGCAAGATAAGCAGGGGGTAGAAGCACAATGGTTAAGCAGGATAGCCACGATATACTTACCTGCTTCTGTTATATTCAGCATTTTAGGGGCAAATTTTTTACCACAAGATGGTCTGCGATTTGTGAATAAGCATTTTGACTGGATAAGTGTCTTCTGGATTGGTGTTGGACTGCTACCTTCTTTATGCTATTATATCTATTTTAAGTTCCGCAAAAAAAAATAAATAAATATGAACGGATGTCAAATACTAATAGGCTTATCGATTATTGCAGCAGCGGTATGGTTTAGTATTCATACCATTGCCTTGTATAAGTTAAAACAAAAGAAATGTGACCTGGAAATAATGAAGGAACTGGAGAATGAAAAGGACAAAGCCATAGCTGCTTCAATGGAAATCAGGAACAGAAATGAGATAGCCTTGCTTGAAAAGAAGAATAAACTTGAAATAGAGATGCTAACAGTAAAACAGGAGTTGATAGAGCAGAATGCAAAGTTTGAAAAATCACTCGGGGAATAATTCATAAATAATCACCATGCACACATTACGATTTACATTAAAGCAACACACTCCTATTGTTCATTTCCAACATGATCAGGATGCAGCTACACTAAGAGCAACTGAATTGAAGCCTAAGTTAGACAGCTTTATTATTAGGAAATACCAGCTGACTGAGATAGTAAACGAGCAAACAAAAAAAACCATTTCAGTCAACCCCTTATTTAAAAATTATTTTATTGGTGAAGGGGGAAAAAGCCTGGCTCTAAACTATAAAATAAGGATTACAGCCGAAAATGAAATTCCCGATCTATGCACTGAGATTGAACAGGATTATATTTCAAATACCGGGAGGCATATTCCTGAAAAGTTCCCGGGATTTTTCGGATTGCTGGGCGATCAGAACAAAGGAACAAAAAAGTTTGTGATGCATGATACAATAATAATTGAAATCCACTGCTTTATTGAAGATCTAAGGGATAAAATCCGGGATAATATAGCAGAGTTTTTCATGAAACATAATTTCGGCATGCGTCAATCAAAAGGTTTCGGTTCTTTCTACATAACTCAAAATGATCCTTTATACAAATCCCATGAGCTAAATGAAATTCGATTGCCATACTGGTTTGATTTAACACTTACAACCGGATCTAAAAATATGAAGTCAAAAAGACCGGAAATTTTTAGAGCTCAGTTTGAGCTCTTTGAAAACATCAGTTTATTTTATTCTACCTTGCGAAATGGGATTAATCTTCACAAAGGGAAAAACAATCCAGTGCTTTATATCAAGTCCTTTCTTTTCCTTTATGCAAAAAGTATAAATATCCAGTGGGAAAAAAGGAAAATAAAACAAGCATTTTTTTTACAGGAACTAAAGAAACAAGAATATGATCACCCTGGCTCTGATATTCTAACCTATGAAAGTCAAAATCCCTACTTAATGAGGGATATTTTTGGGCTTGCGTCAAATTCTGATTGGAAATTTCCCTATAATGATATAATCAATAAAACCAGCGGTACAGTGGAACGCTATCAATCGCCAATTTTATTTAAACCTATTAAAACAGGGGTAAATATATTCAGGGTGTATTTTGATGCCGTCAATGAAAATTATGGAATTTACAATCAACCATTTGTTATATCCACTAAGTACAAAAGAAATAAGTTTAGCATTAAAACACCTCCGCAGTTTGATTTCAGGGATTTTTTCAGGTATGCGTTTACAAGGGACCTGGAAAGTATTGCAGTATTTGATGAGGAAAATCCTCCGAGAGAACTCACTATTTTAAACAACCTGTTTTCCCAGGTTAAAAGAAATGCCGGATTTTGAATATATGGCAATACTCATCCATATACATGGTCATCAGAAAGATGATGATTTTGAAACCGCTTTAACAAGCCAAATGCAGGTATTTGTACGTAATAATACAATAACTCTAAGCCAGAGTTCAAAAGTAAATGCTGGAGAAAGTACGCATGATATAATACTCGAAAACATCAACAGAGCTGAAATACTTGTATTACTGATAAGTGTAGATTTCCTTGTGGAAGAGAAATACTTTGAATCAGATTATACCTCCTATTATGAATCATTTAAGGGAAATAAAGCTTTAATACCTGTTTATTGCAGAGCTTGTAATTGGAAACAAGTTCCTGAATTTTCTGGCCTAAAATGTACGCCATCTAATGAAAATCCTATTGGTCGGCCGCTAGAAACAAAAGATAAAATATTCCTGGAAGTATCCCAGGATATTAATGTTATTGCCGCCAGAATAAGACGCGAGAATCAAGATAAAGAAGAAATGGCTCAGTCTATACATGTAAGAAATAGTGAATTAGAGGATCGAATAGATACAGCTTTTAAACAAAATAATATTTATGCACTCAAAAACATTACCGAAGAACTGTCAGAGCCCGATGACTATGATACTATTCGTGAAATAGAAGAGTATATCGAAATATTGAAAATACAATCAGAATCTTTATGAGATACTATTTAGCAATCACTATCGGCCCAATACTTAAAACCATTCAACTGGCCAAAACTACCCGGGAACTATGGGTAGCAAGTTATTTTCTTTCTAAACTTACTAAGCTTTGTATAGATTGCGAAGAGTTGAAACCAAATCTCCTTTCTCCACAACCAACCAGCCAGAACACCTTTGGTGCAGGCGTTTATCCCGACAGGGTTTATTGGCAACTAGACAAATCTTTGGAAGAAACGACCATCGAAGATATTCAAACCGATATTCTAACGAAACTGAGTAAAGAAACCTCCGGGTTACTAACTGTAGACCAGCTTCTATTGTACTTAAAAATATATTGGCTTCAGATATCTTTTTCAGAAGATGAATTGAATAAAAAGTCTTTTTTATTCCGTATCAATGAGATATTAGATGGATTGGAGCTTCAGGACAAATGGGAACAATCCCCAACTATAAATATCATTACCCAATTGATTGGAAAAGGGCTGGTTCAGGAAAAAGGAGACAGGCCTGTTTACAGATGGAGAAAAGCTTCCGGGCAAACCTTGCTAGAAAATAAATATGCAGATGTGGGACGATTTCCATCTATGATGGAAATTACTACCCGACCGTTAAAAGGCTTTGATAAACCCTGGTATCAGAAAAATATAACTGATGCGATAGACAATAGGCTGGACGAATTGGACAAAAAGGATAAAGAAAGCCCCAAAAAGTCAGGAAGCAAAAGAGATACAGCGGAAGATTCAGAACTAAAATTGGAAGATGATTATATGGCTAAAATAAAAGAGAAATACAAAGACTCTCATTTTCGCAGCAGCCATAAATATGTCTGTATCATACAATCTGATGGGGATGGTGTAGGCAATTTTCTTAGAAATAAAGTTGGTAATGACCCGGGTAAATTTAAAGAATTTTCAGATAGTCTAAATGAGTTTGCAATAGAAGCCTCAAAAGAGGTTGCAGATTACGGAGGCATGCCAGTTTTTAGCGGCGGCGATGATCTTTTATTTTTTGCACCTGTTCAACATCAACTAAATAACGGGCAAACAATTATTAATCTGGTTAAAAATCTCAACGATAAGTTTAAGGAAAGATTCTCTTCATTGACCCAATCGTTCGGAATATCTGTAACATACTACAAATATCCGATGGCTGAAGCAATAACGTCCGCTTATAAACTCCTGCGTCGAACCGCCAAGAAACAGCCATGCAAAAATTATATTGCGATGAAAGTGCAGAAACATAGCGGGCAATCTTTCAATTTTGGCTTCCGGCAAGAGGGGCTTCTGTACGAGTGCTTTTTGAAGTTATCTGCAGCAACTACCGGTTATGATCCAAATTTCCTTAATTCAGTAATGTACAAATTAGATGACCAAAAAATAGTTATCAATACGATAACAAGTGATAAGGATAGACTGAAATTGTTTTTCGATGAAAATTTTAACGAACCCGGACATGCTGATCATAAGGATTTCTTTGAACAGGTCGGCATATTAATTACAGAAACATTCAATGCTTTCAGTGATGAAGAGCTATCTGATAAAATGAATAGGGTTTATTCTGCTCTACGTTTTGTTCACTTCTTAAACGCCAAAGACACTAATGAGTAATTATATTATAACCCTTAAACCACTTACGCCCTATTTTTTTGGTGGCGAAAATACTTTTGGAGAAGACAATACTAACTATTTTGTCCGTTCCAATTATTTGCCACAACAAACGACCTTGCTTGGTTTTTTACGTTATGAGTTACTGGCGCAAAATAATATGCTGGGTACAGACCCTAAAGCCAATAAATGGGAAGAATTCATTGGAGCAAACAGCTTTCAAAATAAAGATGGAAAGTTTACGGAGCATTTTGGAGCTATAAAAAAAATCTCTCCCGTATTTTTAAGCACTGGCAGTCAGCACTATATCCCACAAGCTATGGATTGGGCACTTTGTGAAAATGAGGAGTTTATTAAAAGCAACTGCAAAGTTTATTCTCAAAAGGTAAAACCGATCCAAATTTCCCTAAAAAGCGGTGGAACCATTCTAACGAACACTTTCAGATCTAAAATTCCTGAATTAGTTGTCGGTGCAAAGACTTATGACCCAAAATATGGGTTAAACCCTTTATGGGTTAGCTCGGATGGAACAAGTATGAGCCAATGGGATTGGGTTGAGAAATTTGAATCTGGTAAAGGATTTGACAATGGTTTTTTTATTGAGCAACTCCAGACAGGAATCTATAAAAACAAAAAAAATGATGATAATAGTGAAGCGTTCTACAAACAGGTTTTTTATAAACTCATTGCTGATTTCGCTTTTAGTTTTTATGCGAATATAGACTTACCTGAAGACAGAGTTTTTCAATCACGTATAGTAACAATGGGAGGGGAACGTTCCACCTTTCAAATGACTGTAGAACCGGCTACCGACACATTTGATTCCCGTTTTAATGAAGTTACCTTTTCTAAAAACCATAGCAGGGAAATTCCTGCTTTAGTATTGACTTCAGATGCTTTTGCTGATGCAGGTATATTAGCTACCTGTGATTTCGCCATAACCGATTCGGTGGCTTTCAGAAGTATTAAAACTGTGCAAAAGGAGAAAGGTAATTATGCAGAAATGGGAGAAACTTTGAAGAAGGCAAACGAGCTTCTTTACCTGGTAAAACGAGGAAGTATCTTTTATGCGAGTGATTTACAGGGAGTGGCCGAAAAATTAAAAAATGATGCTTTTCAAAATATTGGTTACAATCGATATGTAGAACTTAAACCTAATAAATAATCGTAAAATGCAAAATTTCACAATTCATGCCTATCTGATAAAATGCCAAACTAACCTCCATGTAGGTAGTGGTGACAACAATTATGGTGTAATTGACAAACAGGTACAACGGGACAGTATTAGTCTGGCACCCATTATCCACGCCTCCGGCATTAAGGGAGCATTCAGGGAATATTTTGATAAATCACTTAGGTGGGGAGAAACTACCGAGGGCAATGAAAAACTCACAATTCTTTTTGGCTCAGATAAAACTGCAAAAGAGAACTTGAAACAAGGGTCCCTTCGTTTTTTTGAAGCCCATTTGCTATCTATTCCGGTAAGAGGTAAAGACAATGAACCTTTTTACCGGGCTACTTCCTGCGAAATAGTGAATGCCTTCAACAGTTCGGCAACGACTTTAGGCATGAAGGATATTATGATTATACTTCCCACTGCGCAAAATACCAATGCTCATACCGAATATGCCGATTCTTCACTTTTGGGAGATATTCCATATGTAGGGGAGAAGGCAGTGAAAATGGAACACTCAATGATGAATGACGAAGTTTTCAGACACCTGCCTATTATAGCCCGCAATTGTCTTGAAAATGGCCAAAGCGAAAATCTATGGTATGAGGAAGTTGTACCCCGTGAAAGTTGTTTCTATTTCTTTATTGCTGTACCCAATAATATGGATAGCATAGTAAACTATGACAATGATTTTAATAATAACGTTCATGATAGAATCATACAAATTGGTGCCAATGCCACTGTAGGTTATGGTTATTGTAAAATCCTTAAAATCGCATAAGTCATGAATAAAGTGATTGAATTATATATAGAACCTGCTATGCAGGAATTGCAAGCCGAATCAAAGAAGGCCGGCAAGATAGCTAAAGAATACAAAGGTTATATCGCTTCTTTGGGGGCCAGCATTATTATGTCGGGTCTGATACCAACACTTGCTTTTTACTCCTCTAAAGAAAATTCTGCCAAAGGAGACCGGTCACAGGTATTGAGGTGGATCACGAATATCCTGAAAATACAAGCTCCATATAACCGCTCAACACTTACAGATCTTTTCAAATACGCACGGGAGGGCACTACTGATTGCAAGAGACTTGAACAGGATATTCTTGATGTTTCAGTTGCATTGAAATTATGTATCCGAACTTTCGAACTCACCAAATAATATTTGAAGTTATGGCAAACTTATCCTGGCAGTATTATAAAGGGTATTACAATGGATTTGTTCATTGGGATGACCCCGCCCCGAGTGAAGAAAATAAAAGAAAGGAAATTGAACAATTCTTTAAAAAAAAGAATACCGATTTTATTGATTTTGAATTACCAAAGCAAGAAAACGAAAGTATTAATCAAATCCAACTTTTTACCACCTATCCTGGATTGTTAATTGGCAGTGGATATACACATCAAGTAGGGGCAATTGGGGAATTTAAAATAGGCTTTCAGCTAGACTATACCACAGGTCTGCCCATTATACCCGGAAGCAGCGTAAAAGGAATGTTGCGTTCTGTTTTTCCGGAAATAGAAATACACTGGACAGATAAAACAATTGTATACTCATACAATAATGAAGATGTTGACATCGTGAAAACAAAATGGATGGCTGCACTTATAAAAAATATTGATGATGACGATTTTCTTAAAACCACTTACCAACCGCAGGAAGAAATTACAGAAGACGAGAAAATAGCCATATATTCATTAACCTCTCAGATATTTGATGGAATAAAAGATCATACAAAGACAAAAAGCAATGAAAAAAATTGTTCCATCTATGAGAGAGATATTTTTTTTGACGCTTATCCCATAGAAGGTAATGTTAATAATAAAATTTTGGGCACAGATTCCATTACACCACATGGCAATAACCCGCTTAAGAACCCTATTCCATTACTATTTCTGAAAGTGTTACCTAATGTATGTTTCCGATTTAATTTTGATTTGAAAAATGGGATACTTACAATTGAGCAAAAATTAAACCTTTTCAAAAAGATATTGCTTACCATTGGGATAGGTGCTAAAACCAATGTAGGTTATGGACAGTTAAGTGAAAAAACCCTGATATCCAAGACGATGCAACCTCTACGCTCAGAAGAAGAACCCATGAGGATACACGATGAGAGGCAACAAAAAACCAATCAGGGCAGGCAAAGAGAAAATCTAAGTGAACTTGCTGAAGAAAACAGGAACAGACGAATACAAAGTCAGGACGGAAAGAAAGAGTTACAAGTTACCATACCTGCCAATTCTCCCAATGAGAGTGCAATTAATATCAATGACATTGTAACGGCTATTATAACAGAAGTACAGGAGGCGAATCTTGTTATATTACTAATGGTTCAGGAGAAAAGCAGAATTACAATACCCAAACCCGACAGGTATGCAGACTACAAAATAAATGAAAAGCTGTATTTGATTGTAACTGCAAAAGAAGGCGCCAGAATAAAAGGAGTAAAAAAAGATAAATCAAAAAAATAAGGCACATAACTTACTCAGGGAATAACAGTTTATTTAAAAATAACACGCAAAAGAAAAATACTATGCCCCTTACTACAAAAACAAGAAAACCCACCACCACCGCCAAAACAACAACCCCCTCCATAAACAGTTTACTCGTAGTATTCAACCTGCCAATCAACAACAGCGAACTACCCCTCTTTCGCCAGGCAGTGCTAAACTGTATAGAAAGCGACAGTGAAAGGGAAGCCTGGAGTAATGAAGCCGCAGATAAAGAAGGCAAAACGATGTACCGTTCCGGGTATCCGCTTATTCAGTTTCGCAGCTATCAAAAAATGGCGGCCATCTTTGCGCTGCAGGCGGGAGTGCCGCTGGTGGAGAAATTTGTACAGCAATATGCCAATCGCTCCGGCAAAAACAATAACCCCTTTATATGGAGAGGCCGCCCCTATCCTTTGGAACAAACACTGCTGGAAAAGGAAAATAATTTTACCATCAAAACATTTGTGGCCAAACTAAGGCCGCTACCCGTTGTCTATCGCCTGCATACCTGGCTGCCGCTAAACAAAGAAAATTATGCCTGGTGGAAAGAAAACCGCAACCTGCCTGATATCACTAAAACAAAACGCCTGGAACAACTTTTAGTAAATCACTTAGCCGCCGTAATAAGCGCCACCGGTGGCTATATACCCAAACAAAAAATAAAACTCACCATATTGGACAAAGACCGTCTGAAACAAATAAACTTTAAAGAAACCGGGCTGGTGGCTTTTGATATCCGCTATACGGTAAACCTGCAACTGCCGCAATACATCGGGCTGGGCAACCACCCCGCCTTTGGCTTTGGCTGGCAGCGACTGGAAAGAGAATAACGCTAACTGAATAAAAATAGTTGAATATAGTCAACAGTTTTGCCGGGAGGGTTCTAAGCCCCTCTCCTTCGGAGAGGGGTTGGGGTGAGGTCAGCACTCGATCCGGCAACAGCTTCTTTGACCCCGCGGACTTTATGCACTTATAAAAATATAAGGGGCAGTTGCATGATTTTAATAACCACAATATAATTGTATGGTAAACCTGCCAACACTTCGATATACACGATTACAAAAAAATAAATGGCTGGCCTGCGCCAGCCTTCACAGCCTGCAGGCATTGCTGAAGCTGTCTGCCCGTAAATTACACCAGGCAGAAAAGCAACCGGCCTACACCACTTTCACCATTCCAAAAAGAAATGGCGACAGCCGGACCATCGAAAATCCCAATGATCAGTTGAAAGAACTGCAGCGCACAATCAATGATTACCTGCAGGCTGTGTATTATTTTTTTAAACACCCTTCTTCTTTCGGCTTTTGCATGAATGTGCGTAAGGATAAGCATCCCTGCAATATTTACACCCATGCCCTGCAGCATACCGGTTGTAATTATTTACTGAATGCCGACCTGAAAGATTTCTTTCATACTGTAAGCTGGCAAAAACTGTACGCCATTTTTGAAACCGGTCCCTTTATACATGATGATGAATGTATAAAATGGCTGTGTAATATCACCACCCATCAAAACAGGCTGCCCATGGGCGCTCCCACCTCGCCGGTACTGAGCAACCTGGCAGCAGGCGGCATGGATACAGCTATGGAAATGCTGGCCAGGAGACATGAATGCAAATACACCCGCTATGCAGATGATCTGTCTTTTTCATCTGTTAACCCATTGCACCCGCTGCTAAAAGATGAAGTGCTGCAGGTTATTACCGAACAGGGTTTTGCACCCAACCTGAAAAAAGTAAAAGAATACGGCAAAAACGATATTAAAATAATTACCGGTCTGCAGGTGGGCGAAAAGGTAACGCTTGGAAAAACCTATTGGCAAAAAACAGACATGCTGGTACAGCAGCTTATCTCATTAAAATGCCTGTTGCAAACAAGGCCCTCCATATCCGTACATAACCAGGTGGAGGATATCCTGGAAAAGATAAACGGCTTCCTGGCATTCGCCTCCATGATTGGTGATACAGAAGAGGATAATATATTCCGCATCCAGGAAAAACTGGATAATGCAGAACTGGAACTCGAAGATTTTGAAAGCCTCGGATGGGATGATATTCCTTATACGTTTCGGCCTCACCCCTTCACTTTTCATTTATAGCTAAGTTACTGCAGCCCCTCTCCGAATGGCGAGGGGAATCGAAACTCACTTTAATTGGAAAATAAATCGACCTGGCTTTAAGCTATTCAATCTCAGGCAATGCTTAGAAGCAATAACCTTGAACACAAACGAAATGATGAATAGCAGCAGCCGATGCGTTCAGAGTCTCACCACCCCTCGCCATTCGGAGAGGGGAATCGGAGTATTATAATAACAGGGTAGTTGTTGGGGTGAGGCCG
>JANOEQ010000137.1:0-7728 GCA_031441485.1 Chitinophagaceae bacterium
AAAATATAACAGGGCTGACAACTGATTTGCACGGCGCTCCAATCGCTTGTCTCCAAATTTTCCCCCGTAGCTCTCTTTTTGACTAATATTCATCCCTTTTTTACCCCCAAAATTAATGCTATTTGTGTCCTAACGGTAGCCTGAAGAGAGAGGGGAATCGGTTCTCACTTTAATCAAACAATAGATTGGTTTGCCTTCAGTTTATTTGGGTTCAAATAATGCTTAGAAGCAATTAGCCTGAACACAAGCAGAATGATGAACAGCAGCGATTGATGCTTTCTGAGTGTTGCCATCCCTCTCCTCAAGGAGAGGGGGATCAGAGTTCACAATATTCAGAATAGCTATTGGGGTGAGGTCGGGGGAATGCGGTCAGTAATACGCCTTCTTCAACAAATAATTCTTCACATAATCTGCCACTCCTTCTTCCAATGTATAAAAAGAATCGGTGTATCCGGCATACGTTAACTTATGCATATCTGCTTCGGTAAAATACTGGTATTTGTCACGAATATCTCCGGGCATATCAATGTAGTCAATAACCGCTGTTTTTCCCATCCCGGAAAATGTGGCTTTGGCCAGGTCTTCAAAACTCCGGGCTTTACCGGTGCCGAGATTATACAACCCGGAATTGATCTGGTTATACATCAGCCAGTAACAAACTTTGGCCACATCTTCCACATAAATAAAATCACGGAGCTGCCGGCCATCTTTAAAATCAGGTCGGTGCGATTTAAACAACTTTACTTTGCCGGCAGACTTGATCTGGTTAAACGAATGAAATATCACACTGGCCATCCTTTCTTTATGGTATTCATTGGGACCATACACATTGAAAAATTTTAACCCGGCCCAAAATGGCGGGTTGGCGTTTTGCTTCAGTGCCCATTTATCAAATTCATTTTTAGAAATACCATACGCATTCAGGGGCTGCAGTTTTTCCACTACCGCATGATCATCTTTATATCCCAGCTCACCACTGCCATACGTAGCGGCCGATGAGGCATACACCAATGGAATATTTTTCTTTGTACAATAGTTCCAAATCTGTTTGGAGTATTCCACATTCAGTTTTTCATGAATGGCATAATCAAACTCCGCAGTATCTGTTCGTGCACCAAGATGAAATACAAAATCAATAATGGGATTGGCACTTTCCAGCCATTCAAACAATTCTTCCCGTTCTACTTTGGCGATAAACTCTTTTTCATCGAAATTGAACCATTTATCTTCTTCACTAAAATCATCTGCAATGATAATATTAGCAAACCCTTTCCTGTTGAGATAGCCAAGCAGGTAACTGCCGATAAATCCGGCAGCCCCTGTTAGTAATACTGTTTTATTTTTATCCATTAAATAGCTTGTAAAGCTGAACCAGCTTCTTCTTTTGATAAATAGTTTTCCAATGCGGTATCATATTTTTCACTCCACCAGTCTATACTGCCCCAGAAATCGCCGTCCACCACCAGCTCGCCGCCTGTTACCACTCCCAATTGCTGAAACGGAATGCCGGCCAGTGATGCTTCAAACTCTTTTATTTTATCCAGCTCCACCGTTACCACCACCCTGCTTTGCCCTTCTCCAAATAAGCAGGCATCTTTGCGGATACCCGCAGCCGTTTGTACAGAAAAACCTAACTCCCTGCTGAAACCACTTTCACATAAGGCAACAAATAAACCGCCTTCGCTTACATCATGTGCCGACAAAATAATACCGGATGTGATCAATGCAGATAGTTTTTGCTGCACTGCAAATTCTTCTTCCAGTTCAAAATGGGGCGCCGGTGAAAATTCAACGCCGCATAATTTAGCCAGGTATTGTGAAGAGCTGATATCATTGGTGGCAGCCCCCAGCAGGTAAATCACATCGCCCTGGTTTTTAAAATCAAGCGTCATCTTTTGCTCAATATCTTCCAGCAATCCCACCATACCGATAGTGGGTGTGGGATAAACGGGGCCATCCGGATTCTGATTGTAAAAACTTACATTGCCTCCAGTAACAGGTGTATCAAATTTGCGGCAGGCTTCTCCCATTCCTTTGATAGCCTGTACAAACTGGTAATATACTTCCGGGTCGTAAGGGTTGCCAAAGTTCAAACAGTTGGTTACACCCAATGGCTGTCCGCCACTGCATACAATATTGCGGGCTGCTTCACTTACTGCTATCATGGCGCCTTTGTACGGGTCGGCAAATACATAGCGGCTATTGCAATCGGTAGTTATGACTAACGCTTTTTTAGTACCCTTTATAATAACCACCGGTGCATCCGTTGGTGCATTGGTAGATGTATTGCTGGTACCCACCATACTGTCGTACTGATCATACACCCATCTCTTTGATGCAATAGATGGCAACTGTATTAATTTCTCTGCCACTGCTTTCAAATTGCCCGGTACCGGCACCGTATCCGTGTTGAATTTTTTTATGGCTGCAAAATAAGATGGCTCCCTGTATTCTCTGTCATATTGCGGGGCGCCGCCTCCCAGTACCAGTTCATACGCAGGTAATGAGGCTTCCAATTCACCATGCATATAAAAATTAAGGATGCCATCATCTGTTACTTCGCCTATTACAGAACAGGGAAGGTCCCATTTGCTAAATACTTTTGTTACTTCTTCTTCCCTGCCCTTTTGGGCTACCAGCAACATTCTTTCCTGGCTTTCACTTAATAATAGTTCCCATGTCTTCATCCCTTTTTGGCGGGCAGGCACTTTATCTAAATCTATCCGCATACCCACTTCGCCTTTGGCACTCATCTCTGCAGTGGAACATATAATACCGGCTGCGCCCATATCCTGCATTCCCACCACGGCTCCGGTTTGAATTACTTCGAGACAGGCTTCCAGTAATTTTTTTTCCTGGAAGGGATCACCTACCTGTACAGCGGGCAATTCCTGTGTGCTTTCTGCAGTAATATCCGCAGAAGCAAATGAGGCTCCCCCGATTCCATCTTTACCGGTGGCACTGCCTACAAACATTACCGGGTTTCCTTTGCCCAATGCGGTGGCTGATACTGTTTCGCCTGCTTTTACAATACCCACACTCATTGCATTTACTAATGGATTGGTATGATAACACTGGTCGAAATAAATTTCTCCTCCTACGGTGGGTACGCCAAAACAATTTCCATAATGTCCGATGCCATGCACCACACCGGATAATAAATGCTGTGTTTTATTTTCTTCCAGGTTGCCAAAGCGAAGTGAATTGAGTGATGCGATAGGCCTGGCGCCCATAGTAAAAATATCACGGTGGATACCTCCCACACCAGTGGCAGCCCCCTGAAAAGGTTCGATAGCAGAGGGATGATTATGTGATTCAATTTTGAATACCACACCCAGTCCATCACCAATATCCATGAGACCGGCATTTTCTTCTCCGGCTTTTACCAGCATACGGCCGCCTTCTCTTGGCAGGGTCTTCAGCCACTTAATTGAATTTTTATAACTGCAATGTTCACTCCACATACCGGAGAAAGCACACAATTCATTGAAGTTGGGTGTACGGCCTAATTTCTGTTTGATCAATTCGAATTCTCCGGCTGTTAAACGTAGCTGTTCAGCAGTTTTTGTTGTTATTTCCATGAAAAATTTCTTATTAAAAGTTTATTGGGCCCTCTTCGCATAAAGCTATTGCGGACAAGCAGCAAATTTACAGCTTGTGTGCCAAGGAGTACACCAAACTTGTCAACTTTATGCTGACAATCACGACAATTATAGCTATTATTGCCTGATAAACCTATTGCTTTGGAATACCTGCTTTTTGTCGCCTACCTGATATTATTCGCCTGGTTGGTTACCAAAATAAAATTCTTTACCCGCACGGGTTTAAGCAACCCGCAGCTTATCATTCTTTTCCTGATAAAGATAATGGCGGGGATATTTTATGGATGGATAGGTACGTATTATGGTGGTCTTGCCCAGATGTACGATACCTGGAGCTTTCATGGAATGAGCATTCAGGAATATCATTTGCTCAGCACCAACCCCACCGAATATTTCACCAATCTTTTTCGTGACCCGTATGAAAGCGGTGTCAGCAATTTTTTAGTTTCTAATGATTCGTACTGGAATGATCTGAAAGGGAATTTTTTTATTAAAATCCTTTCCGTATTTAATATTTTAAGTTTCGGGCATTATTATGTAAACGTAATTTTCTATTCTTTTATCACCCTGCTTGGTCCGGTAAGTTTGTACCGGGTAATGACTGATGCTATACCGGGTAAAAAAACGGCCATTATTGTGGCGGCTTTCCTTGTTCCCTCGTTTATATACTGGACCAGTGGCCTGCATAAAGAAGGATTAATATTTACGGGCATTGGCCTCATTACTTATGTGGTTTATTTTGCCACAAAAGAAAAAAAACTGGGATTAAAAAGAGTCATTGCTTTTCTATGCGGCCTTTTATTATTACTTACACTAAGGAATTTCCTGATCATATTAATCATTCCGGCCATAATAACCTGGCTGCTGGCCAACAGATGGCCAAAGTACGGGCTGGCCATATTCAGCGGTGCGTACCTCTTGTTCTCGGTGCTTTTTTTTACGGCCCGCTATATTAATCCAACACTTGATTTTCCCAATTCAGTTGTAACCAAACAAAAAGAGTTTATACAGACAAAAGGGCTGACATCAGTACCCATTAAAGAACTGGAGCCAACAGCCATCAGTTTTTTAAGGAATATGCCACAGGCCATTAACCTGTCAATCATCAGGCCATATCCAAATGATGTACGTCATATATTATCGCTGGCTGCTGCCATTGAGATAAACTCCCTGCTGCTGATTTTTGTCTTGTTCCTGGTATTTCATAAAAACGGGATCAGGTCCCGAAACCTCATCTATTTCTGTATCTTTTTTTCATTTTCATTGTTACTGGCCATTGGTTTTAGTGTAAATAATTTAGGCGCCATTGTCCGTTACCGGAGTGTGATCATCCCCCTGTTGGTGATTCCCATGGTGGCGGGAACAGATTGGAAAAGGATATTTTCTTTATTCTTCAATAACATTAAGAAAAATAATATATAAATAATTCTGCTTTGAACTACTGTCTTTTTTAGTTATAACGCTAAATAATAACAGTTTTCCCCCATTTTCATAAAAAAATTGGAATAATTGCTTCAAAGTACTTGCTTTGCATAAAAATTATATTCAAATGTCACTCCGATTTAATGCTATTAACAATCTCTCCATTACCCCCGATGTAAAGATTGAAGGTTCGGCCAAGATTACAAGCATCTTTGGCAGTAATGTATTTACGCTTAAAATTGCCCGTGAATTTTTGAGCGATGAGGCTTATAAAAGCCTGCAGTCGTCCATTAAAGCCGGCCAGAAAATAGAAAGGGCAGTGGCTAATCAAATTGCGAATGGTATCCGTGCCTGGGCTGAAGGAAAAGGTGTAACCCACTTTACGCACTGGTTTCAACCGCTTACCGGCACCACCGCCGAAAAACATGATTCCTTTTTTACATTAAAAGGTGATGGCACCCCTATCGAACAATTTGAAGGTGATGCACTGGTACAACAGGAGCCTGATGCTTCCTCATTTCCAAGTGGCGGCTTACGGGCCACTTTTGAAGCAAGAGGTTATACTGCATGGGACCCTTCCTCTCCTCCGTTTATCATGGAAATCGGACAGGGTAAAACACTTTGCATACCCACCATATTTGTTTCTTATACCGGCGAATCGCTGGACTATAAAGCTCCTCTGCTGAAAGCGCTGGATGCCTTGAATAAAGCGGCAGTTGAAGTTTGTAATTATTTTGATAAGAATGTAACCCGTGTTACCCCCACCCTCGGCTGGGAACAGGAATATTTCGTGATAGATGAAGCATTGTTTAATGCAAGACCTGACCTGGTAATGACCGGAAGAACAGTGTATGGACACAATTCGGCCAAGAACCAGCAATTAGAAGACCATTATTTCGGTTCAATTCCTGAAAGGGTATATGCTTACATGCGTGATTTTGAAACGGAATCCTATAAGCTTGGCATCCCTCTTCGCACCAGGCATAATGAAGTGGCGCCTGCCCAGTTTGAATGTGCACCCATCTATGAAGAAGTAAGTGTGGCTGTTGATCATAATTCGCTGCTGATGGATGTAATGGACAGGGTGGCCCGCCGTCACAACCTGCGGGTATTGCTGCACGAAAAACCATTTGCCGGCATCAATGGCAGTGGTAAACATAATAACTGGAGCATGGCCACTGATACCGGTGTAAACCTGCTGGCCCCTGGTAAAACACCGAAGACAAACCTGATGTTCCTTACCTTTTTTGTAAATACCATCAAAGCGGTACATGACTATGCCGACGTGCTGCGGGCATCTATTGCTTCTGCCCCCAACGATCACCGTCTTGGCGCCAATGAAGCACCTCCTGCCATCATTTCTGTATTCATCGGCCAATACCTGAGCAAGGTGCTGAATGATGTAAAGGAAAGGGTATCTGATAAAATGGATGAAACAGATGAAAGCCTGCTGAAGATTGATATCCACAAAAGCATTCCTGAATTGCTGATGGATAATACCGACCGCAACCGCACTTCACCTTTTGCCTTTACCGGAAACAAATTTGAATTCCGTGCGGTGGGTTCTACTGCCAATTGTGCTAACCCCATGACTGTATTGAATACGATAATGGCCGATACGCTGAAGCAGTTTAAAAAAGAAGTGGATGCATTGATTGAGAAAGGCGAGAAAAAAGAAATTGCCATCATGCATATTATCCGCCAGTATATTGTAGCAAGTGAAAAAGTATTGTTTGAAGGTGATGGCTACAGTGAAGCATGGGCCATTGAAGCTGAAAGAAGGGGCCTGGCCAATGTAAAAACCACACCAATGGCATTGGATGCTATGGTAACAGAAAAAGCAAAGCATTTATTTGAAAGCAATAAAATTTACACGCACAGTGAACTGGAGGCAAGGCATGAGATAGAACTGGAAAAGTACATTAAGAAAGTACAGATAGAAAGCCGCATCATGGGCGAACTGGCAACCAGTCATGTGTTACCTGCAGCTATCCGTTACCAGAATTTACTGGCTAATAATATCAAAGGTTTAAAAGACGCCGGTTTAACAGATTCTGCTTTCAGCAATCAAAAACAGATACTGGAAAAAATTTCCGAGCATATTACCAAAACCAGTGACCTGGTGGAAAAAATGATTGAAGCCCGGAAGATCTGTAATAACATGGATAACACAAGGACAAAAGCCATTGGCTACCAGAGCCAGGTAAAGGATGCGTTCTTTGATGATATCCGCTATCATGTAGATAAGCTGGAACTGCTGGTAGATGACAGGGAGTGGTATTTACCAAAATACAGGGAAATGCTGTTTCTGAGATAATAATAATAATACGCTATTCAGACTTATATAAAGCCGCCTTTCTGAACAGGTGGCTTTTTTTTATACACCTAACTATCGGTAACCAGTTTCTTTTGTTATACCAGACAGACATTAGAGAACACCTTTCTATAACTCTTCCCGGCAGTCAGTATAATACGCTTTAATGGTAACGATATATCACTTGAACCACCCCGTTTAGAATGACCGTTTTTTGAGGTCAAATATTAGCGTAAATATTTATAAATCAATTTAGAAGCTGTTTGAATTAATTGTTTGATATGTCTTATGGCATTTTTGGGGCTGCAACTGCGTTGAATTTTTCGCCTTAGGCGTTTAGACTATGGCTGCAAAATTCGCCTGGTTTCGCTCCCAAAAACATCCATAATC
>JANOEQ010000138.1:0-53474 GCA_031441485.1 Chitinophagaceae bacterium
TTGTCCAGCTCCTTGCGCAATGTTTCGGTCTCCATGACGGACACATGCTTGAACTTGTCCCGATGCGGGAAGCTGGCGTCGCTGGCGCGCGCCGTGCCCGATACGCTTGCTAGGAACAGTAAAAGGGCTGGACCAATTAACCGGGCTCAACAGTCTTTACCTCTATAATAACAAGATCACTGAAATAAAAGGGCTGGACCAATTAACCGGGCTCAACAGTCTTTCCCTTAGTTCTAACCAACTCACCGAAATAAAAGGGCTGGACCAATTAACCGGGCTCAACAGTCTTGACCTTAGTTCTAACCAACTCACCGAAATAAAAGGGCTGGACCAATTAACCGGGCTCAACAGTCTTGACCTTTATAATAACAAGATCACCGAAATAGATAGCCTGAGTATCCTGTTATTGGAAAAACTTGAAAAAATTAATTTAAAGGGTAATCCAGTTAAAGGGGTTACAATTGAAGATTATGCAGATAAGCAGGCAATATTGGGTTATATCAAAAGCCTTTACAAACAGGAAGAAAAAGTGACTAACCTGCACCTGAAAATGAATATTATAGGTACAGGCCGTATCGGCAAATCACAACTATTCAATTATTTTAATGTGAAAGAATATCAAAAGCAGCAGGCAGAAACACACGGCACACAAACTACCCAATATAAAATACCCGACACTAATTACCAAGCCTCCATTTGGGACTTTGGCGGGCAGTCATACCATCATGGTTTCCATTACCTGTTTCTTAGGCCCAGGGATTTTTACCTCGTACTCTGGCGCAACAATAAAAATACAGAACAGGATTATGCATACTGGCTCGGCACTGCAAGACATTTTGCCAAAGAAAAAGAAGATGGCAAATACACCATCCCCCTGTTGTTGCTGCAAAATGTATGGAACGCTGCAGATGATGGCGAAGCCGGTTTTACACCCGATGAAGTGGCTTATCCTGCCAGCAGCAAACTCTTAAAGTACCAGTTGGGTCTTGGAGATGTATTCTCTGTGGATGTAAAATCTTTATTTGAACATCAGAAAAGCAAATTTCATAACCGGTTTTTTCTGGATGTATTGCATGAAAGAATGATTGCACATTGCAGGCAGATAAAAGACCTGCCCAAAAAATTTGTTGAAATCAAGAAGGTATTGGATGAGCAGCCGATAAAGGAAATTAATATCAGGCGGGAAGACTTCAGAAAAAAATATGCACCGGATTTTGATGATAGCATGTATGCATACTTAATGCAATACCTGGAGTTTACGGGTAATATTATTTCGTTCAGGGAAATTGAAGCTTTAAAGGAGTATGTATTTCCCAATCCACCTGACTTATCCGACTGGATATACAAGACAGTTTTAAATGATGATTTCAAAAAGACCAATAATGGCAGATTGAGCCTGAAGGACCTAAGGGAAAAAACGGGATCAAAGGGGAAAGCTGACATTTTTATCAGCCTGATGAATGAATTCAAATTGATTTTTGAACAACCTTTCAAAGAGGAAACAGATAATCCTGATGATAAATATTATATAATCCCTCAATTTCTGCCGGAATATAGACACAGTTTTAAACAAGTGCTTTTAGAGCTGTTGCCTTTTACTTTCAGCCTGCAGTTTTCTGATTTCATACATGAAGGCAGATTCTTCAAATTTATTTCCGAATATGGTCAGTTTGCAAAAGACAACAGCGCCTATTGGAAATACGGATTGCTTTTCAGCTATGAACTGGACAGGGATAAAACGAATAAAACAGCAGAACAGCAAAAGAGAGATACGCTACAGGTACTTGCTTATTACCTGACAGATAAACGGCAGGTGATGGTGCATATAGAAGATAAGAAAGGCAAGACAGAGGTAGCCAAAGACCTGTTTTATTTTTTTGCGTCCATTGAAATTCCAAAGAAGGAAAATATTGAAGAGGCTGAAAAAGAGAACGAGTACAAAAGTTCATTCACAGCAGGGCACATGGTTGGATCTTATGAAGTGGGAAAAGAGGGTAGCAAATGGCGGACAGTTTATCGAAGAAAAAAAGATCCAGAACAACTGCAGGATGATGTACAATTATGCAGCAATGGCCACAATTATTTTGATGTAAAAGAGACCGTACAAAATATTGCTGCCAACAATTATTTTGGTGTATGCACACAAACCCAGGCAAGGGTAAAACTTGATTTCATGGCTATAAACCTGCTATCGGCAGATAATAAAAGAAAACTCCGTGTGTTCTTCTCTTATTCGCACAAGGATGAACTATACAGAGATGAGCTGGAAAAACACTTTACCATGCTAAAACGGAATGGCCGCATAGAAACCTGGCATGACCGTAAAATTATTGCCGGAGATAATTGGAATACTGTTATCAAGCAGCAATTAGAAGCGGCAGATATTGTGTTGCTGATGATAAGCGCCGATTTTTTGTACTCAGATTATATTTGGGAGCAGGAATTGGGCATCATTCGGGAAAGGCATAAGAATGTGGATGGCATAAAAGTGGTCCCGATTTTTGTACGCCCATGTGATACAGGGGGCCTCGATTTTATGGAATTACAGGGAGCACAACAGGATAAACAAAGCCAGTTGCCCTGGATATCTTCAAGCACAGACCGGGATAAAACCTATGCAGATATCGTAAAAAAAATTAAAGAGGCAATAGATTTAGTTGTGTAACCTATGAATAGTGTATGCGGTAATCTGCACCCATTATTTTCTTTTTTTCTCATTCCTCCTCACACCCAATCGGGCTGCCCGGTGGAATAGCTGCATGTATGGTTGGCTTTGCATCTCCCGGTGCAGCCATCCGTTCTGTGGCCAGTAATAAATGACCGGTGTACAATGCATCTGCAGATCGCACCCGTTTAGCTTCTATAAACACTTTTAAATCTTCCAGTGATTTTTTTATAACCGATTTTGTTATAAAAGAATTATTGTCATCAATACTGGCTGCTAATAAATACGTCAGCAAAATTTGCTCTGTCTGCAGTTGTATCAAACCCTCCATTCCTTTTTGCCGGGGGGCTTTCCAGGTAGCAGACACCAATGTATCAATCATTTCATTCAATCCCAGTCCCTTATTCTGTACCTGGTATTCCACCAACCTGTTCATTCTTTCACTGTTGAATAAAAAAGAAAGTGGAAGATCGGCGGCAGTTTCAGCAGGACTTAATGCATCAAATGCAAGGCCTGTTCTTTTTTTGAATAATTCTCTTGTATAATCATATCCCGATGGTCGTGGAGGAATCAATTTCATGATCCGCTCCGGCAATACCAGCACCGAAGGATCAATGGTGGCGATAACAGCTTTCAGCGCTTTCAGTTGTTCCTCTTTTGAAAGTGCCTGCGTTACCAATTGCCCATCACCCCGCAAGGCATAAGTATAATTCATACCACCAACTATTTTGGTAACGGCTTCCACCTGGTAGCGGTGCAATAGATATACCGGCACCAGCACATCCTCCAGCATAGCCATGGGCATACCGGCCCTTATATTATTTTCACCAAACTGGTTCAATGCTTTTTCCCTCACCCTCATCAGGTTTTCTAATTCCCTCACCGGGTTCTTACCATTATCCCATAAATGAGCGGTGGGATGCAGGCCCCCTGCGGCACGGGCATCCCTGTCGCTGATAAATTGAAGACCGGATTTATAAGCATCGGTCAATATTTTATTCAACTTATCTTTTTCATTGCTGCCAGCCGGAAAATCCTGGTAACCCCAGGTAATACTCACTTTATCCCAATCGCCAATCCCATCTGCGTAGGCATTGCTGATATCTATTTCTCCTTTATTGTTTAATGTAACAGCCGGTGGCGGATAATCCATCACACTGGACCGGTTTACCACACTGGCAGAATAATTATGCACCAACCCGAGTGTATGGCCTACTTCATGCGCTGCCAATTGTTTCAGCCGGTTGAGTGCCATTGTCAGCATTTTATTATCAGCAGGTATGCCGTTTTCAAAAGGCGCTAATAATCCCTGTGCGATTAAATAATCCTGCCTTACCCTCAATGAACCCAGGGATACATGTCCTTTGATGATCTCACCCGTTCTCGGGTCCGTTACTGAGGCGCCATACGACCAGCCGCGGGTAGAGCGGTGTACCCAGTTGATCACATTATAACGGACATCCATAGGATCTGCATCTTCCGGTAAAATTTTTACCTGGAATGCATTGATATATCCAGCCGCTTCAAAAGCCTGGTTCCACCATTGCGCCCCTTCCAGCAATGCACTGCGGATGGGTTCGGGCGTGCCGTTGTCAATATAATATACAATCGGTTTTACGGCTTCACTTCTTGCAGCTGTGGGGTCTTTCTTTTGTAAGCGGTGACGGATGATAAAATATTTATCAATTGGCTCTGCCACCGGAGTACTGTAATCGAAATAGGAAATATTGATAAAACTGCTTCTGGCATCAAACACACGGGGTATATAATTATTATCAGGCAATTGCACAAAGGAATGATGCATCCGCATGGTAATGGCTTCTGTAGAAGGAACCACCGGTCTTACATAGCCACCTGCTTCCCCATCATTGTTCACCAGTGTAATGGTAGCTTCCAGTTCAGTATTCTGAGGAAAATTTTTACTCTGTGGCAGGTAAATGGCAGACCTCGATTTATCGAAAGAATAATTTCCCTGTTTCAGTCCCTTTATCCGGTTGGCCGCTTTTATGGCATCCCTCAACAAAAAATCTGTCATATCCACCAGGGTATGGCCATTGCTTTCTGCTTCAATAGTAAAACCCCATAGGGTGGAACGGGCAAAGGATTGCTCCACTGCTTTTTTTTCTGCCTTATCGGTGGTAATGGCCCGGTAGTCATAATTAGGTTGTATCATCAACAGCTTTCTGCCTACCCGGCTGAAAGAGATAATGCGTGTATCACCCAATAAGCCACGATCGAGCCCGATATCATTGGAGCCCAATGCGGCAGGCAGGGAAGTAACATACAAAATTTCTGAATCAGGTTTATCTACTTCCAGCCATATTTTACCAGTCGTTTCATCCCAGTAATAATTCAGGTAGCCTTCATGTTTTTTCAGTCCTTTCGTTTTTTCTTCGATGGTGGGAAGGGCTTGTGCAAAAGAGTTCATTGAGAGAAGGCAGATCAAAATAGCAGTCAGGAGGTGCATAGAAGATAATTTTAGCTGCGCCAAATTAAACAACTGAGGCCAGAAGAGGAAATAAAAATACAACTCGCCCAGAGAAAAAAGAGAGAAAGAGGAATACATTTAATTCTTTGCAGGGCTGTTTACTTCTTTATTCCTTGTTCGTCTGTTCATCTGTTCATCTGTTCGTCTGTTCCTCTGTTCGGAATCGGGGCTGTTTACTTCTTACTTCTTAATTCCTTGTTCATCTGTTCATCTGTTCGATATTCTCCCCCTCTTCGTACCTTGCAGTCATGATTGATTACTTGCAGGGACTAAATGAGCGGCAGCGGGAAGCTGTATTACACAAAGACGGTCCCATCATGATAGTAGCCGGTGCCGGCAGCGGAAAAACCAAAGTATTAACTACAAGGATCATCCACCTGATGGCAGAACACAGGGTGGATGCATTCAACATACTGGCATTGACCTTTACCAATAAGGCCGCCAAAGAAATGAAAGAAAGGGTGGAAAAAATATTGGGGAATGGTGAAGCCAGGAATTTATATATCGGCACTTTTCACTCCGTATTTGCCAGGATACTCCGCTTTGAAGCGGAAAGGATTGGTTACCCCCGCAGTTTTACTATTTATGATACCGATGATGCCAAAAGTGTGGTAAAGACCGTCATCAATGAAATGGACCTGGACGATAAGCACTATAAACCCAGTATAGTTTACAACAGGATTTCTTCTGCCAAGAATGCGCTGGTAGGCCCTGCAGAATACAAAAATGATTATGCCATACAGCAGGAAGATATGCGCAGCAACCGTCCCGCCATTGGCCAAATCTATGAGGCTTACGTAAAGCGGTGTTTTAAAAATGGGGCCATGGATTTTGATGACCTGCTGCTAAAGTTTTATGAGCTGCTGAAAAACATACCCGAAAGCCTGTCAAAGTACCAGCACAAATTCAGATACGTATTGATAGACGAATACCAGGATACTAACAAGGCACAGTATGAGATAATAAAATTGCTGGGAGCCATGCATGAAAATGTATGCGTGGTGGGAGATGATGCGCAGAGTATCTACAGTTTTCGCGGTGCCACAATAGAAAATATTTTACAGTTTCAAAAAGACTATGATGAAGTAAAAATGGTGAAGCTGGAGCAAAATTACCGCAGCACCAAAAGTATCATTCATGTAGCCAATGAAGTAATAAAAAACAATAAAGGCCAGATAGAAAAAGTATTGTTTACAGACAATGCAGAGGGGGAAAAATTAAAGCTGGTGCGGACGATGACGGATAATGATGAAGGAAAATTTGTGGCCGACAGTATCCAGGAGCAAAAGCTCCGCAATCATTACAGCAATAGAGACTTTGCCATTTTATACCGTACCAATGCACAGAGCCGGGCATTTGAAGAAGCGTTGCGGAGAATGGGCCTTGCGTATACTATTTACGGGGGCATGAGCTTTTATCAGCGAAAAGAAATAAAAGATCTGGTGGCCTATCTTCGTATGATTGTAAACCCACGAGATGAGGAAGCGCTAAAAAGAATCATCAACTATCCGGCAAGAGGAATTGGGAAAACAACCATTGATAAATTAGTATTAGAAGCAAACACAGCTAATATCAGCATGTGGGAAGTGCTGGAAAAAGCCAATGAATTTGGTTTCAGGGCAGGCACTTTCACTGCCTTGCAGGATTTTGTGACAATGATAAAAAGTTTTGCCAGCATGCTGACAAAACAAAATGCTTATGAAGTGGGATTTTATGTGGGTAAGCAAACAGGGCTGGTAAAAGAACTGTTTAATGATAAAAGCACAGAAGGGGTTGCCCGGTATGAAAATATTCAGGAACTGTTGAACTCCATCAAAGAGTGGACAGAAAGCCCTGACAATGAAGATGGCGAACTGGTGGATAAAAGTCTTGCCTCCTATTTACAGCAGATCACTTTATTAACTGATGCAGATGAAAAAGACCCTGATGCAGATACGATAAAACTGATGACCATACATGCCGCTAAAGGATTAGAATTTAGTTGCGTGTTTGCCGCCGGTTTGGAAGAAATGCTTTTTCCCAATGCCATGGCCATCAATACCAGGGAAGAATTGGAAGAAGAGCGGAGATTATTTTATGTGGTGGTAACCAGGGCAAAGCAACGTCTGTGGATTACGTATGCCAATACACGGTATAGGTTTGGGCAATTGGTACAAAATGAACCCAGCCGTTTTATAGAAGAAATTCCTGAGCAGTATATGGACAGGAGCTTTGCCGGTGGTGGTGCCAAAAACCAGGTGGGAGGCAGCAAGTGGAGCAAAGGTTCTGCCTTCGAACGCATGAGAGCCAAAAATGTAGATGATGGCGAATCAGGAAAAGTAAGCCAGCAAACAGGAACCTATTATAATTCAGGTCCGGCGGTGGCCAAATCAACCCCCGCTTATTTACCACCCAAAGGGGTACCCGCCAAAGTAAAAGAGCATGTACCCTCAGCAGATTTTGTAGCCAGCGATACATCCAACTTACAAGCCGGCCAAAAAGTAGAACACCAAAAATTCGGTTTCGGTGAAGTAATGAAGATGGAAGGCGCCGCACACAACCCTATTGCCACCGTTAAGTTTGAGCATAATGGTGAGAAGAAGATAATGTTGAATTATGCGAAGCTGAGGATACTGGAATGAAGTGATCTCAACCAGTTCTGCATTGTTTTTAAGTAAAGGATGTGTAGCTGCAAAAAAATTAGCAAGGGATTAATACTTCAAAATCTTAATGGTCACCTGAAAATATAAAAATAATTAATAGTACGAATGTTTTCCCGCCGCCAGCAAAAACGCCTTCGAAGCTTCTTTTTTATCATTGCGGGTACGACTATACTAATGGTTTCAGGCTTTGTGTTGTACAAATGGCTCACTTACCGCAAGGCCAAATACACCCGCTATGCAGAGTTTGGCATTTCCATCCCTGGTGGGTACAGTATCCATGGTATTGATGTATCAAAATACCAGTCCACCATTGCCTGGGACGAAGTGAAAAAGATGAAAGTAAAAGAAATACAGATGAATTTTGCTTTTATAAAAGCCACACAGGGACCTGCCAATACAGATCCTCAATTTCACCGCAACTGGAAAAAAGCAAAAGAAGCCGGCCTGGCCCGTGGGGCCTATCATTTTTTCATCGCTTCAAAAGACGGGGTACAGCAAGCCCAAAATTTTATAGATGAGGTGGAACTCGAAAGCGGAGATATGCCACCAGTATTAGATGTGGAACAACTGAATGGTGTATCAGCCGGGCAACTGAAAACTGAAATCAGGAAATGGCTGCTGGCGATAGAACTTCATTACAAGGTGAAGCCCATTATTTATACTAATGTGGATTTTTATATTCGTAACCTGGGTTTGGAGTTTGATAACTATCCTCTTTGGGCGGCCCATTATTATCAACCCGGTCAGCCCCGCATCAATAGAGACTGGATTTTCTGGCAGCATAGTGATGAAGGGCGGGTAAATGGCATAGTTTCTAAAGTGGACTTCAATGTGTTTAACGGCGATTCAGTTGACTTTAAAAGAATGCTGATAGATTAAACAACTACTCCCGGCAGCCTTCAAATGTTGTACTTTACCGGTTGAAATAATCAAAAATGGAAAGTGGTTGGGACCCGGATGTAAAAAAGTTTTTTGTTCAGATATTGAACTCTATTGCATGGGGTTTAATATGGATGATAGCCTGTGCCACGGCCGGCCTGTACTTTGAACTGGGCTATACAAACGGGAAACCCATTATTTATACTATTATATTTTATGTGGCAGCTATTGGCAGCCTGCTGTTGTTGCTGAAATACCTGCACAATATCTGGAAGGAAAAGTAAGGCGGTTAAGAAGCTGTACTTGTATAGTGATTATTTATACGCAGAAGAAAATATTCAACAAACAATATTCAATAATCAATATTCAGAAAAGACCCTGCTATTTCATCGTTGTACCAAATAAAATGCCATATGCGCTCTACTTGTATATTTATTATTGATTGTTGAGTATTGTATATTCTTCTGCAACAGGAAATATTCAATAAACAATATTCAGCATCAAGGCCACTTACACATCAACCAATTCGTTAATTTTTGGTATCCAGTATCACCGGCGCATTTCCCTTGCCCATCACAATTACTTTTGAATTGGGAGATTTGGCCAGTTCCAGGTAAGCTTTTATTTGCTCATATTGCAATTGCTGATCAGTCAGCCCAATATTGATGATACGCTGGTAATCTGCAATACCCTGGGCTTCCACCCTTTTTCGTTCAGCTTCCTGTTTTTCTTTCAATAATACAAACTGCATTTTCTGCGCATCCTGTTCTGCATTTATCTTTTGTTCTATTGTTTCCTTTACAGATTGTGGCAAAGTGATATTCCGTACCAGTAATTGCTCCAGTATCAATCCCCGTTTCTTAAAATCATCTTCTATGCTTTTAAAAATGCGTTGCTGAAACTCATCTCTTTTATCTGAATATAAAGCCACTGCTTCGTAGTAAACAGAATTGTCTCTTATTTTAGTACGGGTAAGCGGACGAACGATTTTATCCGTATAATCCTGCCCGGTTTCCCTCACCAACCGCGGCGCTTCGGAGGGAAGTAGTTTATAAAGCACCGTAAGGTCAATTGTTACTTCCAGCCCGTCGGCCGTCAATACACGAATGGCGTCATCACCGGATTTTGTTCCTTCATCATGTATGCCGCTCATGGTATAGTTCTGGGTTTTTATATCCAGCCGGGTTACTTCTAAAAAGGGGTTGATAAAATGTAACCCACTGCTGAGCACATCATTCTGTACTTTACCAAACAGGGATTTTACACCCACTTGTCCCGCATTGATCTGTATGATACACTTGGATAAAGCACCTGCCAATATCAGCAATAATCCAATGCTCTTGATCACTCTTGTAAACCGGCCGAGCTGTTCATTGTGTTGCAATGCAAATCCCGCAATCAACACCAATATTCCGAGAATAATAAAAGCCATGGTAAAAATATTTATAGTATAAAATAGAATACTGTTAACTGCTATGGTCCGAAATAATCACCCATTGTCCCTTTATCTTTTCAAACAATAAAGTATAATGACCTCCCACATCACCTGCAGTACGTTTTAAAAACCATTTACCGGTAATATGGTAGTATTTTTTTGATAATTTTTTTATCTGTATCAGTGTAAATATAAGTTTGCCCATGGAAGCAGTATCGGGGTATCCCTTTTTATAATTCTTCAGTGTGTTCTCCCAGCCCAATGTTACGCCACTTTTACCAATAAACATCAGGGAGTCGTTTTCCCAATAGCCTTTCATAAAACTCTCCACATCACCACGGTTCCATGCGGCTGTTTGTTCATCCAGCAGTTTGCGGATGGCTGTTTCATCCTCAGATTGCGCCATAGCCGGCACGGTGCAGCAACATAGCAATAGGACGAATAGCTTTTTCATACCTGAACTTTTAGTCAAGGTAAATCAAATTCAGGAAAGAAAAGGGGATTAATGGTTGCAGTCATCCGCATGTGCATGATTATGCACCCTGCATGATTTGTAGTTGATAAGGTGGGCCGTAATGATGAGCGCCACGCCCGGAATGAGCAACCAGTGTTCATATTGTATAAAAAACTGTTTGAGCACCAAAAAAGCAAACCCGCCAAAAAAAAGCGCAAGCGGCAACAGGCTATGATGATGTTTTTTATATCCATGATAAAGGGAGTAAGAGCCGATACACAGCGCCAACACGATCATACCTGTTTCAAAAGCCACATTATGTATAATATTAATGCCGAACAAAGGGAGGCTACTGAGAAATAGTGGCAGTAACGCACAGTGAATGGCGCAGGCCAGTGAGGCCCCGATACCTAATGTATCCCAGTTTAATTTGAATTTCATGAAGTCTGCAAACATACATAAAAGCAACATAGTTGCAAAATTATATTGCTTTTATGTGTTGTGGCAGTTTCGGTGCCTTTGTATTTTTTGAATAATAAAATTTAAACTGCGACAGGGCCTTTCATTTTGGTAAAGGGTCTGTATCTGGCTTAACTTTGCCTTTCAAGTTTGAAAAATGTCAAAAAAGAGGCTATTTTATATAGGTTTTTTCGTTGCTCTCGCTATTGCTTTTTATTATGCATTGACATTGCTAATACCTGATTTTGCGAAAAAAGGGGTAGCCCCAATAAGTTTTGTAAGGCCATTTTCTTTTACCAACCAAGACGGAAAAACGGTAACGGAGAAAGATGTGGCCGGAAAAGTGTACGTGGTGGAATATTTTTTCACCACCTGCAAAACGATCTGCCCCATTATGAATAATTATATGAAGCTGGTGTATGAAGAATATAAAAATGAAGGCGGTTTTCTTATACTTTCCCATACCTGCGATCCCGCCACAGATTCCGTAGCCCAAATGAAAAAATATGCTGATTCATTGGGAGTGAATACAAAACGATGGATATTTTTAACCGGCCGGAAAGACAGCCTGTATAATATGGCAAGAGTAAGTTATACTATAGATGACCCGGCCAATAACCTCAGGGATATCAACGACCAGTTTTTACATACACAATTCTGGGCCTTGGTGGATAAGAACGGAGATGTGATAAAAATTTATGATGGCCTGAAAGAAACAGAAGTAAAAGAACTGATAAAAGATGCGGCCAGGCTTCTGAAAGAAAAATAAGGCTCCTGGGTTAAACCACATCAGTTCATCGTACAAATAGAAATATTCACACTGTAATATCTATACGTGTGTTCGTATGATTTTTGAGTCCTATGTAATTCAGGTTTGTTGCTTTCAACAAATAAAAAAATTAAATTTGTATTTCGTATGTCATCAATAAGCGCTACATCCATGGCAGAACAAATAGGCAGTTTGCTGAAGCGAAACAACCTGAGCATTACGGACAGCCGGAAAAAAATACTCCAGCTCTTCCTGGAATACGCAGGCGCATTGGCACACGGTGATATTGAAAAAAAAGCAGGCGAAAAATTTGACCGGGTAACAGTATACAGAACTCTGCAGGCCTTTGTTGATAAAGGCATCATTCACACCATTCCCACAGCAGATAATTCTATCCGGTATGCCCTTTGCAAAGACCAGTGCTCCGAAGGCCATCATCATGATCATCATATACATTTTGTGTGTGACAATTGCAGTAATACCTATTGCCTGGATGATGTGGTAACTCCTGACATAAAATTACCCAAAGGATACCAGGCCACCCATGTGGAAGTGGTGGTGGAAGGCGTGTGTAAGAAATGCAGCCCCCTGTCCCCCTAGCGTCGTGTCAAGTCTGATATGAACGCAAACAATTTTTCCCACAAAGACACAAAGAAAAGGCTTTGTGTGCTTCGTGGTCTTTGTGGGATAGCTTTTGTATTCGTTGAAAGGTATCCGACAAAACGTGATTGACTTAACACCAGGGGGAACTTAGGTCCTGAGTTCATTATAGTTTCTATTAAATTTTCCTGCTTTTGTAAAAAGGTACTCTAACGTATTGCCGTATTTCTTTATCAAAAATTTGCAATGGTGAAAGGTACTTTAGGCCTGAGTTCCCCGCCGACTGGCGGGGGCAGGGGGTATGTGCTAAAACAAAGCCCCGGTGTAGAAACATCGGGACTTTTTGGTTAAGGCTCTGATTAGTAGCTATTTTTTACTACGAGGCTTAGACGTAGTATGAATGTTAATATGCTTTACTGTCAGTCAGATTCAATATCAAAAATAAGTGCTACCACGCAATTTTCCGAATTTATGCCATACCACTTTTATGGTATTTTTTACTTAAAGACTATCCATTTCCTTTTTTACAAATTGCATTAATACGCTGATGTGGTCCGGTGAAAAATCAAACTGCAGCCCGGCCGCATTAAACAGGGCCGGCAGCGTTTTCATACCACCCAACTCAAGGGCTGTTATGTAATTAGTGATCGCAGTATCAGGGTTTTGCTTGTATTGCTGCCAGAGACCGATAGCGCCCAGCTGGGCAATGCCATATTCGATATAATAAAAAGGAACTTCGAATAAATGCAGCTGGCGCTGCCAGGCAGACCGGCGATATTCATCCAACCCCTCAAAATCAATCACCGGCGATGAAAATTCTTCAAGAATGGACAACCAGCGGCTGGCCCTTTCTTCATTGGAATGAACAGGATTTTCATACACCCAGTGCTGAAATTTATCAATGGTAGCTATCCAGGGGAAAATGGTGATCACCCTTTCCAACTGCTGCTCTTTGGCCCTTGTTAATTCCTCTTTACTATCGAAGAAAACTTGCCAATGGCCCATACTGAAAAGCTCCATGGCCATACTGGCCACTTCCGCAATTTCGGTGGGGTATTCCTTAAATCCGCTCAAGTCCAGTTTATGTGCCAAAAAAGAATGTATGGCATGACCACCCTCATGCACCATTGTGGTCACATCATCCAGTTGTCCTGCGGCATTCATAAAAATAAAAGGTGCTCCGCTTTCAGCTAAGGGACAGTTATAACCACCCGGAGCTTTGCCCTTGCGGCTTTCGAGGTCCAAATGCCCCATTTCTTTCATTTTTTTCAGACAATCGCCAAAAAAAGGACGCATTTTGCCAAAGCATTCAATCGTTTTGGCAGTCAGTTCTTCCCCTGTTTTGAAAGGGCGGAGCGGTTGTACGCCAGCCGGTTCAGCTTCCACATCCCAGGGACGAAGCCTGTTCAGACCCAGCTTTTTCTTTTTTGCTTCATAGATCTGGTTTACCAGGGGCATTACATGGAGCTTCACGGCTTCATGAAACTGGAAGCAATCCACTTTGGTATAATCAAAACGTCCCAATTCGGCAAACCGGAAGTCCCGGTAATTATCAAAACCAGTATTAATAGCTACCTGGTCACGTTTTTGTAATAAAGAAGAAAAGAGATCATTCAGTTCTTTTTTATCCTGCAACCTTCTTTTATTGATCTTGTGATATACTTCTTCCCTGATGCTCCTGTCCGGATCTTCCAGAAATTTTGCCGCTTGTTGCAATGTGTATTCCTGTCCGTTCACTTCAATGGTCATCTTTCCGGAAATAACACCAAACTGCTGTTGCATTACTCCAAGTTCGGCCTGGAGCGGAATATTTTCTTCCCGGAACAGTTCAATGTTCTTTTTTACATTGCGGAGGTAGGTATAATACTTTTCTGAATCCAGTTGGCTGGTAAAGGGACAGTCCACCAGTTTTTTATTCAGTCTATCGGAGTATGGCTGGATCTTTGGCTGGATTTCCATCATAAAGAAAGTAAACGCCTCTTCCAGTTCTTTATTCTCTGTATCACAGGTCATTTTTATCTGCCTCCAGCAGGCATCCTCACTGGTTACCGCTTCCAGTTCACTGGAATCCTTCAGCCATTCCTCCAGATCCTGCAGGGAGTTGATAGCACGTTCGTCGAGTTGTTTAAAAAAAGGCTCAAGGGTTTCCCAATTGGTGATGGTAAAATCAACCGGCAAAAAATGACGGGTCAATTTTTTTATATCTGCACTGTAATTCATAATGTGGAAATTAGAAAATGTGAAAGTGTGGAAATGTCAGAATAGTGGAGTTGAGTAAAAATTAAAAATGTGCAGACATGTCAATGAAAGAATTCATTTTCACGTCTCCACATTTTCATATTCTCACCTTTATTCCGCTTTCTTTTTTCTTGCCGTTTTCTTTGGAATTTCAGTTGTTTCTTCCGGGGCTGCTTCTTTCTTTTTAGCGGCCGTTTTTTTAGCAGCAGGCTTAGCGGGTTTTTCCACTACCGGTTCTTCTGCCTTCACTTCTTCCACTATTGGCTCATTCTCTTCTTCAGGGAGTTCAGACAATTTAATCTCCACTTCATTTTTTTTCAGAATGTCAAACCATTTCACCATTTTCTTCATATCACTGGTGTACACCCTTTCAAAGTCAATGTCCGGGTATACGTTCTCGAAATACTTTTTAATAGCGCCGGCATCTTTTTCATCAGGCAATTTTTCACCGGCTTTTTCCATTGCATTCAGTATTTCCACCAGGTTCACATTATCCCGGATAGTATATACCTCTATACTCTCCAGGTGAGAGAAATTGTGGATGCGGCTTGATACAAACCGGGAACTCTTGTCGTCAAGGGAACGAACAATAGCCCCATCAGTTTTACTGTTAATCAATTCAAATAATCCGGGCAACCCCGTTACGGCAACTAGTTTACTGTATTCCATACGTTTAAAGATAATTAAGGAGGTGCAAGATACTTGAGTTCTGTCAAATGCGGGCTATCGAAAATAAGTTTTCGCCTGCCGAACGGTTTTTACAAAATCTCCGTCATATTTACCTGCTTTATTCCTTTTAAACTTAAAATAGCTTAAATGAAAAAGATTTTGTTATTGATAGTGGTGTCTTTTACACTCATTGTAATTTCCTATGCACAGCCTGGCAGCGGCGGTATGAACCGGATGACCGCTGAAGAAAGGGTGGCCAGGATTCATCAAAAATTAGACAGTGCCTTTAAGCTGGATAAGGCCAAACTGACAAGTTTAGATACAGCCCTTACCGTATTGTACAAAGCTCAAGACGCTAAAAGACAGGAATTAATGGCAGGAGGAATGCCGGACAGGGAAACCTTTATGGCGGAAATGAAAAAGTATACTGATGCCCAGGACGAGATACTGAAAGCGGTACTAGCGAAGGAAGAATTTGATGTTTGGAAAGAAAAAATTCAACCTTCCATGAGGCCTCAACGTACCCAGGGCGGCGGCAACTAACCCTCATTAAAATATTGACGTAAGAAAATTGAGGCTGTCTCCTTTTTTCGGAGGCAGCCTCTTTTCTTTAATTTAAAACCGTCCTTTATCAATCTTTTTATGCCTTATACTGGTTTTTTCCTGGTTCCAAAGCCGGCCAGTGTTATCAATCCCATTACTCCAATGGTGGCATATAAAATACGTTTATCCCTTTTTGGCGAATTATTATTAATACCTGGAGCAATAGAGGCATAAGAAGCTTCAGCAGGAATATATTTCTCTTCGGACTCATTCGATACCACATCCCAGTCGCTGTAGCCCTTGCCGGTAAGGTAGGCAAGCATTTCCATCTCATCGGCACGGCGTTCTTTTAATTCTTTTAAATACTTTTTACCTGCTTCACAACTAAAATCGCCAGTGGCAGGATGGGTGATCACATAACGTGCCTGGTAGCTTTCTGTGTTAGGGGTAACCTGGAACATCAGGTCCTGCGGAAATTTATTCCGGTTATAGCGCACATGCAACCGGGTAAAATACACATTATCTGAATAATCTTCTTCCTGGTTGTTTACATCGTTGTAATCATTCCAGTCGCGGTTGATCCACCATACACCCGCCTGCACCAGGTCTTGAGTGGAAGGGGCAGTAGCCACACAGGGATCACACTTCACATAATTTTTGGGGCTTACATCCCAGGCATATTCAAGCATCGTTAATGCTTTACCTTCTTTGCTCCATTGGTTTTGAAAAAGATTGGCATAAAAATTTCCAAAATTGTTTTTTACAAACAGGGGTACTTTATTACCGGTAGGTAAGGATTGGGTGCGGTAATTGGTACACTCAACCCTTCCTTTTTTTGTAAATGCATACACGATCATATCCTGGTCGCCATCAGCATTGGCCATACCGAGGCGGATAGGCAACATAAATTTGGGAGATGTAAAACTGATTTGCAACGGCCGTAAAAAATTGCCCGGCATTTTCTTTTTCTCCTGCTCATTTACTTTTACCACAAAAAATTTCAAATTACTTTTGATATAAGGCTCCAGCACTTCCTCTGCACCTGCCGGAATTTTATATTCATTTTCAGTTAACCATGTTTTAAGACCGGATGATTCTTTGGCGGATAGAATAAGGATATCATATTCTCCTACTAAATATTTGGCTTCTATTTTTACACCAAGATCTTTTTCTTTCATTGCATCGCCGGTGGGGGCGTTAGACCTGTTCGCCTGCATCCCCATGGATTTTGCACTTACCTTGTCTTCCAGTTCATACCTGTTACAGGGGTTTTGATCATAATACTCCACCAGCCTTGGTTTACTGTAATCATTCAGGGTATTAAATATCTGCTGGTCCACCACTTTGATATCGCTTTTACTTAATACCACCGGTACCGGCACCACCATGGCAAAGTCTTTGGGGTTGCCTTTAAAATCATTGAACATAGTGATCACATTGCGGTTGCCATCCCGCACAATGATAACTTGTGATGTTTTGTTTTTTAGTGTTCCATCGGCTTTGCTGACATAGAAGCCGCAGAAGGCAGCGGCTTCATGACCCAGCATGGCTGCAAGTATTAACAGGGCAGCTCCTTTTTTTAAAATAGGTTTCATGACTAAATGTTTAATTTTTAAAAAAATATTAAAATGAATAAGAGAAGGTTTCCAGGTAAAATCTTTTGCTTTAAATAGTTTATCCAATACAGGCACCAATGGCGCTGCGGCTACAAGCACCCAGATAATGGTATTGTATTTCCATTTGAAGGCTGCAAAATAAAATGCCACTGCCGCAATGGCCACTGCCCAAATGATTCTTGCTACCGGATGATTGGGTGATGTTTTCGGATCACTGATCATAAAGAAAGTAAACAGCAATAAACTGCCGGTGCTTACAGAATGCATAAAATAATCCAGCGGCCAGCCAAGTACATACACCTGCCGCCAATACAGCAATCCGATAAAAGTGATAAGAAATGCTAATGATACATCCAGCTTTTGTACTCTTGTTACTACAATAGTACCCAGTGTGATCACGCCAAATAAGATAACGGTATTGCTGCCCCACTGTCCCGGGCTTAGCCAGGCTTCATTGGTTAAGTAAAGGGTGGCCACTATACCAATAGCAGAGGGATTAAAAATATGTTTGTGATTGAAGCGGAAAATATATTTTGAACCTACAGTAATAAAGGCCGCCAATATGCTGATGTACCAATGATTCACTTTCAGCAACAGGCAAAGGCTCATGGCACTGATCAGCACACTGAAGCCCCAACTGTCAAACCCTTTTTTTCCACGCAGTGGCAGAAAATGTTTTCGTTTAATGGATTCTGCTGTATAATTAAAAAGAAGACAGCAACCTATGCTGAGAATATAGTGCCACCAATCGGGCGTCCATTGGAGATAAAAAAGACCATAGCTTAAAAATATGGCTTGAAAGATAACCTGGAAAAATCGGGGGTCGAGGGTAAAGACACGCTGCTGCATGGGGATAGGTTTGTGGTATGATGTAGTTTTCGCAGGGATTACACAGCCACCACCTGAAATTTGCAGGAAAAAAATATTTTTCACCGGTACGTATGGAAAATCAATTGAGCAGCATCTTTATTAGTTGCCCATCCATTCTTTAAAGGCAGCAGTATTCTCCTGGCTAATGATGATATCTTCATTTACAGGGGGGTCTACTTCAATTTGCAATTTGCTTTTCGGGTATGCTTTTATTTTTTTGATAGAACTCAATTGCACCAGGTATTTTCGGTTGATCCTGTAAAACTGCGCCGGGTCCAGTTGGTTTTCAATATCAGCAAGGGATTGGTCCAGTATGAATTTCTGATTTTTATTATCCACCAGGCATACTAATTTATACGTGGCATAGAAATAAGCAATGTCCTCTGTTTTGATGCTTATATAATCAATACCCCGCTTTACCAAAAATCGTTTTTTGTACCCGGCAGCGGCCGGCTGTTGCTGCCATTGTTGTAATTGAAGGAAGCTGCCGGCAAAATGCTTTTTTAATTTATCATATTTGCTCAAAGCTGTTTCCAATTTTTCCTGCTTTACAGGTTTAAGTAAATAGTCAATACTATTATGTTCAAATGCTTCCTGCCAGTATTCATCAAATGCAGTGCAAAAAATGACCGGGCTTGTGATATTTACTTTCTCAAAGATGTTAAAAGATAATCCATCTCCCAGTTCTATATCCATGAACAGCAGGTCGGGCATAGGATTTTGCTGCAGCCAGTCTGCAGCAGCTTTTACACTGCTGAGAACTGCCGGTATTTCAATGGCAGGATCTGCCTTTTGTATGGCCTTCAGTAGTTTTTCAGCTGCCGGTTTCTCGTCTTCTATGATGATTATTTTCATATTTCTTATGCAGGTGTGGCCTAAAATTATTTAAACAATTTTCAACACCGGTAAATACACAGTAAAACTGCTTTCATCTTCTTTAATAACAACTTCCCGGTTAGTGGTCAGTTTATATCGTTCCTGTAAATTCTGCAACCCGATTTTTGAGGACGGTTTTCGCAATGCTTTTTTCTTCACCTTATTTTGTATGATCAGCATGTCGTTTTGCAATTCGATTTTCACCGGTAAAGGGTCTGCTTCGGAGAATTCATTATGCTTGATGGCATTTTCCAGCAGCAGTTGCAGGGAGATAGGCAGTACCAGGTATTGATCGGTCAGCGCCTCATCAATATTGATATTTAAATGTACGGCATTTACAAAACGGATTTGTAATAAGAGGTAATAGTTGTTTAGAAAATTGATTTCTTCCCGCAGCACCACCAGTTTCCTTGCCTTATTTTGTAAAATATACCGGTATACATCGGCCAGGTTATCATTAAATTGTTTTGCTTTTACCGGTTTCTCCTCAATCAGGTGGCTGAGGGTGTTCAGAGAATTAAAAATAAAATGCGGGTCAATCTGATTTTTCAGGGCTTCCAATTCTGCTTCAGCACGGGCCCTTTCCAGTTGTTCCTTTTTTACTTTATCGTTTGCCATGTCACGTACCAGGAAAACGGTTTCGTAGAGATTTACGATAAAGAATACCGCTACCAGGATTATGATAGCCGTTAGTTTCACTACCGGCCAATTCACCGCTCCCTGCATAAAAAGATGATACCAGCCCACCAGCAGCAGTACACTTACCGGCACACAGTAAAAAGGAATGATAATAATGAGGGCAATGATTTTTTTTGCAGGTTTATTCAACCAGTCAAAATAAGTGCGAAGTGTGAAATGCAAAAAACGGGTGCCTTCATACACAACAAATGCAATGAAAATAGTATAGAGGTAACTGAGTTTTACCTGCCAGTTGGTAAGCTGGCTATGGGGAATCATTCGTGTAATCAGCGGAATGACAATACCAAAAAAGGGTATCATTACCGCACGGATACCAATATCGTTGATGGTATCCCGGCGGCTGATCAGCTTCGTCGTGATAAAATTCTCCTTCGTCCCCCTGTTTACCGGTTCTTTCACTTATTGTGTTTGCATGTAAAGTTTATAAATTAGTTTAGAAGAGCAACGTTTTTTAATAAACTAAAATAACCCGTATGGATATGTCTTCAATTAACTGGCTGGCAGTTCTTGTCGCTGGTGTCTCAGCATTTGTACTCGGGGGAGTATGGTATTCCCCGGCATTATTTGGTAAAGCATGGATGGCAGAAAATAAAATGACAGTGGAGGATGTAAAAAAGGGCAATGCGTCAAAAATTTACGGATGGGCATTTATTCTTTCCCTGGTGATATCGGCCAATCTTGCAATGTTTCTGGCAGACACACCTGCTGAATGTACCGGCAACTGTGCCCAAAAGACGGATATTATCTGGGGTACTATTGCCGGATTTTTGGCCGGCCTCTGGCCTTTTTGCGGTCTGGCCATTGTAGGATTATTTGAGCACAAGCCTGCCAGGTATATCTTCATCAATGGTGGTTATTTACTGGTGGCGCTTACCCTTATGGGAGCTATTATTGGTGTGTGGCGATAATCAGTGATGAATGAGACAGCTTTATATATTGGGGGATTGTCTTTTTAAAAAAATTTATGCTTAAACTACTTAATACTGCTGTTCTTATCATGGTTGTTGGTTTTTCAGCCTTCTCTCAAAAACCCTGCAGCCAGCCAGCTTACCGCCAGTTTGATTTCTGGATCGGTGAATGGGAAGCATTCGGGAAAAATGGCCAAAAGGCAGGCGACAGCAAAGTCAGCCTGATACTTGATAGTTGCATCATTCAGGAAGAATGGAGTAGTGCTTCTGTTACGCAGGGTCTGCGGTATGCCGGTAAAAGTTTTAATACCTGGAATGCAGCTACAAAGCAATGGCAGCAAACATGGGTGGATAATGCCGGGGGTACCAATGAATACCTGCTGGGTAAATTTGAAAATAACCAGATTATATTTTCTTCCAAACCATTCCCGTTTAGCAAGGACACCGTGGCTATCCGTAAAATGACATTTACCAACCTGAACAGGGCAACACTGCGGCAGCATGGTGAAATTTCAAAGGACAATGGCGTATCATGGTCTACTGAATATGATTTGGAATACCGGAGAAAAAAATGAACCCCCAAAGAATTCTGATAATAATGCTTTCTGCAACCCTGTTTATTACCGGTTGCAACCGCCCGGGCAACAAATATTTTACCGGCACCATTCAGTATTCCTATACCTGCACCGCCGATTCGCTGAATGTGGATTCAATTACTGCCATTAGGCCGGCAAAAAGTTTTTTCCGGTATGACCTGCAGGATTACCAAAGCCGGTTTATTGGCAGGGACACAGTAACATATTACTATTCGGGCATACGCAACAAATGCATATCGGAGACCAATACCCAACGTAATTATGCTTGTGAAGACTATAGCGGGGTAACCGATTCTGTTCTTTCCTGGAAAATATATCATACGAAAGAAAAAGTACTGGGTTACGCTTGTAAAATTCTGGAAATGCAGAAAGGAAGTTCCTGGGTAAAATATCATGTGAGTACGGATCTTTTAATAGCCCCGGCTACTTATCATCTGCATAAAGCTTACAATTGGGATATGTACGGCACAGCTTCGGGAGGAGGATTAATACTGAAATCAGAACACCGGTTCAAGCGGTTTACGATGCATGGCATTGCAACAGAGATTCTAAAACAACAAAGGAAATTCAGGGCGCTGCAAACAACGGATGGTATTTTTGAGCAATTTTGTAAATAAATCAGTCCCGATGCGATGGGCACTTTACCCTGTTTTTATTTTGCTTATGCAGGCAGGGAATTGTTTTGCGCTTTACAAATTGTGTACAGACAAACAGGAATTCCTTATCAAATTCCCCCGGTTAACCGAAACCGCATTTTCCATATTCCGCTTCTTACCCCCTGATCAACATTGTGGCATTGGCGGGCTTATGGTTTTTTCAAAGCTGGGCGGCTTACCTTGCCATAGCCTGCGGGCTGGTGCTTATAGGATTTGATTTATATTTTGGCAGCTATTATCACCTGTATGTGGCTGTTACCGCAATGGGTTTGTTGTTCTTTTTCATGATTAAGTACTGGAATCATTTTAAGTGAGCAAATGACCTGATGAACGGCAGCTTTAATTGGTGATTTTCTCTGAACTTTAAGCAAGCCAATAAAGTATATGGAGAACGGTTTACAACGAATGACACGGCTTACTACCGGGAAAAATATTGCAAAGATGCGGCAGCGATGCCGGAGCAGATACCGGCGGTGAACGGCCGCGACAGTATCCGGCATTATTATTATAACGACGGGAAAACAAGGATTTTAAAATTGTTATTACCGCCACTTCTATTTATGGTAGCGACGAGGCGGCAGTGGAAGAAGGCTGCTACACTTTTCCCGGCGATGACGGCGTGATTTATGACAAAGGAAAGTTTATTGCTATCTGGAAACGGGAGGCGGGCAAGTGGAAGCTGTACCCGGAAATATGGAATACGGATAAGGCCCCGGCGCAAGCAGCTAAATAATTTTATTAAACAACTAAACAATTATAATATGAAACGTATTACCCTGCTGTCATCTTTATTTCTTTCTGCCTTTTCATTATCCGCACAAATGGATGTACCCCCCAGCGGGGGCAACCCCAGGGCAATGATTTCCGAAGAAGTGGGAATAACCAGCATCACCCTTAAGTATGGCCGGCCTGATGTAAATAAAAGGGAAGGAAAAGTATACGGCGATGGAAACCTGGTTACCAATGGCTTTAGCACTACCAATTTTATTACCAGCAAATCCACCAGTCCCTGGCGGGCAGGCGCCAATGAAGCCACCACCATTACATTCGAGCATGATGTAAAAGTAGAAGGCAAAGACATAAAAGCAGGCACCTATGCTTTATTTATGGCAATGGGAGCAGATGAAGTAACCCTTATCTTTTCAAAAGAAACAGATGCATGGGGCAGTTTTTATTATAAAGAAGAAGATGATGTGCTGCGGGTAAATGTAAAGCCCGCTGCCCTCGAAAAAAGTGTGGAATGGCTGAAGTATGAATTTATTGAGCATAAGGAAAAGCATTGTATAATAGCAATGCAATGGGAAAAATTATCTGTTCCCTTTAAAGTAGATGTGGATGTGGACAATATTGTACTGGCAAGGCTGAGAGAGCAGACAACAAGCCAGAAAGGGTTTAATAGCACCAACATGCTGCAGGCCGCCCAGTATTGTCTGAATAAAAATATTAACATGGAAGAAGCATTACAATGGAGCATCCGTGCCATCAATGGTTTCCAGGGGCAAAAAAGTTTTATTACGCTAAGAAACCTTGCAAATGCATACGATAAACTGAACAGAACAGCACAGGCAGACTCCACGATGGATGAAGCTTTGCTGATAGCTACCGCTAACCAGTATACAGCGTACGGCCGCCAGCTTATTGGCCAAAAAAGAGTGGACAGGGCCATGGATATATTTAAAGCCAGCGGGAAAAGATATGGTGATGTATGGGGAGTGAATGGTGGATTAATGAGCGGCTACTCTGCTAAGGGCGATTTTAAAAACGCTGTAATGTATGCAGAAAAGGCAATAGCACAGGCCCCGAATGATGCAGCAAAAAAGCAGGTGGAGGGATTCCTGGTAAAACTAAAAGAAGGAAAAGATATCAATCAGTAATATATGGCAGCAATAAAAACGAAAGAAACACCGGGAGATGTTGAAGCTTTTCTTAAAGCGGTGCAACCAGAATACAGACAAAATGACTGTATGACAATATTGGCTATGATGAAAAGCATTACCCGGCAAGAACCAAAATTATGGAGCAATAATGTAGTGGGATTTGGCAGCTATCATTATAAAAGCGCCGTCAGCAAACAAGAAGGAGATTGGTTTATTACCGGCTTTTCTCCAAGAAAACAAAACCTTACCCTTTATATTATGACCGGTTTTACCCGCTATGATGAGTTGATGAAAAAATTGGGAAAGTATAAAACCGGTGGTTCTTGTTTGTACATTAACAAACTGGAAGATGTAGATCATAAAGTGCTGAAAGAATTAATTACCTTGTCATATAAATACATGAAAACGAAATATAAAAAATAAAATCACCAACATGAAAAATGCAATAAGCTGGTTTGAAATACCAGCCACCGACCTGGGTAGGGCTACTACATTTTATGAAACTATTTTTGGTGTGCAATTGATAGTAATGGATTTACCCAATATTAAAATGCGGATGTTTCCCCTGGAAGACCGAATGGGCGTGGGTGGCGCTGTGGTGGACAGCGGGGGCTTTCATAAACCATCTGCCACAGATGGCCCGCTGATATACCTGAACGGTAATCCTGAATTGCAAAATGTATTGGATAAAGTGGAAGCAGCAGGAGGAAAGATAATGGTTCCCAAAACAGCCATCAGTCCCGATTATGGTTTTATGGCAGTGTTCATTGATACGGAAGGGAACCGCATCGGATTACATTCTGTTCCGGTATAATTTAATGCGATATGGCATACAATGAACAACTGGCAAACAGGGTAAGGGAGTTAATAGCCCTGACGCACAAAAAGGTGGAAGAGAAAAAAATGTTTGGCGGCCTCTGCTTTATGGTAAATGAAAAAATGTGTGTGGGTGTGGAAACGGAAAGGCTGATGGTAAGACTTGACCCGGCCAGGTATGATGAAATGGTGGAAAAAGAAGGCTGTAAACCAATGGATTTTACCGGCCGGGTAATGAAGGGATTTGTATTTGTGGATATAGCAGCATTAAATACTAAAAAGAAACTGGAATACTGGATAGGGCTGGCGCTGGCGTATAATAAAATTGCTAAAAGCACAAAGAAGAAAGCAGCAAAAAGAATTGTGAAGAAAAAATGAGACTGGCTGAGCGTACAATTGAAATAAACCTGTTGCCGGAAAAAGTAATGTTGACATTTACCGACGAAATCATATTGAGAGACTGGTATTATAATACTGTGAAAGAAGGCTGTAAAAAAACAGGAGATAATAACGCAGCTCTCCAAAAAACGGTGCTATTTTTTTAAATCCTCATTTCATTTTCCTAAAACTGAAATATGCAATACAGCATAAAAAAATCCTGTGAAATACTGGAAAGGACCCCAATGGTACTTCAATCATTACTCACCGGACTTGGTGATGAGTGGGTGCAGAACAACGAAGGCCCCGATACATTTTCCCCTTATGATGTAATAGGTCATCTAATTTATGGCGAAAAAACCGATTGGGTGCCAAGGGTAAAAATAATCCTGGAGTTTGGTCTTTCAAAAACCTTTGAGCCCTGGGACCGCTTTGCACAATATGAAGTAAGTAAAGGCAAAACGATACAGCAATTGCTGGATGAATTTGAATCGGCCCGAAAGGAAAACATAGCCTGGTTCAAATCGCTAAACTTATCAGCAACAGATTTGGATAAGAAAGGCCTGCACCCGGTACTGGGAGAAGTTAGCTTACGAAACTTATTATCCACCTGGGTGGTGCACGACCTTACCCATATTGCCCAGGTAACAAGAGTGATGGCCAAACAATACCGGGAAGAGATTGGCCCCTGGACTGATTTTTTTCGTATTTTAAAGTTCTAATTTCTTTTACCATGCAATCCAAAGCAACAACGGTTGACCAGTATATTGCAGAATTACCGGCCGACCGACAACAAGCAATTACCGAACTTCGTAAAGTGATAAAGAAAAATTTACCCAAGGGGTTTAAAGAAGAAATGAACTATGGTATGATCGGATATGTGGTGCCCCACAGCATTTATCCAAAAGGGTATCATTGTGATACCAAACAGCCACTGCCATTTATGAATGTGGCTTCGCAAAAAAACTTTATTGCTGTTTATCACATGGGAGTGTATGCTGACCCTAAACTGCTAAAATGGTTTACAGATGCGCATGCAAAATCGTCTCCTAAAAAATTAGACATGGGTAAAAGCTGTATGCGCTATAAAAAACCAGAAGAGATCCCTTATAAATTAATCGGGGAACTGGCTTCAAAAATTACAGTGGATGAGTGGGTGGCGGGGTATGAAAAAAATATCAAGCGGTAATAATGAAAATGAATGGCCTTACACCAATACTTTACACCACTGATGCAGATGGATGGTGACAAAAGTTGAAAGATAAATGCAGGGTTTTCAAAATAGAAACTTTTAATTAGCTATGGGGAATCTGCCATGTATGATAACAATGGCTATCTCCTGGAGTTTGGACAGAGGGCAGAAAAATAATCAGTGAAATGGATTACCGGCAATACGATGTAAGCGAAGAGCTGCAACCTTTTGTGAGATGCTACTGGAGCTTTGACGCACCGGCCACATCAGTTGCAGAAAAACAGAATATCGTTCCGGACGGTTGTATGGAAATGATTTTTCACTATGGTGATGTATACCGCCAGCACCTGCCCGATGGCGGAAGCATTATTCAACCAAGAAGTTTTGTATTCGGGCAGATCATCTCACCACTGGAAATAGAACCTACCGGCCATAGCGGTATTATTGCTGCCCGTTTTCACCCGGATGGATTTATTCCCTTTGCCAGTATACTGCTTGAGGAAATGAAGAATAAAGCGGTGGATCTTATTACATTGTTTGCCAAAGAAGGAGTGTTGCTGGAAGAACAGGTATTGAACGCCGTTTCAAATGAAGAACGGATAAAAATTATTGAATCCTTCCTGCTGAATAAATTACAAACCGCTGAGGCAACAGATCGTATTGCAGCGTCCAGTGTGGAGGTCTTATTGCAAACCAAAGGACAATTAAGTGTGAACGAACTCAGTGAACAATTGCAAATAAACCGGCGGCAACTGGAACGTAAATTTTCTTCCGTCATTGGGCTTAGCCCGAAGCAGCTTTCCAAAATCATCCGCCTGCAGGCCACGTTAAAAATGATGGAACAAAAAAATTTTACCAGTCTTACCACACTGGCTTATGAAAATGGGTATTACGACCAGGCACATTTTATTAAAGACTTTAAAGAATTTACAGGCATCAGTCCCAAACAGTTTTATGCGGATAGTTTAAAAATGAGTGCCCTGTTTATTGGAGCAGCATGAAAAAAACCGGGTACAGGCAGAATGCAGTTATTTTTAACCCTTTTAATTAATTACCAGATGGCGAATTTACCTAAAAACATTTTGTTGCTTCGTATTGCTGTTGCTATAATTTTATTTGTACATAGTATTCCGGGTATTTTTAACAACGGTATAAATGATTTTGGCAACTATTATTTAAATGAAAAAGGCTTTTCGCCAGTGGGCATACCTGTTGCCTGGGCAATTAAACTGTCGCATATCGCCTGTGCCATTTGTTTGCTTTGGGGCCGGTTTATAAAATTGGCATGCGGAATAACTATTTTTATTTTGCTAACAGGTATTATTATGGTTCATTTTAAGGAAGGCTGGTTTGTAGTAGGCGGGGGAAGAAACGGCATGGAATATAATTTTTTGCTGATTATAGTGTTAATAACGATTATGTTGCCGGACAGTATTTACAGAAAGAATACATAAACCGCTGTCGCAATTTTACAATTTCATCTCAGTAATACTTTCCATTTTTGTAAAAAAAAGTATGAAAAAAGTATTGTCACTGCTTACAGCCATATTCATCTTCAGCTTTGCAGGGAAGGCGCAAAAAACTGAACAGGTAAAATGGATGACGGGTACCTGGAAAATAAATGCAGGGAGCAGCTTTATTATTGAGAAATGGCAAATTGACAACGACAGCACATTGAAGGGGAAAAGCTTTTTTGTAAAAGATGGGAAAGACACCATTCCCCAGGAAATTACCGAAATGGCGTATCGGAATGGCGATTGGTATTATACTTCCACAGTTCAGGGGCAAAACAATAACCAGCCGGTAAAATTTAAAGTGATATTTCTGAAGGGAGCTGAATTTATCAGTGAAAACCAAACACACGATTTTCCACAGCGTATTGCATACCGCCGGATAAAGAACCAGCTTTTTGCGAGTATTGAAGGGAAAAAGAATGGAAAGTATGGGAAACAGAATTTTGATTTCATGACAGAATAAATTACTTCGCCGTGCTTAAAAAAAAGAAAAGGGCCAGTAACTTTTAATTTGGATGTCCCCGGTCATTCCGGTTGCAGCAGGTGGTATTCAGCAGGGCAGAGAAAAATGTCGTAAAAAAAATTTCACTTTCAGTTTTTTAATTTGATACCCGGACCGGCTTTTTTACAAATTTTAGTAATTGCCTTCTTATAGGCATCAGCAGAAAACTGGTAATATCTTTTCAGCGCATAATACCTGCTGAGCAGCGTGTCATAAAAAGTTGTGCGGCCAAGATCGCTGTCGTAGAACAATCCTGGCCCAGCCGGGTGTCCGTAAGAGCAGGTCTTGACAAAATATTTTCTGTCCTGAACATGATTCTTCCCTTCGATATAAATTATAAAGGAGGAATGTTTGGAACGAAATCTTGAAAATCTGGACATCTCTTCATCCCAGAATCTTGGGTTTTCAGCATTATTCTTTTCCGAAAACGTCAGTGCTTCATTCAAGATTGCGAAATACTCAATATTACTGGTAAACCGTGGTTTTACTTCCCGGAAAAAATGAATTTCCTCGGATTCTGATTTAACCTCCGGATTTTTGTAAAGCTCTTTTGCTCTTAACCAGTATTGATTTGAAATCCAAAAGCTTTTTTCTGTTTTCCTGATATTGTCTGGCTCGTCTCTGTTACATAACTCTAAATCATCTTCCAACTGTCTGTAAAGTGGGGAGTAACGCAATAACATAATTTTTTTTTAAAATCTTTTTTTATAAACTAAAATACTTTTCGGGCCAGCTGTTTTATTTCTGTACTACTTTAATAATTTTTTTAGTTTGTAAATACCCTTCCTGGAGGATACTTACTGCATAAATGCCGGGAGTAAGGGCAGCTATATCAGCTTTATAGATATTCCTGCCTTTCACAGCTATATGACTTGTATTTTTTAATAACCTTCCGGAAATGTCATGCATGAGAATTTCAATACTGCTGCTGATCTTTGAATCAAACAGTATGGTGATCTGGTGATGGGCTAAACCAGGGTATACAGTCATTTTACCAGGCGCTGGTAATATCTTTTTTAATCCCCCGGAAAAAGGTATTGTAATCAGCCTGTCTGAAACAGCGGGAACAAGCTCATAACAATGGGTAAAATTATGCGCCCTGTTAAATCCTTTTATAAGAATATAATAAATACCGGGCAAAGCGTGGTTTAATACCACTGTATCGGCTGCAAGACCGTAATTTTGAGATACACCTGCTTCTTTGAGCGTTGCATCAAAGACGGATATATCATAGTCAGCCGGCATATCTTTTAAGATTACCTGCAGGTTTTCATCCTGTCTCAACTGAATCTGGTACCAGTCTTCATCGCCGGGTACCGATATTCTGGAATATATCCGGTCTCCGTCTGAAATATTCCTGGCCGAATAAATGGAATTGTCAGGTTCATAATCGTTTTCACAACGGATGGGCAGCACCACCGGGCTGTTATATATGCGGGTGATAGTATCATATACTGACCATGCTCCGTTATTGGTTTCAACAACAAACTGAAGAGAAGTTCCGCCGGGTGTGGAAGGATGCAACGTAAATGCGATCGAATCCAGCCTGTTTTCAAGAAATGATAAAGCGTTATATACTTTATTGGAGGCAACAGAAATAACCCAACTGCTCAGCGGCGTAACGGAAACTGTAAATGAAGCAGGTCTGATACTGAAACGTTGTAAAGAATAACGGATATGATTGCTTAAAGAATAGAATGCTGCCTGTGTGGAATCGGTAATTTTTGCATACTCCGGAGTCATCCGCAGGCTTTTAATATTCATGTCTATGATCCTGTTGCAAAGGGGAACTATATTCGATGATGCAGGCCAGAAACCACCATCGGCAGACTTTCCGATTTCAATTGTTACCGCATAAATCTTTGGCTTTGCCGTTTCATCGCCATAAAGCCAGTCTGCACATTCCCCGTTGGCGAGATAATTCAATGTTCTTTTAAAATTGCCATGTTTAAAATTGCTTATCCCCTCTACACAGTAGGCCCCCATCTCTTTAAACAGGATACTGTCCTGGCCATCGGGCAGTGAGTCAACGTATGCCCATGGATACATATAAAAATCTCCAAAAGCGTGATAATTATTGGCGAGTACAAAACTTTTTGCAGTTACAAAATTTCGCATTGCCTGCGTTTCGGGTTCAGACCATGCCGCCGTACCCCGTGCATAGCGGTTATGACAGGGATTGCTTGAAGAGCCTGCAGTATTAATTCCCCATTTGTATCCGTAATTTCTGTTAAGGTCCACTCCCTTATTGACATCAGTAGCACAATTTTGCCTGCGATTTTTTCTTTGCATGCCTCCTCCTGCTGGAAAATTTGTTTCATTATATACATACCCATCAGGGTTTACACAGGGCACAAAGTATATCTCGGTATTGTTGAGCAGTGTTTTAAACTCTTTGTTTGTTTCATAATTTTCAAGCAGGTGCCAGATAAAAAACAAGGTAGCACTCACACCCATAGGTTCATTGGCATGATGCAATGAAGTAAGTAATAGCTCACTTTCATTTTCATCAGTTTCAGCGTTATCACTGACCCGGATCATATAAATGGGACGGCCTTCCAGTGAGTTGCCAATTGATATTTTAGCAGCAACCAATGCAGGGTATTTGGATTTCATACTGTCGAGTGCATCATTGATTTCTGCATAGGTGGGAAACCCGCCCATACTTCCCAGTTGAAAATTCACCGGTGTTGAAACCGAAGATAACCGATTCTGTATACCAGTATTATTTTGTAAAGAGGCACGGTAAATGGAGTCTGTAATCCTGTTTACCGCTGCATAATTTGATTCCAGATCGTATAGCAGGTACTCGACATTAAACCCATTTAATTTTATCAGCTCAATTTGCTCTTCCGGCAATTCAGCCACAAGGCCGATGCCCGTATCTTCAAAGTGAACAAGATCAACCCCCTTTTTTCTAAGGTTATCAAGTTCCCGGGCAGTAATATTTGTTTTTATCCGGTGATAGAGTGTTCTTTTTTGCCCGCAAATACCGGTAGTAAAAAAGAGTATATATAGTAATGGTAAGAAGGCCAGGCTGATTTTTTTCATGGATAGCGTGTTTATGAATGATAAATGAAAGGCCGGTAACTATTGTATGATTATTTTACTGATGCTTGTTCCTGTACCTGTATTAAATACTGCAAAGTATAATCCCGGGGCGATAGTTGAAGGCAATACCAGTGAGAAGCCTTTGCCTGACAGTACTCCCGGTTTCAACCGGGCAATAACAGCTCCCGAATTATTCATCAGCGATACTTCTGTGGTTGGATTCAGTACTCCCCGGCAAGAAATAAATACTGTATTTCCGGCGTTGGCAGGATTGGGCATTACAGTACCAGGCAGTAATGGAAAATCTACTTTTACCTCAGCAATCGATGAATACTTTACATGACTCCCATCGCTGTCAATCACTTTTATAAAGTAGTATGATTTACCAGGTATCGGGCTATTATCAATATATTCTTCCGTTACAAGTCCCGGTCTGCCATTTATAGAAGTAATTTGTTGCCAGTGTTCTCCATCCCCTGAACGCATGATGCAAAATTTGTCACTAGCCTTTACATCTTCAAAAGTCCACCGCAGCATAACGGTATTATTTTTTACCTGAGCAGTATACTGCCAAATAGATAATGGAAGCACAATACAAAAAGCCATAGACGGCCCTTCCGGTCCAACGATATAAAAAGAAGAAGGATCTTGCTGGTTGTTATATTCTGTGGCAATCCAAGCGGAGGTTCTCCATCCATTGGCAATTCTTACTTCATCAAGCATGCCGCCAAAAAACCGCTGACCGTTCAAATCGTATCTGGCTGCAAGATAAATATCACTGCCGGGGTCAAAAGTATTGCCCCCCCATACAGTATATTGCCTGATCAGTGATCCGTCAATAAATATCGAGGCTCCTCCGAAATCCTGCACCCTGAAAGTATAGTAATGCCAGTTGCCATCTATATATGTGGTGCCGGCATTCAGCGTATCATAATCCCACCAATCGTTGCTGTCCCTGTAAAATGATTTTATCATTTGCCTGTTATGTATTTCAGATCCTGCGGAGCCTGTTACATTATTTTCACCAATGTATACATGCAGAGAGTTGGTCGTGTCCCATTTGGGGTTACTTCCATGGCTGAACAGATATTGGTATGCAGTGCCATTGACCTCAGATGCATTGAACCAGAATGAAACAGTATGTTCCTGTCCATATAAAAAATCAGGTACCCGCACATAGTCATTTACTTCATCAAAGGAATAGGCCGGACCAATTTTACCTGTAACAAGGTTTGAACCAGACATGCCCCCGTAGGTAGTGCCATTTCTGCCAAATGAAGTCCCATCATTTACCTGCGGGGCTGCCAGTGCAGGGCTGGTATTTAAATGCCAGACTCCCTGGTAATTACTGTTCCATACGGAAGTGGAGGAAGGATTTACAGTAACACTATCATTTCCGTAATACATGTATACCGTTGTATTGGAAACAGCGGAGAGAAAGGGTACCCTTACCCAAACCACCAGTTTTCCTGTTGCCGGATTATACTCTTCGAGCTGGTGGTCCAGTTTAGTATCGCAACCGTTTTGATAAAAAAGTAAATCATAACCAGCAGCGGTCCCCATGTGGCCACCGTTTGCAACCGTTCTGAGTTCTGTGTCAGTCAGGCTGACGAGGAGGGGAAAATCAGTAAGGCCTGTAGCTCCGGGTATCTGGGTTTCCAGAACTGTTATTGTTTTTACATAGCCATAACCAAGGGGTTGTGCAGTAAGGGATGCATGCAGGCATAGAAGAAATAACATTGATAAAAAGCTTCGCAGCGGAGTACGGAGTTTCATAAATATGGATTTTGGTTTTAAATAAAACAAGGTTAGAGTATTTTTTTGTGGAATAAAAGCGTCATCGACAGACAGCAGCCCTAAGTATATGAATGTAAGATTGCATCCAATCAATGGAAAAAGACAGTACGGTATTCCGGGCCTCCGTTAAAACCCAATAATTTTCATTGCGTGTAAAATAGATTCTACAAAAATGGATGAAGTTTTTTTACAGGGGATGAACAGCTTTGTAGTAAAATTTGCCTGAAAAGCAGGGTGGCTGCAACCTATACTGGGTAAATTTTTATAGAATCGCTGAATAAGTTTTAGCTTAATACAAAATGAAATGCAAAAGTGCGTACAAATCTCAACAGCACTCAGCGCTTTGATGCTGGTATTTTGTTATACTGCCAATGCCCAGGCTGGTATTGCCTGGACACCACGCAGGGCTGCCTTGGGTAACGACTGGACATCTGTAACCTATGGTAATGGAATATTTGTAGCTGTAGCTTCCTCTGATGGAAATGGTGTTATTGGCCAAAGGGTTATGACCAGCCAGAATAGTACAAACTGGACCAGCCGGGTGTCGGCTGCCAGCAATCAATGGCAATCCGTAACCTTTGGTAATGGGAGGTTTGTGGCCGTGTCGAATGATGGGGCTGATCGTGTTATGACCAGCCAAAATGGAATTACATGGACCAGCCATAAAGCAGCTGCCGCTAATCAATGGCAATCCGTAATCTATGGCAATGGAAAGTTTGTGGCAGTGGCTGGTTCCGGCACGGGCAACCGGGTAATGACGAGTACAGATGGCCAGAATTGGACCAGCGGTATCTCCGCAGCTGATAACTTCTGGACATCCATCGCAATCGGTAAAGATTTATCAGGTAATGATTTATTTGTAGCAGTGGCAGATGATGGAAACAACCCTGTTATGACCAGCCCGGATGGCATAACCTGGACCTTAGGTGTTGCACCAAAAGAGCAATGGAATGCTGTAACCTATGGTAGCGGCAGGTTTGTGGCTGTGGGTAGCAGCGGAGATAACCGGGTAATGACCAGCCCGGATGGTGTAAACTGGACGGAGCAGGAGGCTGCAGCGGGCAGTATTTGGAAGTCAGTTATCTATGGTAGTGGTTTATTCGTGGCGGTGGCATCATTATCCTCATCAATAATAACTGATAAAAGAGTAATGACAAGTCCGGACGGAGAGAAATGGACAATCCGGACAACTCCGGTTAATAAGTGGTCTTCTGTAACCTATAACAGGGGTTTATTTGTGGCGGTGTCTGTTTTTACTCCCACAAGTCCTGAATTGGACAACCGGATAATGACATCCGGTACTTTGCTCACGACTGCATTACCACTTAACTGGCTTAATATAGCCGGTAAAATCAATACGCAAAAAAAGGCAGTGCTTCAATGGAAGGTGGAAGAACAAAATGTGAAGGGATATGAAATAGAGAAAAGCTCCGATGCCATACATTTCAGCATTATTGGCCATATTAGCAGCCGTGGCGATGGTGTACAGGATTATTCGTTTACAGAAACAGCAACGCTACCTGGTAAAATGTATTACCGGATAAAACAAACAGATAAAGACGGACGCTTTTCTTATTCTGACATTATAAAACTTATTGCATACAACAGGCAGTCGCCAACCCTGTACCCTAACCCGGCAAAAGAGACAATAACAGTAACGGTCGGCAATCATTTATTGAACACGGAAGCGCAATTAGCAAATATGCGCGGCAGGTTAATGCGACGGTTCAGAATAACCAATACAGCGTTTACTATTAATATTACTGCACTAAGCCGGGGTATTTATAGTGTAAAATGGGCTGATGGTGAAGTAAGCAGGATTGTAAAAGAGTAAGAAAATAAAATGTTTTCTTATTAACAGGCCAGGGGAAATGGAGCAAAAGATTTTTATTTCTTTACAGTGTTTTTTAAAAAACAGGAATTATCACAATTGCAATGGTTTATTATTTGGCAAAAGACTGCACTTTCACCACAAACCATAATCATCTTCCATTATAGGATTATCCCGGAATGTTTGTGGGATACTTTTTACGTTAGCCATGCCTTCTCTTTGGGAGCAGCAACAGGCAGATGCCCTGCTTAACTAACCCCGCTTCTGCAAATAAAGAACGGGCAGGTTGCCTGGATAAAAGTCAAAGAATTATCCGGGAAATACACGATGCCGGAGTAAAAATAGTAACAGGATATTCGTAAACATTTTTTAAAATAAACTAGAATGAAAAAATTTGTACAAGCTTCAAAAATTCTATGCATATTATTCGTATCGCTTTTTTTAAATTACTCCGCTGATGCCCAGGCAGGTATTACCTGGACGAGCCGTGCTTCTGCAGCAGATAATAATTGGTTTTCCGTAACCTATGGAAAGGGTTTATTTGTGGCAGTGGCTGGCAGCGGAACAGGCAACCGTGTGATGACCAGTCCTGATGGAATTGCCTGGACCAGCCGCGTTTCAGCAGCGGATAATAGTTGGTTTTCTGTAACCCATGGCAATGGTTTATTTGTAGCAGTGGCTGTCACCGGAACAGGCAATCGTGTGATGACCAGCCCGGACGGTATAAACTGGACCAGCCGCAATTCTGCGGCGGATAATTTCTGGACTTCTGTAACCTACGGCAATGGATTATTTGTGGCAGTGGCAGGCAGTGGAACAGGCAACCGTGTGATGACCAGTCCTGATGGAATAAACTGGACCAGCCGGGTATCTGCGGCAGATAATGAATGGCGATCCGTAACTTATGGCAATGGATTATTTGTGGCAGTGGCTGGCAGCGGAACAGGCAACCGTGTGATGACCAGCCCAGATGGTATTAACTGGACTATTCGCACCACTCCTGTCAATGCTTTTTGGTGGTCAGTAACCTACGGCAACGGTTTATTTGTAGCAGTTAAATTCGGATCTGGTCCGTTTATGACCAGCCCGAATGGAATAGACTGGACCATCCGGACACCCGCTTCGAATAATGACTGGAGGTCCGTAACTTATGGTAATGGGTTATTTGTTGCGGTGTCTAATAATTCTGGGACCCAGCAGGTAATGACCAGCCCAAATGGTATAAACTGGACCCTTCGGAATTCTGCAGTGGGCAATGCCTGGCTTGCCGTAACTTATGCCAATGGCTTATTTGTGGCGGTGGCTTCTTCAGGTACAAACAACCGGGTAATGACATCCGGTATATTTACACCACTGCCACTTAAATGGGTTAGCGTAACAGGCAGCCTCAATACGCAAAAGCAGGCAGTGCTTAATTGGAAGGTGGATGAAGACAATGTTGACCGCTACGAAATAGAAAAAAGCGACAATGGCGTACACTTCCTTCTTACAGGTATTATAAAGAGTAAAGGAAACGGGACTAATAATTACTCTCATACAGCAATAACAGTATTGACTGGCACTGGCTATTACCGTATTAAGCAGGTGGATATAAATGGAAGGTTTACATTTTCAACCATTATCAGACTTTCGGCCAGCAAACAATCACCTGCAACCATATTTCCAAATCCTGCTAAAGAGTTGATAACAGTAACAGTGGGGAATGGCCTATTGTATACTGATGCACAATTAATGGATATGAACGGAAAGCTAATACACCAATTCAGCATAAGCAATACATCATTTACAATCAGTACTGCCAAATTGGGCAGCGGCATTTATATAATAAAATGGGCGAATGGTGAAGTGAGCAGGATTGTAAAAGAGTAGGCCGACAGCGTTTTTTTCAGTAAAACTGCATACAGCAGGATGTATAGAACAGGTATTTTAATATCCAGCCGGTATTAGTCGGCTATCCACCCTGCTCCGTCCCCCATTATTCCCTTTTTACTCTATTCTGCTTTCTTTCATTCCGCTTATTTCATATATTGCTTTTATTAAAAATAATTAAATGAGTACTGACAGTATTGATAAAGCCACCCAAACCCAGATTGCCAACATCGAAAAAAATACAGGCAAAAAGCTTGATGAATGGATCGCCATTGTAAACAAATCCGGGTTTACCAAACATGGCGAACTGGTAAGCTTCTTAAAAGAAAAACACGGGTTCACCTATGGCAATGCGAATGTGGTGGTGCATTATGCCAAACAAAGCCATGCCGGGGCCGCAGAAAACAGCGATGATTTAATTACTGTACAATACAAAGGGAAAGAAAACCTGAAACCCTGGTATGATAAAATTATGGCAGAAATAAATAAACTTGGCAGTGATGTGGAACTGGCGCCCAAAAAAGCCTATGTGAGTTTGAGAAGAAAAAAACAGTTTGCCATCCTTCAGCCCTCTACCAAAGACAGGCTGGATGTGGGACTGAACATAAAAGGAGTGGCGCCATCCGGTAATGTGGAAGACGGCAGTAAATGGAATGCGATGTGTACGCATCGCATAAAAATAGAAAGCGAAACGGCAATCAATAAAGATTTAACCAACTGGATTAAACAGGCGTATGAACAGGCCGGGTAAACCGGTTACGAAGCCAGCATAATTTTTTTTATTTCTTTCACAACATCAAGATGATCGGAGGTCAATTCATTCTGCCAGGCCAGTCCCATTTCTTTCAGGTCAAAATGCTTGAGGATGGTGCCTGTCTGGCTCATGTGACCGTCTTCTTTTTTATAATACCCCAACACATATATTGAATCAGCCAATTCTACGGCCAATTCTATATCATGCGTACTGAAGATAATAGTATTCAGTTCGTGGCTGTCGTTGATAAGGTAAAACGAATTCTTTACATTTTGAATATTGCCCACATCAAGACCTGAGAACGGCTCATCCAGTACCATATAAAATCCTGAACTGAGTAATTGCTCCAGGATAGCAGTTCTTTGCCGTTGACCGCCTGACAATTCATTTGGGTATTGATTCCTGCAATTATCAAGCCCCCAGTCTTTAAGGTATTGATTGATCTTTTCTTCTTTTTCTATCGCGGAGTTGGTGGATTTTCGCAGCGCATATTTCAATGACTGGTAAATTGTTTTATGGCGGAACAACGTGTATTTCTGGTCCACAAAACCAACATCTCCCTCTTTTACTTTTTTGGCGGGTTGCTGACCATTAACTATTTGTTGTTGAAAGTCAGGAATCAACACAACACCGCCTGTTGGCTCTTCCAGCCCTGTCAATGCCCGGAACAATGTTGATTTACCCCTGCCCGAACGGCCCAGAAAGGCAATCGTTTGTCCCTGCGCTTTACCCGGACGCACCACGTTTTTCTCTGTAAAACTGATATTGGAAATAATTACTTTATCTCCATAAGCTACACTCAGATTATCTACATGGAGGATCGTATCCTTTTGTTCGTATTTTGGTGACATGGTAAATTAATAAGTTGAATACCTGAATAAACCTTTCCGCGTTACCTGTAATACCCAATCCAGTAACAGGCCGATTAATAAAATAATAATTTGCAATGCTACTATACGGCCATGATTGGCAAACTTGTCACTGTTTTTAATCAATACACCCAATCCGCCTGCTGCCACCAGTATAGACTCCACTGTTACCAGCATCATCCAGATAATGGCGAGGTTTTGCCGCAGCACATCCAGCACATAATCGAGCCTCCCTTTAATCACCACTTCCCACAAAATTTCCCAGCGGCTGCATTTAAGCGAACGGGCATGGTTTATTTCATCTTCCGGTATATCCTTTAACACGCCCAGCAGGGAGGTTATAAAATATAAACTCATAAACACCACAAGCACCCACACCTGCATGCTTCTGGCATTGCTTACCAGGATGGTGAGATAAAACGTAATACCTGTAAGTGGAAGATACCGCAGCTTGCTGAAGAACAGGGCCACCGGCTTTATAGCGGGCAACGGTGACAAATAAACGATAGTCAATGAAATGCACAATGAAATAAACGCTGCCTGTAAACACAAGCCCAGCGAACTGGATAAATGAACAACCAGCCCTTCATTGTATAATGATTTCATTCCTTCCCAAACCTGCGGAGGTGTTGGGAAAAGATGTTTTGATCCCATGGATGTATAAAACCAGTAACCCAATACCAGCGCCACCCAGATACCAACAATCAGTAATCGCTGATTGGTGGCTACTGTTTCAAAAGGACGAAACCATTTTTTTAGCATCTCCGGTTTAGTTTAACAGGTTAATAGCTACACGGCGGTTGCGTGATTTACCGGCATCAGTATTATTATCAGCCGCCGGTTCATCCTGCCCCAGGCCTTCAATTTTTTGGAAACGGCTGGACGGAATCCCTTTTTGAATCAGGTAGTTTTTCACCGCTTCAGCCCTTGCCCTTGATAATGAATAGTTAGCTTCTTTGGTACCTGTATTATCAGTATGCCCGAATAATTCAAGCTTGGACGTTTCGGCCTGTATCAGCAGGTTATATATCTGGTCCAGTATATCTTTTCCTTCGGGGCGCAAAGAAGCCCTTCCCGTTTCGAAATTGATCTGCCACTCACCGGAAGCCACCTGTTGTGTGGCTTTTTTAGTGTAGTCAGCCACATCGGCTTTACCGGCATCAATATTTTCTATTTGTTTTAAAAATGACAGATTAACGGCTTCCTCATACGGAACGATACGTTTTACATTTTGATTAAAACCTGCCGGGTTCAGTTCTTTGAGGTATTTAGATACCTGGTCATATACTGCTTTATAACGGTTAGTACCATCTGTAATTCCAAAATACTGGTTGGCATCTGCCAGGTTAAATACTCTGGATCCTCCCATATTATACGAGATACCATTCTTCTCTCCCTTTTGTCCTTTAAACATATTATACCAGTAATCAGCATTTTCCTGGTTAAATGTTTTAGTAACAGCTTCTGCTGCACTTTTTTTCCAGCTTTCATATTGCTTCATCTGGTTGCTGGCCTGGTAAGAAGCCTTCAGAATGTTCAGCACCACATCTTTATTTTTTTCTGCCCATTGTTTTACCATGACGATGGCGGTGGCCATCTGGTTGTTGAATTCTTTGGTGGATACCACATCTGTAAATCCGGTCAGTTCATCAAACACCATTTTATCACCAGGTGTCCAGGTGGCACATCCATCCACTTTTTTATTAATGGTCTTGCCGGTAAGCTTACCCCCCTTCACTTCTTTCAGCGGTACTGTAAATCCTTCTTTTTGCGATTTTATCAGATCTTTGGATGCTTCGATATAATCATCATTGGCGCATGCAATAAAGTTGACTGCTTCGGCATCATAGGTACTGGGGTCGGGGTTTACTTTAATATTATTGGCAAAAGCATAGTTTACAGCCACCACCCAGTCACCATCACCCACTACGGTGGAAATAAGAGCGCCTTTCATGGATTGTGGGTTCATTTTCCAGCTCGGTGGTCCGATCAGTTTGTCTTCACCATAGCTGAGGCCAACAGCGCCAATAGTCTGCAGCGTATACTTACCCTTGCCATATTTATCATCAATGGCCTGCTGGGCAGAGCTGATATAAAAAGGCACACCATCACCCATTATCATAATACCGGCCACGCCTTCCTTGGGGAAGTTATTGCCATTGTCAAACTCTTCTATGAATTTCATCTGCAGGTTGCGGAGTTCCGTTAGCCAGTCCTGCCGGATCAGTTCCAGGTTTACCCCGTTTTTCTCCATCATAGATCCGCTGGTGGTTTTAGGACCACCATTCGCTACAATAATACCTGATTGAGCGTTCCACGCATACCCTGCTATCCGTACAACAGGCTTTGAACCCACTGACGTGGAGATAGTGGTGGACGGTACAGGTATTTCGGCAGAAGTGGTTACGTTGTTTACATCTTTATCAGTTACCTCCAGCTTATCTAGTTTTTTAGACTCAGAAGTTCTGAGACCAGGAGAAAGAAAATAAACAGCAGCGCCTATACCACCGGCTACAAGCAGAGTAATTAATGCTTTGGACAGAAAAGTCAGTTTAGACCAGTTCATATATTATCTTTTTTTTTCGTTAATTTTCTTAATAAAATTCTCAACACCGTTTTTATATGGCACTTCGAAAATTGACAGGACAGATTAAGAGTACAGTCAGTTTATTATGAATTAAAAATATCTCCAAACCCGCCGCTTTCCATTTTATCCTGGCCGGTCAATTTGTAATTAGGATTATTGTATTTCTGCGAATCCGGAAGATCATACGTATTTGTTTTAATCTGGTCTGACAGCTTATCTAATCTTGAATACAATTCATCACTGTCTAATGAATACTTGCTGGTAAGTGAATCCAGGTCCAGCAGGTTTTCTTTGGTGGAAGCAATATCCATTGAAATGGTATTGGTAACCACGTCCAGCGCATATTCCAGTTCCCAGCTTTTGGTAAACAGCATGGCCGATTTAGCCTGTTCGGTGGCTTCACGGGCGGCTTGTGCAAAAGCGTATTCTTTTTTCAGCATGTCAATACTTACATCAAAATCGGCGATCTTAATTTCCATGGCAGTATCCACCATATTCAATTTGCGGTCCAGTTTGCCAATAACGTGGGCACGGCTGCCGTATTTTCGTACCAGCCCGGTACTTTGGTTCAGCATCTGGCTTACCCGTTGGGCTTCGCTGAGTGTTCTCATCAGGCCTGTCTGAAGCTCCACGTATTCATCTGTTTCTTTGGCGGCAACGCCTTTTGCTGCATCGAGTGCCGACATTTTGTTTTTCAGGCTTTCCGCTTTTGACTGCATGGTTACTACCGTCTCCTGGTAATCTTTCGCTTCTTTTTCCGCTTTCAGTGACTCAGATTCCATATTACTTTTGATAGCCTTTATTTTAGCTTTTGCTTGCTTGAACCGGTTACGATTCTCAATCATTTTATCTTTTTGTTCCGCCAGTTCCCCAAACGGATCGTAGCGGATCAGCATTTTATGAAGAGCACGGGCCAGTTTTTTAAATCCTTTTATTATTACAGGCAGCATGATAAAAAAGCCGATTACCAGTACCGCAACAGAAATAGCGCCCAATGTTTTACCAATCCAGGTAAAAACGATAGGCAGAATAAACTGGTAAAGGCCCCAGGCCACAGTACCCAGTATAGCGAGCCCGGCCACCATGGCAATACCTTTTTCTCCCTTACGCCAGTTTTGCGGGTTCAGAGATATTTCGCCCTTTGCAAAGTGCTTTAGAATGGGCAGTTCCATCACTTTATTACTTTCAATTGACATATTGCGTGAGTTTTTATTGTTTAATATATTTTTGAATGCCTTCTTTTACAGAAGTTAGTTTTACAATGCTTATTTGTTTCGCATTATCGTTGGCCAGCAGTTTTTGCCGGATAGTGTTTTCCTGTGGTGCATATTCGCCATCCACAGCAGTAAGCTGCAGGCGTTTTTGATTGATCTCCGATTCCAGTGCCAACAGTTGGTTGCGCAATTGTGTTACCTGCTGCGTGGCCTGGTTGATCTCCACAGTCAGCTTATTCTTCTGGTCATTCTTTTTAGCATCCAGAGAACTGATCTTTTGCTGGCCCTGCATAGAGTACTGGTTATGCACTTCATTTATCTTACTGATATAAAATTCCGCATCCGACACCAGCTTTTGTGACGAGACATTGCTATCCATAGATTTTGCCATTTGAAAAGCCATGGTATAGGCCTGTTCATTGGCATGGGGAATGGAGCTTACTGCTTTGTAAAATTCATAGAAATCATAACCGGGCATATTGATGGAATCAATACCCTTTTCATATACAATAAGTACTTCATTGATGACCGACTGGTCTACCCCGCTGCTGTCAGGAAAAGAAGGCTCTGCCGGGCCACTGCTATTGCCCGCAGGAAAACTGAACCCACTGGCGGAGGGGGTTGCATTGTCTTTTTCTTCTTCATTGTTTTTGACAAAAAGATTTTTCCAACTTTTCATGTTTGGCAGGGGGTTTAGTTATTAGTATTAAAGATAATAATAAATAAGAACCAGTCTGAATGCTGGGAGAGATATGTGGAGCCGGAGGAGCCGGCTCAGAGATAGTGTTGTCTACATCGCAGGTAACAAATGGAAAGTAAAATTAGTAAAAAAAAGTATTTCACAAACAAAAGACCCCGAAATAATTTCGGGGTCTTTTGTTTGGTTTGTTAGGGTTACTTTTTGCGTTTAAAAGTGCCTTCCATGAACTTCATTTCTTTACCATCCATTCCGGTACCATACATGGTCATCGAATAGGTATTATCGTCAATCATTTTCATTTCTTCCCTTATATCGCTGTCTTTGCCCGTCATAGGGTCTGTCTGGTGTCCTTTCAGGTTTAGTGTTTTGGTGGCTTCATCGTAGGTGCCGCTCATGTGTACTATGCCGGTACCCATATTATCCACCCAGGTACTTGTAAACATTTTCTTCGCATTATCATAGCCCATCGTACTCATACCTTCCATGGGCTGCCCCATCATGGTAGAAGAGAATTTGCCAATAACATATCTGCCTCCCAGCGAAGAAGATTGTACATTGGTGGCTTTCGCGGTTGTAGGAGGTGCAGCAGCATCCATCCATTGACTTACATCAGCTTCCCATCTGCCATTTGTTTTTTCCATCCATTTGTGCATAGCACCGGGTGTAGCATATTCCTGCCACTTTTTCATCATTTCAGCCTGCGCAGCGGAATCGGGTGGGCCGGTGGGAGTGGTGGTGGTTGTTTCAGTACCCTTAGTCATTGAATCACCGGAAACGGTTTCGGACTTTTTACTTTCATCTGTTTTTTTTTCATTGTTGCAGGCAGTAAATAATAGGGCTGCCGCACATAAAGCAAGCATGGTTTGTTTCATATACTTTTTTTTAGGCATAAAAGGTACAAACTCCCGGTAATGAATACAAGAAAAAACGATGAAAACGGAAAATTTGAGGATGAAAAAAGGGCCTGTTAACCTAACTGGCTGATTTTTATCTGCATAACGGTGGCAATGCTGGTAGCCCTTTCTTTGGTGATAAGGGCTTTTTCGCCGTCAAACAATTCGTCCACTGATTCTTTGAAATACCTGAGCCATGTTTCAAAATGATTTTTTTGCAATGGAGATTGCTGGTGCAATGCCAGGTGTGGCTGCATGGCATTCTTACGATATGTATCTGTTTGAAATAAAATAGACTCCCAAAAATCAACCAGCACCGGTAAGTGATGCGCCATATCTATTTTTGCCACATCCGTAAATAAGTAACTGATACTGTCATCTGCGAGCAGTTTTTTATAAAACACAGTAACCAGTAATAATAAGTCTTCCCTGTTTGCAATATCTTTTTTCAACGGCTGGTATTTATTTTAGTGTGTCAAATAATCGTTCCGCATCCGCTTTATTGAGCAATTGTGTGCCATCATTCATTGTAGCAGCGCTGCCACAGGCCACGCCAAAGCGTATCGCTTCTTTCATTGATTTGTTTTGTTGCAGAAAATGGGTAATGCCCGCCACCATACTGTCTCCTGCGCCCACTGTACTTTTTTTAATTACCGCCGGCGCTTCCACAAAATAACTTTCATCAGCGCTAACCAGCCAGGCACCTCTCGGTCCTAATGAAACAACAATGATTTCAGCAAAACCATCTGCAATGGCCTGTTGTGCCGCAGCAGGCACTTCGTTTATATCCAGCCAGTCCACATTCAGCATATTGCATAACTCACCTATATTGGGTTTTATCAGATAGGCATGTTTTCCTTTCAGCGCCTGCAGGGCAGGGCCGCTGGTATCAATAATGCATTTGGCACCAACAGCTGAGGCATTCTTTACAATCAATCCATAAAAATAATGGGGTAGTCCCGGGGGCAAACTGCCACTGGCCACTACATAAGTGGGAGCGAAAGAACGGATTTGGTCAATTAATGTTTTAATGGTTTCTTCCAATACGGCCCTGCCGGGAAAAGTAAAACGGTACTGGCTGTTGGTGGTGGTTTCCAGCACAATCCAGTTTTCCCTGGTTTCCACTTTGGTGTCCACCGCATGAAATAAAATACCCTGTTCTTTTAATAAGGAACAGAGCATATTGCCATTATAACCGCCTGCGGGAAACAAGGCCACAGAAGGGCTTTCCAGTTTTTGCAGGGCTTTGCTTACATTGATGCCACCACCACCCGGTTCATTTACCACTTCTGTACAGCGGAGTTTGCTTTCGGGTTTAAACGTTTCAACACCCGAACTTTTATCAATACAGGGGTTAAGAGTGATGGTGAGGATCATAAAAGATAATTATATTATGCGGAAGCCGAACTAAGTTCTGCCAGTACAGATTGAATTCTTTTATCCAGTGTTTTAAAATCAGTATACCCTTTTGCCAGTAAATAGAATTTTTGCCCACCCGTTTGCAGCAATACTTGCGGGAAACCGGTTACCTGTAATTGTTTGCATAAAGCAAATTCATAAAGTGCTTTTTCTTTATAGGTTTCGCTTTTGAGGTTGGTGTAAAACTCTTCGGCATTTATGCTGTATTTTTCAAGGAGGTGCCTGTACGCTTCATTATCGGTAAGGTCACGGCCTTCGAAATGTAAGGCGTATTGGAGGTCTGCTGCAAAATCAACCTGTTGATCCGGATACAGTTCTTTAAAAATACATAAGGCGATAGCCGCTTTTTCTGAATGAGGGAACCAGTCGCTTTCTTCCGGGTTGAAAATATGCCAGAGATAATCTGGGCCAAATGTAATGCCGGTCAATTCTTCCACTCTTTTATATTCTTCGCTGATATAGCCCGCTATGGCAGCAATCGGCCTTGGGTTTTCAGCCGGAATCATGCCACCGGATAATGCTTCAAATACAAATTTGTCTTTATAGTTATGCGCTATCTTTTTTATCACCGGGCTGAAACCATAGCACCAGCCGCAGCAGGCGTCGTAGCAATAAATTATTGTTGAGATCATAATAAATAAAGCGTAAAGGTACAGAGAAGCAGTAAGACTGATTTATTGCAAACCGAAGGGAACAGGACAAACGCATTAAAATCTTCTCATAGAATGTTTAAAATGGCAAATAGAAACACTGATTAAGCTGATTAAACGGATTTTATTTCTTTGTATTCTCAGTGTTTCAGTGGCAAAAAAGTAGTGATTACCTGCTTTTCACCTCATCAAACTTTTCCTCATAATCCTTCCGTATCGTACCCATCACCCTGTCCCAGAATAAAAAGTACAAACCATAGTTGCCCTTAAAATACTGATGGTGCTGATTATGATTGACAGATGTATTGATCCATTTGCCCAGCCAGTGCCGGCTGAATCCTTTCGGATACAACTCCCAGCCCAGATGTCCGTACACATTGTAAATGATCATAAAAAGAAAAAAGAAAAGCAGGTGAAATAAATGTACCGGTATGGTAAAAACAAAAACTAAAAAGATACCTGCTTCCACAACAGCTTCGAGCGGGTGAAACGCATAAGCTGCAAAAGGACTGGGATTGGTGGATTTATGATGAACAAGATGAATAATTTTAAATAAAGAAGGATGATGCATGAGCCGGTGCATCCAGTAAAAATAAGTGTCGTGCATAATGGCCATTAAAGGAAAGGCCAGGATAAAATACACCATACTATGCTGGTTGATATCCATATAAAATTTGGTGTGCCTGGCCAGTTCCGGGCTGCCTAACACAGTGGCCGGGATAAAGGACATAATAAATACTGTAGTGATGGAGAAACCTATTTCCCTTGCATAGTCGCTGAATTTCGGATACTTCTCCTGTATTTTTTTGGAAGCTATCATCCGGCGCAGCAACACATACCAAATAAAAAAGGCAATAGTTGCAATTAATAAATAACGGCTACCCACTATTGTTACATCTTTAAAATATAATGACCAGTTCATAATTAATGGGCTTCGAGCCAGTTTTTCCCTTCCCCGCATTCGGCAATTACCGGTACATGGTTTGGTAGCAGCAAAGCAGACTGCATGTTTTCGAGTATCAATGGTTTTAATTCTTTTACTTCTGATTTCAGCGCATCAAAAACAAGCTCATCATGCACCTGCAGGATCATTTTGCTTTGCATCTTTTCCTTTTTCATTGCCGCCTGCACTTTCTGCATCGCCAGTTTGATCATATCGGCGGCACTTCCCTGTATGGGTGAGTTGATGGCATTTCGCTCGGCAAAACCACGCACGGTAAAATTGGCCGAGTTAATATCCCGCAACCATCTTTTTCTGCCCATCAATGTTTCCACATAGCCGGTTTCCCTGGCAAAGTTGATCGTATCATCCATGTATTTCTGGATACCGGGAAATTCTTTCTTATAATTATCAATGATTTCTTTGGCTTCTGACCTTGGAATGCCCAGGTTGTCGGCCAATCCGAATGCACCTTGCCCGTAAATGATTCCGAAGTTTACACTCTTGGCCTTGTAACGCATTTCTTTAGTTACTGCTGATTCTTCCACATTAAACACTTTGGAGGCCGTGGCGGTATGTATGTCTGTCCCTTTGCTAAACGCCGCACACATATTGGCATCGCCACTAATGGCTGCCACTATTCTTAATTCAATTTGTGAATAGTCGGCTGATAACAAAATATGTTTACTATCCCTGGGTACAAATGCTTTTCTAATTTCCCGTCCCCGTTCTGTTCTCACAGGTATGTTTTGCAGATTGGGGTTATTGCTGCTCAATCTGCCTGTAACAGCAACAGCTTGTGCATAGGAAGTATGCACCCTGCCGGTTTTTTTATTTATCATCAACGGCAGCGCATCTACATAAGTTGATTTTAATTTTGTCAGTTCACGGAAGGCCAGGATATCATCCACTATCTGGTGGCCTTTTACCGCTAACTTCAACAACACATCTTCACCGGTTTGGTACTGGCCCGTTTTTGTTTTTTTTGCAGAAGGGTCCAGTTTCAGCTTATCAAATAATACTTCGCCCAGTTGTTTAGGAGAGGCCAGGTTGAAACGTACACCTGCCTGTTTATACACACTTTCTTCGGCACTCTTTGCATCCTTCTCCAATACTTTAGAATAATCGGCCAGAAATTCCTCGTCCACTTTTATCCCTTCAAATTCCATATCCACCAGCACTTTTACTAATGGATTTTCCACTTCGTTGAATACTTTTTCCACTTCCCTTTCTTTGAGCAGGGGTACAAATGCATTTTTCAATTGCAGGGTGATATCGGCATCTTCGCCGGCATATTCCTTTATCTTCTCCACTTCCACATCCCGCATATTGCCCTGTGTCTTACCCTTTTTCCCAATCAGCTCTTCAATATGTACCGGCTCATAGCCGAGAAAACGTTCGCTAAGTACATCCATACTTCTTTTACCATCGGGTTCAATTACATAATGGGCCAGCATGGTGTCAAACAATTCACCATCAATTTCCACATCATACCACTTCAATACCAGCAGATCGTATTTGGTGTTTTGACCAATCCAGGTTTTATTTTTATCGGAAAAAAGGGGCTCAAAATGGGCCAGTATTTCTTTTGTTCTTTTTTGGTCTACAGGACAGGGGACATAAAATGCTTCACCAGGGATTACTGAAAAACTCAGCCCTACCAGTTCTGCATCATTTGCATCAATGCCGGTTGTTTCTGTATCAAAACAGATCTCGTCATGTTTCTTTAAAGCGGTAACCAGTTTTTTAATCGCAGCATCACTTTCAATCGCCTCATACTTATGCGGAGTGTTGTTGATATTCTTATCTACTTTCATACCTGCTTCGTCCAACTCTCCTCCGAATGCGGAAACTTTAGAAAACTCCGGACTTCCAGACTCTGACTTCCGGCTTTCAGCTTCGGACTTCGGACTTTCAACTATATTCCCAAACAAATCCGTCTGCACCCCCTGTGGTATTTCCTTTTCCACTACGCCTTTTGAAGAAGTGGCAACAGCAAACTCTTCACCCAGCAATCGTTTGCCCAGTGTTCGAAATTCCAGTTCAGCAAATATTTCTTTGAGTTGTTCCTTATTCCATTCTTTCAGCCGGAAATCTTCTTCATGAAATTCCACCGGTACATTGGTAATGATAGTGGCTAATTTTTTAGAAAGGACCGCCATTTCTTTTCCCTTCTTCACTTTTTCGCCCATGGCACCTTTTATCTTATCAGCGTTGGCCAGTGTATTTTCGAGCGAGCCATATTCTGCCAGAAATTTGGCTGCTGTTTTTTCTCCCACACCCGGTATCCCCGGAATATTATCCACGGCATCACCCATCATGCCCAGCATATCAATTACCTGGCTCACATCTTTTATATTCCATTTGGCACAAATTTCTTTGGGGCCTAATATCTCTGCATCATTTCCCTGGTAGGCAGGTTTATAAATTTTTACTTTTTCAGATACTAATTGTCCGTAATCTTTATCCGGGGTTACCATGTATACTTCATAGCCGGCCTTTTCACCCAATTTGCTCAGTGTGCCTATCACATCATCTGCTTCATACCCGTCAATAGCTATGATGGGGATATTAAATCCTTCAATGATTTTTTTGATATCGGGCACTGCGGCACTGATGTCTTCCGGTGTTTCCTGCCGGTTGGCTTTATAGTCTGCAAAATCGGTATGCCGTTCGGTGGGGGCCGAGGTATCGAAGCAAACGGCCATGTGGGATGGCTTTTGCTTATTGATCAGTTCCACCAGGGCATTGGTAAAACCAAACTGGGCATTGGTATTTTTTCCTTTAGAAGTGATCCGGGGACTGCGGATAAGAGCATAGTAAGCCCGGAAAACAAGGGCGAAAGCATCGAGGAGAAAGACTTTTTTTTCCATGGGGCTAAAATACCATAATTGGGCAAATCCTGATATTTTAAATGGAAGTACAAAGACAAAACCCAATGGATTATATAACCTTGCCGTGTAAATAATACCAGCAGAAAGGATTATTGTGGCTGAAATCCAGTGATTTAATCAGGATAACTATAAAAACATAGTGATTTGATTTAGCTATTAGATCGTAGCTATTTACAAGATTACAGCGCCCATCTCAAAAGTGGTTCCCACTAATACCACTAACTGCACAAAGAAAAAGCAGGCATTTTCTATCAACACGTAGTGTTCCATTAGGTCTCTCATGGAAAGCCGGGACAAGTGTTGAAAACGAAAAAATGACTTTTGAGATAAGTGCCGATGTTTTATTTCATGAAAGGGGCTGCATAAGGGAGCATTTTTTTCTGTAAAACTTGGATACATACCCGTAAACAAAGCAATCCCGGCGTTTACCGCCGGGATGCCTGTATGTTAACGCTGCTTTTGCTCAATATGTTTATGGATGCTTTTTTAGTTTTACTTTACCAGGTTAGCTGTCATCATCGTGCCACTAAAAGCGGCAGTGGTCTGCTGAGAAGTAGATGAAGGAGGTACCGGTTTGTCTTTGTGAATAAAGTTCAGGTACAAAGCAAAAAATAAAAGGTTGAACGCAAAGAATGTGGCGATCTTACGGATACGGTTTTTCATACTGGTGGATTTAGTGATGTTACAAATATTGGATTGATTCGGTTTTCAATGCTAAGATAAAGCAGTCATTTACCAGATACAAGCATAGTATGAAGGTTTTTAAAAATATAAGGAACAAATACCCGGTCGCTGCTGGTAAAATTACGAATGCCCGCTTCTCTCAAAAAAAAGCGCAGGTATAGTCAATTGGTAGTAGAGGCCCCATTAATTAATAAAGCAATTGTACTGTCACAAATATGCAACAGCCCCGGCAATATCGCCGGGGCTGTTATGTATTAACACTGTTTTTTGTTCAATTAATTAATAGACAACTTCAATGCAGTGCCGTTATCCGTTGTTCTTTCAGCGGGCTGCGCAGGCAAAGCAGGACTGGCTTCTTTTTTTACATATTGATCAGGATTTCCCATCAGTTCTGTTCCGCTAAATGCGGCAGATGTTTGCGTTGTTGCCGGTGTTGTTAAAACAACTGATTTGTCTTTATGAATGAAATTTAGGTATAAAGCAAAAAAAAGCAGGTTGAACGCAAAGAAGTTTGCGATTTTGCGGACACGTCGTTTCATAATTATTGGATTTACTGGTTTTAAAAATATTGGATATTATCTTGTTCTGGCGCTAAGATATAACAGCATTTTTCTATTTGCAAGAACAGCAGGGAGGGTTTTTAAAATAAAAGTAAAAATACCCAACGGTGTATTCGTATAATTACGAGCGGCAGCTTTTAGAGTTAATAACTGTAAACTAATGCATCATAAAAATAAAAATCTTCTTGTTGGGATAGAAATATTTTCGTCACTTTTTTAATTCTTCTAATTGCTTTTGTAAAATAAACATCTCATCTCTTAATCTCGCCGCTTCCATAAAATCAAGGTCCCTTGACGCTTTTTCCATCTCCTTTTTGATTTTACTGAGGGCTTTTTCCATTTGCGGGATCGTTTTATATTCCGCCTGTTCTTCTGCGGCCAGCGTTACAATATCCTGCCCGTTGGCAATGGCATAAGGGTTCCTGCTATCAAAACCTTTTATATCTAATACTGATGTTTGTGCAAAAACATCTTTCGTTGATTTAATGATGGTGGTTGGCGTAATGCCATATTGAATATTCCAGGCCACCTGTTTTTCCCGGCGGCGGATTGTTTCATCAATAGTTTTTTGCATGCTTTCTGTCATCTTATCTGCATAAAAGATAACCAGCCCATTTACATTACGGGCTGCACGGCCTGCTGTTTGTGTCAATGATTTTTCATTGCGTAAAAAACCTTCTTTATCTGCATCCAAAATAGCCACCAGCGATACTTCGGGCAGATCCAATCCTTCCCGTAACAGGTTTACCCCCACCAGCACATCAATCACACCTAATCTCAATTCACGCAGTATCTCCACTCTTTCCAATGTATCCACTTCGCTGTGAATGTATTTCGATTTGATATTGATGCGGTGCAGGTATTTATCCATTTCCTCTGCCATTCGCTTGGTCAGTGTGGTTACCAGCACCCTGTCGCCCTGGGTAATTCGTTTATCAATTTCATCCAGCAAATCATCAATCTGGTTTACCGAAGGACGAATTTCAATTGGCGGATCTAATAATCCTGTTGGACGTACAACTTGTTCTGTTACCACACCGCCGCATCTTTCCAACTCATAATCATCCGGTGTAGCTGATACAAAAATGGTTTGATTGGTTAGCGATTCAAACTCATGAAAATTCAAAGGCCGGTTATCCAATGCAGAAGGCAGCCTGAATCCATAGTCCACCAATACTAATTTGCGGCTGCGGTCGCCACCATACATACCACTTACCTGGGGGATGGTCTGGTGGCTTTCATCTATTACCGTCAAATAGTCTTTGGGAAAATAATCCAGTAAACAGAAGGGCCTTGTTCCGGGTCTTCGCCTGTCAAAAAACCGGGAATAGTTTTCAATGCCATTACAATAGCCCAGTTCTCTTATCATCTCCACATCATAATTCACCCGTTCACTCAGCCGCTGCGCTTCAATATATTTCCCTTCTTTTTTAAAGTAGTCAGCCTGGGCTGCCACTTCATCCTGTATTTCATACAGCACCTGTTGTAAAATATCTTTTGGCGCCACATACAGGTTGGCCGGAAAGATGGCTGCATTTTCCATCCTGGCGATCCGCTTGCTGGTCACTACATCAATACTTTCTATCTCTTCTATTTCATCGCCGAAAAAAGTAATGCGATAGCCATAATCCACATAAGGAAGATTGATGTCCACCGTATCGCCTTTTACCCGGAAACTTCCCCGGTTGAATTCAATGGTTGTTCTGTTATATAAAGAATTGACCAGCGAATGAAGAAAGGACTGCCTCGAAATAGTTTGTCCCTTATTAATTCGGATGATCCCATTCTCATAGTCGGTGGGATTACCCATTCCATAAATACAACTTACAGATGCCACTACAATAATATCCCGGCGGCCGCTTAGCAAACTGGAAGTGGCCCGCAGGCGAAGTTTATCCAGTTCATCATTAATGCTCAGGTCTTTTTCAATATACACATCGCTTACAGGCATATAAGCTTCCGGCTGGTAGTAATCATAATAAGAGACAAAATATTCCACTGCATTTTCAGGAAAGAACTGGTGGAACTCTCCATACAATTGGGCCACCAGTGTTTTATTGTGAGTCAATACCAGGACAGGCCGCTGTACATTTTGTATTACGTTGGCAATCGTAAAAGTTTTACCACTACCCGTCACTCCTAAAAGAGTCTGGTATCTTTCTCCATTCTGAATCCCTTCCGTCAGCTGGCGGATAGCATCCGGCTGATCGCCGGCAGGTGGAAAGGGAGCATGTAGATTGAAGGCCATAAAAGGATATGCAATTTACAGATTGTGCCGTGATAACTGCCAGGGGCAAACACCATTGATTAAATTGTTTTACTTTTAAAATAAAAAAAATGGCACAATTCGCAGTAATGAATATTGAAAAAGGCGAAGAGATAGCTATAGCAGTTGTTAGCGGTGCTCTTCCCGGCACAGGC
>JANOEQ010000139.1:0-16901 GCA_031441485.1 Chitinophagaceae bacterium
CGCAATCCTGCCAGAAACAGTGAATAGTTTTAGTTCTCACGAAAGAAGCAGAGCTATATTTTTTCTTTCTTTTCCCGGTGCGATTTAACATAATATATATTATAAGAAACATATTATCTTGAAATTGCTACCGCTGATTAATTGCAACTTCTTAGCCAAAGGGCAATTAATTTATACAGCATAATTTACCGGACAGAAATAACGTCCCTTTAATGCCTCCTTATTATTTTAATACTTAATTTACATCCTTAAATAAAACTCTTGTAACTATGTCATCAGAAAACTATTCAGGCAGCACCCCGGAACATTTATTCGCAAACCAGGGCGTTGTATCCGGTACCCGTTCAAAATCCTTCCTGGCAAACGTATTCTCCTACATGTTTTTGGCCTTGGCCATTTCGGCAACAGTGGCTTTTTTTCTTGCCAATAACCGGGAATTGCTTAATCCTATTGTTTCTAATAAGCTGCTTTTTTATGCAGTAATGTTCGCCCCGCTGGCATTTGTACTCTTAATGTCTTTTGGTTTCCAAAAACTGTCCCTGCCAGTCCTTATCACTGTATTTATAGCCTATTCCGCTGTTACAGGTATTAGTTTAAGCTTTGTGCTGATTATTTATACCGGCAACTCCGTATTTGCCTGCTTTGCATCGGCTGCTGCCATGTTCGGCGTTATGGCTTTTATGGGCTATACCACCAAACAGGACCTTACCGGTTTTGGCCGCATTATGACAATGGGACTTATCGGTATTGTGATAGCCTCTGTTATCAATTTCTTCCTGCAAAATGATTCAATGGATTATATCATCAGTTTTGTGGGTGTAATGGTATTTACCGGCCTTACCGCTTATGATATGCAGAAATTAAAGCGCATTGGTGAAGGGCTTGATGCAGATGGTAATGTTCTGGAAGTACAGGCAAAGAAATTGTCCATCATGGGCGCTCTTAACCTGTATCTTGATTTTATCAATCTTTTCCTCATGCTCCTTCGCTTATTTGGCAGCAAAAAATAATAATACAATTATATATTACTACTAAAAAGGCGGCTACAGGGCCGCCTTTTGTATTAAAACTCATAGTCCGTTATGCGCCTGCGGGAAACCATACTTAAAGAACATTCAAAAGCGAATTGTACAAAAATCGTAAACTGGGTAGGCAGCAACCAGCAGCGATTTGATGAACTCTTCCATCTTTTTCTGACAGATGAATACCGGGTGGTACAACGGGCTGCCTGGCCACTAAGTTATGCCGTGGAGTTCCATCCCTCTTTGATCTATAAACATTTCAGCAAACTGCTCAAAAATTTGCAACGGGCCGGTATACATGATGCGGTAAAAAGAAATACGCTGCGGCTGCTGCAGGACATTGCAGTACCCAAAAGATTTCACGGTCAATTAATGGATACCTGTTTCGGTTATATCGCTTCTCCCCTCGAAAAACCCGCTATCAAAGCATTCTCATTAACAATCCTTGAAAAGCTGTCTGCATTATATCCGGAAATAAAACAAGAATTGAAAACTATTATTGAAGACAGATGGGACTATGAAACAGCCGCATTTAGATCCAGGGCAAGGAAAATACTGAAAGCACTTTCCCCGAAAATATTCTAATACACGATCCCTCTGCCAAAAATACCGAAGCAGGTTTTTCCCGTTGCAAAAAAGAAAATTGACTGCCGTTAGAATTTCCTATGTGTGTATTTCTATCTGTACTATGCACTATGTGGTTCAACTCCGGGCGGGTGTATTTCCACGGCAATAACTTATTCTTTATTTTCTATCAGGCCTGTTAAACTCTTTAAATATCAACCGCAAATTCTGGTCGTACGTAAAATAATTGTAGAGCCAGTTACTGAATACAAAGAACCTGTTTTTCACTCCCAGTATCAGCATCAGGTGCAATCCCATCCAGATCATCCAGGCAAAGAAGCCACCAAAATGCAGTTTGGGTTTAGGCACATCCACTACCGCCAGGTTTCTTCCCACAGTAGCCATAGCGCCTTTATCGTTGTATTCAAATTCATATAACCGTTTGGGATTTGATTTTTGTTCCAGCAACTTCAGATTATTTGCCAGCATTTCGGCTTGCTGCATAGCTGCCGGTGCTACCTGCGGATGGCCTTGCGGATACTTCGGCGTTTCCATATAGGCAAGGTCGCCCAATGCATATATATTATCGAATCCCTGTACCAGGCAATGCCTGTCAATCTTTATACGGTTGCCTTTTGCTATTAATGATGTATCAAAACCTGCAGGTATATTTCCTTTGATACCCGCCGCCCAGATAACAGTGGCCGCTGGTATAGCGGTCCCGTTCTGCAGCAATACATTTTTTCCATCATAGTCTTTTACCTGTGTGCCGGTCAATACTGTAACGCCCAGTTTGTCGAGATATTTTTTAGACTGCACAGATGATTTTTCACTCATAGCAGCCAATGTTTTGCTGCCACCCTCCAGCAAATAGATATTCATCAATGAAAAATCAAGTTCAGGATAGTCTTTGGGCAAAACATATTTCTTCATTTCAGCCAATGCACCGGATACTTCCACGCCGGTGGGTCCGCCCCCCACTACAACTATATTCATCATCCGTTGCAATGCTGCAGGATTGTTAATCGTATGCGCTTCTTCAAACAGGCGCAGTAACCGGTGGCGAATCTGTAATGCTTCTACCGTGGATTTCATCGGGAAAGCATGATTGGCTATTTGTGAATTACCGAAAAAATTAGTATCAGCGCCGGTCGCCAGTACCAATACATCATACCCGATCTCTTCTATATCCGTAATAATTTTGTTTTCTGAGGGCCGTACTTCCTGCAGTTCTGCCAGCCTTATTTTTACATTTTTACTTTTTTGAAAAACTTTGCGCAGTGGAAAGGAAATATTACTGGCATCCAGCCCGGCAGTGGCCACCTGGTAAAATAAGGGTTGAAACTGGTGATAGTTGAACCGGTCCACCAGCACCACGTCAAAACCGGCTTTGTTATTGAGTTTGCGGGCCAGCTTAAGGCCACCAAAACCGGCTCCGACTATTACGACTTTCATGATTGTTGATTTGCTAACACAAACTTACACAATTTTCAATAATTTTTGAAAATATAATTTTTTTCTGCCGTAACTTTATCGCACCAAAATAAAGGTTATGAAAACCTATCGTGTACAGGACATCGCTGCTTCTGCTGCCCTGCTTAAACAATCACCCGAAAAGGATTACAGCGACATTACCAGCTATTACAACATTGCCGGTCCCGATTACGAAATGTGGAGTAAGAATTTCAATATGCATTTCGGCTTTTATAAGAAATTTACGGACATTTTCTCGCTGGAGAAAATGCTGATGAACATGAATGAAGAGGTTTTATCACATTTACAGATAGACAGTTCTCAGCATTCTCATATTGCCGACCTGGGCTGCGGTGTGGGTACAGTAGCCCGGTATGCGGCTGTAAAATATCCTGCTGCAACTATTACAGGCATTACCATTGCAGACTATCAGATAGAAAAAGGACGGTCGCTTATAGCAAGGGATGAACTTGGAGAACAGATAACGCTGGTTAAAGACAATTTTGAAAACCTGCATTTTAATGATAATACATTTACACATGCTTATGCCATTGAAAGTGCCTGTCATGCCAGTGGTTCAGATAAAGAACTGTTCATCGCCGAAATGGCCAGGGTATTACAATCCGGTGGCAGGTTTTGCATTGCTGATGGGTTTTTAAAACATGACAGTAAGCTTCCCCGGTTCTTTTCTTATTTGTATAAGAAGATCATCAGGTACTGGGCCCTCCCCTGTTTTGGAAATATACAGGCGTTTGAAAGCAAGCTGAAGGAATATGGGCTGGAAAATATTACGGTAAAAGAGATCAGTATGCGGATAGCTCCTTCGGTGGCTTATGTACCCTGGACCAGTCTTAAATTTTTTGCCAGCGAAATATGGAAACATAAAAGCCTGCGGCTAAAAAAAGAACGCTGGCATAATGTGTATGCACCGGTGATGGGTATGATACTGGGATTGTACCGGAGGCATTTTGGGTATTATATTATCAGTGGTAATAAGAAATAAGTCGTTTTTTTATAAAGGGGGTGACAGTTTGGCTTTGCGGGGTTCCCAAATATGTTGTTCCTTTTTTTTGCATAGACTCAGATATGAAAAGTTTACACAGTTCTCAATGATTTTGAAAACAAAATACCAATAATTTTAGTATTTCCATGAACACTTGTTATATTTGAAAAGTAAACCCTGAAGCCATGCCAGCCAAACGTTCTGAAGTACATGCATATACTTATATCCTTAATGAACTTGTGTCAAAAAAAGGATGGTTAAAACAACAGGTTTTTACACAACAAGAATCACAGAATATCCCAACAGTTGCAAAGTACCTAAAAAATCAAAGGCCTGAGAATGTAGTTGAGATTAATAAAGGGGTTTTATACATTATTGAAGCCAAAAATTCAAGATCAAAGCTTGAACAAGCCCTAAAGGAAGCTGAGAAAGACTATGCCAATATACTGAATAAAGATAAACATGTAAAGGCCATATTTATTACAGGGATTGCAGGAAATGACCTGGAAGGATTTGTCGCAAAAAGCAAGTATCTGGAGGCAGGTAAGTGGAAAGTAATTACCGAGAATGAATTTGAAGTTACTGGATTACTTTCTAAGAATCAAGTTGATAAAATTCTTGAAACCAAAAAATCCTCAATTCATGATTTTGAAATTGACGAAAAAGAATTTTTGCAGGCTGCTGAAAATATAAATCAAATTTTACATGACGGAGCAATAAATAAGGATTATCGTGCAAGGGTAATCTCGGCATTGCTCTTAGCGTTGGCAGAAGGTTCAAACATTGACTTGTCGGTTAATCCAAGCCTTTTAATCCAATCAATAAATGCAAGTGTTGATTTGATGCTTAAAAGACATAATAAGCAGGACTTTGCCCGGTTTATTAAAATTGATCTGCCTTCCAGTGAAGACAATCATATTAAGTTTAAAAGTGCCATTATTAGAACCATACAGCAGCTGTTTGAACTTAATATAAGATCAGCAATGAAATCTGGCAAAGATGTTTTAGGCAAGTTCTATGAAGTGTTTTTAAAGTATGGAAATGGTGCTAAAGAAATCGGTATTGTTTTAACCCCACGCCACCTGACAAGATACGCAGCAGAGGTATTGGATATTAATGAAAATGATTTTGTGTTTGATCCAACCTGCGGTACTGGTGGCTTTTTAGTGGCTGCTTTAGATGAGGTGAAAAGGAAATCAAAGAATATTAAAAAATTTGAGCTGTTTAAAAAATATGGTATTTATGGCATTGAAGAACAAGACCCCGTGGTTGCACTTGCTCTTGTAAATATGATTTTTCGGGGCGATGGAAAAAACAATATCATTGAAGGAAATTGTTTTAATAAATGGCTGAATTTATCGGATGAAAATGGGGTACCGATTGCCGAATATTTAGATGCAGAAAAAAAGACAAGAATACCGCCAATTACAAAAGTACTAATGAACCCGCCCTTTGCACAAAAAGGAAGTCAAAAAAAAGAATTTCATTATGTTCAGCAAGCGTTAAATCAAATGCAGGACGATGGTATTTTGTTTGCGATTTTACCTATGTCTGTTTTATTAAAGGGAGGCGAAGAACTATCTTGGCGTAAGGATTATTTATTGAAAAATCACTCTGTTTTATCAGTTGTTACTTTTCCTGAAGATTTATTCTACCCCGTTGGTGTTAGAACACTTGGAATTTTCATAAAAAAAGGAACGCCGCACGCCCAAAATAAAAACGTCTTTTGGGCAAAGGTTAACTATGATGGATTCGTTAAAAGTAAAGGTAAAAGACTAACTTCCCCAAAGGCATCTGATGAATTTCAAGAGATAAAGCCCTATTTGGTAAAGGCTCTGAAAGAAGAAAGTTTCAAAGCAAATAAGCCAAAATACTATGTTAACTCTCATATTGACTTTACTGACAGACAATTAGAATTAATACCTGAAGCATATTTAGATGAAGGATTAAATTCCATTATAGAAACAGTGAATGAAGCTGATAAAATTGTCAGAGAACTCGTCTCATTCTTGATTACATCCCGACAGATTAATAATGCTTTTTTAAAATTTTCAAAAAAACAAAGGACAACAGTTTTTAACTCAAAGATTAAATATAAGATTTTCAGGTTAAAGGAACTTTTTAGCTACGTAAATACTGGTCATATTCATGTTAGCGGCGATTTAGATTCCGGAAATATTCCCCTAATTTCCTGCAAAACGATTGAAAATGGTACAGAAGGGCATTTTGATATTCAGAATCACCTTTTTGAGAATTGTGTTACTATCGCTTCTGATGGCAGCTGGCCCATGAGCTCTTTTTATCATAGCTATAAGTTTGCTGCAAAAGACAATGTAATTATTTGTCGTCCCAACAAAAATCTAAGTATCAAAGCAATCCTTTTTATTACCGCACAGCTAAATAGTCAAATATGGCGTTTTTCGTATGGCAGGAAGTGTTATTTAAATAAAACGGATAAAATACAAATCCCTTTACCAATAAATGCTGTAGGTAAAATTGATTTCCCAACAATTGATGCTATTGTAGATAGTTGTCAGGTATGGGATGATTTAAAATTGATTTAAACGTACAATATCTCAATACAACATCCGCACCTTAATCGTTCCTTTCACTTCCTTCAATAATCCCAATGCCTGGGCAGACAATTGTTTGTCCACATCCAGCACCACATAGCCGATTTCTTCATTGGTCTTGAGGTACTGCCCCAGTATATTGATTTTGTACTTGGAAAGCTGGGTGTTTATTTCAGACAATACACCCGGTACATTATTATGTATATGCAGTATGCGGTGGCTGCCCTCCTGCGGAGGCAATGCTAATGCAGGTACCGTATGCGAACCAAACGTAATGCCTTTTTCTAAATAATTAAACAGCTTCACACTTACGTCTTCCCCGATATTCTGCTGCGCTTCTTCAGTACTGCCTCCAATATGCGGAGTGAGAATTACATTAGACAAATCCTGCAAAGGCGTTTGAAACCGGTCGCCATTTTTTTCCGGTTCCCACGGATACACATCCACGGCAGCACCGCCAATGCTTTCATCCAGTATTGCTTTTCTCAAAGCATCCAGGTCCACCACTTCTCCCCTTGCATAGTTAATTAGAATAGCACCCTTCTTAAAATATTTCAGGTTGGTCTTATTGATCAGGTTCTTTGTTTGGCCGGTCTCCGGTATATGCAGTGTTACCACATCGGCCCTGTTGAGTAATTCTTTTAAAGACTTGGCATCTTCTGCATTGCCCAACGGCAACTTCGTTTCCACATCATAAAAAATCACCTTCATCCCCAATCCTTCTGCCAGCACACTTACCTGGCTGCCGATATTGCCATAGCCAATAATACCCAATGTTTTTCCACGGAGTTCATAACTGCCTTTTGCATCCTTCATCCAGATGCCTTCATGCGCTGCTTTATTTTTATCCGGTATCCGGCGTATCAGCATAATGGAAGCGCCAATTACCAGTTCCGCTACCGAGCGGGTATTGGAATAAGGCGCATTAAAAACCACTACCCCGTTTTTGGTGGCTGCTTTCAGGTCCACCTGGTTTACCCCGATACAAAAACAACCAATGGCCTGCAGTTTTTTAGCAGCATCCAGTATCTTTTTAGTGATCTGTGTTTTGGAACGGATACCCAGAATATGCACTTCTTTTATTTCTTCGGCCAGTTGCTCTTCGGTTAGCGCTTTGGATATTTTAGTTACCTGCACATATCCATATCGTTGAAAATTCTTAACCGCCACATCGCTGATATTCTCCAGGAATAATATCTTTATTTTCTCTTTGGGGTAGCTTGTTGCAGATACTTTTGCCATGCTGCAAATATACTGCGAAGAACAAAGCATATTTACTACAACAGCATAATCTATGTTTGTATTTCTATGTATCTGGCATTCTATCCCAAATGGCCGGAACAAGTTATGGTCCAAAATTGTATAAAGGTCACTCTAAAATCAAATCCGATGGCTATCAGGTGACCCACTAACGACCGGATGTATGGAAAAAATCTGGGGCGTTTTATGTCCACATTTTCTTGCAAGTGGGGAAAACTAGTAATATCTTGAACCGTCTTACCCGGTTACTTTTGCCAAAAACCAACAGCACCTATTGAAAAGCTTTGTTTATATCCTGGCCCTTGCAGTTATTATTTCCTGCAGCAATTCGCAATCTGCCAAAAAAGAATTGGCTGATGATTCCCTGCAATACTATCCACCCACTCCCCCGCAGCTCGATAAAAATGAATTTCGCCGCTATTACCGGCAACTGAGTGCTTTCTTTGATACATCATTGCTCAACAAAAATTTCAACGGCGGTATTCTAATAGCTAAAAACGGGGCCGTGATCTATGAAAAATATGCAGGCCGTGCAGATCTCCGTAAAAAAGACACCATTACCGATTCCACTTCCTTACATATAGCTTCCACCAGTAAAACATTTACAGCTATCGCCATCCTGCGATTAATACAGGAAAACAAATTATCGCTGAATGATTCCATCTATAAATTTTTTCCCCAACTCCCCTACCCGGGCATTACAGTAAAGATGCTGCTGACCCACCGCAGCGGCCTGCCCAATTATTTATATTTCATGAGTAATAATAAGTGGGGCATTTTACCGGGAGGCAAATGGAATAAAAAATTGGCCACCAACGGGGATGTGCTGCAGATGATGGTGGATAAAAAGCCGGACAGGGTTTCCACGGCCGGCAGCCGCTTCAATTATTGCAATACCAATTATCTGTTGCTTTCCATGATCATTGAGAAAATAAGCGGGCAGTCTTTTCCTGAATACATGCGGCAGCATCTGTTTGAACCGTTGCAAATGAAAAACACTTATGTGTTTACCTTAAAAGATACGCTTACGGCCACGCCTTCCTTTACCAATAAAGGAGTTTACTGGTCTTACGATTTCCTGGATGGCACTTATGGTGATAAAAATATTTACACTACTCCGCAGGACTTGTTAAAGTGGGACCAGGCACTATATAGCGGGCAGGTAATTGGAAAACCTTTGCTTGACTCGGCCTTTGCTCCCTATAGCCTTGAAAAGCCATCCATACACAATTACGGATTTGGATGGCGCTTACAATTGCTGCCCAATGGCAAAAAAATAATATACCATTTTGGCAAATGGCATGGATCTAATGCCGCTTTTGCAAGGCTGATGGATGAAAAAGTGACGATCATAATATTAGGCAACCGTTTTACCAGAAGTATCTATAATGCCGCTCAATTATGTTATGATATTTTTGGTAATTATATGCAACAGCAGGTTACCGAATCAGATGAAATAGACAGCCTGAAACAAAACCTGCTGCAAACACCTGAAAAAAAGACCGTGAAAAAAACTAAAAGGCATCTCTAAACACAAGATCAGCAGGGATTTTATTTCTTTGTATCCCCTGCGCCTCTGCGGTTAAATTGTATTTCTGCCGAAGGCAGGTTAATTTTAATGCGTTTGCCTTACCAGATCAGCTCTTTTCTGCAAATAGTTTCTCAACTTTATAACCGATATGAAAATTCTTTCTGCAGAACAAATACGGCTATGGGACCAATACACCATAGAAAAAGAGCCTGTTCAGTCTATTGACCTGATGGAAAGGGCGGCTGCCAAATGTATGGACTGGCTGGTACAGCAATACCCGGATGCCCCTTCCTTTGCTATTTTTTGTGGCAAAGGCAATAATGGCGGTGATGGATTGGCCATTGCCCGGATGCTTATGGACAACGGCTATGCAGTCTCCATTTATATTTTGGAATTTGGGCATAAAGGCACCGGTGATTTTCAAACCAACCTCGCCCGCATGCATAAGCTGCCGAAAGCAGATATTCATTTTGTACAATCAGAAGAACATTTTCATTCCTTTCCCGAAGGGCAAATAATTATTGATGCCTTACTCGGTTCGGGTATTAACCGCCACCTGGAAGGAGTAACTGCCAAACTGGTGGAACATATCAATGCTTCAGACCGCGACATTGTTTCCATTGATATACCCAGTGGCTTATTTTGTGATCAATCTGCAGAAGGTGCATTGACTGTAACAGCAGCACATACCTTAAGCTTCCAATCTTATAAGCTTGCATTTTTCGTTGCAGAAAATGCAGGCGCTATTGGTGAAATACACCTGCTGGATATTGGATTGCAGAATAGTTTCCTGTCAACCATCAGCATTGTATATGAATTAGCCGATGATACAATTATTCATTCTATTTATAAACCCCGGACAAAATTTGCTCATAAAGGAACTTATGGACATGCCTTGCTGGTAGCGGGCAGTTATGGTAAAATGGGTGCTGCGGTATTGGCAGCCGGGGCCTGTATGCGCAGTGGTGTTGGTTTGTTAACCTGTCATATTCCAAAATGTGGTTATGCTATTTTGCAACAATCAATTCCGGAAGCAATGGTGATGACAGATTTTAATTCATCATTCAATACTAAGGTAGATGATGACCTGGCAAAGTATGCATCCATTGGCATAGGCCCGGGTATCGGTATAGCCTCAGAAACAAAAATGATGCTGCAGGAAATTTTTAATACATACAAAAGGCCCATTGTACTGGATGCTGATGCATTAAATAATATAGCTGCACAAAAAGAATTGTTGCAAATGATACCAGCCGGCTCCATCCTCACCCCGCACCCCAAAGAATTTGAACGGTTGTTTGGCAAAACGGCCAATGAGTTTGACCGGATAGCACTGGCTATGCAAAAAGCAAAAGAACTTAACTGCATTATTATTGTAAAAGGACATAATACATTTATTGCCACACCAGGTGGAAAAGGATTTTTCAACAATACCGGTAACCCAGGCATGGCCACTGCCGGAAGCGGAGATGTCTTAACAGGTATACTTACGGGGTTACTGGCACAGGGATATGATGCCGTTGAATCAGCTTTACTGGGTGTGTACCTGCATGGAATGGCGGGAGATGTTGCAGCAGAAGAATTTTCAATGGAAAGTATGCTGGCGGGTGATATTGTACAATCGCTGGGAAAGGTATTTCAGATTATTGCACTGAAATAAGCAGTTACTTTGTTTGAAAGGGTTTTGTTTAACCTGTAACAGTACTCCAATCAGCAGGTTAGGGCAGAAAAAACCAATTCCAAATATCCAACTCCACACATTCTATATTTGCCCCTCTTCCCCTATCTTTGCCGCCCTTGACCGCTAAAGCTTTAGCGAAGGTGGTCTGCTAATTTTTGATTAAGACTAAACTCTTATGGACAAATTGATTTACCTCGTTCCCGTGATGGGCCTGATTGGATTGCTTTACACCTTCGTAAAATTCAATTGGGTAGCTAAACAAGATGCCGGTACAGACCGGATGAAAGAGATCAGCCAGTATATTGCCGAAGGTGCCATGGCCTTTTTAAAAGCGGAGTGGAAAATACTCGGCTATTTCGTGGTCATAGTGGGTATTCTGCTGGCAGTAATGTCTTTTTCCAATCCCGGCTCGCATTGGGCTATAGCCATCTCTTTTGTTTTTGGGGCCGTGCTTAGTGCAACGGCCGGTTATATCGGAATGAAGGCGGCCACAAAAGCCAATGTACGTACTGCACAAGCGGCCCGTACCAGTTTAAGCAAAGCCCTTAATGTATCATTTACAGGCGGCGCCGTTATGGGTGTGGGTGTGGCCGGTTTGGCTGTGTTAGGATTAGGCGGTTTATATATTGTATTAAAACATTTTTTTGCACCAGACGCTTCTGTTAATTCAGAAGAAATGCTGCGTACTATAGAAGTGCTGACAGGCTTTTCGCTGGGCGCTGAATCTATAGCCTTATTTGCCCGTGTGGGTGGTGGTATCTATACCAAAGCAGCCGATGTAGGCGCTGACCTGGTAGGTAAAGTGGAAGCCGGTATCCCCGAAGATGATCCCCGCAACCCTGCCACTATTGCTGATAACGTGGGCGATAATGTGGGCGATGTAGCCGGAATGGGCGCTGACCTTTTTGGTTCTTATGTGGCTACCGTGCTTGCAACAATTGTATTGGGACAACAAACAACTATTATCAGTACTGATGATACACTCAATGGATTTGCACCTGTAGTGCTTCCAATGCTCATCGCCGGTATAGGTATATTATTTTCTATTGCAGGTACTTTATTTGTACGCATCGGCGAATCAGCAGGTATCAATACACAAACTGTTCAGAAGGCATTGAATATGGGAAACTGGGGTTCTATGATCCTTACTGCTATAGCGGCAGGTGGTTTAGTATATTGGTTAATGCCCGAAGCCATGGAATTGCGGGGTGTGATCTTTACTAAATGGGGTGTGCTCGGAGCTATTGCAGTGGGTCTTGCTGTGGGTGCCTTAATGAGTATCATCACAGAATATTATACGGCCATGGGCAAAAGGCCTGTTAACTCTATCATCCGTCAATCCTCTACCGGGCATGCCACCAACGTAATTGGCGGTTTAGCCATTGGTATGGAGTCTACTTTCTTACCAATATTGGTGCTGGCAGGTGGTATCTGGGGTTCTTATGAGTGTGCAGGTTTATATGGAGTGGCCATTGCGGCTGCCGGTATGATGGCAACAACAGCTATGCAATTAGCGATTGATGCATTCGGCCCTATTGCAGATAATGCCGGTGGTATTGCAGAAATGAGTGAGTTGCCAAAAGAAGTTCGTGAAAAAACAGACGTGCTGGATGCGGTGGGTAATACCACAGCTGCTTCCGGCAAAGGTTTTGCCATTGCTTCTGCTGCCTTAACAGCCTTGGCCCTGTTTGCCGCCTTCGTAGGTGTGGCCGGCATTACCGGTATTGATATTTATAAAGCCAATGTACTGGCCTGCTTATTTGTGGGTGGTATGATACCTTTTATATTCTCTTCACTGGCCATTCGTGCAGTGGGTGAAGCAGCTATGGCCATGGTGGAAGAAGTTCGCCGCCAGTTCAAGACCATACCCGGTATTATGGAAGGAACAGGCAAACCTGAATATGATAAATGTGTGGCTATTTCCACTAAGGCATCGTTGAAAAAAATGATGTTACCCGGTGCAATCGCTATCATCTCCCCCCTGATTATTGGTTTTACACCAGGTCTCGGTGCAGAAGCCCTCGGTGGTTTCCTGGCAGGTGCTACGGTATGTGGTGTATTGATGGGAATGTTTCAGAACAATGCCGGCGGCGCCTGGGACAATGCGAAGAAGTCATTTGAAAAAGGGGTGGAGATCAATGGCGAAATGTTCTATAAAAAATCTGAACCGCATAAAGCATCTGTAACGGGTGATACAGTGGGAGATCCTTTTAAAGATACCTCTGGTCCGTCTATGAACATCCTTATCAAACTGATGTCAATCGTATCATTGGTGATAGCTCCAACCCTGGCACAGATTGCTGCGAAGAAATTGCCACCACCATTACCCCCTTCAGCCGGACCGCAACCACAGGGCCATGTGATAAAGGCTGGTGAACCGGTAGCTTATCTCAACAAACCAAATACAGTTACATATCAATAAGAACTTATAGTCCGGATTTCACCAGGCTTACGTCCGGCAAACAAAAGCTTAATCAGAACCATTAGATAGTCCCGCTGTTTCTACAGTGGGGCTTTTTTTTGGTGAACCACATAGAGGGATAGATACATAGAAATACACATAGAATTTCCTATGTGTGTATTTCTATTTTGGCTATGAACTATCCCAGATGGCCGGGACAAGTTGTGGTTCAAGAGTGGCTGAAAGCCACTTAGCAGCCAATATAAAATTTTATCGGGGAATAAAATATTTCAGGATAAACCAAATGCAGTAAGTATATCGTTAAAAGGCAAATGAACTGTCTAATAGATTCCTTCTTACTAACCCGCACTTTATTAATTATAATTTTATTGGCTATTGTAATTTACAATGCCTTTTAATTTCTTTCATATACCCAATTGCCCTGGCAACTATTTCAGAAGGATGGACATGACTGTGGTAACGGGCATTCCATGATGTACTTAACAGCCATTCATACTGTGAAGCTATTTTATTACAATGACTGCCAACCATATCTTTTATTAATTCATGCCTCTTATTTGAAGCATAATCTTTAAACTTTTGCCATGCGGCAATATCATCGAATTTAATTGGTTTGCCGTCTTTAACTGGGTAATTGAAAGGGAAAATCTTACTTGTAACGAAATGCAGAGAAGCATAAAATGCTGTTGTAATAGTCCAATCAGGAAACCCCTGATTCAGAGCAAGCAATTCACAAGCTTTTTCATTGTGTTCTCCATGTGCAAAACTCTCACTACTTGTGGCCATTATATTTTAGGAAATATCCATCTGAATCTAAACAACGTTCATTTAGAGTATCCGCATGGTAGGTGAAATAAAAATTCAGGGTAAAATCTTCGGAATCGCTTTGCAGTTTTAATTCACGGCTTTTACTAATAGCTTTCAAAAATTTTTCACTTACATAATCGTCGAAATCAGCAACAATCAAAGCCATGAAATTAGTAAGATTATCTGCTTTAAGATGTATTGAATTTATTGTAAATCCCATTCCTTTCAGGCCTTCATAAAGTTGTTCCGATTTTTCCTGAGCCTTACCTAAGTTAAGTTCAAAGAGTTTTATCATAGCTATTTTAGTTCCGTCTTTGCCTGCTTCCTTACCTTTTAGATAAGCGTCTATAACGTCGTTATGGGTAACAGCATCGTATTGCTGTCTCCAGTTTTCTTGAGGCTGTACGTAGGATTTCGTTTTTGTAGTAGGCGCCATATATAATATACAATTGCAATATTAATATAAAATTATATAAAACAAGCTAAAATAAATGGGTTTAACTTTCAACCTTTTTGGGTATTTTCTCTATACTTTTTAACAGGAAACCTATTTCCCATCCTGCAAATAATCCTGCCATTAACACAACCCCCGGCTATAAAGCGCAATCCAAAATCTAAAAACTCCCTGTAACCTTTCCCCAACCTCCCCCGTCAAACGTTAACAAATGTTAAAAAACAATAAATAATGTTGTCGGGTGGTCGTCTTACGAAAATAGTCGTATATTCGATCTATAAATCGGAAAACTATGTCAGCACCCAAAATGATAAAGCCTACAGAAAGTGAGCTGGAAATACTTCAGATACTCTGGAGAAAAGGAATTGCCACTGTGCGGGAAGTACACGAGGAATTATCCCTGACCAAAAACGCCGGCTATACCACCACCCTGAAGCTGATGCAGATAATGAACGAGAAAGGCATTGTGAAAAGAGACGATTCCATGCGGACACATGTGTACCAGGCAGCGGTGAACAAGGAAAAAACTCAGAAACATATATTGGGGAAAATGATAGACAGTTTGTTTGGCGGCTCACCCACCCAACTGGTAATACAGGCGCTGGGAGATGAAAGCCACAAAGCAAGCCCTGAGGAACTGGAGAAAATACAGGCATTACTTGACAGTTTAAAAAAGTAAACCAACATCATGGCAAACCAGGCCAACTTTCTGCAATCACTTGGATGGGCTGTGCTTAACAGCCTGTGGCAAATGGCCCTGCTATGGGTGGTATACCAGATGATTACCGGTATTTTAAAACATGCCCGGCCTGCTGCCAAAAGCCTGCTGGCTTCCTTCCTGCTGATGTCAGGATTCGCCTGGTTTCTCTATACATTTTTTATTGCTTATGCAGGTGCCGGTCATCGTGAAGGCGGCCTGACTGCTGCAATACTGGATACTGCAACCAGTACTGATGTAAGTCTTTGGCTGCGACAATCCTTACCTGTGGCTTCCGTCATTTACCTGGTCCTTTTAGTGTTCCCTCTCTTACGTTTTGTCCGCAATTTCCGCTATGTGCAAATTATACGCCGGTACGGACTATCAAAAATGAATGTGGACTGGAGGATATTTGTCACTAAAACAGCAGCCCTAATGGGGATAAAGCGGAAAGTGCAGACCTGGGTATCTGAATTAGTCTCCTCCCCTGTTACCATTGGATTCTGGAAGCCGGTTATTTTAGTACCGCTGGCCGCTATCAATCAATTAACGCCACAACAATTAGAGGCAGTGCTGCTGCATGAAATATCACATATCAGGCGGAGCGATTACCTGGTCAATCTTATTATCAACTTTATTCAAACAATACTTTATTTCAATCCCTTTGTAAAAGCATTTATGAAAATAGTGGAAAGGGAAAGAGAGAAAAGCTGTGATGAAATGGTGCTGCAGTTCCAGTATGATTCGCATGAATATGCAAGTGCCCTGCTCACCCTCGAAAAAACAAGCCATATTCAAAAGCCCCTGGCTATTGCTGCAGCCGGTAAAAAGAATGATCTCCTGCACCGGGTTGAATCAATCCTCAGGATTCCGCAAAAACCAGTATTGTCTTTTAACAAAGTGGCCGGCCTGTTTGCCGGATTGCTTTGTGTCATTGCCGTCAATACCCTGCTTATCAGTACCAGGCCCACTGCTGCCAAAGGAAATACATCCGTAACTGCTTTTGCAGATATTACTTCTCCTTCAAACCAGTTTACCGATAATTATAATACTGACTCAGACGTTTCACCCGCCAATGCTGAAACAGACGCAGATAAGGCAAATCAACTGACAGCAAAAGAAATTGAAGTTTCCTCCATCCCATCCGGATTGGAAGCTTATGTTGCCGCTGCCATCAATCCTGCCATAATTAACGCCAGCCTTGAAATGGCTGAACAAATGCCTGCCCTGAATAAGCAGCAGGAACTTCAGGTAAAACAGGCAATCGAAGCTTCCAAAAAAATAATTGAAGATGTAAAATGGAAAGACCTCGAAAAAAATATTGCAGATGTTTTCAGCAGTAAAGAAAAAGACATTTTGAAATCCACCTACGAAAAAGAACTCAACAAGCTGGACTGGAAGCTTTGGGAAACCA
>JANOEQ010000140.1:0-39494 GCA_031441485.1 Chitinophagaceae bacterium
GCACCTGGTTAGATTCTGCTGCGCAAATTTTGGCGCTGCCATCTGTAAGTACAGAGCCTGTACCAGTATAGCGGAACAGGCGTATATAAACTATGCTGTTAGGCACAAGGTTTGTCCAGTTGAATCCAAAGAAGGTACAGCCCAGTTCGGTAAATGTACCGTTGCAGGCGGTGGCCGTGTAGGCGACTATACAAGTGCCATTATACGTATGATTGATCCGTAGTTTGCCGCTGGCGGGTACCCTCAGTTTAAACCATACGTCCCTTACGTTTGCACCCGGCATCGGGGCTATGCAGGAAGGATTGGGCATGGAAGGTGTAAGAGTTGCGCCAGACCAGTTATAAAATGTTACTGGTGTACAATCTTGACCCAGGGGATCAGCTGCATCTACCGGGAAGAAACCGGCACTGCAGGGCTCATCGGCCATCTGGTTGTTATTGCTTACGCAGATTTTAATGGCGCCATTGGCATAAGAAGCCGTATTGAAAAAGCGACGGTACACCCGCATATAGATTTCTCCACCTGGGGTAAGACCCACATATTCGCGGCTGCTTTCGGTAGGTACATTGGTGTATAAACAGGGATAACCATTGCTAAAACTGTTCACTACGGTCAGGCTGTTACAGGTATTACTGGTGTACATTTCAGCTGTATAGGAATTGCCATCGGTAGCAGCAATTGTTACCCTGGCTATGCCATTGGCCGGGATGATAAACTTATACCAGACATCCAGGTTTTGAAAATTTTCGCACCAGGTGTTACCGCTTCCTGAGCTCCATGTGGCGGCAGTATAAGTATAAGTCACGCTGGCTTCGCATCCCAGGTTTTCTACAGGAATGTTAACGGCGCCGCAGGAATTATCATTGGCAGGCTGTGCCTGAGCATTCTTTATCAAAAACAGCAGGGCAATGGAAATGACGGTCAGCTTTTTCATGAAAAAATATTTGTTCAAAGCTATTCATGTTGTACTGCTGTGTAAATAGGCAAATGGTTCAGGAGGGATGGGTATTTTGTGGGATGGGGGTTGGAATTACTAATTATTAATTAGTAATTAATAATTGGGTATACCACATTTATATCCTACAGTAAACATATTCTAAACAGATAATAAGAAGTATCGGTCTTGATGAATTACTAATTAATAATTAATAATTAGTAATTGGGTATACCACATTTATATCCCACAGTAAACACATTCTAAACAGACAAAAGAAGTATCGGTCTTGATGAATTATTAATTATTAATTACTAATTATTAATTAAGAACAGACTGCAAAATGATCAGGTACTCAGTATTAAACCCTGTTGCCATACACTTTATTGATGGCTTCTGTTTTGTTTTGTACATGCAGCTTCTCATAAATCTTTCCTATGTGCTGGCGAACGGTGTGAAAGCTGATACCGAGCTGTTCGGCAATTTCTTTATAGAGCATTCCTTTGGCGAGGTGTTCCAGTACTTCTTTTTCTCTTGGAGTTAGTACAGCGGCTTCACTGTTTGGTCCCTGTTGTTGCTCCTGGAAAATAGTAACTAATTTCCTGGCTATAGAGGCACTCATCGGGGAGCCGCCATTGTATAATTCCTTTACGGCTTCTATTATTTGAAGGGGAGAGGTTTTTTTCAGTAAATAGCCACTGGCACCTGCTTTCAGCGCTTCAAATACCTGGTCATTATTTTCATATACAGTAAACATCATAAACTGCATCTGGGCACCTGTTTTCTTTACCTGCCTTATACATTCTATGCCGGTAATGCCGGGCAGGTTAATATCCATGATTACGATATCAGGCTTCAGCAAAGGAAGTTCCAGTATAGCTGCTTCGGCTGTTCTGAATGTACTCAGCAATTGTAATTCATTATCCCTGCGTATAAATTCACTTAGCCCTTCGGATACTTCTTCCAGGTCTTCTACTATGACAAGTTTAATGGCTGACATTAGTGCAAATTAAGGGGTAACTGGTTACTGGCATATAGGCATTTTGTTATACCGGGACACTTATGCTGATTTGAGTGCCTGCTTTATTTTCTATGCTAAAGCTACCATTTATATCTGCCATTCTCTTTTTCATGTTCTCCAGCCCGTTAGCAAATGGACGTATGTTTGCCGTATCTATACCTTTCCCGTTATCATGAATAATTACTGTCAGATTTTTATCATGGCTGAAAGAAATATCCACTTCTGTGGCATGGGCATGCTTTACAATATTATGCAGCGCTTCTTTTATCACTAAAAAAATATTTCGCCGGACCTCACCCTGAATTTTTTTCTCACTTAATTCACCGGAACTAAAGCGAAGTTTAATATTTTTATCCTGCAAATATTCGGATGAGTAGGAGCGGCAAAAGCTTACCAGGTCGCCCAGTGAATCATACCGCTGGTTTAAGGCCCACACGATCTCATTCATCTTTTCAGCCATTTCATCGCTGTATAAAGAAATTTTTTCGAGATCATTTTTTTCTGATGGGTTGCCGGGACTGTACAACTGCAGCTTTTCACTCAGGAATTTTATTCGTGACAGGGAAGCCCCAAAATCATCATGCATGTCGGTGCTGATGCGGGTTCGTTCCTGTTCCACCGCCTTTTGTTTTTCCAGCACCGCTTTTTGCTTTTCCAGTTTGCGGGTATAATAGGAGGTGATAAGATACCAAACCAGTAAGGCGATGGCGGCTATAACAATCAGTTTGAACCACCATGTTTTTTGCCAGGGGGTGGCAATGGTAAACTGAAGCGGTATTGTCATTTCATTCCATTTGTTATCTCCGCGGTGTTTGGCCCTTATGTTAAAAAAATATGCCCCGGGTTTCAGATTGGTATAGGAGGCGGATTGGTTGGTGGCTGTGTAGACCCAGTCTTTATCAGCCCCTTCCAGTTTATAACTGTATTCAATATCTTTTCCTTTGCTAAGGTCTACCCCCGTGAAATGGAACTGCAGATTATTTTCCCCCGGTCTTAATGAAAAGTTATTCTGTAACGTGTCGGAATATTTTCTGCTGTTGATATAGATTTCATCTGTATAAACGGGAAAGTTCTCTTTATTGAGTTTCAGCAGATCATCAGGGGTAAATGCCATCAGTGTACTGTTGGCCCCTGCCCACAGTTCATTTTTTTCTTTATCAAAATAAATACAGTAATCAGAAAAATAATCATCGGGAAGCCCGTCTTCTTTTTTGAAATTGATAAATTTTTTTTCGTTTACTATAAAACAACTGAGTCCTTTAAAAGTATTCAGCCATAAACGGTTGTTGTTATCAAATGCAAGTCCGCTGATAAAATTGGTAGGCAGCCCGTCACTGATCGTGTAGTTGCTGGCTTTATTTTCCTTGGGGGAATATTTTACCAGGCCACCTCCGTTACTTGCCACCCAAATATTATTTTCTGCATCATGTGTTACAGCATTGATACCGGGGAGGGTTGTTTTTTTTATTCCCGGAAGGGAGGAAAAGTCAATCTCCGAAAATTTTTCTGTGCGGATATTCCAATGAAGAAGCAGGGCCGTTTTATTTACTCCAAACCACAGGTCACCATTGTTGTCTTCTGTGTAGCAGGTATAATAGCTGTTGCTGAATGTATTGACCCCGTCATTGTGCTTATAGGTTTTATAAATAGCAGTACCGGCAAGTTTGCGTACAAAACCACCACCCCTGTTGGCAGAATACCATTCATCTCCATTGCTGTGTGCAAAACCTATTACTATCAATTCTATATTGGGATAATAAGGTTGTAAAAAGTCCAGTTCTTTGCACTTACCTGTTTTGGTATTGTAGCTGAGCAATTTATTGCCGGAACCTGTTCGGATCACTTCATCTCCCCTTACAAATAAATTCCAGGCATAATAATTAAGCGGGTGCTTCCATGCAGTTACTTTCCCCGTTTTAGTATTTAACTGGTAAGCTTTTCCAAAATAGACGGAGGCATACATATTTTCATCGGGCCCTTTTACAGCACTCATCAACCCGCCGCGAAGGCTGGTGGCAAATTCATCAGACCAGTTTCGTATCACCTGCGAGCTGGCATTTAATTTACTGATGCCATTACCGGTGGCTATCCACCAGTTATTGTCCTTATCTGTGCAACTGCTGTAACAGGAATTACTGATAAGTGAATTTGTTTTACCTGGTATCGAGGTAATAGAGATGGATGTGTTAGTAAGGGTGTTGAGGAAACTGATTCCTCCTTCTGTTAAGAACCGGAGTTCGTTCTTTTTATTGGCCGTTATCTCGTAGATAAAGCCATTTGCATAAGGTATGCCATTAGCTGTCTGAATAAGCGGTTCTGTTTTTCCGGTGATAAGGGAATAACGGAATAACCCCAGCAAATAGTCGCTGAAATATAATTCCTGCCTGGTGGTGTCATAAAAACGGAAATAGGGCAAATAGTTTTGGCCACCCCCTTTAATTGTTATCGGTAGTTGAGTATATTTTTTGGTTGAAGTATTGTACAGGTAAAAACTCCTGTTGTATTGCACCAGTAGTGATTCTTTACCCTTTAAAAAGTAGGGGATCAGGAAAAAAGATGAATTCTTTTGCGGAAGGGCATCTATACTGTCGGAGAGGGTAAGATCATCTGTAAGTAAATAAGCCTTGTTTCTACCGGTAAGGAAATAACCGGGTTGGCCGGGTGATTTTGAAATAGAAATATAAGAGGAGGGAGGGAAATCGGGCAGGTAAAATTTTTCTGTATAGGTATTAAAGCAAATTACCCGGTCGAAATTATTCATTACCAGATGACCTTTTTTATATTCAGAAATAGTGTTAAAATCATTAGCCTTTACAATGGTGTCGCCTTTTGAAGAAAAGAAATTTTTAAAGATTTTTCCGTCGAAACGGCTAAGGCCTTCTGTAGTGCCAATCCACAAAAAGCCCCGGCTATCCTGCATGATGGACTGGATATTATTATCCGGAAGGCCCTGGGAGGTATTATAATTGGTAAAGGTGAAATTTCCGGTTTGTGAAATGCCGGTAGTGCTTGCCAGTAATAAAAGGAAGGATGCAACCAGTTTGCGCATCCTTAAAATTAAGAATTATTCAAAGTCTTCGTAGAGTAAATATTTTTTCCTGATCTCTTTAAACGTTTTTAATGCAGGTTCCCAGCTGTTCCGGATTTCGGTTTCACTTTTCCCGGCTTTTACCTGTTGCCATAATTGATTGTTACCGGCCAGTTTTGTAAAGAAAGATTCTTCCATGTTGCCGGATTTGGGCTGCAGGAAAAAATTGTTTTTTTCCGGAAAAAGCCGGTAAGCTTCCAGCAGCCATTTCAGCTGTATTTTATTATCCGCTTTGGCCAGTACTTCTTCGGGTGTGCCCGAAAGGTCCCAGCCATAGCAAAGCTGTCCGAATAGTTTTGAGCTTTTCGCTCCCTCATTGGGGTTAGGTGTAAAGGAATATAAAGTATTTGGTAAGGAAGGATGGCCAAATACCTGGAATTGTTTACTGGTGCCCCTTCCTTCGCTCAGCACTGTTCCTTCAAAAAAACAAATGGAAGGATACAGGTAAATGGATTGGATATTTGGCAGGTTGGGAGAAGGCTTTACCGGTAATACATATTTTGTTTTATGCGTATAGTTGGCGCATTTGATTACCTGGAAATGAAATGGTGTATCAGGAGAGTTTTGTGCAGTAAGGTAATATGCATATTTAGCATTTGCTTTTTCACTCAGCCATTTTTCGCCGGCAATCATAAAAGCATATTCGGCAATGGTCATTCCATATACAACAGGCACGGACTGCATACCGATGAAGGATTTATATTTTTTATCCAGTACCGGCCCGTCTGCATAATGACCGTTGGGATTGGGCCTGTCTAGAAGCAGCAATGGTTTGCTCAGTTCCATAGCGCCTTCCATAAATTCTTCCAATGATGAAATGAAAGTATAAAACCGTACCCCAACATCCTGAATATCAAAAATCAGGATATCTGCGTTTTTTACATCTTCAGCCGACGGCCTTCTTTTACTGCCATATAAAGAGACAACAGGGATGCCTGTTTTGCTATCTATATTATTACCCACTTTTTCACCGGCATCTGCATTGCCCCTGAAGCCGTGTTCGGGCCCGAATATCACTTTGATGTCGATGCCTAGTTTTAATAAGGTGTCTACCAGGTGGGTATTGCCCACCATGGAAGTCTGGTTGGCAAAAATGCCCACTTTTTTCCCTTTGAGTAATGGAAGATAGACGTGTATCCTGTCGGCGCCTGCCAATACTTTTATTTGTTGCTGAGCATTTTGCCCGGCTTCTTTTTGGGCAGCGCAATTAATGGTGTTGAAAGCTAAGAAGGCCAGAATGAATAATCGCATCGGATGTGATTTAATAATGATGAAAATACTGAATATTGCGTAAGGGTTACCTTAAATTTTATTAATGGCTCTGTAAATATTTATTCTAAACCGTTTCAACGGATTTTATTGCCGGTAAGACGGTAAGGCGGGAAGAATAGTGAGTGTGTTTATAAAGTCAGCCAGGTATAGAGATTCTATCCCGGCCAACTATAATTTCCCGCCTTCCCGTCTCAGTAAATATTTAAAGAGTTGCATTGGCGGTTTTGCCATACCTTGCAACCCAGTTTTTTCTTAAAAATCAAAAAAACAACTACAATGGCACAGGTAAAAAGCGGTGATACTATTAAAGTTCACTATCATGGTAAATTGACTTCCGGCGAAACTTTCGATTCATCAGAAGGGCGTGAGCCGCTGGAATTTGAAGTGGGCAGCGGCATGGTGATAAAAGGATTTGACGATGGTGTAACAGGTATGAATGTGGGCGAAAAGAAAACAGTTAATATCCCGGTAGATGAAGCTTACGGTCCCCGCAACCCGGAGATGGTAATTGAAATGCCTAAAGAACGTTTTCCCCAGGACATGGAAATAGCAGTGGGCATGCCATTGGGAATGAGCGACCAGAATGGTCAGCAGTATCAGGTAACCATTGTGGAAATAAAAGAAGAAGTGGTGATGCTGGATGCCAATCATCCGCTGGCCGGCCAGGACTTAACATTTGACCTGGAACTGGTGGAGATAGTTGGGGCTAAGCCGTTGATCATAATGCCGTGACCGGTTAATTGGTTTATTAGTTAATTGGTTTATTCGTTAAAATGGTTTAGGCAAATGCCCTAAACCATTTTCTTTTGCTGTATATTCGATGCCCCAAAAAGTGTGATTATGTTTAAAAATTATAGGTTTACCGCTTCAGAAAGATTTTTACGGTATGTACAAATAGATACACAAAGTGATCCGCTATCCAATAGCTATCCCACTACTGAAAAGCAAAAGGACCTGGGAAAAATACTGGCCGGTGAATTGAAGGAGATGGGCATCGCAGATGCTCATCTGGATGAATGGGGCTACGTGTATGCCACTATTCCCTCAACTACAGAAAAAAGTGTACCGGTGATTTGTTTTTGCGCACATATAGATACAGCACCAGATTGCAGCGGTACAGGAGTAAAGCCCATTGTTCATAAAAATTACGAGGGGCAGGATATAGTGTTGCCGGATGACAGTGCACAGGTATTGCGGATGAGTGAGTATCCTTATTTACAAACACAAACAGGCAATGATATTATCACTGCATCGGGAACAACATTATTGGGTTCAGATGATAAAGCCGGTGTGGCAGAGATTATGGACCTTGCCTGTTTTCTAATGAAGAATAAAGGGGTAAAACATGGTGTAATAAAAATACTTTTTACTCCTGATGAAGAAGTGGGAAAGGGCACCGCCAAAGTGGATATGAAAAAACTGGCTGCAGATTTTGGTTATACATTGGACAGTGGCGATGCCGGTGCATTGGAAGATGAAACCTTCAGCGCCGACGGGGTACAGGTAATTATTCATGGAGTTATTTCACACCCGGGCTATGCAAAAGGAAAAATGATCAATGCGATGAAAATTGCCGGGGAAATACTGGCAGCTTTGCCTAAAGACCGCCTGTCGCCCGAATCTACTGACGGCAAGAGAGGATTTATACACCCTGTACGGGTGGAGGGCATTGCGGAAAAATGCACCATTGATTTTATCATCAGGGATTTTGAAACGGCAGGCCTGCAGAAAAAAGAAGATTACCTGCGTACACAGATTGAAGAACGGATGCGGACCTATCCAAAAGCCACATTTGAATTCAATGTAACGGAACAATACCGCAATATGAAAGAAGTGCTGGATTTACACCCTCATGTGGTGGAATATGCAAAAGAGGCGATAACAAGAGCAGGCCTTACCCCCAAGATGGAAAGTATCCGGGGTGGTACAGACGGCAGCCGCCTGTCCTTTATGGGATTGCCTTGCCCTAATTTATTTGCTGGTGAGCAGGGTATCCATTCCAAACTGGAACATATAAGCATACAGGATATGAACAAAGCCGTGGAAATGTTGGTACATTTGGTGCAGGTGTGGGAAGAGAGGAGCTGAAACCCTGAAGCCCTGTCCCTAAAGGGAACTTAGATCAATTAGTCCTTATGATATGATTATATTCTGAAAGAAAATAAAGTGAGTGAACTGTGTAATGAGGGCACTTCCCTTTAACGATTGTGAGTTGACTTAGATTGATGTTTGGATCAGGATTAGTATTTGACTAAAGGAAGATAAGGTTGTAATAGTGATTATCAGGTAAGCCAGGGCTGTGCAAGGGTGGCCTCCTCCCTGGAGGAGGTCGGGAGGAGGTTGAGCGGACGAACCGAAGGCAAGCTCAATAATCATTCAGGATATTGTAACTTACATTCAAAACTAAAAAACTATGGATATCAGACAATGGCTTGCAAGTAATTGGTGGATAATAGTAGCCGTTATTATTTTTTTCGGCTCCTTATTTACCATCAACCAGGGGTATATCGGTGTCATTACCCTGTTCGGTAAATACCGGAGGGTGGCCCGGCCCGGATTGAATATGAAGATTCCGATTCTTGAAACAGTGGCCCGTAAAGTGTCTATTCAAAACCGTTCGGTGGAGCTGGAGTTCCAGGCCGTAACGTCTGACCAGGCCAACGTATATTTTAAAAGTATGCTGTTGTATTCGGTACAGAATGCAGATGAAGAAACCATCAAAAAAGTGGCTTTTAAATTCTTTGCGGATAAAGACCTGATGCAGGCCCTGATCAGAACGATTGAAGGTAATATCCGTTCATTTGTTGCCACCAAAAAGCAGGCAGAGATACTTGCCCTTCGCAAAGAAATAGTGGAGTATGTAAAAACTGAAATAGACCTGCAACTGGAAACATGGGGTTATCATTTGCAGGATCTGCAGATCAATGATATCACATTTGATAAAGTGATATTGGATTCCATGAGTAAGGTGGTGGCCTCTAACAACCTGAAGGCCGCAGCAGAAAATGAAGGACAGGCCTTATTAATTACTAAAACAAAATCGGCTGAGGCGGATGGTAACGCCACTAAGATTGCAGCTGAAGCAGAAAAAGAAGCCGCCCGTCTTCGTGGACAGGGTGTGGCCCTTTTCCGGAAAGAAGTGGCCGCAGGTATGTCTGAAGCAGCGGAGCAAATGAAACAGGCCAACCTGGATACAAATGTAATCCTCTTCAGTATGTGGACAGAAGCTATCAAGAATTTTGCAGAATATGGCAAAGGCAATGTGATTTTCCTGGATGGCAGCCCCGATGGAATGGAAATGACCATGAAACAAATACAGGCCCTGATGGTAAAACAGGCCGGTACTTCAGATAAGCATTAAATAGTCCGGAAGGCGGAAAATCAGGAAGTCCGAAAGTATATTTGCGCTGAGTGAATTGTCTTTCGGACTTTCTGTCTATACAACTTTCCGTTTTCTCCTGTTAAAGAACTCTAAAACTTCACTGGTTTGAACAACGTGGCATTATTTTTCTCGTTCAATGCACAGTTAATAATTTATTCAGCAATTATACTTTTTAACGGCCACCAATTTCCCCACGTATTTTTCCGGAAGAAAGGCGGCGTTATTCAGGCTTGTTGATAACAGCTAAAAACAAATCAGGACGCAAGGCCTATTTTTACACCTAAAGAAGAAAAAATATGATTGACCTTTTACAGATTGCCGACACTTTACAGAAAGCCACGCAATTCGCCGCAGGCGACAGTAACCACGACGGACACCTCAGTTTTTTTGAATTGCTGAAAATGGGAGGATGGATCATGGTCCCCCTTGCCATTATGTTGCTGCTGGCCGTGTATGTTTTTGCAGAACGTTCCATTGCTATCCGCAATGCGGCCAAAATTGACGACAACTTTATGAATATTATCCGGGATAATATTGTAAGCGGCAATGTATCGGCCGCCAGGAATTTCGCCAAAAACAATAATACGCCGGTGGCCCGCATTATTGATAAGGGTATACAGCGTATCGGTAAACCGCTGGACAGTATTGAAAAGAGCATGGATAATGTGGGGCAACTGGAAATGTACAAGCTGGAGAAGAACCTCGGTATGCTTTCAGTAGTATCCAAAGCTGCGCCTATTTTTGGATTTGTGGGTACACTGGTGGGTTTGATGCAGTTGTTTTCTAAAATTACTTCCACCAATGAATTTGAAGTGGGAACCATTGCCGGCGGTATCTATACCAAACTTATTACTTCCATTACCGGCCTTGTAATAGGATTGGGTGCTTACCTGGCATACAGTTATTTGAATACACAGATTGATAAAACCTCGAATAAGATGGAAGCAGCATCGTCTGATTTCCTGGATATTCTGCAGGAACCAACCCGTTAAATCGAATGCCCCGCATGGGTCATACAATTGTATGATGCAAAAAGGCGGCCTTATTTGGTATTTAAACATTACACATGAAATTCAGAAAAAAACATAAAGGAGAATCGGGGGAGGTTTTTACAGATTCACTCAATGATATCCTGTTCATCCTGCTGATGTTCTTCCTGATCGTGGCCACACTGGCCAATCCCAATGTGGTGAAAGTGGGATTGCCCAAAGGCTCTAAGGACACAAAAGCCAAACAGAATATAATGGTGTCTATTGATAAGAACCAGCAATATTTTATCGGTACCACCAAAGTGGACAATTCCATCTTTGATTCGTTATTAAGAAATGAGATCAGGAAATACAAAGCATTTGTGGATACGCCAACGGTGGTGATCAATGCAGATACCGCTGCCTATTATGGTGAAGTATTCCGCATCATGCGGGTGGCTAAAAGAGATACAGCTAAAGTGGTGGCCAGAATTGATTAACCCCCTTACTTATATTACTACTATATCAGACCGGATTTAATCATCCGGTCTTTTTGTTGCATATCTTTTTTCAATTCAACGGTATATCCTTCCTGCTGCAGTAATTCTATTGCTGCCTGCCCAAGGTCTTCATGAATTTCAAAATAAAGTGAACCGTTTTTGGCTAAGTGTTGTTTGCCAAATGCAGCAATGGTTTTGTAAAATAGTAAAGCATCATCATCTGGTACAAACAAAGCTGTGCCGGGCTCATATTTCAACACATTGGGGTGCATCCGGGCCCTGTCTTTCTCGGGTACATACGGGGGATTGCTGACAATGATATCAAACAGCGGAAATGATGGCCATTGTTCCTTGTCAAGTATGTCTGCCTGTAGGAAATGAATGGGTGTGCCTGATGTGACGGCATTTTGCCTGGCAATCGTTAATGCAGGTTCGCTTATATCAATGCTCCAGACTTCGGCCTTTCGAAGCCTTCTTTTCAAACTAACAGGTATACAACCGCTGCCGGTACCAATATCAAGTATTTTTAATTCTGACATAGGGAATTTACAGTTGCTGATAATCCATTCTGCCAGTTCTTCTGTTTCCGGCCGGGGGATCAATACATTTTTATCTACATAAAATTTGAATCCGCAAAACCAGGCTTCATTTAGTACATACTGCACCGGTTCCATCTGCAGTAAGCGGGCAAGGATGGGATTTAGCTGCTGCTCCTGTTCTATAGTTAGCAGTACTGACCTGGCAGCCATGCGTTGTTGTTTAGTAAGGCCGGTGATATATTCCACCACCAGTTCGGCGATACTGGCGGCTTCGCCCTCTTCATAGACTGATCGCAATTGTAATGAAATATATTTGACAGCTTCTAATTCGGTCATAAGGCAAACTTACAACGTGAATGGCTAATGGTCAACTTGTCTTATCGCAGGCAGGCTGTGAATTTAGTGTATTAACTTTTTATGCTTCACTTATTGAATCAGTTATCTTTGTAATATTCACTATTCACCATTGACTATTCACTCAAAATATATGTACCGGTGCCTGGAACTGGCGAATCGGGGGGCGGGTTATGTGGCGCCCAATCCTATGGTGGGGGCTGTGCTGGTGCATGATGATGTTATTATCGGAGAAGGCTGGCATCAGCAATATGGCCAGGCACATGCGGAAGTGAATTGTATTACTCATCTGGCCGATCGGGGCAACCTGATGAACAATACAAATGACCTGATCAGTAACAGCACTCTCTATGTATCATTAGAGCCCTGCGCCCATACCGGAAAAACGCCACCCTGTGCTGATATGATCATCAAACATAAAATCCCGAAGGTGGTAATCGGCTGCCGTGACCCTTTTCCCGAAGTAAATGGAAAAGGAATTGAAAAACTGCAGGCTGCAGGAGTAGAAGTGGCAGTGGGTGTATTGGAAGACGAATGCAGGGAATTGAATAAGCGTTTTTTTACATTTCATGAAAAAAATCGGCCCTATATAATATTGAAATGGGCGCAGACGGGGGATGGATATATTTCGAGCTCACCCCAAACCCCTCTCCACCGGAGAGGGGTTTGGGGTGAGCTCGCTGCCGGGAGATTGTTTATTAGCAATGAATACACCAATCGATTAGTACATAAATGGAGAAGTGAAGAAGCTGCTATACTGGTGGGAACGAATACGGCTTTGCTGGATGACCCTGCATTGACAAACAGGTTGTGGACAGGGCCTTCGCCGGTAAGAGTGGTGCTGGATATGAATCTTCGATTGCCCGTTTCATTAAAATTATTCGACGGCTCTGTAAAAACCATTGTACTCAACAGCAGTAAGCAGGAGGAAGATGGTAATCTTTTTTATTATAAAATTGATAAAGAAAAAAATATTGTCAGGCAGTTGCCGGACGCTTTGCATCAATTGAACATTCAGAGTGTGCTGGTGGAAGGCGGGGCAGTATTGCTGCAATCATTTATTGACGAAGGGCTATGGGATGAGATACGGGTAATTAAAAATGAAGAGTTAATAACTAATACTGGCCTGAATGCGCCGGTACTTCAACAGGCTGAGAAAATTTATTCAGAAAAAATTTTATCAGATACAATAGAAACGTATCATCCCAAAAAATATTAACGCTATCCATGACCCCCGACTATTACACGACGATTGAAAGCCCGTCTGTGGCAGAATTTAAAGACCGGGGCAGCAAGTTTATTGCCTATGCTTATCCGTTAAATAATGTTGCGGAGTTTAAAGAAAAACTGGCTGCCTTAAAAAAGGAACATCCCAAAGCAGTACATCACTGCTTTGCCTACCGGCTCGGATTGGATGGGCTTACCTTCCGGGTGAGTGATGATGGTGAACCTTCAGGTACAGCGGGTAAGCCTATCCTTGGGCAGATAGACAGTAAACAGGTTACAAATGCGCTAATCATTGTGGTGCGTTATTTTGGAGGCACATTGCTGGGCGTACCCGGATTGATCAATGCCTATAAATCGGTGGCGGCATTATCCTTACAATTAACTGCAGCGGTACAAAGGCCGGTACTTATAAACTACCGCCTGCAATTTGACCATACACAAACGCACGAAGTAATGAAAGTGATAAAACAGTTTGGCTGTGTGGTGCTGAAACAGGAAGCGCAATTATTCTGCCTTATTGAGACCGGGGTTCCTAAAAACCGGCTGGATGAAGTATTGTTCAGGTTAAAGGAATTGAGAGGAGTAGAGGTGCAGCAGTTTTAGTGGTTGCCGGGGGTTACAGGCCACACCGGTAGAATAAGAATGTGAAACCGGGAGTTTCGCATAGCGGAGTGTCGCTGGAAGCGACATAATAAGAATGCGAAACCGGAGGTTTCGCATAGCTATAGCGAAACCGGAAGTCCCGCATAGCCATAGATGCGAAACTGGAAGTCTCGTATAGCCATAGATGCGAAACTGGAAATTTTTGAAAGAAAATTTTATTTAAACCTTTCACTCACCACCAATTCTTTGCTTCCTGCTGTATACAAATAAAATCCTTCGCCACTTTTTATACCCAGCTTACCGGCAGTTACCATATTCACCAGTAAAGGACAGGGTGCATATTTGGGATTACCGAATCCATCGTACAATACATTCAGAATGGAATAGCAAACATCCAGCCCGATAAAATCAGCCAATTGCAATGGCCCCATGGGATGCGCCATTCCCAGTTTCATTACGGTGTCTATTTCCTGTACGCCGGCTACACCTTCGTATAAACTGCAGATCGCTTCATTGATCATTGGCATCAGAATGCGGTTGGCAATAAAGCCGGGATAGTCATTTACCACGCAGGGTACTTTGCCAAGCTGTTTACTTAACTCAACTATTGTATCACTCACTTCTTTGCCGGTGGCATAGCCATTGATTATCTCTACCAGTTTCATTACCGGTACCGGATTCATAAAGTGCATGCCGATAACGGATGCCGGGCGTTTGGTAACAGCCGCAATTTTTGTAATGGAAATGCTGGATGTGTTGGTGGCCAGGATACATCCGGCAGGAGCTGCTTCATCCACCTGTTGAAAAATTTTTAATTTCAGTTCTATATTTTCAGTAGCGGCTTCCACTACCAGTTCAGCGTGTTGAACACCTTCAGCAATGGAATTGCTTGTGCTGATATTATTTAGTGTCTCATCTTTCAGTTCCTTACGGATGACTTCTTTGGCAACCATGCGGTCGAGATTTTTGCCTATAGTGGTAATCGCTTTGTCTAATTGCGCCTGGGATACGTCTATCAGTGTTACTTTAAATCCATGCTGTGCAAATACATGTGCAATACCATTGCCCATAGCGCCGGCGCCGATGACGGAAATGCCCCCTGTGATATTCATGATAGTCGGAATTTTCTTTTGCCCCATAAGGGAAGATTTGGCATACTCCTTTGGGGTAAGTGTGATGAATTGATGAATTGGTTGACAGGCAAATGTAGGGAGAAAAACCCCAGCGAATACCTCCTGTTGATAGTCTGATAATTTTAATTTTCCGATTCCCTAAAGGAAAGATTTGAAGTTTTCTTCGGGCAGGGCTTGGCGTTGTTGGGGGATTTGAAAAACGGTCGCCTGGAACCGAAGCCCAATTGAAATTGCCGAAGTTCCAACGTCCAGCCCCAATAACGCCAAGCAATGTTAGCGGTGGTGCTCTTATGAGTCTGTTTTGAAGTTTTGGATTAGATCTTTGAGTTCTTTATCAGAAATATTGTCAACATCTCCTTTATCAAAAATAGTTAGTAGGTTAACGATTATTTCTTCGTCTGAAATTGCTTCAGCATATCCGATCAATGTAGTTTCAACTAGTGAGATCACTCTTGCTCCGCCACTTTTACCTTTTCCTTTACTTGTTACTTTAAGACGTATTTTATATGCTTCCTTGCCCAAAGGTGTACCAAGTCTGGGCGTGCTTACAAGAGTTTTTTCAAGATTCAATAAATCTTTCGATAGAGATTGATACTTCTTTAGGAGTGGTTTTGCTGCGGTCTTAAAAGATTTGGTAATCTTAACTATTACTTTCACGCAAAAAATCCTTTAGAGTTTGCAATTTCTTTTCCGACTTTCTTGCTTCCTTTACTTCTAAAAGACCCTCTTTTATGTCAATGAAAACCTTCAACTTATTTTGAAGCTTAGAATACTCTCTATTAATCTTCTCCCAAGTCCTTATTGGAACCAAAACAGAAGTTTTATCCCCTTTTTCATCAACCATATATTTTAATGCGCTTGCCATAAAAATGTTTAGACAAAACTACAAAACTTTTTTGAATCGAAAAATTGCTGTAGCATCACCGCTAACACGGTAAGATCCGTGATAAAAATCGGTAAGAGCCAAAAATGCTGAGTAATGAACAGAACGATGAAGTGAGTGACACAACAGGCGATACCATGAAAAACCAAAGCTGGCTAAATAAAAAATTAATTCCTGTAAAACCCGTACAATCAATAAAGACTTATTGATCTAAGTTCTCTGCCAGTTGATGGGGACAGGGGGAACAGAACCTTAATTCTTATTCTTAAAATCCCCTCTTTTCCAGGCCTGTATAAAATCTGCCCAGGCAGCAGGGTTGAAGATATTTTGTGGAGGTGTTTGTCCGTTATATACTGCCTTGTTAGCAATTTTATTGAATTGCATTTTGGTGGCTTCTCCGCCATCGCCGGGCACGGTGCGAATTAATATTCTCCGTTTGGCAGCACTGGTGTTTTTACGGGCTATTTCATAATCATCATCCGGTATGTTCGTATTTACAAAATCGCGGGCAAACTGTGCAGCAGAAGGCCGGGGTTTGATAATTGTGGCCGGTAAATACACGGTATCCACCACCATCAGTTGCACCACGCTGTACTGGTTGCCTTCCATATTGCGGGGTATGCTGATGGTTTTGGGTTTATAGGTTACGTGGGTAAACTCTACCTGGTCGCCTTTCAGCACTACAATGGAAAAAACGCCTTGAGCATTGGAGATAGTTCCGCGGTTCTGACCTTTTACAGTAACACTTACTGCAGGCACACCCACCAGGCTGTCGGCTGTCATAATAACACCATACAATTGCACTACCGAATCACGGGAAGTTTCAAACTGGGCACTGGCAGTTTTGGGCAGGATGAAAAGCAGTGCGCAGCACATTGCGTGTAAAGCTGTAAAGCGTATAATTTTATTCACTGTGTCAAAAATAAAGACAAGTTGCTGATTTCGTAAAACAATTTGCCCGCCGTATTGGTTAACTTTGCCAATATTAAGGACTTTTAACATTTAATTGAGTAATAGCTTAACAGGATTAAAATTTTGAGCCGGACAGTATTATTAATAAGATAAGAATGACAAAAGAAAAGATAATTGAAGCACTCAGCAATGTGCAGGAACCTGACCTGGGTAAAGACCTTGTTACCCTCAACATGGTAAAAGATATTGAGATCAATGGTAATGATGTTTCCTTTACAATTGTACTGACCACACCTGCCTGTCCTATGAAGGACATGATGGCAACTGCCAGTACCAATGCGGTAAAATTGCTGGTAAATAAGGCAGCCAATGTAAAAGTGAACTTTACTTCCAACACCACCACTAAAAGAACAGATGCCGGAACAGTATTGCCCAAAGTAAAAAATATCATTGCCGTAGTAAGCGGAAAAGGTGGTGTGGGTAAGTCAACTGTAGCATCCAACCTTGCCCTGGCGCTTGCACAGGGCGGCGCCAAAGTAGGATTGATGGATGCAGATATATATGGCCCCAGTATACCTATCATGTTTGGGGTAAGGGGGGAACGGCCATTAATGGTGGAGATAGAGGGAAAAGGAATGATAGCGCCATTGGAACGCTATGGATTAAAACTCATCAGTATCGGCTTACTGGTGGATGAAAAAAATGCCGTGGTATGGAGAGGGCCGATGGCCAGCAGTGCCATCCGTCAGTTTGTTACGGATGTACGCTGGGGAGAGTTGGATTACTTAGTGGTGGATATGCCACCGGGTACGGGCGATATACATTTGACACTAATGCAAACTGTGCCGGTAACAGGGGCAGTAATTGTTACCACACCACAAGATGTGGCGCTGGCAGATGCCCGAAAAGGGATTGCCATGTTTGGACAGGCACAACTGAATGTACCGGTAATAGGGCTGGTGGAAAACATGAGTTATTTTATTCCTGCTGAATTGCCTGATAATAAGTATTACATCTTTGGCAAAGATGGCGGCAAGCGGTTAGCGGAAGAATATGACCTGCCATTCCTGGGCCAGATACCATTGGTGCAAAGCATCCGTGAAGGTGGCGATCAGGGTGTACCCATTATGATGAGCGATGACCTGGTTACTAAAAAAGCATTTGAAGGATTTGCATCGCAGGTGGTAAGAAGCATTGCTATGCGGAATGCGAATATGAGTGCGGAAAAGATTGCCGGGATAGTTTGATATTAATTTTTAACACTTATCTGTATGTATAGCTTTCCTTATTATAAAGAAAATGATCCTGCTGCCGTACTTGAATTTGTGAAGGGACATCCTTTTGCGTTTATATGCGGCTGCGATAAGGATAATACGCCGGTAGCCACACAGATACCGGTATTCATAGATGAACGGGATGATAAACTATTTCTCTCAGGGCATATTATGAAAAAAACTGACCACCATAAAGCGTTTTTACATAATAATAATGTGCTGGTTGTGTTCAGCGGGCCTCATAGTTATATAAGTGCAAGCTGGTATGAGAATAAGCAGCAGGCCAGTACATGGAACTACCAGAGCGTACATGCAAAAGGGGTATTGTCTTTTGGGGATGAAGAGGCATTGATAGGAATATTGAAAAGAACAACCAATCATTTTGAGAACAATCCTGGCTCCGGGTCCAATTTCGATGATCTGCCAGTTGAATATGTACAGAAACTAACAAATGCAATAGTCGCCTTTGAAATAGAAGTGCAGCATATTGATCATGTTTTTAAGCTGAGCCAGAACAAAGATGAAAAAAGTTATGACAACATCGTACAAAAATTAAAACAACAGGAGGGAGATGCAAAAGAGATTGGCGAAATAATGGAGAATAGAAAATCTAAAGTGTTTCCCTCATGAAAAAATATTTAATATACGGGCTCGTGATATTCATCGGATCATGTTCAAATACAAAGAAGATGCAAAATGCTCCGGCTGATAATGCTAAAGAATTGTATGTGCAGGAAGCTTTCGATAAACAGGGCCACCGGGGCTGTCGCGGCCTGATGCCGGAGAATACAGTACCGGCTATGCTGTATGCTATAGGCTTGGGCGTTACCACACTGGAAATGGATGTGGTAATTACCAAAGACAAAAAAGTGATCCTGTCGCATGATCCGTGGTTTAGCCAGGAAATAACCACTAAGCCTGATGGAACCTATATGGGTGAAAGGGAGGAACGGAAATTTAATATTTACTGGATGACCTATGAGCAGACGAAAACCTTTGATGTAGGAATGAAGCCACATCCCCGTTTTCCGAAGCAGCAAAAGATGAAAGTAACCAAGCCCTTGCTGTCGGAGGTGATTGACAGTGTGAGGAAGGATATGATGACAAGGAGAAGACCGTTCCCATATTATAATATAGAAACCAAATCAAGCATAGATACCACTTTCGATGGCGTGTTTCAACCCAGGCCCGAAGAGTTTGTAGAATTGCTGATGGGCGTGATAAAAGAAAAGCAGATCGAAGATTATGTGATCATACAGTCGTTCGATTTCCGCACCCTGCAATACCTTCATAAAAAATATCCTTCTATTAAAACGGCCATGCTGATAGAAGGCTTCGACAAGCGCAGTCTAGATGAGCAGGTAAAGGCGTTGGGATTTGTTCCCACTATTTACAGCCCGGCCTATCAATTGGTGAATGAAAAATTGCTGAAGAAATGCCACCAGCAAAATATGAAAGTAATACCCTGGACAGTGAACGATAAAGCCAAGATGGAAGAATTGAAAGCAATGGGAGTGGATGGGATCATTTCGGATTATCCTGATTTGTTTTAATCAATTGCTTATCAAAACTCCGGAAGATTCTTTTCGCTTATCCCCAGCCAGTCAAGTGCATTTTTGTACAGTAATTTTCTGGTAATCTTTTTACCCAGGTCCATTTTTTCAATCAGCCGGCCCGGTTTATGTTCCCCCAGCGGAAAAGGATAATCACTTCCCATACAAATCGTATCATCGCCCATTATATCCAGCAAAAAGGTCATCGCTTTTTTATCATGCACCAGGCTGTCTATCCAAAATTTACCAATATAATCCCTTGGATTGATGGGATTATCTACAGCAGTTAAATCCGGACGTACTTTAAATCCATGTTCTATTCTTCCAATTGTAAAAGGAAATGATCCGCCACCATGTGCAAATGCCACTCTCAGCTTCGGGAATTTTTCAAACACGCCGCCAAATATCATAGAACAAATAGCCCGGGAAGTTTCTGCGGGCATACCCACCAGCCAGGGCAACCAGTATTGACTCATCTGATCTTCACCCATCATTTCCCAGGGATGAATGAATAGGGCACAGTCCAGTTTCTCCGCCGCTTCATAAAAAGGGAAGAAATCTTTATCCGATAAATTTTTACCATTGATATTGGAGCCAATTTCAAGCCCCGGCATTTTTAATTCCTTTATACATCGTTCCATTTCTTTAATGGCTAAAGAAATATCCTGTAATGGAACCGTTCCTAACCCAATAAAATGATTGGGTTCTCTGGACACTGTTTCAGCAATATGGTCATTAAAAAAACGGGAGGTTTCCAATCCATCAGCCGGTTTGGCCCAGTAATTAAACAGCACAGGAATAGTGGACAGCACCTGTATATCCACACTGGTTTCCTCCATTTCTTGCCGGCGCATTCCTTCTTTAAAACAATTTTCTTCCACCACCCTGAAAAGCTTATCCCCTTTCATCATACAGGCTTCGCAGTTGCGGTGTTCCAGGTGAATGAATTCTCCATAGCCAAACTTTTGTGTCCAGTTGGGCATGGTTTCCGGCATGATGTGCGTATGTATGTCGATTTTCATATTTTCTTAATAGTTAATCGGTTAATTAGTTAATCAGTTAATTAGTAGTTTCTCGCTCTGCAAAGTCTCCGGCTACTTTAGCAAAACTCATTAATTTCAGGTTTACCAATAAACTAATTAACTAATAAACCAATTAACTTCTTTTAACAGGAGGTTCCATCACCTCCCCGCATTTTTCACAAGTCCGGTGCATCATATCTTCCCAGAAGCGGTTCATCACAGGCGGCAATTGTTTTACAATATCATCCACATGCAAAGTTTCTTCGTATAATTTGTTACCGCATTTTTCGCAAAACCAGAGAAAGCCATCATCTTCAGACTCTCTTTTCTTTTCAATTACTAATCCTACAGTACCGGGACCACGCTGTGGGGAATGGGGTGTTTTGGGCGGCAGCAAAAAAATTTCTCCTTCCTTAATGGGAATGTCTTTGAATTCGCCATTGTCAATTATTTTTACTACAATGTCACCCTCCACCTGATAATACAGTTCTTCGGTTTCATTGAAGTGATAATCCTTCCGGGCATTGGGCCCGCCCACCACCATGACGATAAAGTTTTCAGCGTCTTTATACACACATTGGTTACCAACCGGTGGTTTCAGCAGGTCACGGTTGTCGTTGATCCATTGTTTGAGATTGAAGGGGGCGATGACAGGCATAGCTATTTAATTTTATGGTTATTTTTTTTCGGCTTAAGAAATTTTATTCACCGTCGCTTCCGCCAATCGGCGGACTCTTGCACCTGCGGTAATTCTGTTCAGCTTTTTTTTGATGCGCAAAAATTACAACTTTTTACCGTAGGTTTGACTATATGAATCTGTCTTTGGAAGGAAAAAACGCAATTGTTTGCGGCAGCACCCAGGGCATTGGTCTGGCCATTGCTGAGGAACTGGCTTTGCTGGGGGCCAACTGCACCCTGCTGGCCCGTAATGAAGAAGCACTGCGTTCGGCGGTTCGCACATTGGATACACAGTTGCGGCAGCAGCACGGGTATTTGGTTGCGGATTTCAGCCAACCGGAAGAATTGAAAAAAACAATTGAAGCCTATACGGCTAAACACACCGTCCATATCCTCGTAAATAATACGGGGGGCCCGGCTGCCGGTCCGATTACTGAAGCAACGGAGGAAGCCTTCCTCAATACATTCAACCAGCATCTGATCTGCAATCATATTTTGGCAAAAGCCTGTATCCCCTCGATGAAGAAAGATGGATACGGCCGTATTATTAATATTATTTCCACATCAGTAAAAATTCCGTTGAAGAACCTGGGTGTTTCCAATACTATCCGCGGAGCAGTGGCCAGTTGGGCAAAAACAATGGCGAATGAACTGGGACAGTTTAATATCACTGTGAATAATGTATTGCCTGGGTTTACGACTACACAAAGATTAACTACACTCATTGACAATATTGCTAAGAAAGGAAATACACTTGTTGATATAGTAGAAAAGAATATGATGGAGGAAGTGCCGATGAAACGGTTTGCAGATGCTTCAGAAGTGGCGGCTGTGGCAGCATTTTTAGCATCGCCTGCTGCATCGTATGTTAATGGCGTAAGTATTCCTGTGGATGGGGGGAGAACGGGGAGTATATAGTTTATTGGTTTATTAGTTAATTGGTTAATTAGGGGGAGTCCTTTTAGTAAGATAGTAATTAAATTCTTAACTATTAAATTTAAAAAGGATGGATTATACGCTGGAAAAACTGGAAGTATATGGAATTGCAGAATTGCTTTCCGATGAGATTTGGAATATTGTAATAGCCTGGGATTTTTTTAAGAAGGATACGATTGGGAAACAGTTGGCACGTTCTTCCGATTCTGTTTCGGCTAATATCGCAGAAGGCTATGGCAGGTATTATTACAAGGAAAGTAAGCAGTTCTATTTTTATTCCCGGGGATCATTGCAGGAAACAAAATCATGGCTGCAAAAGTGTAAGAGGAGAAACATTATCAGCGAGGCAAAATGCGATGATTTATTGGCCAAAGCGGAAATTATTCTTGTAAAACTCAATGCCTACATTAAATTTGTTTCCAAATCAGCCAAACACAACCCCAAATAATGTATTTCGCTGTTACCCAAAAAGCATTTCCAAACTGTTAAACACAACCACAAATAAAAGGATACCCCCTAATAAACCAATTAACTAATAAACTAATTAACCAATTAACTAATAAACTAATTAACCAATTAACTAATTAACTAATTAACCAATAAACCAATAAACCAGTAAACCCATCAAACTCGAAATACCATATCATTTAGAAAACTATATTGGAGGAAATTTAATTGGTCCCCTGAGTGGCAATTTTATCGACAATACCAACCCTGCCACCGGTCAAGTATATGGCCAGATTCCTGACTCTCATAAAAAAGATATTGATGCGGCCGTTAATGCTGCTAAAAAAGCGTTTCCTCAATGGAGTATCAGTCCGGTGGAAGAACGGTTTAAGATATTGAACCGTATAGCTGAACTGATAGATGAGAACCTCGATGAATTAGCTTTGGCAGAAACGAATGATAACGGCAAACCACTTTGGTTAAGTACACTGGTGGATATACCAAGGGCTTCTGCCAATTTCCGGTTCTTTGCCACCGGCATCATGCACTTTGCCACCGAGAGTCATAATATGGAAGACAAAGCCGTGAACTATACGCTGCGTCAGCCCATTGGTATCGTCGGTTGTATCTCTCCCTGGAATTTGCCCCTGTATTTATTTACCTGGAAAATAGCTCCGGCATTGGCAGCAGGAAATTGTGTGATCGCCAAGCCATCTGAAGTAACACCGGTCACGGCTTTTTTATTGGCAAAAATTTGTAAGGAAGCAGGATTACCAGCCGGAGTGCTGAATATTGTACATGGTACCGGCCACGGTGCAGGTGAAGCAATCGTATCACATCCCGAAATAAAAGCTATATCATTTACCGGCAGTACCCGGGCAGGTGAACGTATTGCTTCTATTGCGGCTCCAAAATTTAAAAAGCTGTCGCTGGAATTGGGCGGTAAAAACCCGGCTATTATTTTTGCAGACTGTAACTGGGAAAAAATGATGACAGAAACGATCCGTTCTTCTTTTTCCAACCAGGGAGAAATATGTTTATGCGGCAGCAGGATATTGATTGAAGAAACTATATACGAAAAATTCAAAGCCGCATTTATTGAGCAAACAAAAAAACTGACAGTTGGCGATCCCCTGGAACCATCTTCCAGGCAAGGCGCCATTGTAAGTAAAGTGCATTATGAAAAAATACTGCGTTGTATGGATACTGCCAAACAGGAAGGGGGAAAGATACTTTGCGGTGGCCGTCATGTGGAAGTGGCGGGACGGTGTACTGAGGGGTATTTTATTCAGCCCACCGTCATTGAAGGATTAGGGCCCAATTGCCAGACCAACCGGGAAGAAATTTTTGGACCGGTGGTAACATTACAGTCTTTTAAAACAGAAGAAGAAGCCCTCCATTTGGCCAATGCCACACAATACGGATTGGCTGCCACTATATGGACACAGGATATTTCAAAAGCAAACCGAATGGCTGCCAAAGTAGAAAGTGGTATTATCTGGATCAATTGCTGGCTGCTGCGTGACCTGCGAACCCCTTTCGGTGGAGTAAAGAATAGTGGAGTGGGCAGGGAGGGCGGATGGGAGGCATTGCGTTTTTTTACAGAGGCGAAGAATGTGTGTATTCAACTATGAAATGATTTATCCCGGAACTAAGCCCGGGCTTCAAAAAAATAATAAATGAATGAGATCATAAAAACAGGCAATGCCTCCACGCCTCTCGGTGCTTACCCTCATGCAAGGAAGGTGGGAAACTTATTGTTTCTTTCAGGTATTGGCCCGAGAAATCCAAAAGACAATTCTATTCCCGGATTAGAACTTGATGCAGCAGGGAATATTATTAAGTATGATATAGCAGCCGAATGCCATTCTGTATTTGCCAATATAAAAGCAGTGCTGGAAGCCAGCGGCAGCAGTTGGGACAAGATAATAGACGTTACGGTATTTCTTACTAATATGAAAACTGATTTTCCTGTTTATAATAAGATATATGCAGAATACTTTACTCCTGTGCAGGCATGCAGAACAACCGTAGAGGTAAAGAGTTTGCCAACAGCGATTGCAATAGAATTAAAAGTAATAGCTACGGTTGATTGACTGGATAGATAGGAGGGGGCTAAAGCTCTATCAGGAATAAAGAAACCCTAAATATTTAATGATTAGCTCCAGGCTTTAGCCTGGAGAAAAGAATAAGAAATGAATTACCAAAATAATTTAGCCTTCGCCAGGCAATCGGACCATGATGACCCATTAAAAAATTTCAGGGAAAAATTTTTCATTCCACAGCACAATGCAAAGGATTGCATTTACCTTACTGGTAATTCCCTGGGGCTGCAGGCTAAAACCACCTCGAAATATGTACAACAGGAATTAGATGATTGGGCTTCTCTTGGAGTGGAAGGACATTTTCAGGCCAAAAATCCCTGGATGCCTTATCATGAAATATTTCCCCGGCAATTATCGAAAATTATAGGTTGCAAAGAAAACGAGGTGGTGGTGATGAACCAGTTGACCGTGAACCTGCATTTATTGCTGGTTACTTTTTACCGGCCCACGCCACAGCGGTATAAAATTATTTGTGAAGCCAGGGCATTCCCTTCGGACCAGTATGCATTTGAAACACAGGCAAAATATCATGGATTCAACCCCGGTGATGCAGTGATTGAAATAGCGCCAAGAGAAGGGGAACATACATTGCGTACAGAAGATATTATTACCACAATACAAGAGCATGGGGATAGTGTGGCAGCGGTGGTGTTTGGCGGTGTCAACTATTACACCGGTCAGTTGTTTGATATGAAAGCGATTACTGAAGCCACACATGCGGCAGGTGCTTATGCAGGGTTTGACCTGGCACATGCTGCCGGCAATGTGGAATTGCATTTACATGAATGGGAAGCCGACTTTGCCTGCTGGTGCTCCTATAAATATTTAAACAGTGGCCCGGGTGGGGTGGCTGGTGCATACATACACGAAAAGCATGTGACCAATAAAGAATTGCCACGCTTTGCCGGATGGTGGGGGTATAAAAAAGAGGCCCGGTTTAAAATGGAAAAAGGATTTGATGCCATACCTACTGCAGAGGGCTGGCAAGTAAGCAATGCGCCTGTACTTTCTATGGCAGCCCACAAAGCAGCCCTGGATATTTTTGAAGAAGCGGGTATTGACCAACTTCATAAAAAAAGAAAAGAATTATCCGGTTATTTGCATTATATACTGAATGATATTAACAGCAGGCAGCCTGCAAAAATTATTGAAGTTATTACCCCTGCAGGGGAAAATGAAAGAGGCTGCCAGGTGTCCATGCGGATGCTAAAAAAAGGAAGGGAGATTTTTGATGAATTGATACAGCAGGGAGTAATTGCAGACTGGAGAGAACCGAATGTGATACGGGTAGCGCCGGTACCGTTATACAATACTTTTGAAGATGTATGGAGGTTTGGGGAGATAATAACTCAGTTAATTAGTTAATTAGTTTATTAGTTAATTGGTTTATTGGGGGAACCCGCAATTTAAAGACTCATATAAAACAATTAGCATCTTGGCAGAGCAAGAAACTAATTAACCAATAAACCAATAAACCAATAAACCAATTAACCAATTAACCAATTAACCAATAAACCAATAAACCAATTAACCAATTAACTAATAAACCGGTAAACCAGCAATAATGAAAAAAAATATTACGATAGTGGGTGCAGGATTGGTTGGTTCACTGCTTTCCATTTATTTGTCTAAACGTGGGCATAAGGTAACTATTTATGAACGCCGCAATGATATGCGTAAAGAAAAAATGAGCGCCGGCCGTTCTATTAACCTTGCCTTAAGTGACAGGGGCCTGCTGGCATTGGAAAAAGTGGGGCTTGCCTCAGCAATAAAAAAAATATCTATCCCGATGCATGGGCGTTATATCCATAATTTGGATGGGACCACCGCCTTTCAACCTTATGGGAAAGAAGGCCAATATATTAATTCCGTTTCAAGAGCTACATTGAATATGGAACTGATGGACCTGGCAGAAGAGCAGGGCGTGAAGATTCAGTTTCACAGCAAATGTGCTGCTATCGACTGGACTAAAAATACAGCCGGTTTCGAATTGTCGAATCTGGAATACCTGACCACAAAATTTGAATTGCTGTTTGCCTCCGATGGCGCTTTTTCTGCTGCAAGATTGCAGCACCAACTGCAGCATGAAAAATTTAACTATCAGCAGTATTATATTGACTGCGGATATAAGGAACTCACTATTCCACCCACTGCTGCCGGTGATTTTGCCATGGAAGTAAATGCATTGCATATCTGGCCCCGCAAAGATTATATGCTCATTGCATTGCCCAATTTGGATAAAACATTTACCTGTACATTGTTCTTTCCTTTCGAAGGTGAAGCATCATTCTCTAAACTTACTACGGAAGAAAAAGTAAAAGATTTTTTTGAAAAAACTTTTCCCGATGCTGTACCGCTGATGCCGGATTATATAAACGAATTTTTTGCCAACCCCACTTCTTCATTGGTAACGGTAAAATGTTTTCCCTGGATACGGGAAGATAAATTTGCATTGATCGGCGATGCGGCCCACGCCATTGTTCCTTTCTTCGGGCAGGGTATGAATTGTGGCTTTGAAGATTGCCGTATACTCGATGAACTGATTGAGCAAAATGGAGATGATTGGCACACCATACTGGAGCAATACCAAACACTCCGCAAACCGGATGGCGATGCCATTGCTGATTTGGCCATTAATAATTTTACCGAAATGCGGGACAAAACCGCCGATCCGAAATTCCTGCTGCAAAAAAAGATAGAAGCGAGGCTTCATGAAAGATATCCTGACAAATGGATACCGGCTTACTCGCAGGTTACATTCAGTCCGCATATCCGCTATTCAGAAGCATTGCAAAGAGGACAAAGACAGGAAGCCATCATGCAGGAAGTAATGAAGATACCGGACATAGAAACGAGATGGGAGAGTGAGGAAGTAGTAACAATGGTGATGGGGAGGTTAATTAGTTGATTGGTCTATTAGTTAATTTGGGGGAGTATTATTGTTCAATAAGACTTTACACTCAATAGGGTTTCCCTAATAAACCAATAAACCAATAAACTAATAGACCAATAAACCAATTAACTTCGTCTTTATGACCCGTCAGCAACTCATTAACCAAATCAAAAAGAAACAATCCTGTCTCTGTGTTGGACTGGATACTGACATCACCAAAATCCCCAAGCATCTCTTAGCTGAGCCTGATCCGGTATACTCTTTCAATAAAGCTATTATTGATGCCACAAAAGATCTTTGTGTAAGCTATAAAATCAATACCGCTTTTTATGAAGCATTGGGAGTGAAGGGCTGGGAAGCAATGGAGAAAACGGTTCATTATATCGGTGATGAGCATTTTAAAATAGCAGATGCCAAGCGGGGTGATATTGGCAATACCTCTGATCAATACGCTAAAGCATTTTTTGAAGCCCTGCCTTTTGATTCAGTAACTGTAGCACCCTATATGGGAGAGGATAGTGTAAAGCCTTTTTTGCAATATGAAGGTAAATGGGCCATCGTCTTAGGATTAACTTCCAATACAGGTGCAAAAGACTTTGAATTGCAACAGGCAGGTGATGGATTGCTGTATGAAAAAGTAATGAAAACAGTTACTGAATGGGGTACACCCGAAAATCTGATGTTTGTAGTGGGCGCCACACAGGCAGATTCATTTACCAATATCCGTAAACTGACCCCTGATCATTTTTATTTAGTACCGGGAGTGGGAGCACAGGGCGGTAGTTTAAAAGAAATTTCGGAGAAAGCCATGAATAAGGATTGCGGCATATTAGTAAATGCAAGCCGGGCTATTATTTATGCATCAGATGGAGAAGATTTTGCAGACGCTGCTAAAAACGTGGCCCAGCAATACAGCAATGAAATGAAAATATATCTTGGGAAAATTTTTAAATAAAGAAAAGGCCCGTTTCCGGGCCCTTCTTTTACATTTTTCATGACTGTTAAATTGTTTTCGTTGGCTTCGGTTTCTTTTTTTCAGACAGGTCCACCTGCATATTATGCCCGGCAATAATTCCCCCAAAGCTGGAACGTACTTTTATTTTGCAGCTTCCTCCACCGGAAGTACCGGTATACTTTTCGTTGAAGCGGGGCCCGTAGCCGTGATCATCATCATCGCCCTGCTTTTTAATGGTAAAATCAGATTTATTGGAAAAATTACCATGTGAAGTGCTGATGTCGTAAGTGGCGGAAAGGCTTTTATCCAGGTCAAGGTACACGGTGGAATAAGAATTGCTGATGTCCAGGTTTTTTGCATCGTTATCAATCTCCAGCTTTACCTGCGAAAATTCAAGATCTGATTTTATATCTCCACTGAGTTTTTTTACCAGCCCCTGTGAAAACTTGATATTGAGCCTGCCCCCGTTAATATGTTCAATATCTGCTTTGCCAAATTCCACCGTTACTTCTTTAGCATTGCTGATCTTTCCGGCTGTTAAAGAACCGAACTTGCTTGTCAATTCTGCCGCTCCGCTATAATCAGGAACGATCATTTTGCCAAATTGGTTGTCCGCCTTCAGTGTAGTGCCTGATGGAAGATAAACCAGGTAATTGATTTCCATGCCTTCATTGCGGTGTCCTTTCTTACCGTCATTATCCCAGTGTTGTTTCTCATCTGCAAACTTTGTTTTGAAAGAAACCGTATTGCCATCTTTTCCGTCAGTAATGGAAATACGATCAAGGATTTGCTGGGCCCGTTGTTCATCATCCGATTTGCCGGTAATGCTCACCTCCACTTTTATTTCATTCTTATCCCATGTCACCAGCTTCATTTCACCAAACTGGTTTGACAGGTTTACCTTGTCACTGCCTCCAAGGTTATACGATTTGGAATAAGATTTTGTTTTTTTATACTTCGGCTCCGTTTTTTCTTTATCCTGTGCCGTTGTGGTAACCACAGTCAGCACAGCTGCTAACAGCAGGGCTGTATTAAATAGTATTTTTTTCATAACTTTTAGATTGTTGTTTTATTTCTTTAATGATTAATAATTGCCTGTTCAGTAATTCGCTCTGCAGCTGCAAATTCTGAATCATGGCTTCCAGCAGCATTTCCCGGTTTGGGATTGCCTGCAGTTTTATTTTTAAGGATTGATAAGAACTGTCCAATTCATTGATGTCTGTTACAAACTGATGGTATAATTGCGGGTAGTCTTTCTCCAGTTTTTTTAATTCGCTTTGCTGCAGCCCGATCACTTCCCGGAACTGAATGATCTGTTTGGCATATAGCGGCTCGTTGATGGCCCCATTATCAGTATGGGCAGGGGGTACTTCTCTGGCAACGGGAGATTCCGCTTTACCATTTTTTGGAAGCAGAAAATATACAGCCGAAGCAATAAAGAGTACGGCCACTGCTGCAGCAACCATTTTCCATGTATTCCATTGAAAAGACTTTACAGGTGTATTTCCCGGCAATTGTTCCTGTATACTTTTGAACAGTTGTTGGTCCGGTACTTCTGTATCAAACAGCCCCCGGTGTTCATCAATATACTGTTTCAGTTTGTCTGTCATGGTGTACCCTTTTTTGGATAGTGACTCACCCGATAGCTGGCGAGTTTTATTTTAAAATTGCTTTTGCAGATGATTGAACCACAACTTGTCCCGGCTATCCGGGGTAGTTCATAGAAATCATAAGGAATACAGGCATAGGGCTAATGATAAAAAACTATGTGTGTATTTCTATGTATCTATCTTTCTATGTGGTTCCATCAGGGTCGCTGCATCTTTTTGTAACAACTGCAATAGTTTTTGCTTGCCTCTATGGTATTGCGTTCGCACAGTGGTTGCTGATATATTCATTATTTCACTGATCTCTTCATAATCATACCCTTCAAATAGATACAGGCTCAGTACGGTGCGGTAACCACCTGGCAATAAAATCATCGCCTTTATAATTTCATTCGCTTTTAATTGTATCTGTTCTTCATCCACCGGCTCAGTATCAGTCAGTGTTTGAAAAGCTGATTCATTCATTTCCACCACCACCAGGTTTCGCCTGCGCAGCACATCAATGGATTTATTGATAACGATCCGTTTCAGCCAGGCGCCAAAAGTGGATGAATAATCAAAACTCTCCAGTTGAAAAGCTGCGGCAAAGGCTTCCTGCAGCACATCTTCTGCATCGGCAGTATTGTTCACAATCCGGATGCTGGTATTAAACATTGCTTTGGCGTATTGCCGGTACAGCAGTTCATAACTGTGCCTGTCGCCTTGCTTGCATTTAGCTACCAACGCATCATAATAAATAGTTGCTGTCAGGTCCAATCAGCTGGTTTTAATTAAAGTACGCAGGGATTGTTCTTTTGTTGCACGAAAAGTAACTTTCCGCTAAAAATTGTAAACGATTCTTGTATGACCGGGGGAAAATAAGTATAAAGGGTAGAACTATGGGCAATATTAGCGGCTTGAATACTGGAAACGCTCTGCTTTCGCCGATAGGGGCTCACCGGTTTATTCCTTACCTTCGCAACGGAAAAATCAGCAATCAAAAATCTAAAATAAAAACCTGACTTAACGATGGCGGCCCGTACAGACCTTTTTACCAGTCCCGATTATTTTGGCGTGGATGAATTACTAACCGAAGAACATAAACTCATCCGTGATTCCGTTCGCAGTTATGTAAAGAAGGAAATTTCACCCATTATAGAGGATTATGCACAAAAAGCAGAATTCCCCCGGCATATTGTAAAGCAATTGGGCGATCTGGGTTGCTTCGGCCCTACTATTCCTATTGAATATGGCGGAGGGGGACTCGATTATATTTCTTATGGGCTCATGATGCAGGAGCTGGAAAGGGGAGACAGCGGTGTTCGTTCCACCGCCTCCGTGCAGGGGTCATTGGTCATGTTTCCAATATATCAATACGGCAGTGAAGAGCAACGCAAAAAATATTTACCCAAGCTGGCCAGTGGTGAATGGCTCGGTTGTTTTGGACTTACAGAACCGGATCATGGAAGCGATCCCAGCAGTATGCTCACCAATTTCAAAGATACAGGCGACCATGTGATATTGAATGGCGCTAAAATGTGGATCAGCAATGCACCTTTTTCACAAGTGGCAGTAGTATGGGGCAAAAATGATGCTGGGGAAATAAAGGGAATAATAGTGGAAAGGGGAATGGAAGGATTCAGCACACCCACCACGCATGGCAAATGGAGCCTGCGGGCTTCCGCCACCGGCGAATTGGTGTTTGATAATGTAAAAGTGCCTAAAGAAAATATTCTCCCCAATGTAAAAGGATTAAAAGGGCCGCTCGGTTGTCTTACCAAAGCAAGATATGGAATAGCCTGGGGCGCAATTGGTGCGGCGATGGATTGTTATGATACGGCCTTACGTTATTCTAAAGAAAGAGAACAGTTTGGTAAACCGATCGGTGCCTTCCAGTTGCAGCAAAAGAAACTGGCAGAAATGGTAACAGAAATCACCAAAGCACAATTATTGAACTGGCGTCTTGGTGTATTGATGAATGAAGGAAAAGTAACACCGCAACAGGTAAGTATGGCCAAGCGCAATGCCTGCGAAGTAGCCGCGAATATCTGCAGGGATGCAAGGCAAATGCTCGGCGGCATGGGTATCACCGGTGAATACCCCGTAATGCGCCACATGATGAACCTCGAAAGTGTGATCACTTATGAAGGCACGCATGATATTCATTTGCTGATAACGGGTATGGATGTGACAGGGTTTAATGCGTTTAAGTAAAATGTGGAAATATGAAGATGTGATAAATATGAAAATGAGGTGCAGGTACATTTCCAAATTTATCACATTACAATAAAATGAGAATCTTCCTCATAGGCTTTATGGGCTCCGGCAAAACACACTGGGGACGCTTACTGAGCGAAAAACTCGGCATCCCGTTTTTTGACCTGGACGAACAGGTAACTGAACATGCCGGTAAATCTATCCCCGACATCTTTGCACAGGATGGAGAGGAGCAATTCCGGCTGATGGAAAAGGAGGTGTTATACATTATCACCGAAAGCCACGAAAATTTTGTGATGGGCTGCGGCGGTGGTTCACCCTGCTATTTTAATAATATTGATTACATGAACCAGCTGGGTACCACGGTATGGATCAATACACCGCTGGAAACATTATTTGAAAGACTGGTAAAAGAAAAAGAGAAAAGACCATTGATCCGGGATTTGTCGGACGACCAGCTGAAAGGCTTTATCAACAAAAAATTTGCCGACCGGAAAATATATTACGAACAGGCCATGCTTACTGTGGATGAACATCCTGTTCAGCTGGAACAATTAATTGCAAAAATATTTCATGCATAAAAATTACCTGGCCACTGCTGCCATCCTTGGCGGTGTAGCTGTTGCCCTCGGTGCATTTGGTGCACATGGACTGGAAAGGGTTACTACTGATGAAAAGATACTGCATGGCTACCAGACAGGTGTGCAATACCAAATGTACCATGCGCTGGCATTGCTGGCCGTGGGTATGTTGTTTGAAAAATTTGCAGGCCGCTATCTCAAGTGGGCCGCCATTTCATTTATTACCGGTATACTGCTTTTCAGCGGATCATTGTACCTGCTTACCTTTTTAAAAATTCAGGGAAGTGCGGCGGTGCGGTTTGTTGGCCCCGTTACACCGCTTGGAGGACTTTTTTTTATTGCAGGCTGGTTGCTTTTATTGCTGGCAGTACTCAAAAATAAATGATCAGAGAGGCAACCGCAATGTGGTAATAGTTCCGTTATTTTTTTCGATGTGAAAACTGCCGCTAATACTCTCCATTCTCCGGCCAATATTCTTGAGGCCGTTGCCAAACTGCCTTATTTTTTCTAAATCGATTCCAACGCCATTGTCGGCAATGGTAACGTTCAGTTCATCACCGGCAGTTAACGTAATGGTGATCAGCGACGCTTTTGAATGTTTCAATGCATTGTTCAAACTTTCTTTCACACATAAAAAAATATTCCGTCGTTTATCGCCGCTCAGTTGAATGACAGGGATTTGTTCCGGTGAAATCACTTTACAGTCAATTGGTGTGTTCTCAAAATATTCGTACGCATAGGAACGGATATAGGAAATAAGGTTGTCTGCTGAATCATTACCACTGTTCATACTCCAGATAATGGCATTCATTTTATTCAGCACTTCATTGGCTGATGAAGATATCCTGTCAATTTCCACCGGTGTATTTTCTTTCATCTTGTTACGGGCTATTTCACTCATCAGCCGGATGGCCGTCATGCCCGCTCCCAGTTCATCATGCATGTCAGCAGAAATACGTTCCCGTTCCTGCTGCTGTGCTTTTAAAACCGCCAGCTCTTTTTCAATTTCCTGCAGTTGGTTTTGTGCCTTTAGCGATTCCCGTTCCTTTGTTTGCGCAATAAGGCGGCGCCTGTTTTTATAGTTCAGCCCGGCCATAAAGAGTACCAGTTCCAGAAACAATCCCATTTCATAATAAAATAATGCGGAACTGAATATACCGGGCAGTTTTTTAAAGAAGCCTTCCTGCAGTACCGCTATTTGGGAGATAAGGGAGAAAATAAACAGCAGCCCGTTTCCCCAAAAAAGAAAGCGGAGCAACACATCATTCCAGCGCCGGATACTGTACACCAGGAATATGAGCACCATTACAAGCAGCAACACTTTTGTGGCATTCTCCACCATATTTTGCAGCGGGAAATTATCAGTGAAATAATGAAGAAAGCTGTAAGCAAGCATGGCAGTGGCAAGTAAAATGATACCACCGGTGTATAGTTTATAAAGAAAAGGATGTTTTTGCCTGGTATCAAGGAATTTCTGCATAAAGATCATGTAAAACATAATGCCCAGGCATTGCATGATGAAATCGAGATAGCTTTCAATAAAAAAACTGATGGCACTGGCATGAAAATCAAACAGGGCTTTCGCAAAAAGCATTCCGCCCAGGAAAAAAACATAGCCCGAGTAATACAAAAATTCCCGGTTGGCGCCCTGCAGAAAATTGGACATAGAAAACAGGATCATCATCAGCAACAGGCCGCAAAATACATAGGTTACCAATTGAAGATTATTATGATCGCTCCGCAATGAGGAGATAAAGACATCTGTTTGTGCTGCATTGATCAGCCGGGGGCGGATCGTATTGATATAGGTTTTAATAAAACCCAGTTGGGCCACAATAGTCACAGAATCCCCGGCTGCCACGGTAAACAGCCTGAAGCCGGCACTGTCGGGGTTATTGGGCAAAAGGGCAGGTATTTTTTTCAGCACATTGCCCTCCAGCTGGTACAGTTGTATTTTGTTATAATAAAATCCGGGGAAAAAACAGATGGTAATACCTGAATCGGCACTGTTTTGTACATTGAACTGCAGCAGGAGCTGCTGAGTAACAAACTTATTGGGGATTACACTTTTATAAACAATACCCGGCTGTAGTTTCAGTTTGATAAAATCAGTTTCAAGTTGAAAAGATTTGGGAATAAAGGCGGAACGTACTGTTTTACTGACTGGCTTTACAAAGATTACCTTACTGATATCTGTGTAACTGTTCACCAGGCTATCCTGCGAGTAGGAAGTCATTACCACTGCCAGCAGGCAGGTGGCCAAAAGTGAAAAAAAACATTTACAGGTCTTTCTATGCATGAAAAGGATTATCCTTATCTGCCAAATGTAATACATAGGTTTTGCTTATGCCAGCTTTGGACATACCACTTTCCGGTAATTTTAGGCAGTTTCACGTCTCTGCCGCTGCCATGGCCGGAAATTTAAGCAGATACTCTATGCGTTCTTTGTGTTTGCCGGATGATTTTTAAAATTTCCATATCATCCACCGTTAATATTGAATCGGAAATGGCTGAAATAGTATCTTTGCTGCCATGGCTAATAAGCTGAAAAAGAAGACGAAGAAAAGTCCTGAGAAAAAACCTGCTGCATCCGGTGTTACCCCCTTTCGGGCCGAAAAGGAAGAAAAGACTGACCTGAAATCTATTGCCCGGGATGAGCGGACCTGGAAGATTATTGGCGCTGTTTTTTTACTGCTTTCTATATTCCTGTTTATATCCTTTGCTTCCTACCTGTTTACCTGGAAAGAAGACATGGATATTGCACAACAGGGTATGGGCGCCTTGCTGGATAATGATAAATCGGTAAATAATTTATTAGGCCGTTTTGGCGCCGTGTCCTCTCATTTTTTTATATTCAAAGCATTTGGTATTGCCTCTTTTCTAATTTGCACTTTCTTTTTTGTGGTGGGGGTTAATCTATTATTCAGCCGCCGTGTTTTTTCTATCTGGCGCAATCTCAAGTATGTTACATTGGGCCTGCTTGTTTTATCCGTTTCACTGGCATTTATATTTGGCAACAGTGGCTTCTCCTTTGGGGGCGGAGTGGGTAATATGATAAGTAATAAACTTACAGGTGTGTTGGGTACATTTGGTACCGCCGCTGTATTATTATTACTGGCCCTGGGTTATTTTATCTGGCAGTTCAATCCTGCGTTTAATTTTCCGCAGAAAAAAACAGCCGTTGAAGATGCGGCCGGAGAGTCCCTTGAGAATAGTGAAACGGTAATACCGGTTACAGCAGCATCCAGTAAAAGCGTCAACGATTTATATAGTGAAAAGGCAACCACCGATGCCACTGGTAATTCATTGAAACAGGATGGAGGTATACAGATCAATTTCCCGGATGAAATACAGTTGCATGATTTTAAAATGATAGAAAAGAATGAATCAGCGGAAGAAATGGTGGAACGGATAGAACAAAATCAAACCACCCCTGAAAAAGAAGTGGTAAATGAAATTCTGCATACCCATGAATTTAATATGCAGGTTGAAGGTGATGCAGAAGAAATTATTCCCCGGGTAAAAGAAAAACCGGTATCGGGGAAAACGGATGAATCGCTGGAACTGGAGATAAAAGCCGTACCTGAAAAAATGGAAGAAGAGGAACTGTCTGCGGTGGAAAACCTGCCGCCGTATGAGCCTACACTTGACCTGAGGGATTATAAATATCCCACTCTCGGCCTGCTGGAAACGCATGGCAGTGAAAAAATTATCCAGGATGCCAATGAACTGGAGAATAATAAGAACCAGATCATTTCCACACTGAGAAATTATTCTATTGATATCCAAAAAATAAGCGCCACGGTTGGTCCCACGGTAACATTATACGAAATTGTTCCTGCTGCCGGTGTCCGGATATCTAAAATTAAAAACCTGGAAGATGATATTGCATTGAGCCTTGCCGCATTGGGAATTCGTATTATTGCGCCAATTCCCGGCAAGGGAACCATCGGTATTGAAGTACCCAACGTGAAGAAAACGGTGGTGAGCATGAAAACATTGCTTGAATCAGAAAAATTTCAGAACAGCCCCCATAGTTTGCCAATTGCTGTTGGAAAAAAGATTGACAATGAGAATTTTATTGTTGACCTTACCTCCATGCCGCACTTGCTGATGGCCGGTGCCACCGGCCAGGGCAAATCTGTTGGATTAAATGCCATTCTTGTTTCATTATTATACAAAAAACATCCTTCGCAGCTAAAACTGGTATTGATTGACCCCAAGAAAGTGGAGCTCAGTGTTTACAGGCATATTGAAAAACATTTTCTGGCAAAGCTGCCCGGTGAAGAGGATGCAATTATAACTGATACAAAAAAAGTGGTGCATACCCTCAATGCCCTTTGTATTGAAATGGATAACCGGTACGATCTGTTGAAAGAAGCGGGCGCCAGGAATATAAAAGAATACAACGAAAAATTCATCAAACGTAAACTGAACCCGCAAAAAGGCCACCAGTTCCTTCCTTTCATTGTATTGGTAATAGATGAATTTGCTGATCTTATTATGACAGCAGGTAAAGAAATTGAAATGCCGATAGCACGGTTGGCACAATTGGCACGGGCGGTAGGTATCCATCTTATCATTGCCACGCAACGTCCGTCTGTAAACATTATCACAGGTACCATCAAAGCCAATTTCCCATCAAGGATTGCCTTTAAAGTCTCTTCCAAAATTGATTCAAGAACTATTTTGGATACTGGCGGTGCAGAACAGTTGATCGGTAAAGGGGATATGCTTATTTCCCATCATGGCGAGCTAACACGTTTGCAATGTGCATTTGTTGATACACCGGAGGTGGAAAAAGTAGTTGAATTTATCTATAAGCAAAGGGGCCCTGCAGAAACCTTCTTACTGCCGGAATATATTGATGAGAAAGAACTGGAAGGCAAGGATTTTGATTTGTCTGACAGGGATTCTTTATTTGACGATGCTGCAAGACTGATAGTGCAAAACCAGATAGGGTCCACTTCTTTATTGCAGCGCCGTATGAAACTGGGGTACAACAGGGCCGGGCGGTTGATGGACCAGTTAGAAGCGGCCGGAATAGTAGGGCCCAACCAGGGCAGCAAAGCAAGAGATGTCCTTATTAAGACAGACATGGAATTGCAGGAGCATCTTATAAATTTAGGGTAATAAGGAGGCTGTCTCAAAAGTGATTGCCTCAAAGACACAAAGAAAAATGATGAGATTGATTATTACTGTATTGTGTTCTTCGTGGCCTTGGTGGACTGCTTCTAAAATGACTTTTGAGACAGTCTCTTCAGGGGGAAGTCTGAACTGGATAGGTAGCAGCACCTCGATGCATTGGGATAATCCGTTAGCAGCATGTTAAGAAATGGCGGGTATTGCAACCCGGTATACTCATTGCCGGTCATACTGCCAAACTACGTAGTTGAAACGAAGTAGTATGGCAGTAATTAATTACCTTTACCCGCTTTCACAGCGATGTTGGGGGCCCACACAAATCCTGTAAATGAAAAAAATATACATTACTCTCTTTGCGGCAGCAGCCTCTTTATCAGTTTTGGCCCAGACCAGTGACCCCGCAGCAAAAGCCATACTGGATGCTGTAAGTATCAAGTTTAAAACATTTACCACCGTACAGGCCGGCTTTTCCTATAAAGTGGAAAACGCTGCCGGCAAAGCACTGAGCAATAAGACGGGCACCCTGATGATGAAAGGAACAAAGTACCGGGTAAGTTTTGGCGGTCAGGAAATTTTTTGCAACGGCACCACCGTCTGGAATTACGATAAATCGGCTAATGAAGTTACCATCAGCAAACTGGATGCCTCCGGCGGAATGATTACCCCGCAAAAACTTTTTACCAATTTCTACGACAAAGACTTCCGGTATATACTTAACGGCGAGAAAAAAGTGGGCGCCAAAACCATGCAGGAGATTGAAATGACACCTATTGACAAGAGCAAACCTTTTCATAAAGTATACCTGCAGGTGGATAAAGCAGCAAAGACAATTTACAGTACCAAAGTGCTGGAGAATGCAGGCAACAGGTATACCTACACAGTAACCACCATGAAGACCAATACGGCTATTGATGATGCCCAGTTTACCTTCGACAAAAAGAAATATCCGGGGGTGGAAGAAGTGGATTTACGATAGACTTCAAAGAATATATTTTCCCGCAATCCCTATACCTGCATAACTCCTCTCAGAAGCTGGTATAAGATTGGGCCTGATTTCAGGGGCCAAGGCTGAAAGCCGCAGGCGGTAGAGGTAGTCTATAACTACCGACTGCTTACAAAAAACAAACAGCTTTGAGACGGCTCTTAGGAGCCGATGGTTCGTTGCAAATTGCAAATACCGGACTTGCTACGGTACGAACCACAACCCTTCATGGTTTTTTTATTTATTCAGCATTCTCACGACAACGGGGGGGGCCCTCTTGTATGCGTAATCCCGACGCACTTCG